>QEVL01000035.1 GCA_003577305.1 Burkholderiales bacterium
CGAGCGCGTGCGGCGGCGCGTCGCCGTCGTTCATCGGCACCGCGCTGGGCGCGACCGTCGTCCAGCCGCCGGCATCGGGGGCCAGCTGCGCCCCGCCGCCCTCCCAGGGGCGCGCGGTCGACGCCTTGCGGCCGGCGTGACCCAGCTGGATGCCGATCGCCGACCCGCCCACGCTGCGCACCGTGCGCAGCACTTCGTTTAGTGCCTGCTCGGTGGCGTCGTCGTACAGGCCCAGGCAGCCGGGCGAGATCCGGCCCGCCGGCTCCACGCCGGTGGCCTCGATCAGCACCAGCCCGGCGCCGCCGAGCGTCAGCCGCCCCCAGTGCACCGCGTGCCAGGGCTGTGCGCGGCCCTCGACCGCCGAGTACTGGCACATCGGCGAGACGACGATGCGGTTGGGGAGGGTGAGCGAGCGAAGTTGCAGCGGGCTGAAGAGTCTGGACATGGGCGTCGGTCGGCTTCGGACGCCCCCATTGTCTCACCCGGGCGGCGCGCCCGCCCTTGAAAACCTCCGGCCGCGCCCGCAGATGCCTCGCAGTCGACGCGGGCAGGCCCCGCGCCAGCCATTCCGGGAGAGCCCATGCGCCAAGACAAGTTCACCACCCAGTTCCTGCAGGCCTTGCAGGACGCGCACAGCCTCGCGCTGGCCAACGACAACCAGTACATCGAGCCGGTGCACCTGCTGGCGGCGATCGCCGGCCAGGCCGACGGGTCGGGACGCACATTGCTCGAGCGTGCGGGGGTGCGTGTACCGGCGCTGAAGACCGCCGCCGATGCCGCGATCAAGCGGCTGCCGCAGGTGTCGGGCACCGGCGGCGAGGTGCAGGTGGGCCGCGAGCTGGTGAACCTGCTGAACCTGTCGGAAAAAGAGGCGCTCAAGCGCGGCGACCAGTTCGTCGCCACCGAGATGTTCCTGCTCGCGCTCACCGAAGACAAGGGCGAGGCCGGTCGCATCGCGAAGGAAGGAGGGCTCACCCGCAAGGCGCTCGAGGCCGCGATCGACGCGGTGCGCGGCGGGGCCAGCGTCGACAACGCCGAGGCCGAAGGCCAGCGCGAGGCGCTGAAGAAATACACGATCGACCTCACCGAGCGCGCGCGCGAAGGCAAGCTCGATCCGGTGATCGGCCGCGACGAGGAGATCCGGCGCGCGATCCAGATCCTTCAGCGGCGCACCAAGAACAATCCGGTGCTGATCGGCGAACCGGGTGTGGGCAAGACCGCGATCGTCGAGGGTCTGGCGCAGCGCATTCTCGACGGCAGCGTTCCCGAGACGCTCAAGGACAAGCGCGTGCTGGTGCTCGACATGGCGGCACTGATCGCCGGCGCGAAATACCGTGGCGAGTTCGAGGAGCGCCTGAAGGCGGTGTTGAAGGAACTCGCCGCCGAGGAAGGTCGCACCATCGTCTTCATCGACGAACTGCACACGCTGGTGGGTGCCGGCAAGGCCGAAGGCGCGATGGACGCCGGCAACATGCTGAAACCGGCGCTGGCGCGCGGCGAGCTGCACTGCATCGGTGCCACCACGCTCGACGAATACCGCAAGTACATCGAGAAAGACGCCGCGCTCGAGCGCCGCTTCCAGAAAGTGCTGATCGGCGAGCCGACGGTGGAAGACACGATCGCGATCCTGCGCGGCCTGCAGGAGCGCTACGAGCTGCACCACGGCGTCGACATCACCGACCCGGCGATCGTTGCCGCTGCCGAGCTCAGCAACCGCTACATCACCGACCGCTTCCTGCCCGACAAGGCGATCGACCTGATCGACGAGGCGGCCGCGCGCATCAAGATGGAGATCGACAGCAAGCCGGAAGCGATGGACCGGCTCGACCGCCGCATCATCCAGCTGAAGATCGAGCGCGAGGCGGTGAAGAAGGAAACCGACGACGCCTCGAAGAAGCGGCTCGAAGTGATCGAGCAGGAGATCGCGCGCCTGGAGCGCGAATATGCCGACCTCGACGAAGTGCTGCGCGCCGAGAAGGCTGCCGTGCTCGGCTCGGCGCAGATCAAGACCGAGATCGACCAGTTGCGCGCGCAGATGGCCGATCTGCAGAGAAAGGGCCAGTACGACAAGCTCGCCGAAATCCAGTACGGGAGGCTGCCCGAGCTCGAAGGCCGCCTGAAGGCTGCCAGCGAAGCCGAGGCCGCAGGCGCGGCCGCGGGGGCGGCCGAGCGGCCGAAGCTGCTGCGCACCAAGGTGGGCGCCGAGGAAATCGCCGAGGTCGTCTCGCGCGCCACCGGCATCCCGGTGAGCAAGATGATGCAGGGCGAGCGCGACAAGCTGCTCACGATGGAAGACCACCTTCACAGGCGCGTGGTCGGCCAGGACGAGGCGGTGCGGCTGGTGTCCGATGCGATCCGGCGCTCACGCGCCGGGCTCTCCGACCCGCGCCGCCCCTACGGTTCGTTCCTGTTCCTCGGCCCCACCGGCGTGGGCAAGACCGAGCTGTGCAAGGCGCTCGCCGAGTTCCTGTTCGACAGCGAGGAGCACCTGATCCGCATCGACATGAGCGAGTTCATGGAGAAGCACTCGGTGGCGCGTCTCATCGGTGCGCCTCCGGGGTACGTGGGCTACGAGGAGGGCGGCTACCTCACCGAGGCGGTGCGTCGCAAGCCGTACAGCGTGATCCTGTTCGACGAAGTGGAGAAGGCGCACCAGGACGTGTTCGGCGTGCTACTGCAGGTGCTCGACGACGGCCGGCTCACCGACGGGCAGGGCCGCACGGTGGACTTCCGCAACACCGTGATCGTGATGACCTCGAACCTGGGCTCGCACGAGATCCAGCGCCTGGGCGCCGACCCGAAGATGAACGACCCCGAGATCATCAAGGACGCGGTGATGGTCGAGGTGCGCCAGCACTTCCGGCCCGAGTTCGTCAACCGCATCGACGAGATCGTGGTGTTCCACGCGCTGGGCGCCGAGCACATCGCATCGATCGCGAAGATCCAGCTCGAAGGGCTGCGCAAGCGGCTGGCCGATCGCGAGATGGGGCTCGAGGTGTCGGAGGCAGCGCTGGCCGAACTCGCGAAAGCGGGCTTCGATCCGCTCTACGGCGCGCGGCCGTTGAAGCGCGCGATCCAGCAGAGAATCGAGAATCCGGTGGCGAAGCTGGTGCTCGAAGGCAGCTTCGGGCCGAACGACGTGATTCCGGTGGATTTCGTGGATGGGCGGTTCACGTTCGAGAGGGTGGTGCACTGAGAGTCGATGACGGGAATGCCGGCCTGCTGCCTTGTCGGCAGTTGCCTTACCCCTCCCAAGGGTCGATAACGGTCAGGCCGGCGGCCCGGAAGGGGCTTGCGTCGCGCGTGGCAACGGTAAATCCGTTGGCAATGGCGACTGCTGCAATGCAGGCATCGGCCGTTTCGATGCCGCTGCCGGCCTTGCGAACCGTCGCCAGCAGCTCGGCATAGGCGCTCGTGCAGGCCAGGTCGAACGGCAGCACGCGACCGGCGAACGAGGGCAGCACGCGCTTCTCCAGATACTCATGCAGGTTGTTCCGGCGCCTGCCCGCCGGCAGCAGCGCCACGCCGGCGCGCAGTTCGGCCACGGTCATTGCAGACAGGTAGAGCGTTTCCAGAGGTTGTGCGTCGATCCACTCGATGACGCGAACCTCGGGCGCTGGTCGCAGCGGCTCCGAGACCACGTTGGTATCGAGCAGGATCATTCAAAGCTCGCAGCACGGGCCGGGGTTCTGTCGCGCACGCTCTCGAAGATGGCGAACTCTTCTTCGGTCAGCTTCACCTTGCGACCGATTTCGGCCAGCATCGAACCGAGCTTGACCCGGCCCTGCGGCTTCACGGCGGACTCCAGAATGTCACGCATCTCGGCCTCGATGCTGCGGCCGTGTCGGGCGGCCCGCACGCGGATGGCGCGATGCACTTCATCGGGCACATTCCGGATGGTGACAGATGGCATCTTGCAAAGCCTGGCTGTGACTTGATTGATTGCATTTTCGCATAATGCAATCAATCGTGCAATGATCCCGGCTTCAGACCCCGCGCCACGCCCGCACCTCATCAGCCACCAGCAGCACCGTCTCGGCACGATCCGGGCTGCGCCCCGCGTCGTCCGCCTTGTGATACCCGACTGACCGCAGGCCATCGACGAGTACTCGTGCACGCTGGGGCGCAGCGAATGGAACTGCGCGGCATCGTGCTCTTCGTGCTGCTCGACCTGGTGGCGGTCGCGGTGTTGCCGGCAATCTGACGTGCGGTCGCACCCAAAGCGGCAGGGTGCAACCTGCATGACCCCCGAAGAAAAACTGATGCGCGTCCTGCTCGACGACTGTCCGTTCCGTGACATTACGACGCGCGGTCTGGGCATCGGCCGCGTGCCGCGTCGTGTGTACGCGCAGGCACAGGGCAGGCATCAAGCGCCGGGCCGTGAAGGTGATCGGGGCGCGCGGTGCCTCACCGACGCCTGAGGCTGTCAGATTCGATCTTCGTGTTCGACGTGCACCGGGCACTGATCGAGCCAAGCGTCCCAGAGGCCGAGGGCATCGAGCTTCTGCACGCCATTGTGCCCGAGCGGAAGGCGGCGGCTGAACTCTCGGCCGTGGAGCGTGCGGTCGCGCTCGCCATAGCGGCTGCGGACATCGTGCAGGTGGACAAGCTTGCGCCGGAGGCGCTCGTCGGTCTTGCGCGGGAGTTCGCAGCGACGACGCCCCGTCCGCTACTTGCGGCTGCCGGCGGGATTCGTGCGGGTAACGCGGCAAGGTACGCGGCGAGTGGCGCCGATTTGCTGGTGACGTCGGCGCCTTGCCATGCGCCGCCGCGTGACGTGAAGGTGACGACCTCGCAGGCTGCCGAGTAGGCACGCCGGAACGGCGTACCTGCCCACCTGGTGTTCAGAGCGTCAGCCGCAGGATCTCGCTGGCGATCGTCGAGAAGCAGCGGCCCAGTTCACTGGCGTTGCGCGCGAAGCAATACAGCCCCTGGGGCTGGGCTGGATTGCGTGTGTCCGAATCTGCAGTGTTCGCCAGTCGCCTCAGGATGTTCGAGCCGCGCTCGCGCGCTGTGGTGTACCCGCAGTTCCCCCCGGAGAACGACGGCTCGAGATCGTTGAGCGCATCGCCCAGACCGATCGTGTAGATCCGGATGTCCTGGCCCCGAGCGCTGTTCGCGATGTTTTCGACCATGTTGCGCGCGGCCTTGTTCACGTTGCAGCGCGTGTCCGTGACAGGAGGACCGCTGAGTGTCCGCGGGAACGGGTGGCCGGCGTAACTCGCCAGCGGCACCGCAGGCGCGGCTGGGACAGTTGGGGAACCGCCGGTTGCGGGCAGCTGGGTGATGTTGTTGACGATGTAGCCACTGTTGTCCGAGCTCGATCCCCAGGAGACGTTGCGCCGGTCCTCACGAAACATCCGCCACGCGGAGTTCGGGTAGTTCGCGTTGTTGCCCGGACCCGAAGTCTCGGAGTAGAGGTTTCCGGTGATCGGGCCGCCGCTTGCGCGGGGGAATGTGCCGTTGACCACGTTGGGCGCACCGTCGCTGAAGAACAGGATTACCCGCAGGCTCGACCGGGTGTCGGCCGGGACGCCGTCCAGTTCGCTCACCGCCTTGCGCATGCCCTCGGCCGATGCGGTCGCGCCACCACGCGGTAGCGCGTTGATCGCGTTGTTCACCTGCGTGCGGCTGAATCCGCGCGTCGAGTTCTTGTTGATCGCCGAGTCGATGACCGCGCCGGACGAAAACGAAACCAGTCCGACCCGGTCGCCCCCGGCGCCGGCGCTGAACTTGTTGATGAAATCGTTGACCGCCGCGTTCTTCAGCGTCGCCAGGTCGGACGCACTGAGCGAACCGGAAGTGTCCATCACCAGCATCACGTCCAGGTCGCGCCGGATCGCCTCTCCGGCAGCGGACGGGGTCACCACAGTGTCGCCGGCGAGCACGCGCATGAAGGTGGTCGGCATGCTCGCGGTAGCCGAAGCGTTCACGCGCCAGTAACCGCTTGCCTCGTGCACCGCGGTTATGGTGGGCGCCGACGGCGTCGAACCGAGAAAACCGTCCGGATAGTTCATCCGGAAGAAGCGTTCCCCCACGGCGATCGCATTGGCGCGCCGCGCGTTGTCGTCTGCCCCTTCGGAGAGAGCGCGCGCGGCAGCAATTGCCGCCGCATCGACCGCGGCATTCAGCCGCGCCTTGACTCCATAGGCGCGGCCCGAGTCGATGGCCAGACCGACCGCACCGATCAGTACCGCCAGGGAGAGGCCGACGATGATGAGCACCTGGCCGCGTTGGCGGGCGGCAAGTGGCAAACGGGGGCGACGAGAGTTACCGGACATCTTGCGTTCCTCGAGCGCGTTCAGAGGATCGTCAGCGAATAGAGCGTCGGCAGCGTCGGTACCACGTAGCGCGTGAGCAGCGTGTAGTCGTACATGCTCTCGACGGCGTAGACGATCTCGCCTTCGTTCAGTGCGACCGGCAGCGTCACCGTCTGCGTGCCGGAAGGCGTGCAGCTGCCGGCGGACCAGGCTCCGTTGCACGTGACGAGCGCGCTGCGAAGCGAACCTTTCCCGCCGGAGGCCGGGCGGTACTGGTTCAGTACCCTGGGCGGACCGTCGCGCTGGCCTTGCAGCTTCGTGATGTACATCATGCCGTCCCTGTTCATTTCGAGCGGCGTCGCGGTGTCCATCAGCGCCTTGAGGATGTAGGCTGGCGGTTCCGTCGTGCGTGCCGCCAGGTTCGCGCCTTCGCGCGTGAGATGCACCAGCACGTTGTTGAACTGGATTGCACGCGAGAAGTCGATGACGCCGAGTGCCAGAACCAGCAAGACCGGCAGCACGAGGGCCAGCTCCACGGTCGCGACACCGCTCGCGTACCGGCGCCGAAGACGTCGAACCACG
This sequence comes from Burkholderiales bacterium, assembly GCA_003577305.1. Taxonomy (GTDB): domain Bacteria; phylum Pseudomonadota; class Gammaproteobacteria; order Burkholderiales; family Burkholderiaceae_E; genus Zeimonas. Next base: position 6,843 of record QEVL01000035.1, read on the forward strand.
ATGGCGATTCGCCCCTGGTCTGGTGCTCCAGTCATTGCCATGCCTCGTTTTTCATCGTTGCGGCGACGGTAAACCGGTACTCGCCGCCGCTTGCACCGAAGAACGGCCGAACGAACGGCGTGAGCGCCGGCACGCGGCTGTCGACCTGAACCACGATCAGCTGGCCGGCGCCGTAGCATGAGTTGCCGCCGAGCGTCACGATGTTCCCGGCGCCGTCGATCGTCTTGAAAGTCGTGATCGAATTGGCGCGTTCGTACAGCCCCCACGACTGCTGCCGGATCTTTTCGCGCACTGCGGCGCAACGATCTCCAGGCCGATCGTCGGGAGCCAGGTCGCTTCTGCCGACCACTGCGTAACGCGCGCCCTCGCGTACCGCATGCTGCATCGAAAGGTTCGCGAAGAACAGATACGACCAGTCGATGATCGAAAACAACACCGTGAAGAAGAGCAGTGCAACCAGTCCGAACTCGACCGCGGCGACCCCGTGCTGGTGGCGCCTCGGCGGTGAACCTGTCGTCGGACTGTACTGAACGTTCATCGGGAGCACCCTCGCTTCGATTGCGCATCGCCGGTCGCTGGCAGGGCGTTGTCGCGGCCATCCGACGGACGGCATGAGTTTGCAACGCAGGTGGTTCGCAGCGAGAGGAAAAATGCACGTATCGTGAAAGAGGACCGCTTTTCGCATGCGGCGCGTGAAAGATGTCATCGGCGGATCGAAGCCGCGTATCGAAGATGCCGTCAATGCTCTCCCGACGAACGGTGGAGCAGCAGGCAGGTGACCCGATCGCTCCCGGGCGGGACGTGAGGGGAAGCAAGGGCGCCGTCCCCTTCGACGGCTCGTTATGTCGCCACTCGCGGCGGCTTTTCGCAAGGAGCTTTGACATGGGTCGTTTCATCCAGGCAGCCAAGCAGTTCGGCCGAGACGAAGAGGGCGTGACTGCGATCGAGTACGGACTGATCGCCGCACTGATCGCGGTCGTAATCGTCACCGCGGTGCGGTTGACCGGCACCAACCTCAACAACATTTTCGGTACGGTCGCCGGAAACCTCCGGCCATAACGTGCCGGGCGCCAAGGGCGTCGTACGTTGAGGCAGACCGGTTGATTCCACGCGTGGAGCTTGCGTCACCAGGCGCTGGAATCGACCGGCTTACACCGATTCGAATTACCTCGAGCACTCAGTCCATGCCGCTTCCGGAAGTACCGCTGCCGCTGCCGCACGGTGAAGCCGTTGCCGTCGCTCACGGGTGCGCATTGTCTGGACTGGCGCATATCTCGGGCGTTGTGGCGATCAGTGGAGCGATGGCGTTGCCTGGCACCAAGGGTTCGAAGCTCGACGGATCCGTATTCAACACGACTCTTCTCGTGATCGGAGGCGCATAGTGCTGAGCGATGCGGCCTTTTCCGAGTTCGCGCATCTGGCGGGCCTTTGGGGGATGCGGGCGGCTTTACCGCTGCTTCTTGCAGCGATCTGCGTCTCAGATCTCCGTGTACGGCGGATTCCGAACTATCTCGTATTCACGGGATTGATCGCTGCCTTCGGTTGGCAGACGTTCGGTGCGGCCGGCGCCGGTCTGTTCGCCGCCGGAGCGCCCGGCGCCATCGGCTCTGCATCCGCCTTGTCGGGTGCTGGCGCGGCATTTGCCGGCTTTCTGGTGCTTTACCTGACGCGCACGGTGGGCGCCGGCGACGTGAAGCTGATGGCGATGCTCGGCGCTTTCTTCGGCCTCGAGGCACTCCCTGGACTGGTTCTGCTGGTGTTCCTCGCAGGCGGTGTGCTCGTGGCTCTGCGTCTGTTCGACCGCGCACGGCGACGCGCGGTATTCGCGAACCTGCAACTGATTGTCTTTGGTCGACTCGCCGCGCTGGGCGGCGGCGTCGGCCCGCAGTTCGACCCGCGCACCGACAGCGCCGACCGTATGCCGTTTGCGTTCGCGATCTCGGGCGGGGCGTTGCTGCTCGGCGTACTCCAGCTCATTGGAGTGAGCGCATGAGCGCAGTCCCGCTACCCGAATCTCGCCGGGCTCCGATGGAGACGGTCGAACCTCCGGCCTCGCTGGAGGCCACGGGGTTGCCGGCATCGTTGGCGATCGATCTCGTCCTGAAACACCTGAGGCATGGCGGGGACACTTCCATTGCGGAGTTGGGTGCGCGGCTGGCGCTGCCCCTCCCGCTGCTCGAGCGACTGCTCGGCTTCCTGCGCGAGGAACGCTTCGTCGAGGTTCCGCGCCGGGGCAGCTTCGACGCCGACGTCCGTTACACGCTCAGCGAAACGGGCCGTGCGCGCGCCGACGAAGCATTGCGGCGCAATCAGTACGTCGGCCCGGCACCCGTGTCGTTGCGTGACTACGTCGCGCGCGTCGAACGCCAGCAGTTCACTGGCGGCCGCGGTGCCGCGCGGCGTATCGCACCCGAACGTCTTGTAACCGCGCTCGCGTCGCTGGTGATAGCGCCGGAACTGATCGTCACGCTCGGTGCGGCACTGAACTCGCAGCGCCCGCTGTTTCTTTACGGTGCGAGCGGGAGCGGAAAGACCTGGCTCGCCGAGCATCTGGTCGAGGTGGTGGATGGCGCCATCTGGGTACCGCATGCGATCGAGATCGACGGCGAGATCGTCCAGGTGTTCGATTCCGCGGTCCATCGCCGGATCGACGTCGCGGCGGGCGGCGGATCGCTCGACCGCTCGCGCCAGCCCGACGCGCGCTGGGTATTGTGCCGCCGGCCAGTGGTCAGGCTCGGTGGCGAGATGACGCTGGCGATGATGGATCTCGAGCGCGACTCGGTTTCGCGCTTCTACAAGGCGCCGCCGCAGTTGAAAGCCAACAACGGGCTGCTGGTTCTGGACGACCTGGGTCGCCAGCGCGGTGCGGCGCGCCAGATCCTGAACCGCTGGATCACGCCGCTCGACCGGCGCGTCGACTACCTCTCGCTGCATACCGGTGCGACTTTCCAGGTGCCTTTCGACGTGCAGGTGATCTTCTCTTCGAACCTTGCACCGGCCAGTCTCGACGACCCGGCCTTCGTGCGCCGGCTCGGCTACAAAGTGCGGCTCGGCGCGATGGACGAGACGTCGTACCGGCGCGTCTTCCGCCAGGCGTGCGAGCGCGCGGGCGTGGCGCACGACGAGACTGTTGCCGACTGCCTCGTGCGCGAATTGCACGGCGGCACCGGTACGCCGCTGCTGCCGGCCTATCCGCTCGACCTGGTGCTGAAGGTGCGCGATCGCGCGGTCTACGAGGGGGTCGAACCGCGCCTGACGCAGGAGACGCTGCGTTGGGCCTGGCAGCTGTACTTCGCGGCCGAAGACGAGGGCCCGCTTGGCGAGCCAATTGCATCTCAAACGATGGATGTGCAGGGGATCACGGGGGAATGACATGAAGGGTTCACGTGCGTTGATCATGCTGCTCTTGTCGCTCGTCGCCGGCATCGCCGCGATGGTGCTGGCGGCACGCTGGCTGAACGAACAGAGTCTGGCCAAGACCGAATCACACGTGGTGGTGGCCGCGCGCGACATCGAGCTCGGCCAGCCGCTGAACGCGTCGATGGTGACGCTCGTGCCCTGGCCGGCCGGTTCGGTGCCGGCAGGGTCGTTCGCGAAGGCGGAGGGAGTCGACGGGCGCGTAGTGCGTACCCAACTGCTGCGCGGCGAGCCGGTGCTCGAGGCCAAGCTCGCGCCGGTGGGCACCAAGGGCGGCCTCTCCGCGGTGATCGGCCAGGGTCGACGGGCGATCACCGTCAAGGTGAACGAGGTGGTCGGCGTTGCCGGTTTTGCGCTGCCGGGCAACTACGTCGACGTGCTGGTGAATACGCAGGACGAGCGTGACCGACCGGTCTCGAAGATCGTGCTCGAACGCATTCTGGTGCTTGCGGTGGCGCAGGAAGCCAGCCGCGACGACACCAAGCCGCGGGTGGTCAACGCGGTCACGCTCGAGGTCACGCCTGAGGAGGCCGAGCGCATCGACCTCGCACGCAGCGTGGGCAACCTGTCGCTGGTGCTGCGCAATCAGATCGACGTGAATCAGGCGCAAACCGACGGGATCCGCAAGGCTGATCTGCTCGGCGACACGCCGCCGCCCGCACCGCCGGTCGCTGCGGCGCCTGCACCTGCGGAACCGAGGCCGGCAGCACGTCGCGTGGTGCGCCGTGCGCCGCCGCCGGTGGCTGCGGCGCCGAAGGACGATGCCCGCGTCGAAGTGATCCGCGGTGTGCAGCGTTCCAGCACCGACCTGTAAAGCGGGAAGAGGCAAGCATGAAGAAGATGAACATGAAGCAGACCGCAGTCGCGGCGGCGTTGGCACTCCTCGGCATCGCCACCGCAGGGGCGCAGCAGGCCGACAAGCGTGCCCCCGCCGTGATCAAGGGCACGACGCAGGCGAAACCCTCGTTCGTGCCGCAGGCGGTGCCGCAGGCACTCTCCGACGGGAACATCCCGAGCGAAATCGGACCGGCGATGGAACTGGTGGTCGGCAAGTCGACGCTGGTGCGGTTGCCCGCGCCGATCGAACGCATCTCGGTCGGCAACCCGGCGGTGGCGGACGTGACGCTGATCAGCGCGCGCGAGCTTTACCTGCTCGGCAAGACTTTCGGTTCGACCAACGTGATCATGTGGCGCCGGAACGCGCCAACCACGATCGTCGACGTCTCGGTCGCTGCTGACGCAAGCGCGCTCGAGCAGCGCATCCGTACCCTGCTGCCGGGCGAGGATATCAAGGTGCGGTCGGCTTCCGATTCGCTGGTGCTGACGGGCCTGGTGTCGAGCGCGCTCAAGGCTTCGCAGGCGGTCGAGGTCGCCGAGTCCTTCGTGCGCACCTATTCGCGCGGCCTGCAGCTGCAGGTGATGGCAGGCGACCAGGTGGCGCGCCAGGGGCAGGCCATTTCGATCGATCAGAAGGAGGTGGTGAGTCAGTCCGGTAGCAGTCGCAAGTCGCAGGAACCGAAGGTGATCAACATGCTGCGCGTGGCACAACCGCAGCAGGTGATGCTCGAGGTCAAGGTGGCCGAGGTCTCGAAGAACCTGCTCGACAAGCTCGGCGTGGGCATCGACGCCTCGCGCACCGGCGGCAACTGGCGCTATTCCATCCTGAGCAGCCTGCTGACCGACTCGGCCGGGCTGCTCGGCGCCGTGCGCAACAACACCTCGCTGACGGTCGACGCCGAGCGGCGTGACGGCCTGATCAAGGTACTGGCCGAGCCCAACATCGTCGCGATCAGCGGGCAGGAGGCGAGCTTCCTCGCGGGGGGCAAGATCTTCATTCCGGTCGCCCGGGAAAACACGGCTACGGGCGGTACGACGATCACGCTCGAGGAAAAGGAGTTCGGCGTCGGGCTGAAGTTCACGCCGGTCGTGCTCGACGGCGCGCGCATCCACCTGAAGGTGGCGCCGGAAGTGTCCGAGCTCTCGCAGACAGGTTCGCCGTTCACCACGATCAACGGGGTCACCGCGGTATTGCCGAGCTTCACGACGCGGCGCGCGCAGACTTCGGTACAGCTGATGGACGGGCAGAGCCTCGCGATTGCGGGCCTGATCAAGAACAACGTCACCGAGAGCGTGAAGCGGCTGCCGGTGCTGGGCGAGCTGCCGGTTCTCGGAACCCTGTTCCGCAGCAGCGAGTTCCAGACCGACCGTACCGAACTGATGTTCCTGATCACGCCCCGACTGGTCAAGCCGCTGGGCCCGGAGGTTGCTCTGCCCACCGACGCGTACACCCCGCCGTCGCGCGCGGAGTTCTTCCTGAACGGTCAGCTCGAAGGCAGCGGCAACGGCGACGTGCCGCCCGACCGTCCGGCGCAACCCCAATCTGCCGCCCAGACGCCGCGCGGTGCCGTCGATAGCGTTCCGGCAGCCGGCGGCTTCACGATGAAATGAGCAAGGAGACGAGCATGCAAGGCAAGGTACGACACAGCGCCGCGGCTGCCGCCGCCGTCTCGCTTGCAGCCGTGCTGCTTGCGGGTTGCGCGGGGCTGCCGCCGGTGGAGACGCGCACGCTCGACATGCAGTTCGGCGATGCAGTACGCCAGGCGCGGGCTCAGCAGACGCTGAACCCGGCGGCCGGGCGCAGCACGGATCCGGTCTCGGGCATCGACGGGGTCGCGGCGCAGAACACGATCGAGCAGTACCAGAAGGGGTTCAAGGAACCGCCGCCGACCTTCAACATCCTTGGCATCGGCGGCAATACGGTTTCCCCGTAGATCCCGGATTACCTGACACCACAGCTCAGGCAGCATCGGATGACACTCAAGCTCACCTTGTTCGCGCCCAGCTCCGACGGATTGGCGGAGCTGGTGCGGCAGCTCCCGCCGCCCGACGAATCGCTCGGCGTCACCTCGGCACTCGGCCGCGCCGAAGACCTGGCGATCGAGATCGAGCGTGGCCGCCCGGACCTGGTCGTGGCCGAGCTGCCGCCGCTCGACGAAGCCGCGCTGCGCCGCATCGAAGCCGCGCTGAACGGCTCGCCGGCCACCTCGGTGATCATGCTCTCGCCGGAACGCTCGCCGGACTACCTGTTGCAGGTCATGCGTACCGGTGTGCGCGAGGTAGTTCCCACGCCCCTGGCCAACGGAGAACTGAAAGCGGCCTACGCGCGTCAGTTCGAGCGGCTGATGGCGCATCGTGGCAGTGCCCGCAAGGGACGCGTGCTGGCGTTCCTGCCGGCCAAGGGCGGCAGCGGTTCCACCTTCCTGTCGACCAACCTCGGGTATGCGCTTGCGGCGCGCGGGCAGCGCGTGGCGCTGATCGACCTGAACCTGCACTTCGGAGACGCGGCGCTGTTCCTCACCGAGGCACGGCCGGCGACCACGATCGCCGACCTGGCACGCGACGTGTCGCGGCTCGATCCGACGTTCCTCGAGTCGAGCATGATGGAGGTCGCACCGAATCTGCGTGTGCTCGCTGCGCCCGACACGCCCGAAGGCGCGATGGACGTGACTCCGGCGGCGGTCGAGCGCATCCTGACGGCCGCCCGGGAGCGCTTCGACTTCGTGCTGCTCGACATGGGGAGGCTCCTCGACGGAGCGGCGGTGCGTGCACTCGACCAGGCCGAGGCGCTGTATTTGACCCTGCAGCTGACGTTGCCGTTCATTCACGACGCCCGACGGCTGATGACGCTGCTCACCACCCTGGGCTACGCGCGCGACAAGCTGCACGTGATCGTCAATCGCTGGGAAAAGGGGGGCGAGATCACTTCGGCGGACGTGCAGAAGGCGCTCGGCACGCCGGTGGATCTCGAGGTACCCAACAGCTTCGCTGCGGTGGCACACGCGATCAACCACGGCATTCCGATTCTGAGGAGCGCGCCGCGCGATCCCGTGTCGAAGGCGCTGGCGTCGTTGGCTGACAGGCTGGCTCCGCAGGAGCACGCCCGCAAGCGTGGCTGGTTCGGATTGTCTCTGTGAGGGAGGCGGCATGTCGTTGCGCGAAAGACTGAACACGATCCAGATGTCGCATCCCGCGGGCGCGGCTTTCGTTGCCGGCGCCGAGAGCGCCGCGTACCGCGCACTGCGCACCGACCTGCACACTCAACTGCTCGACCGCGTCGACGTCGAGGTGATGGGGAGGATGGCGCCCGAGCGGTTGCGCGAGGAACTGCGCATCCTGGTCGAGCGGCTGATCGGCGAGGCCGGCGCGGCGCTGAACGCGGCCGAGCGCAAGCAGATCGTCGTCGACATCCAGAACGAGATCATGGGGCTCGGCCCGATCGAGCCGCTGCTGGCCGATCCGACCGTCTCCGACATCCTGGTCAATACTCACAAGTCGGTGTACGTCGAACGGGCCGGGCGCCTCGAGCAGACTGCGATCCGCTTCGACAGCGACGAGCACCTGATGAAGGTGATCGACAAGATCGTCTCGCGCGTGGGGCGGCGCGTCGACGAGTCGAGCCCGATGGTCGATGCACGCTTGCCCGACGGATCGCGGGTGAACGCGATCATCCCGCCGCTGGCGATCGACGGACCGCTGCTGTCGATCCGCCGTTTCGCGGCCGTTCCGCTGAAGATGGACGACCTGGTTCGGCACAAGTCGCTGCCGCCCGAACTCGCGGCGTTGCTCGGCGGCATGGTCACCGCGAAGCTCAATCTGCTGATCTCGGGCGGCACCGGCACCGGCAAGACCACGCTGCTCAACGTGCTGTCCGGTTACATCCCGGATACCGAGCGCATCGTAACGATCGAGGATGCGGCCGAGCTGCAGTTGCAGCAGCCTCACGTGGTGCGGCTCGAGACCCGTCCGCCCAACATCGAAGGCAAGGGCGAGGTGACGCAGCGTGCGCTGGTACGCAACAGCCTGCGCATGCGCCCCGACCGGATCATCATCGGCGAGGTGCGCGGCGCCGAAACGCTCGACATGCTGCAGGCGATGAACACCGGCCACGAAGGCTCGATGGCCACGGTGCATGCCAACTCGCCTCGTGACGCGCTGACCCGCGTCGAGAACATGCTCGGCATGGCCGGGATGGCACTCTCGCCGAAAGCCATGCGCCAGCAGATCGCATCGGCGCTCACCGCAGTGCTGCAGGTGGCGCGCCTGAGCGACGGCAAGCGCAAGATCGTGAGCCTGTCGGAGATCACCGGCCTCGAGGGCGACGTGATCACGATGCAGGAAGTGTTCGTGTTTCGCCAGACCGGCGTGCAGCCCGACGGCCAGGTCGTCGGGCGGTTCCACGCGACGGGGGTACGCCCGAAGTTCCTGGAACGGCTCACGGTGCGCGGCATCAGGCTGCCGGACGACATGTTCGATCCGGGCAGGACCTACGACTGAACGCCCGAGGGGCGGCAACGGGAGCAACGATGGACTGGGGTTTGACGATCTTCCTGCTGGTCTGCTTCCTGGCGGTCGTGCTGCTGCTCGAGGGCGGGTTCATGCTGTGGCACGACACCAGCAGCGCCGAAGTGCGCCAGCTCGAGCGCCGCTTGCGTGCACTTCACGCGGGGGGGCACGGGATCGAGGCTTCGTCGTTGATCAAGGCCCGCGAGGCCGATCGCCTTGGCGGCCTCGGCAAGCTGCTGCTGGCGTTGCCGCGCGTCGCGACGCTCGAGAAGACGCTGCAGCAGGCCGGCATCGTGATGAGGACTTCGCGGTTTCTGGCCACGACCGCGATGCTGATGGTGGCGGTGTTCCTGGTTCTGCTGGTATTGCGCCAGCCGTTGTGGCTGGCGGGCCTCCTCGGGCTCGGCTCGGTGCTGCTGCCCTTCCTGTGGCTGAGCATGGCGCGCAACAAGCGGCTCAAGCGGCTCGAGGCGCAGCTGCCCGATGCGGTCGAGTTGATCGCACGCGCGCTGCGCGCGGGCCACGCGTTTCCGACCGCGCTGCAGATGGTGTCCGAGGAACTGCCCGATCCGATCGGCGGCGAGTTCGCCTCAGCGTTCGAGGAAGTCAACTACGGCCTGCCGGTGTCCGACGCGATGATGAACCTCGCGGCGCGCGTGCCTGTGGAAGACCTGCGCTTCTTCGCGGTGGCCGTGGTATTGCAGCGCGAGACCGGCGGCAACCTGGCCGAGATCCTCGACAACATCAGCAGGCTCATCCGCGAGCGCTTCAAGCTCTACGGCACGATTCGCGTGCTCAGCGCCGAGGGGCGCATGTCGGCCTGGGTGCTGACGCTGCTGCCGTTCGCCGCTGCGCTGGTGCTGAACCTGGTCAGCCCCGGCTTCATGGAAGTGCTCTGGAAGGATCCGGCAGGCCTGAAGTTGGTCGTTCTCGCGTTGGTCGCGATGGCGTCCGGCGTGTTCTGGATGTGGCGCATCGTGAAGATCAGGGTCTAGGAGCCGGCGATGGAAGCGAACACGACTTATCTGATCCTCGGCGCCCTTTTCGTCGCAGTCTCCGGTTTCGTCTATGGGCTTGGCGGGCTGCTGACTCGCAGGCGCGGAGTGCGCAGCCGCCTGCAGGAGGTAGTCGGCGCGAGTGCGCTCGACGATGTGCGCGAGCCGTCGGAGTGGCAGGCACGCATGGCCCGGGTTGCCGGGCCCATGGCGAGGCTCGCAGCCCCGAAGAAGGACGAGGAGATCGGCCGGATTCGCGCGAAGTTCATGAACGCCGGTTTCCGTAACGAATCCGCACCGGTCATCTACTTCGCGGCGAAGACGCTGCTGGCGATCGCACTGCCGGTGGTCTTGCTGCTTTTCACCGAGGTGCGTGAGTGGGAGGGCAACCAGCCCATGCTGGCGCTGCTCGCCGCGGCCGCCTTCGGCTATTACCTGCCCAACGGCGTGCTGGCGAGGCTCACCGAGATGCGCCAGCGCGAGCTTTTCGAGGCGTTTCCCGACGCGCTCGACCTGATGATCGTGTGCGTCGAGTCGGGAATCTCGCTCGATGCAGCGATCGCCCGTACCGCCTCCGAGATCAGCCTGCGCAGCCCGAAGCTGGCCGAGGAACTCACGCTGGTCGGTCTCGAACTGCGTCTCGGGGCCACGCGCGAGCGCGCGCTGCGCAACCTGGCCACGCGCACCGGACTCGACGAGATCTCGAGCTTCGTTGCGATGATGCTTCAGGCTGACCGTTTCGGCACCAGCATCGGCGACTCGATGCGCGTGCAAGCGGATGCCCTGCGCGTGCGGCGCCGCCAGCGCGCCGAGGAGCAGGCCGCGAAGATTCCGCTGAAGATGTTGTTTCCGCTCATCTTCTGCGTTTTCCCCTCGCTGCTGCTGGTGCTGATGGGGCCGGCCTTGATCCAGATCTACCGGATCCTGCTGCCGACGATGGGCGGGGGCGGTTGAGTGGCGGCGGCACGGCCGCGAGCGACACAGAGAGGGGCGATATGGAGAACAGGCGCCTGCCGGCTTCGTTGACCGCCTGCGCGGTCGCGCTGGTCACCGGTTGTGCGAGCACGCCGGGCACGGTCGAACTGAACGCACGCAACACGCGGATCGAGCCGCTGTACCGCGTGCAGCAACCCGCCGGTACGGCGGCCGGGCAGTATGCGGTCGGCCGCCTGCACCTGGCCGAAGGTCGCACCGATGCCGCGATCCTGCGCTTTCGCAATGCGCTGATCCTCGAGCCGGAAAACGGCGAAGCGCTCAACGGCCTGGGCGTCGCCTACGGGCAACAGGGACGCTACGAGCTGGCGGTCGAGGCGTTCCGGGCGGCGCTCGCAAGCATGCCCGATTCGGCGCATCTGCTGAACAACCTGGGATTCGCGCAAATGAAGGCGGGACGCCTTCAGGAAGCTGCGGCGTCGCTGAAGCGCGCTCTCGCGCTCGATCCGCGCGACGCGCGTGCGCGCGAGAACCTGCGCCAGCTGATCGAGGCGCGTCAACACGCCCCGCAGGAAACGATCATCGGCGTGACGGCGCCGCTCTCGCCTGCGGGTGCCGCGGCACCCACTGGCGCCGCCATGAGGTCGATCGGATCGAGGGCGGTTGCGCAGGCGGCCTCCGTTGCTTCGACGCAGATCGGCGAGTTGTCGATGAAGCCACAGGCGGCAGTGCCGGTTCCGGAACGGTTGGCGGTCGTGCAGGATCGGCCGGTGCCGGCCGCGGAAGCGACGGTTGCCGCCGTGGCTGCGCCTGCTCCCGTTCGCTCGACACAGCACGCCGCCGGCCCGAGCTTCGAGATCGTGCTGGCGAAGGCCAACGACGGTGTGCTGGTGCAGGTTGCGCCCAGCGTGTACGAAATCAGGCTGAATTCCGCGATACCGGAGACCGTGGCAGAACGCGCGCCGCTGCCGGCAGCGGCTACGGAGCCGAAACCGGCGCCGCTGCGCACGTCGCTCGCCGCGATCGACCGCCTCGAGGTGAGCAATGGCGCGGGCACGAACCGGCTGGCCGCGCGTACCGCGCAAAGGCTTTCGCGCATGGGTGCAGCAGTCACGCACGTGACGAACTATCGCAGCTTCGGGCACCAGCGCACCGAGATTCACTATCGCGAAGGGCATGCCGAAGACGCGAAGCGGCTCGGCGAACGGCTGCCGGTCGATGCGAAACTGGTCAGTGTCGGGCAGTTGCGGGCCGGCGTCGACATTCGCCTGGTGCTGGGGCGCGACATGGCGGCGGACGACGTGGCTGCCTGGTGGGAGGCGACACCCGAAGTCGCCCGCAGTGACGGCGCGAGCGGCTCGCGTCACCTGTAACGAGATCTGGTTCGCTCCACGACGGCCGCCTTCGGCGGCCGTATCGATTGGGGCCTTGGGGAGCGCCGGGCTTCGGCGGGTCGGCCGCGGCGGGCGTTGCATGGCAGAATTCGCGCCTTTCCGACCGCCCGGAACGCGCGCAATGCAGTCTCCCACGTCCGACGCCGCCGCCCGCATCATCGCCCGCATCGCCGAAGAACTGCAGGCCCGCACGTCCCGGGTCAGCGCCGCCGTCGACCTCCTCGACGCCGGCGCCACCGTCCCGTTCATCGCGCGTTACCGCAAGGAAGCGACCGGCGGCCTCGACGATACGCAGTTGCGCACGCTCGCCGAGCGCCTGGGCCACCTGCGCGAGCTCGAAGACCGCCGCGCGACGATCCTCGCGAGCATCGCGGAGCAGGGCAAGCTCACCGACACGCTCGCCGCGCAGATCGCCGCGGCCGACACGCGCCAGCGGTTGGAAGACCTCTACCTGCCATACCGCCCGAAGCGCCGCACCCGTGCGCAGATCGCCAGGGAGGCCGGCCTCGAGCCGCTCGCCGACGCGCTGCTCGCCGACCCGATGCTCGATCCGCAGGCGGAAGCCGCGAAGTACCTGCGCGCTCCCGATGCGAACGGCGAGCACGGCGTGGCCGACGCGAAGGCCGCGCTCGACGGCGCGCGCGACATCCTGGCCGAGCGCTTCGCCGAGCGCGCCGACGTGCTCGAGGCGCTGCGCGAGCGGATGTGGAACGAGGGCTGGATCGCCAGCAAGGTGCACGAGGACAAGGCCGCCGAGGGCGAGAAGTTCCGCGACTGGTTCGACCACGCCGAGCCGATCGCGAAGTTACCCTCGCACCGCGCGCTCGCGCTGCTGCGTGGGCGCCAGCAGGGCGTGCTGTCGCTGAAGCTCGGGCTCGAACCCGCTCTCGAGCAGCAGCAGCCGCATCCGTGCCTCGCGCTGCTCGCGGCGAAGGTGGGCCTGGTCCGCTCGGTGCAGGCGGCCTCGCGCCCCGCCGACGCCTGGCTCGCCGAAGCCTGCCGCTGGTGCTGGCGCGTGAAGCTGCTGCCGCGCCTGGAAACCGAGCTGTTCGGCCGCATGCGCGAAGCCGCCGAGGCCGAGGCGATTCGCGTCTTCGGCGCCAACCTGAAGGACATCCTGCTCGCGCCGCCCGCCGGCCCGCGCGCGGTGATCGGCCTCGACCCGGGCATCCGCACCGGCGTGAAAGTGGCGGTGGTCGACGCCACCGGCAAGCTGCTCGACACCGCGACGCTGTACCCGCACGAGCCGCGCCGCGACTGGGACGGCGCGATCGCGGCGCTCGACGCGCTGTGCGCAAAGCACTCGGTCGAACTGGTGGCGATCGGCAACGGTACCGCGTCGCGCGAAACCGACCGGCTGGTGGGCGACCTGATCGCGCGGCACCCCGAGCTGCGGTTGCGCAAGCTGGTCGTTTCCGAAGCCGGCGCCTCGGTCTATTCGGCGAGCGAACTGGCGGCGAAGGAATTCCCGCAGCTCGACGTGAGCCTGCGCGGCGCGGTGTCGATTGCGCGCCGGCTGCAGGATCCGCTGGCCGAACTCGTCAAGATCGACCCGAAGTCGATCGGCGTCGGCCAGTACCAGCACGACGTGAACCAGCACGCGCTGTCGCGCCAGCTCGATGCGGCGGTGGAAGACTGCGTCAACTCGGTGGGCGTCGACGTGAACACCGCCTCTGCGGCGCTGCTTGCGCGGGTCTCGGGCCTGGGCGCCACCGTCGCGCAGCGCATGGTCGACTACCGCGACGCGAACGGCGCCTTCCGCAGCCGCGACGCGCTGCGCAAGGTGCCGTACCTCGGCGAGAAGACCTTCGAGCAGGCGGCCGGCTTCCTGCGCATCCGCGACGGCGACAACCCGCTCGACGCGTCGGCGGTGCATCCGGAGGCCTACCCGTTGGTCGAGCGCATCCTGGCGCGCGTAGGGCGTAATGCGCGCGAACTGATCGGCAATCGCGACGCGCTGCGCGGGCTCGAGCCGCGGCAGTTCGTCGACGAGCGCTTCGGCGAACCCACGGTGCGCGACATCCTCGGCGAACTGGAGAAACCCGGCCGCGATCCGCGCGGCGAGTTCGTCACCGCGTCGTTCAGGGAAGGGGTGGAGACGATCGCCGACCTGCGCCCCGGAATGAAGCTGCAGGGCGTCGTGACCAACGTGGCGAGTTTCGGGGCCTTCGTCGACCTGGGCGTGCACCAGGACGGCCTGGTGCACGTCTCGCAACTGGCCGACCGCTTCGTGAAAGACCCGCGCGACGTGGTCAAGGCCGGGCAGGTGGTGTCGGTCACCGTGCTGGAAGTCGATGCGGCGCGCAAGCGCATCGCGCTGTCGATGAAGAGCGGGGCGCAGCCCGAGCGCACGGCGCGCGCTGCCGCGCCCGAGGCCGGCAACCGGCCGCGCGGCGCGGGCGATGGCAAGCGCGGCGCCGCCGGCGACCGGCG
>QEVL01000036.1 GCA_003577305.1 Burkholderiales bacterium
GGTCAGTTCGGCGTGCGTGGCCTCGATCAGCGGCAGGCCGCCGATGCCCGAGCCGATGATCACCCCGATGCGCTCGGCGTTGGCCTCGGTGACCTCGATGCCGCTGTCGCGCAGCGCCTGCAGGCCGGCGGCGATGCCGTAGTGGACGAAAGTGTCGAAGTGCCGCGCTTCCTTCGCCGGCAGGTATTGCGCGACGTCGAACCCGCGCACCTCGCCGGCGATGCGCGTGGGGAACGCGCCGGCATCGAAGCGGCTGATCGTGGAAATGCCGGAGCGCCCGGCGACCAGGTTCGCCCAGGCGGTAGGCACGTCGTTGCCGACCGGGCAGACGATGCCCAGCCCGGTGATCACGACACGGCGCCGGCTCACTTGGTTGCTCCTTGCCTGCGACGGGCGAACGCCGGCGGCCGCGCCGCCGCGCGAGCGCGCATCAGCCCTTCGAGTGCGACTTCACGTAGTCGATCGCCTGCTGCACCGTGGTGATCTTCTCGGCTTCCTCGTCGGGGATCTCGGTCTCGAACTCGTCTTCGAGGGCCATCACCAGTTCGACCGTGTCGAGCGAATCGGCACCGAGGTCGTCGACGAACGAGGATTCGTTCTTGATTTCGGCCTCGTTGACGCCGAGTTGCTCAGCCACGATCTTCTTGACGCGCTGTTCGATGTTTTCCATTCGGTGCTCCCGTTTGCTCTGCCTTCACGTGGTCAGGCGCCACGACTGCGTGTCGGCGCGGCGCGATTGTATAGCACTTCACGCCGCGCGACGCCGCGGGCCGGCCGCCTAATCCGCGAGGCCGATGGCCGTCGCACGATACGGAGCCGATCTGCGGCGAACCTTCACTCATTCCATGTACATCCCGCCGTTTACGTGCAGGGTTGCGCCGGTGATGTAGGCCGCCTGCGGCGACGCGAGGAAAGCCACTGCGGCGGCGACGTCCTGCGGTTGCCCGAGCCGCCCGGCGGGCACCTGCGCGATCAGCGCGGTGCTCTGCTCGGCGCTCAGCGCGCGGGTCATGTCGGTCTCGATGAAGCCCGGCGCCACGCAGTTCACCGTGACGTTGCGGCTGGCCACTTCGCGTGCGAGCGCGCGACTCATGCCGCCCACGCCTGCCTTGGCGGCCGCGTAGTTGGCCTGCCCGGCGTTGCCGCTGGCGCCGACCACCGAGGTGATGTTGACGATGCGCCCGTAGCGCGCGCGCACCATCGCGCGCAGCACGAGGCGCGACATGCGGAACACCGCACCGAGGTTGGTGTCGATCACCGCGTCCCACTCCTCGTCCTTCATGCGCATCGCGAGGTTGTCGCGCGTGATGCCGGCGTTGTTCACGAGGATCGCGATGCCCTTGCCGTCCTTCTGCAGCGCTTCGACCAGCGCCTCGCAGCGCGCCGCATCGGTCACGTCGAGACGCTCGCCGCGACCGGTAACGCCCGCCTCGGCGAGCGCGGCGGAGATCGCCTGCGCGCCGGCTTCGCTGGTGGCGGTGCCGACCACGGTCGCGCCCTGGCGGCCGAGTTCGAGCGCGATCGCCCGCCCGATGCCGCGCGAGGCACCGGTTACCAGCGCCAGCTGTCCGGACAGGTTCGTCGTTGTCATGAGACGCCCTCCTTCATCCGAGCTCTTTCAGTGCCGCCTCGAGCGACGCAGGATCGTGAACCGCCGCCACCCGCAGCGTGCGATCGATGCGCGAGACCAGGCCGGCCAGCACCTTGCCGGGCCCGAACTCGATCACGCCGGTCACGCCGAGCGCCTTCAGCCGCTGCACCACCTCGACCCAGCGCACCGGCCCGTAGGACTGGCGCACCAGCGCGTCGCGGATGCGCGCGGGTTCGGTCTCGATCGCGACGTCGACGTTGTTCACCAGCGGCACACGCGGCGCGCTCAGCTCGACGGCCGCCAGCGCCTGCGCCAGCCGTTCGCCGGCCGGGCGCAGCAGCGACGAGTGAAACGGCGCCGACACCGGCAACGGCAGTGCGCGCTTGGCACCGAGCGCCTTTGCACGTTCGCAGGCGCGCTCGACGGCCGCCTTGTGGCCTGCGATCACCACCTGCGCGGGAGCGTTGTAGTTTGCCGGCTCGACCACCTCGCCGACCGCGGCGCTCGCCGCCTCGGCGCAGGCCTGGCGCACCTTGTCGTCGTCCAGGCCGAGAATCGCCGCCATGGCGCCCTGGCCTACCGGCACCGCCTCCTGCATCGCCTGTGCGCGCAGCCGCACCAGGCGCAGCGCGTCGGCCACCGCGATGGCGCCGGCCACCGTGAGCGCGGTGTATTCGCCGAGGCTGTGGCCGGCCACCGCTGCCGGCTCCGGGCCGCCCGCGTCGCGCCAGGCAAGCCAGCAGGCATAACCGGTCGCGAGCATTGCCGGCTGCGTGTTCACCGTGAGCGCGAGCGTTTCCGCCGGACCCTGCGCGATCAGCGCCGACAACGGCTCGCCGAGCGCCGCATCGGCCTGCCCGAGCAGCGCACGCACCGCCGGCGAACCGGAGAAGCCGTCGAGCATGCCCACCGACTGCGAGCCCTGCCCCGGAAAGACGAATGCCAGGTTCATGACCGATTCTCCCGCCGTGCCGTCACATGCGCACCAGCACCGCGCCCCAGGTGAAGCCGCCGCCCACGCCTTCCATCAGCACGTTCTGGCCCGCGCGGATGCGGCCGTCACGAACCGCCAGGTCGAGCGCCAGCGGAATCGATGCGGCCGAGGTATTGGCGTGCCGGTCGACGGTGACGATCACTTTCTCGAGCGGGATGCCGATCTTGCGCGCGGCCGAGTGCAGGATGCGCACGTTGGCCTGGTGCGGAATGAACCAGTCGACGTCGGCGGTCGCCATGCCGGCCGCCTCCAGCGTCTCGCGCGCCACCGCGTCGAGCACCGAAACCGCCAGCTTGAAGACCGCCTGGCCGTCCATCGTGAGATAGGGATGCCCGGCCACCTTGCCGGCGCACAGGTTGCCCGCGGTACGCAGGATCGACTCGTAGCGCCCGTCGGCGTGCAGGCGCGCCGCAAGCACGCCGGGACGCTCGTCGCCGGCCAGCACCACCGCTCCGGCGCCGTCGCCGAAGAGCACGCAGGTGCCGCGGTCGTTCCAGTCGAGTATGCGCGAGAACACCTCGGCGCCGATCACCAGCGCTCGGCTGGCCAGCCCGGTGCGGATCATCGAATCGGCCACCGCCAGCGCGTAGGTGAAGCCGCTGCAGACTGCCTGGACGTCGAAGGCCGCGCCGCCCGGGGCGCCGAGCGCTTTCTGCACCAGGCACGCGGTGCTCGGAAAGACGAAGTCGGGCGTGGACGTCGCGACCACGATCAGGTCGACTTCGCCTGGCTGCAGGCCGGCCGCCGCCAGCGCCCGCCGCGCCGCTTCGGTGGCCAGTTCGCTGCAGACCACGCCGGCGTCGGCCAGGTGGCGCTGACGGATGCCGGTGCGTTCGACGATCCACTGATCGGAGGTCTCGACGCCGCGCGCCGCCAGTTCGCGCACGAGTTCCTCGTTGGCGACGGCGCGTGGCGGCAGGTAACTGCCGGTGCCGATGATTCGTGAGTGCGGAAAGCTCATGGCGAAGGTGCGAACCTGGTCGGAAATGCTGGATGGGAAAGCGGGGCAGCGATCGGAGCGGGCGTCGGCCGGCCCGCCATCAGCCCGGACCGGCGGCGTCGGGCGCGCCCGGCTCCGTGGCCTGGATGCGCGGCAGCGCCTCTTCGATGCGCCGCAGCAGTCCGTTGCGCACCGCATCGTAGGCACGGCGCAGCGCGAACTCGAACGCATAGGCGTCGGCCGAACCGTGGCTCTTGATCACCACGCCGCGCAGCCCCACCAGGCT
This sequence comes from Burkholderiales bacterium, assembly GCA_003577305.1. Lineage (GTDB taxonomy): Bacteria > Pseudomonadota > Gammaproteobacteria > Burkholderiales > Burkholderiaceae_E > Zeimonas. The sequence goes on from QEVL01000036.1 coordinate 3,812, forward strand.
CGCGCCGTTGTAGCGCCGGTGATCGAGCCGCTTGCGAAACCGCAGCAGCACCGGCAACGACAGCAGCGCCATCAGGCGCGTGAAGACGTGGCGCCTGTACTCCTCGCGGATGAACTCGCCGAGCATGCGCGCCAGGCCCTCGGAGGTCTTCAGCGCAACGTTGCCGACGAAGCCGTCGCAGACCACCACGTCGGTGGTGCCCTCGTAGATGTCGTCGCCTTCGACGTTGCCGCGAAAGTCGAGCGAGCTCGCGCGCAGCAGTTCGGCGGCCTGCTTGACCGTGTCGTTGCCCTTGATCACTTCCTCGCCGACGTTCAGCAGGCCGACCGTGGGTCGCTCCTTGCCTTCGAGCGCGGTGACCAGCGCCGCCCCCATCACGCCGAACTGCAGCAGGTGCTGCGGCTCGCAGTCGACGTTGGCGCCGAGGTCGAGCATCGTGGTGGTGCCGCCGGTGCGGTTGGGCAACTGAGTGGCGATCGCCGGCCGGTCGATGCCCGGCTGCATCTTCAGCACGAAGCGCGAGATCGCCATCAGCGCCCCGGTGTTGCCGGCGCTCACGCAGGCATCGGCCTCGCCGCCCTTGACCAGCTCGATCGCGACGCGCATCGACGAATCGCGCTTGCCGCGCAACGCGGCCGCAGGCGGGTCGTCCATCGTCACCACCTCGGAGGCGTGACGCACCTCGATGCGGGTGGCGTCGACCGTACGGGACTTCGCGAGCGCCTGCTCGATCGCCTCCTTCGGGCCGACCAGCAGCAGGCGAACGTCGAAGCCTTGCCGGAGAAAGCCGAGCGCTGCAGGAACGGTGACCGGCAGGCCGTGGTCACCGCCCATGCAGTCGATGGCGATCCGGACTGCCACGCGCGCGCTCGTGAACGAGGCGCGAGTTTACTCGTCGGCTTTGGTCTTGACGACCTTCCTGCCCCGGTAGAAGCCGTTCGGGCTGACGTGGTGGCGCAGGTGCACCTCGCCGGTGGTCGGCTCGACCGCGAGCGGCGGGTTGGCGAGGAAGTCGTGCGCGCGGTGCATGCCGCGCCTGGAGGGCGACTTCTTGTTTTGCTGGACGGCCATGTTGCGGCTCTCCGAAAGTCAATCTTCAATTATATCAGTATTTTGCGCGCTATTCTTCAGGCGCTCTAGGGCGGCAAACGGCCGCTCGCGCTGCGCTTGCGCGGCCGCGCCGGCCGCCGTTGCGGCGATCGGCAGCTCGCAACGCTCGTGCCGCGGCATCGGCGGCAAGGCCATGATCGCCTCGTCCTCGACGAGCGCGGCCAGGTCGAAGCGCCGGCTGCCTGCCAGCACGTCGAACTGGTGATCGTCCAGGTCGAGCCGCTCGGCCTCGGCTTCGCTGCCCACCAGCCGATACGCGCGTTCGGCCGAGAGCTCGACGGCCACCGGCTGGTTGCACCGGACGCAGGCCATCCGCACGGTCGCGTCGATCGACAGCGCCATGAAATCGTTCCCGGCTCCGTCGACTCCGCGCTCGCGCCAGCCGCGCAGGCGCCAGGCGAGCGCCCCCTCGCTGTCGGCCAGCAGCGAGCCCAGCCGCTGCATCTGCGCGAGCGGATACTCGCCCACCAGTTCGGTGCCGGTACGCGCGAGTCCGGAAGTGTCGATCGTCTGCTGCATGACTGGAGCCGTATCATAGCGGCCGGGCCCCGGCAGCGTCACCGCGGCGCCCGGCCGGCGCGCTGCGCGCCGGACATCCTTGCCACCGCATCTTCCGGACACCGCGTGCCGACCGCCGCCGCTTCGCTGATCCTCGCCTCGACCTCGCGCTACCGGCGCGAATTGCTGTCGCGGCTGGGCTTGCCGTTCGCGGTAGAGGCTCCGCTGGTCGACGAGTCGCCACGACCCGGCGAACCGCCCGAGGCGCTCGCGCTGCGGCTCGCCGCCGACAAGGCCCGCGCAGTCTCGCGCCGGCATCCGCAGGCGCTGGTCATCGGCTCGGACCAGGCAGCCACGCTGGATGGCGCGAACGCGATCGGCAAGCCGGGTGGCCACGAGCGGGCCCGCGAGCAGTTGCGCGCGGCCTCGGGCCGCACGATGGACTTTCACACCGCGCTGTGCGTCGCGCGCGCGTCCGACGGTTTCGAGCAGCACGCCAGCGTGCGCACCCGGGTGCGTTTTCGCCGTCTCGAAGACGCCGAGATCGAGCGCTATCTGCAGCTCGAGCAGCCCTGGGACTGCGCCGGCGCGGCGCGGGTCGAGGGATTGGGAATTGCGCTGCTCGAAGCCGTCGAGGGCGACGATCCGACTGCGCTGATCGGCCTGCCGCTGATCGCGCTCACCCGCATGCTGCGCCAGGCGGGCCGGTCGCCGCTGGGCGGCTGAGCGGCTCCTGCGCCGCGATGCCGCCAGGCCGACTCTGGCTGATCCCGACGCCGCTGGGCGCCGGCAGCGACCCGCAGCGCGTGCTGCCGGCCGACACGCTGGCCGCGGTCGAGCCGCTCGATTACTTCGTGGTGGAGAGCGCCCGCAGCGCGCGTGCGTTCCTCAAGTCGGCGGGCACCCGTGCGCCGCTGCAGGCGCTGGAACTGCGCGAACTGAACGAGCACACGCCCGCGCGCGAGATCCCGCTGCTGCTCGCGCCGATCCTGGCCGGACGCGACTGCGGCCTGCTGTCGGAGGCGGGGGTTCCGGCGGTCGCCGACCCGGGCGCGGCACTGGTGGCCGCCGCCCACGCGGCCGGAATCGAGGTGCGCCCGCTGATCGGGCCGAGTTCGCTTCTGCTCGCGCTGATGGGCTCGGGACTGAACGGCCAGCGCTTCGCATTCGCCGGCTACGTGCCGGCGCAAGCGGCACCGCGGCTCGAACGACTGCGCGAACTCGAGCGCCGCTCGGCGCGCGAGGACGAGACCATCCTGCTGATCGAGACGCCGTACCGCAACCAGGCGCTGCTCGACGCGGCACTGCAGGCGCTCGCACCCTCGACGCGGCTGATGGTGGCGAGCGCCCTGAGCCTTCCCGCGCAGCGCATCGTCGTCGACACGGTGGCCGGCTGGCGCGGCGCCGCACGCGAATTGCCGAAGACGCCAGCTGTCTTCGGCTTTCAGGCCGAGGCCGCGCGGCCCGCGCAGCGCAGCGCCGCCTCGCCCGCACGCGGCGCCCGGCGCCGCGTCACCGGGCGATGAGCGTTGCCTGCGCTGCCGCGCCCAGCACTGCCGCCATCGTCTCGCCGGCCGCGGCGCCGAAGCGGCGCGCCAGGCGCTCCGCGAGGTTCTTGCGGGTGGAGAAGTCGACGACCTCGGCGGCCTTGACCACGTCGCGCGCAACCGAATCGACGCTTCCCAGCGCGTCGGCCAGGCCCATCTCGACGCTGCGTGCGCCGGTCCAGACCAGGCCCGAGAACAGCTCGGGGGAATCCTTCAGCCGCTCGCCGCGACCGGTACGCACCACCTCGATGAACTGCTTGTGGATTTCGTCGAGCATCGCCTGCGCGTGCTGGCGCTGGTCCTCCGGCAGCGGCGAGAAGCTGTCGAGAAAGCCCTTGTTGCTGCCCGCAGTGAGCAGTCGACGCTCGATGCCGAGCTTCTCCATTGCGCCGACGAAGCCGAAGCCCTCCATCAGCACGCCGATCGAGCCGACCAGGCTCGCCTTGTCGACGTAGATGCGATCGGCCGCCGCCGCGACGTAATACCCTCCGGAAGCGCAGACCTCCTCGACCACCGCGTAGAGCGGCGTGCGCGGGTGCAGCGCGCGCAGCCGCCGGATTTCGTCGTGAATGATGCCCGCCTGCACCGGGCTGCCGCCCGGACTGTTGATCCGCAGCACGACCCCGGCGGTCCTGGAGTCGTCGAATGCGGCGCGCAGCGAGCTGACGATGTCCTCGGCGGCGGCCTCGCTGCCGGCGGCGATCACGCCCCTGAGTTCCACCAGTGCGGTGTGCCGGCTGGCGCTCACGCTCGTCTCGCGTCCGAGCCAGCCGCCGGCCAGCAGCAGCGCCGCGACGAGCCAGGCGAAGGCGAGCAGCTTGAAGAAGATGCCCCAGCGGCGTGCGCGTCGCCTCTCCTGCAGCGTGCCGAGCACCAGCTTCTCGAGCACGTCGCGCTCCCAGCCTGCGGCCGGCGGCTTGCCGCCGGCCGGAACATCTTCTTCGGTCATGGCAGTGTCCCGGAATTCATCGGCCAGGCGTGGGGCCCGGCGGCGACCCTCGCGCGCCCGTCACGCGTCCATCAGGCTCTTCGCCGCACAGGCCAGGCGCGCAACCCGAGTATAGGCCCGCCCCTTCCTCTTCCCTTCCTCACACCCTCGCCAGCAGCGTCTCGCGCAACTCCGACACCGTGTCGACGATCGTCAATGCGGGTTCGGTTTCCAGCGCTGCGCGCGGATGCGCGCCGTAGGCGACTGCGATCGCGGCCGCGCCCGCCGCACGCGCCATCCCGAGGTCGTGCGTGGTGTCGCCGACCATCACCATCTCGGACGCCGCGATCCCGAGTTCGTCGCCGATGTCGCGCAGCATCCAGGGGTCGGGCTTCGGTGCGCCCTCGTCGGCGCAGCGCGTAGTGAGGAAGCGGCCGGTCCAGCCCATCTGGTCGAGCGCACGGTTCAGCCCCATCCGCGACTTGCCGGTGGCCACCGCCAGCCAGGCGCCGTTGTCGGCCAGTTCGCCGAGCAGTTGCGGCACGCCGTCGAACGGCACGAGATCGGCGTCGCGGCGCAGGTAGTGATGGCGGTAGCGCTCGATGTAGGCGGGCATCAGCGCCCGGTCGATCATCGGCACCGCGGCGCGGATCGCCTCGAACAGCCCCAGGCCGATCACGTGCGCAGCCTGCTCGCGCGTCGGCATCGGCAGGCCGAGGTCGGCCGCCGAAGCGCGGATCGCATGGACGATGGCCGCGGTCGAATCGATCAGCGTGCCGTCCCAGTCGAAAACCACCAGCCGAAAGCGCTGCCTCATCCGTGCTCCCCGCCCGAGGGCACTGTCCGATCGGGGCCGCGCCGCGATGCCGGCGTCCAGGCGCTGCCGGCGACGCGCAGCAGCGCGGCGAATTCGTCGGGCATCGGCGCCTCGATCAGCATCGGGCGTCCCGTGTCCGGATGGCGAAACCGGATCGAGTGCGCGTGAAGGTACATGCGCCGGAAGCCGCGGCGCGCCATCTCGCGGTTCAGCTCGAAGCGGCCGTACTTCGGGTCGCCGACGATCGGGCAGCCTGCGTGGGCCAGGTGCACGCGGATCTGGTGCGTGCGTCCGGTCTCGAGCCGCGCCTCGACGAGCGAGAATTCGCCCAGCGGCGGCAACTCGAACCGAAGCAGGCCGCTCACCCGCGTCACTGCCTCCTGTCCGCCGGCCTGCACCGAGACGCGCCGATCACCGTCGGGCGCCTCGTGGCGGTGAAGCGCAAAGGCCAGCGTGCGCGTGCGCAGCGGCCAGCGGCCCGTGACGATCGCGAGATAGCGCTTGTCGGCGCCGCGCTCGCGCAACTGGGCGTGCAGGGCCACCAGCGCAGCCCGGCGCAGCGCGAGCAGCAGTACCCCGGAGGTCTCCCGATCGAGCCTGTGCACCAGTTCGAGGAAACGCGCCTGCGGCCGCGCCGCCCGCAACTGCTCGATCACCCCGCTCGAGACGCCGCTGCCGCCGTGCACCGCGACCGAGGCGGGCTTGTCGATCGCCAGCAGCGATTCGTCTTCGTGCAGCACCGGCAGGCGCCGGGCCAGATCCGCCCGGGTGCGCCGCACCCGCTCCCGGGCGGCGGCGCCGGGTTCGCGCCCCGACGGCAGCGCTTCGGCCGCCAGCCGGATCGGCGGCAGGCGCACCGAGTCGCCCGCCTGGAGCCGGTAATCGGCGCCCTGGCGCCGGCCGTTCACGCGCAGCTGCCCGCTGCGGATCAACCGGTAGAGGTGGCTCTTGGGCACGCCGCGGCACAGCCGCACCAGGAAATTGTCGAGGCGCTGGCCGGCGTCGTCTTCGCCGATCGGCAGGTGCCGCACCTCCTCCGCAGCGACCGCAGGTCGGAGCTTTGTGCGCAGAGCGCTCACGTTGCTATACTTCGTACGTTGTGTGCGATCCCGGCCCGACCGGATCGGCTGCCCCGGTTGGCAGCCGGCTCGCGTCCGAGGATGCCCCGGCGAAGCGCGTCGAACCGGAAGTTCCGCGCATCGAATCGCGGAATCCCGTATCACGAGAACCGATTGTACCGGGCCGGTTCCGCCGAAGGCGGATCGAAGCCGATCGCCTGCACGACAGGAAAGACACTTCAACCGCGGTTCCCCGGGCCGGGGAACGCGGATCGATGCGGAATTTTCCGGAATGAATGCGAGCCGGCGGCCCGAGGGCGGCCGGCCAAGCCAGTGCGATCCCCGAACGCCATGTCTGCGAACGCTGTCGTCGATTCGGCCGGGCGATGCCCGCCCTCGACGCGCGCCCGCTCGCCTGGGCGGGTCGCCCGCGCATAGCGCCGCCCGCCGCGCCGCGTTCCTTCCGCTTGCGTTCGCATCGGCCCGCTGGCCGACGCGCGCCGCCACGCTCCGGGCGCGCAACGGAGTCATTTGCATGAAGCGAATGCTGTTCAACGCCACGCATGCCGAAGAGCTGCGCGTGGCAATCGTCGATGGCCAGAAGCTGATCGACATCGACATCGAATCGGCGGGGCGCGAGTCCCGCAAGAGCAACATCTACAAGGGCGTCATCACGCGCGTCGAGCCCAGCCTCGAAGCCTGTTTCGTCAACTACGGCGAAGAACGCCACGGCTTCCTGCCGTTCAAGGAGATCTCCAAAGCCTACTTCAAGGCCGGCGTCGACGCCTCGCGCGCACGCATCCAGGACGCGATCGGCGAGGGCCAGGAAGTGATCGTCCAGGTCGACAAGGAGGAGCGCGGCAACAAGGGCGCGGCGCTCACCACCTTCATTTCACTGGCCGGCCGCTACCTGGTACTGATGCCGAACAACCCGCGCGGCGGCGGCGTTTCGCGCCGCATCGAGGGCGAAGACCGGCAGGAGTTGCGCGAGGCGATGGACAAGCTCGAGTACCCCTCGGGCATGAGCCTGATCGCGCGCACTGCCGGCATCGGCCGGGCGGCCGAGGAGCTGCAGTGGGACCTGAACTACCTGCTGCAGCTGTGGAAGGCGATCGAGGCAGCGGCGGGCTCGGCGCCCGGCCCCTTCCTGATCTACCAGGAATCGAGCCTGGTGATCCGCGCGATTCGCGACTACTTCACCGCCGACATCGGCGAGATCCTGATCGACACCGACGAGATCTACGAGCAGGCGCGCCAGTTCATGGCGCACGTGATGCCGGACAAGGTGAACCAGGTCAAGCGCTATCGCGACGACACGCCGCTGTTCTCGCGGTTCCAGATCGAGCACCAGATCGAGACCGCCTATTCGCGGATCGTGCCGCTGCCTTCGGGCGGCGCGGTGGTCATCGACCACACCGAGGCGCTGGTGGCGATCGACGTGAACTCGGCGCGCGCCACCAAGGGCTCCGACATCGAGGAGACCGCGCTGCGCACGAACCTCGAGGCCGCTGACGAGGCGGCACGCCAGATGCGGCTGCGCGACCTGGGCGGACTGATCGTCATCGACTTCATCGACATGGAGAGCGCGAAGAACCAGCGCGAAGTCGAACAGCGCCTGAAAGACGCACTGCACTACGACCGCGCCCGTGTCCAGACGGGCAAGATCTCGCGTTTCGGGCTGATGGAACTCTCGCGCCAGCGGTTGCGTCCGGCGCTGGCCGAGGGCTCGCACATCACCTGCCCGCGCTGCAACGGCACCGGCGTGATCCGCGACACCGAGTCCTCGGCGCTGCACATCCTGCGCGTGCTCCAGGAAGAGGCGATGAAGGAGAACACCGCCGCGGTCTACGCACAGGTGCCGGTGGACGTCGCCACCTACCTGCTGAACGAGAAGCGCAGCGAACTGAACAAGCTCGAGGCGCGGCTGAAAGTCGAGATCGTGCTGATCCCGAATACCCATCTCGAGACGCCGCACTACAAGGCCGAGCGGCTGCGCCACGACGACGAACGCCTGTCCAGCTACCGCGCGAGCCACACGCTGGCCGAGGCACCGGCCGAGGACAACTCCTACCTGGAGAGCAAGCTCGAAGCCGCCAGGCCCCGCCAGGAGGCAGTGGTCAAGGGCATCACCCCGCAACAGCCGCCGCCGGTTCCGGCAGCCGCTGTCGCCGCCGGAGTGCATCCGGTCGCGCGCACCGCGGTGGTGGCCGCTGCTCCCGCCGGCGACGACGGGCTGCTCGGGCGCATCCTGAACTGGTTCCGGCGCAAGCCGGCGAACGAGGCGAGCGCAATGCCGTCCGCCGCCGCCGAGGCTGCTCCGGTGGCCGACACCGGCGAAGCCGCGCGACGAGCGCGCCCGCCGCGCGAAGGTCGCGAACGCACCGGCGCACGCGAGCGCCGCACCGAAGGCCGCGAGGAGCGCACGAGCCGCGAGGGCCGCGGCGAACGCGCAGCGGGCGGCGAAGCCGAAGGCCGCGGCGCGCGTCGCAGCCAGGAGCGGCGCGAGCCGCGCGAAGCGCGTGACCGCCGCGAGCGCCGGCCCGAGCGCGAGGCACAGGCTCGGCAACCCGACGAGGCGCCGCGCACCGAGCGCACCGAGCGCGGCGAACGCACCGAGCGTGGTGAACGTGGCGAACGCCGTGGCGGACGCGATCGTCAACGGCCCGAGGCGCGCCCCGAGGTCGCGGCCACGCCCGCCGAGCGTGAACCGCTGACGGGTGCCGGTGCCGGTGCAGCCGCGAGCGCCGCAGCCATCGAAGGCCTGGAAGCCGCTGCGTCGCCGCAGGGCCTGCCGATCGGGGTCGAGGCGCAGGCACAGGTCGGTGAAGCGGCGGCGGCCGACGAGGCGCGCCGCGGGCGCGGCAGGCGTCGTCGCGGCCGTCGCAGCAGCGAGCGCACAGGCGAACGCGAAGCAACCGCGGCCGCTGGCACGGAGACCGCCGGGGACGTCGCCGGCGAGCCGGTGCAGTCCGCCGCCCCGGAGGCGGCCGAAGCGCCGGCGCAACCGGTGGAAGTTCCGGGTGAGGCCCAGGCCGCGTCTGCGGTCGAATTGCAGCCGCGACTGCCGTTCGCTGCGCCCGTGGCCGAGTTGCCGTTCGCGGCCCCCGTGGCCGAGCTGGCGGCGCCGCAGCCGCCGGCCACCGCCGCCGCACCTGCCGAGCCACCCGGGACCCCGGCCGCGGCGACAGCGCCCGAGCAGGAGATCGCGGAGGCCGGGCTGGCGCAGCCGGTGGCGGTGCCGCCCGAGGCGGCCCAGCCGATCGCGCCGGTGGAACTGCCGAAGGACGAGCTCGAGCAGATGCTCGCCGGTGCCGGCCTGCAATGGGTGGAGACGGTCGCCCGCCCCGAAACCCGGGAAGTGGCCGAAGTGCCGCCCCCCAGGGCACCGCGGGTGCGTCGGCCGCGCCGAGCGCCGGTGTCCGAGCCGCTGCAGCAGGTGGAGACCCGGCCGGGCGGCGAAGCCTGAAGCGAAGGCACGCCGCGCCGCCCGGGCGAAAGACACGTCGTTCCAGTGACTTCTCCCGGCGCCGGCGTGCGCATTGCTACCATGCGGGCATCCTGGCGAATGCACCATGAGCGAACGCAACGTCCCCATCGCCGACCGACGCTATGCGGCTGCGGTGCCTGAAGTGCCCGATCGGCCGCAGGCGCCCACCGGCCGGCTCACCGACCGGCGGGGCCGGCGCCTGCACGACCTGCGCATCTCGGTCACCGACCGCTGCAACTTCCGCTGCACCTACTGCATGCCGAAGGCGGTCTTCGGCTCCGACTACGCGTTCCTGCCGCAGGCGTCGCTGCTCACCTTCGAGGAGATCACACGGCTCGCGCGCCTGTTCGCCGCGCACGGCGTCGAGAAGCTGCGCCTGACCGGCGGCGAGCCGCTGGTGCGCCGCGACGTCGAGCGGCTGATCGGGATGCTCTCGGCGCTCACCACCCCGGCCGGAGTGCCGCTCGACCTCACGCTGACCACCAACGGCTCGCTGCTCGCGCGCAAGGCGCGCGCGCTGCGCGAGGCCGGCCTGCAGCGCGTCACGGTGAGCCTGGACGCGCTCGACGACAGGGTGTTCCGCGCGATGAACGACGTCGACTTCCCGGTGGCCGAGGTGCTGGCCGGCATCGACGCCGCCGAAGCGGCCGGACTGCGCCCGATCAAGGTCAACATGGTGGTCAAGCGCGGCATGAACGACCACGAGGTCGTTCCGATGGCACGGCACTTCCGCGGCAGCGGCCGCATCCTGCGCTTCATCGAGTTCATGGACGTGGGCGCCTCCAACGGCTGGCGCATGGACGACGTCGTGCCCAGCGCCGAGGTCGCCCGCCGGATCGGTGAAGTGTTCCCGATCGAGCCGGTGGAGCCGAACTACCAGGGCGAGGTCGCCGAGCGCTGGCGCTACCTCGACGGACAGGGCGAGATCGGGCTGATCTCCTCGGTCACCCAGCCGTTCTGCGGCGGGTGTACGCGCGCACGCCTGTCCACCGAAGGCAAGCTGTTCACCTGCCTGTTCGCCACCGCCGGAAAAGACTTGCGCGCGCTGCTGCGCGGCGGCTTCGACGATGCGCAGATCTCGGCCGCGATCGGCGCAATCTGGTCGGTGCGCGACGATCGCTACTCGGAACTGCGCTCGGCCGCGACGGCGGGGCTGCGCAGGATCGAGATGTCCTACATCGGCGGCTGAGCCGCCCCCGCAATGCCGATTCCCTCCCTCACCAGCCAGGCGCGTCCGGGCACTTTCCAGGTCGAGGCGCTCAACGAGCGCGGCGAGACCGTGCCCACCGCGATTGCCGGCGAGCACGCGCTGACGCTGTATCTCGACAAGCGCGAACTGGTCACGCTGATGACGCTGGGCGCCGCGCCCGAGCACCTGGCGCTCGGCTACCTTCGCAATCAGCGGCTCGTCGCCGACATCGGCGAACTGGCCGCGGTGCAGGTCGACTGGGACACCGGCTCGGTGGCGATCACCTCGCGCTCGCTCGCCGAGCGCGGCGTCACGATCTGGGAAGACGCAGCGCGCTCGGACGCGCTCACCGGGCGGCTCGGCCGGCGCACGGTGACCACCGGGTGCGGCCAGGGCACGGTGTTCGGCGACCTGATGGACGAGATCGATCGCATCGCGTTGCCGGCCGGCGCGCGCCTCACCGAGGAGACGCTGTACACCGTGATGGATCGGGTGCGGCGCCACGAGTCGATCTACAAGGTGGCGGGCGCGGTGCACGGTTGCGCGCTGTGCTCGAACAGCGGCGACGCGCGCGGCGAGATCCTGCGCTTCGTCGAGGACGTCGGGCGGCACAACGCGGTGGACGCGATCGCGGGCTGGATGTGGCTCGACTCCATCGGCGGCGCCGACAAGATCTTCTACACCACCGGGCGGCTCACCTCCGAAATGGTGATCAAGTGCGCGCAGATGGGCATTCCGTTCCTGCTGTCGCGCTCCGGGCTCACGCAGATGGGCTACGAGATCGCCCTCCGCGTGGGGATCACGATGGTCGGGCGCTGCCAGGGCCGGCACTACCTGCTGTTCACCGGCCGACAGCGCTTCGTGCGCCAGCCGGCAACGGCGCTGGCCTGACCGCGCGAGCCGCCCGCTTGCCGATGTCCGCGCACCCGATCGAGCGCAGCGAGATCACCGGCATCGTGCTCGCCGGCGGCCTGGGCCGGCGCATGAGCGCCGACGGCCAGGGGGTCGACAAGGGACTCCAGCCATTTCGCGGCCGCCCGATGGCGCAGCACGCGATCGAGCGTCTCGCGCCGCAGGTGGGCACGCTGCTGGTCAACGCGAACCGCAACCGCGAGCGCTATGCGGACTTCGGCTGGCCGGTGATCGGCGATGCGATCGAAGGTCATGCCGGGCCGCTGGCCGGCCTGCACGCCGGCATGCGCCACGCGCGCACCCGCTACGTGGTCACGGTGCCCTGCGACTCGCCGTTCCTGCCCGCCGACCTGGTCGAGCGGCTCGCCGCGGCGCTGGCCGACACGCCCGGTGCGCGCCTGGCGGTCGCGCGCACCCGCGAGCAGGCGCATCCGGTGTTCGCGCTGGTCGAGCGCTCGCTGCTCGCCGACCTGGAAGGCTTTCTCGCCAGCGGCCGGCGCAAGATCGACGCCTGGTACGCGCCGCTCGGCGTGGTCGAGGTCGAATTCGACGACGCAGCGGCATTCCGCAACATCAATACGCCGCAGGAATTGAGCGAACAGGAATCCGGGTGAACACCAGCGTGCCGCAGACCCTCGCCGAGGCGATCAGCTGCCTGTCCGACTACGACCCGACCGCGCTGCCGGTCTCCCGGGCGCGCGAGATCATCGAGCGCGTGGTCGTGCCCGTCGAGGCGGTGGAGCGGGTCGCATTGCGCGGCGCACTCGGCCGCGTGCTCGCCCACGACATCGCCTCCCCGATCGACGTTCCGGCCGCCGACAACTCGGCGATGGACGGCTACGCGGTGCGCGCCGCCGACCTGGCCGCCGACGCGCCGACCACGCTCGTGCTCGTGGGCACGGCCCTGGCGGGTCGGCCTTTCGACGGCCTCGCCGGCCCTGGCCAGGCGGTGCGCGTGACCACCGGCGCAGTGATGCCGGCCGGTCTCGACACCGTGGTGATCCAGGAGATGGTCACGCTCGATGGCGAGCGCCTGACCGTGCCTGCCGGGCAGCAACAGGGCCAGCACCGCCGGCGTCGCGGCGAAGACCTGGCCCGCGGCAAGCCGGCGCTGCGCGCGGGCAAGCGGCTCGCGCCGGCCGACCTCGGGCTGCTCGCCTCGCTCGGCTTTCCCGAAGTGCCGGTCCGCCGGCGCCTGCGGGTGGCGTTCTTCTCCACGGGCGACGAACTGCGCAGCGTGGGCGAGCCGCTCGGCCCGGGCGAACTCTACGACAGCAACCGGTACACCCTGTACGGCATGCTCGCGCGACTGGGCGTCGAGCTGATCGACCTGGGCGTGGTGCGCGACGACCCCGGTTCGCTCGAACGGGCGGTGCGCATCGCCTCGGAGTGCGCCGACGCGATCGTCTCGTCGGGCGGCGTGTCGGTCGGCGAAGCCGACTTCACGAAGCAGGTGATGGCCAAGCTCGGCGACATCGCGTTCTGGACCATCGCGATGCGCCCGGGGCGGCCGATGGCCTTCGGGCGCATCGGGCGCGCGAGCTACTTCGGCCTGCCCGGCAACCCGGTGGCGGTGATGATCACTTTCTACTTCTTCGCGCGCGACGCGCTGCTGCGCCAGATGGGTGCCGAGCCCGCGCCGCTGCCGCTGGTGCGGGCGCGTTCGCTCAGCGCCTTTCGCAAGCGCCCGGGCCGCACCGAGTACCAGCGCGCGCGACTCGCGCTCGAGCGTGACGGCACGATGTCGGTGCGCAGCTTCGGCAGCCAGGGCTCGGGCGTGCTGCGCTCGATGGCCGAGGCCAATTGCGTGGTCGTGCTGCACCACGACCAGGGGCCGGTCGAGATCGGCGACGCGGTCGACTGCATCGCTTTCGAAGGACTGGTGTGAGCCGGCCCGGGGCGCGCCCGCCGCTCGCGCGGTCGCGGATGGCCGTCGCGTTCTACCCGAGCGGGTGGTCGCTGATCAGGATGCCGTCGTCGTCGGCGTAGCACCAGTCGCCGGGCGCCACCCGCACTCCGGCGATCTCGACGACCTTGCCCTGCGAGCCGCTGCCGCGCCGGTCGCTGCGGCGCGGATGCGCCGCGAGCGCGCGCACGCCGATGTCGCTGGCGTTGATTTCGGCCACGTCGCGCACGCAGCCGTTGACCACGACTCCGGCCCAGCCGTTGTCGCTCGCGAGCCGGGCCAGGTTGCCGCCGAAGAGCGCGCAGCGCAGGCTGCCGCCGCCGTCGACGACCAGTACCCGCCCTTCTCCGGGCGTCTCGAGCGTCGCCCGCACCATGGAGTTGTCTTCGAAACAGCGCACCGTCGCCACCGGCCCGGCGAAGCGGGCGCGCCTGCCGAACGGCCTGAACGCGGGATGCAGCACGCGCAACTCGCCGGCGTTGAGCCGCTCCTCGTGCGCATCGCACAGATCGGTGGTCGCGAAGCTGGAAATCGTCGAGTTCTGCGGCATGTCGGATCCTGGCGACAGTGAGCGGCGGGAGGGCGATCTTCGCACATCCGCTAGACACCATGGTCGCCCGCGCATTGGCGGGCGACCATGGTGTCTAACCGCAGGCGAAGGCGTCGCCGCCGCGCGCGTGCGGATCGCAATTCAGGCTCGAGCCGGACGGGCGCACCACGACGCGCAGCGAGCGAGCGAGCGCGTCGCGGTCGCTCAGCTCGATGCGCAGCTCGGCCTCGGGCGCAGCGTTGCCCAGCGAGTCCGCGCGCAGTCGACCGAACGCATCGAACGCGAAGGCTTCGCGATCGGCCTCGACGCGGACCCGTGGCGCCAGGGTGGCGCCGGACGAGGCCTGCAGCAGCTCGAAGCCGCCGTCGGCGCGCACCGCGCGGATCACCCAGTTGCGGCCGTCGCTCGCGGGCTGCACGTCGGGGCGCCCGGACGCCTCCGCGGTGAGCACCAGTTCGACCACCGCCTGGCGCTTGATCGCTTCGATCTGTGCCAGGCGCAGGGCGCTGCGCAGCTCATCCGAGGCGGTGCGAAGCTGCGCGTTCACGAGAAAGCCCGCGAGGTCGGACGCCGCGGCCACCGCGATCGTCGCCACGATCGCGGTCACGATCGCCAGTTCGAGTGCGGTCACGCCCATTTGCGGGCGTCGCACGCGCTTCGGCATGTCGGGTCGCATCGGAACGGCGGCGCAACGATGGTGAGGTACCGGCAGATGTTGCGACGGCGCGCGCCGCCCCGGCACCACCGCGCGACGGAAGGCGGCAGGCCGGCGACCGAGCGTGATCGAGCGGCGAGGTGGCGTGCGGTTGCAGCGACGGAACCTGGCGCAGGCGCGATGCGACCCGACCTTGCGCCACGAGCCGGCGCCGGAACCGTGCCCGGGCCGGCGCGTCGCGCGCGCGGGGCTCAGCGCTGGTGGCTGAGCTGGCCCGGCAGGCTCGCGTAATAGGCCGCGAGGTTGTCGATGTCGGCGCGCGAGAGCTGTTTGGCCTGCGCGCCCATGATCGGGTTCTTGCGCTGCTCGCTCTGGTAGGCGAGCAGCGCGTGCCGCAGGTAGTCGTCGTGCTGGCCGGCCAGGCGCGGATAGGTCGGATCGATCGGCGTGTTGCCGTCCTTGCCGTGGCAGGCGGCACAGACCTGGTCGGCCTTCTCCTTGCCCCTGGCGATGTCGGCGGCCTGGGCGGCGCCCGCGACGAACAGCGCGAGCGCGCCGGCCAGCGCGGCGATGCGGTCGGTACGGAAGAAACGGAGGTCGCTCATCGTCGTCTCACTTCGTGCCGTAGTACGCCGCGAGATCGGCGATGTCCTGGTCGCTCAGGCCCTGCGCGACGCCGCGCATCGTCGGGTGGCTGCGTTCGCCCTTGCGGTACGCCTCGAGCGCCGACTCGATGTACTTCGCGCTCTGCCCCTTGATCATCGGCACCCGGTAGACCGAGGGGAACGACGACTTGTACCCCGGGATGGCATGACAGCCGATGCACATCGAGTTCTTCTTGCTGCCGGCGTCGGCGCTGCCTTCGACAGCCCCCGCCACGGGGATCAGCGCCGCGGCAAGACCGGCAGCGATCAGGATTTTCTCGTACATGTGTCTTCCGGCCCCGAAGTCTTTGATCTGTGCAAAGGGAACGCGGATTCTATCGGAGGGCTCGCGGGCACGTCCAGAGAAGGGGTACGCGCCAGGCGCAACGGGAGGCCGCGACGGGTTCCCGTATACTCGAAGCGCTTTCAACCCGACATCCGGATCAACCCCATATCATGCGCTTCCAGGGTTCCGACTCCTACGTCGCCACCGACGACCTGAAGCTCGCGGTCAATGCCGCCATCCAGTTGCAGCGGCCGCTGCTGATCAAGGGCGAGCCGGGCACCGGCAAGACGATGCTCGCCGAGGAAGTGGCTGGTGCGCTCGACATGCCGCTGCTGCAGTGGCACATCAAGTCGACCACCAAGGCGCAGCAGGGCCTGTACGAGTACGACGCGGTGTCGCGGCTGCGCGACTC
>QEVL01000037.1 GCA_003577305.1 Burkholderiales bacterium
CGCATCAAAGTCATCAAGCGCATGGCCTACGGCTTCAGAGACACCTCATACTTCTTCCTGAAAATCAAGGCCGCGTTTCCCGGGAAAACGCGATGAACCTTTTTCTTGCCCGTCACGCCCGCGCCACGGCAGCCGGTGCCGGGCTGCGTTCACGCCGCGATCGTTCCCGCATCCGCCCGAAACGCCAGCAGCCGCAGCGCATTGAGCACGACCACGACGGTCGAGCCTTCGTGAACCAGCACCGCGAGGCCGATGCCCGCCCAGCCCAGCAGCGTTGCCGGGATCAGCAGGACCACCGCGCCCAGCGCGATGAACAGGTTCTGGCGAATCGCCCGGCGCGCCGCGTGGCCGAGCGCGATCGCGAAGGGCAGCTTGCCCGGATCGTCGCCCATCAGCGCGACGTCGGCCGTCTCCAGCGCAACGTCGCTGCCCGCACCGCCCATCGCGACACCGACGCTCGCCCGGGCCAGCGCGGGCGCGTCGTTGACGCCGTCGCCCACCATTGCCACCAGCCCGTGCTCGACGATGAGGCTCGCGATCGCCTCGACCTTGTCCTCGGGCAGCAGGCCGGCACGCACCTCGGCGAGCCCGACCTCCCGTGCGACGGCACGCGCGACGCGCTCGTTGTCTCCGGTCAGCATCACCGTCCTGGCAATGCCCAGCGCGCGCAGTTGCGCCAGCACCGCAGCCACGCCAGCGCGCGGTGTGTCCATCAGGCCGACGATCCCGGCGAAGCGGCCGTCGGTGCGCACCAGCATCGTCGTGCGGCCGCTCGACTCGAGCCGCTCCACAGCGTCGGTCACGGCCTCGTTCACGGTTTCGTGCGCGAACAGCTTGAGGTTGCCGATCTCGACCTGCCGACCGTCGAGCGTCGCGCGAATGCCCTTGCCGGTGACCGATTCCACGGCGGCCGGCTCGCTCCACTGCAGCCCCCGTTCACGCGCTGCCGCGACGATCGCCCGCGCGAGGGGATGGTCGCTTCGGCTCTCCACCGCCGCCGCCATCAGGAGCAGATCGTTCTCGGGCGGGCCGAAGCTCACGAGATCGGTGAGGCGCGGCCGTCCCTCGGTGATCGTGCCTGTCTTGTCGAAGGCCATTGCGTTCAGCTGGCCCAGGGTCTCGAGGTGCGCGCCGCCCTTGATCAGGATTCCGGCCTGCGCCGCCCGTGCCACCGCCGAGAGAACCGCCGCGGGCGTACCGATCGCAAGCGCGCACGGCGAGGCCGCAACCAGCACCGCCATCGCCCGGTAGAAGGCATCCGTGAACGGATGGCCGAGCAGCAGCGGCACGGCCACGAGCAGCACCGCACCGCCGAGCACCACCGGCACGAACACGCGCGCGAAGCGGTCCGTAAACCGTTCGGTCGGTGACTTCTGCGTCTGCGCCTCGGAGACGAGCCGGACCATGCGCGCGAGCGCGCTTTCGCTGGCGAGCCTGGTCACTTCGACCAGCAGGACACGCTCGCCGTTGACCGTCCCCGCGAAGACCGGGTCGCCGGGGTCCTTGTCCACCGGCATCGATTCGCCGGTCACCGGCGACTGGTCCACCGTCGAGCTGCCTTCGAGCACCGTGCCGTCGGCGGCGATCCGCTCGCCCGCCTTGACGATGATCCGGTCGCCGCGCAGCAGGTTCGCGACCGGAAGCTCGATGTCCGCGCCGTCGCGACGCACGAGCGCGGTCCTGGGCGCGAGCTCTCCCAGCGCCTCGATCGCCTGGCGCGCCCGGTCCATCGCGATGTGCTCGAGCGCGTGTCCGAGGCTGAAGAGGAACAGCAGCAGCGCACCCTCTGCCCAGTGCCCCAGCATCGCAGCGCCGGCCGCTGCGACCAGCATCAGGGTGTCGATGTCGAAGCGCTTCGAGCGCAGGCTTTGCAGAGCATCGCGCAGCGTGAAGAAGCCGCCGAACGCGTAGGCCGCCCAGTAGAGCCACGAGGAGGCGGCGGCCGGCCAACCGGCGCGCGATCCGAGCCAGCCGGCCAGCAGCGACGCGCCCGCGGCGAGGCTGAACACGAGTTCCCGGTACTCGTGCCACCAACCGTGCTCTTCCGCGGCCACGATCCGGTAGCCCAGGGCCTCGAGCCGGCGCTCCACGAGGCGGCGCGAGGTCTTCTCGTTGTCGTATTCCAGGCGCAGCCGCTCGGCCGCGTAGCTCACCCTGGCCTCAAGCACGCCGTCGATGCGCCCGAGCGCGTGCTCGATCACGTCGGCGCAGGCCGGGCAATCCATGCCGTCGATGCGCAGGCTCGCATGCGCATAGCGCTTCGCGATCGATGCGCCGGCCGCGCTCGCCAGCCGTCGCACTTCGGCCATGCCCACGCGCCCGGGGTCGTAGTGCAGGCACAACCTCGCCTTGCCGTCCTCGCGTACCACGTGCGCCTGGTCGATTCCCCTGCCCTCGAGCAGCGCGATCAGGCGCCCGACGCAGGCGTCGCGTTCGTCCGGGATGTCCGGCAGCACCAGCGCGAGGTCGAGCGAGAGCTTCGCGGTGCTCACGGTCGGCTGCTTCAGTGCGCCGCGGCCGTCTCGCGCGTCGCGAAATACTCGTCGAGCAGTTGCCGGCGACGCGCCAGCGCCGCCTTCACGCTGCGCTCCTTCACGTGGCCGAAGCCGCGTATCTCCTCGGGCACCGAGGCGATCTGCGTCGCCAGCGGCAGCCTTTGCGCATCGAGCGCGTCGAGCAGTCGTGCGATGTCGGCTTCGTAATCGGCCACCAGCCGGCGCTCCATGCGGCGCTCGGCGGTGCGCCCGAACGGATCGAACGCGGTGCCGCGCAGCCGGCGCAGGCGCGCGAGCAGCGCGAACGCCTTGAAGACCCACTGCCCGTACTCGCGCTTGACCAGCTCGCCCCTGGCATTGCGGCGCGCGAACAGCGGCGGCGCCAGGTGCACGCCGAGCCGGAAGTCGCCCTCGAAGCGCTCGTTCAGCCTCTCGCGGAATGCGCCGCTCGTGTACAGCCGGGCGACCTCGTATTCGTCCTTGTACGCCATCAGCCTGAACAGGTTGCGCGCCACCGCCTCGGTGAGCGCGAGCCTGCCCTCGCCGACCAGCGCGCGCTCGGCCGCCTTCACGCGCTCGACGGTCTCGGCGTAGCGCCGCGCGTAGCGTTCGTCCTGGTACTCGACGAGTTCGTCGACGCGCCGCGCGACGATCTCGTCGAGCGAGGCCGACAGGCGCCGCGACACCGGCGGCGCCCCGGCGGGCTCGATCGCCGCCTCGAGCCGCGCGGGGTCGACCGCCGCGACCCGGCCCCAGGCGAAAGCCGCCTTGTTCTGCTCGACCGCCACCTCGTTCAGCTCGATCGCGCGCTCGATCGCCGCTGCCGACAGCGGCACCAGGCCGCGCTGCCAGGCATAGCCGAGCATGAACGGATTCGCCGCGATCGCGTCGCCGAACAGCGCGGTGGCGAGCCGCGTGCCGTCGACGAACCACGCGCTGCCCTCGCCGACCGCATCGACGATCGCCGCCTCCATCGCGCCGAGCGGGAACTGCCAGTCGGGATTGCGGGTGAATTCGGCGGTGGGCACGCGCGCCACGTTGGCCACCACGCGAGTGCGTGCCTGGCCCATGCGCGACAGCGCCTCCCGGCCGGCGGTGACGACCACGTCGCAGCCCAGCACCGCGTCGGCCGCCGCGGTGCCGATGCGCGGCGCATACAGCGCCTGCCCCGGCTCGGCCAGGCGCACGAAGCTCATCACCGCGCCGTTCTTCTGCGCCAGGCCGGTGACGTCGAGCACCGTGACGCCTTTTCCATCGAGGTGCGCGGCCATACCGAGCAGCTGGCCGATGGTGACCACGCCGGTGCCGCCGATTCCGGTCACCAGCAGTCCGTAGCTGCCGTGGATCGGCGGCATCACGGGCGGCGGCAGCCCCGCCGCCACGTCGGCCGATCCGGCGGTTGCGGCGGCAGGCCCGGGCACCGCCGACGCTCCTGCCGCGGCCGACGCGGCGCGCACGCCGGCCGGCGCGCGTCGCAGCCGCCCGCCGTGCACCGTGACGAAGCTCGGGCAGAATCCGTCCACGCAGGAGAAGTCCTTGTTGCACGAAGACTGGTTGATCGCGCGCTTGCGGCCGAACTCGGTCTCGACGGGCTCGACCGACACGCAGTTCGACTTCACGCCACAATCGCCGCAGCCCTCGCAGACCGCCTCGTTGATGAACACGCGCCGCGGCGGGTCGGGGAACTCGCCGCGCTTGCGCCGGCGCCGCTTCTCGGCCGCGCAGGTCTGGTCGTAGATCAGCACCGAGACGTCGGGATATTCGCGCAGTTCGCGCTGCACTTCGTCGAGCCGGCTGCGGTGATGCACCGCCACGCCGGCGTCGAAATAGCCCGCCGGATACTTGTCGGGCTCGTCGGTGACTACCACCACCTTGCCGACGCCCTCGGCGCGCACCTGCTGCGCGATCATGCGC
Source organism: Burkholderiales bacterium (assembly GCA_003577305.1). Classification (GTDB taxonomy): domain Bacteria; phylum Pseudomonadota; class Gammaproteobacteria; order Burkholderiales; family Burkholderiaceae_E; genus Zeimonas. The sequence continues at coordinate 4,410 of QEVL01000037.1, forward strand.
GGCGTGAGCTGGCCGTCGTGTTTCTGGCCGCCGGTCATCGCCACGGCGTCGTTGAACAGGATCTTGTAGGTGATCGGCGTCTTCGTCGCGACCGCGTGGCGGATCGCGAGCGACCCCGAGTGAAACCAGGTGCCGTCGCCCAGGTTCTGGAAGACGTGCTTCGTTTCGCTGAACGGCGCCTGGCCGACCCAGGTCATGCCTTCGCCGCCCATGTGCGTGAAAGTGGCCGTGGAGCGGTCCATCCACATCGCCATCGTGTGGCAGCCGATGCCGGCCAGCGCGCGCGAGCCCTCGGGCACGCGGGTGGAGGTGTTGTGCGGGCAGCCGGAGCAGAAGTACGGAATGCGCTCGATCGTCGCGAACGACTTCGTGGCGCCGCGCTCCTTCGCGTCGAGCCGCGCGAGCTGCGCGTCGATGCGCGCCGCGAGACCGTCGGGCAGCGCGCCGCGCGCAGCGTGCGGCTGCCCGGCCCGGCGCTTCAGCCGCGCGGCGATCAGCCGCGCACAAAACGCGGGCGACACCTCGCCGTAGTCGGGCACCAGCGGCGCTCCGCACTCGTCGAACTTGCCGACCACGCGCGGGCGCTCGGCGAGCGGATAGAGCGCCTCCTTCAGCTGCGACTCGATCAGCGAGCGCTTCTCCTCGACCACCAGCAGTTCCTCGCAGCCGGCCGCGAAATCGCGCAAGCCCCCGGGTTCGAGCGGCCACGGCATCGTCACGCGCCACACCTTGATGCCCGCGGCGCGCGCCGCAGCCTCGTCGATGCCGAGATCGGCCAGCGCCTGCATCACGTCGAGCCAGCTCTTGCCGGTGCTCACGATGCCCAGCCGCGCCGGTTCGCCGTCGCGGCGTCCGAACGCGTGATGGTCGAGCCGGTTGACGCGCGCATACGCGAGCGCCGCCGGCAGCTTCCAGCGCGCGAGCCGCTCTTCGAGCTGCAGGAACGAGCCCTCGGGCCAGCGCAGGTTCAATCCGCCCGCGGGCATCGCGAAGTCGGCGGGCAACTCGATGCGCAGGCGCTGCGGCGAGACGTCGGCGACGCCGGCCGCCTCGATCGTGTCGGTGACCGCTTTCAGCCCGACCCAAAGGCCCGAGAAGCGCGACATCGCGAAGCCGTGCAGGCCGAGGTCGAGATAGTCCTGCACCGTGGCCGGCGCGAGCACCGGCATGCCGACCGCCTGGAAAATGAAATCGGTCTGCGCGGCCATCGTCGAGGACTTCGCGCCGTGATCGTCGCCGGCCACCGCGAGCACGCCGCCGTGCTTCGAGCTGCCGGCCTGGTTGGCGTGACGCAGCGCGTCCCCGCTGCGGTCGACGCCCGGGCCCTTGCCGTACCAGATGCCGAACACGCCGTCGTACTTCGCGCCGGGAAACGCGTTCAGCTGCTGGGTGCCCCAGATCGCGGTGGCGGCGAGGTCTTCGTTGAGCCCCGGCACGAAGCGGACGTGGTGCGCGTCGAGCTGCCGCTTCGCCTTCCAGAGCGCCTGATCGTAGCCGCCCACCGGCGATCCGCGGTAGCCGGAGATGTAGCCCGCAGTGTTCAGTCCCGCGGCCGTGTCGCGCCGGCGCTGCATCAGCGGCAGGCGCACCAGCGCCTGCGTGCCGGTGAGGTATACGAGTCCGTCGGTCGCGTCGTAGCGATCGTCGAGCGAGACATTGCGAAGGGCCGGCACGGCCGGTGCGCTCATCTCCATCCCCCTGCGGACACTGCGGGTCAGCGAAGCTCGCCACCCAGCTCGCGTGCGCCCGCCTCGAGCCGCGCGCAGGCCTCGTCGACCATCGAAACCGGCCCTCTCACGCCGAGCTCGATGTGGCGGCGCACGCCGTCCTCGCCCATCGACGGCAGGCTGAACACCCGCACGCCCGGGAAACTGCGCTCGACCTGCTCCATCAGCGGCGTCGCGGTCGACTCGGCCAGCCCGTAGACGAGGAACGAGCGCTCGGCCCGCTGTTCGCGATGGAACAGGTGCGCGAAGCGGCTGTCGAGCACAGCTTCGATCATCGGCCAGGCCATCACCGGAAAGCCCGGAACGAAGAAGTGGTTGCGGATCGCGAAGCCCGGAATCCGGTTGAACGGATTGGGCACGATCTCGGCGCCGACCGGGAACTCGCCCATGCGCAGCCGCTGCCGGTTCTCGGGCAGCGACATGTCGGCGCTGCCCCGGCCCTCGCGGGCCATTTCCGCGGTGCGCTCGGCAATCAGCCGGGCTGCCTCGGGATGCAGCGCGAGCCCGACGCCGAGCGCCGCCGCGGCCGCCTGGCGCGTGTGGTCGTCGGGCGTCGCGCCGATGCCGCCACAGCAGAACACCGCATCGCCACTGGCAAAACTGCGGGTCAGTTCGGTCGCGAGTTGCTCGCGGTCGTCGCCGAGGAACCTGGCCCACGAGAGCCGCAGCCCGCGTCCGCCGAGCATCTCGACCACGCGCGCGAAATGCCTGTCCTGGCGCTTGCCCGACAGGATTTCGTCGCCGACGACGATCAGGCCGAAGTTCATGCCCAGGCCGCCACCGGCAGCGCCGCGCGCCGTTCGCGCAGCAGCGCCAGCGAGTAGTGGCAGAACGCCAGTGCCGAGAGCACCGGCGTGACGAGGAACAGCGGCGGCACGTAGTTCAGCGCGGTGACCAGCAGCGCGAGCAGGAAATACTCGCCGCGGCGCGCGGCGATCGCGTCGCGCCGCTCGGCGGCGCTCGCATGTTCGACCAGGCTGTCGAAGCGCATCACCCGGGCGGTGAGCCAGCTCCAGCACAGCCACGGAACGACCAGCGCCAGTGGCGGGATCAGCCACAGCGGCATCGAGACGAGATAGGCCGCGACGAACAGCAGTGACGACGACAACGCGTTCCAGACGCTCGCCACGACCGACATCGAGCCGAGCCGCTCGACCTCGCTATAGGCCCCGCCGCCCAGGTGGCGCACGACGACCGGCATCGCGAAAACCGCGATCAGCACGACTGCGGTCGCGAACATGACCGGCACCACGACGAGCAGCGCAACCAGCGCCGGAATCCAGTCGCGCAGCCCTTCCAGGCCATAAGCGGCTGCCCAGCCGGCGACGCGCGCCATGAAGCCGCCGTCGAACATCCATCCCTGCAGCCAGCCGGTGAGTGGCGTCCAGACCAGCCAGGCCGTCAGCACCCAGAACACGATCGCGAGCACGAACGGCACGACGAGCAACGCGAGCATCTTCGGATGCAGCTGGCTGACGACGGCGCGCCCGAACGCGGTGAGTACCCTTTGCATCGCGCAATGATACCGGGCAGGCCGGCAACGCCGGGCAGCCGGCGCGCGGTCGGCCGCATCCGGCCGCCCGTCGCACCGCCACCACATCGCCGGTGCGCCACCGCTACCCTCGAACTGCCGCGCCTGTTCCGGACGAGTTCGCCGTGCGCGAGCGGTTCGCGCGCCTTCCGGAGCAGGCACCGCCGGACATGGTCAACCTGCTCGTTCTGCTTCGATTCGAAGGCCTCGACGCCCGCGCAGCGCCAGCGCGCGAGGCCATGCTCGATTACGCGCGCCGGGCGCGCGAATGCGGCGGCCGTGTGGTCGACCAGGATGCCGACCAGTTGCTGGTGTGCCTGGCGGACATGCGCTGGGCGCTGCAGTCGTTGCGCAACCTGCTGGCGCTGGCGCGGCGCGACGGCTTCGCGGTGCGCGCCGCGATCGTGCAGGCCGTACTGGCGCGCGCCGGTGCGGCTCCCGAAAGCGGCGGTTTCACCGCGCGCACTCTCGAGACGCTGCTCAGGCTGGCCGGCGAAGTCGGCCGCCAGCAGGTGGGCATCACGCCGAAGCTCCTGAGCCTGATCCAGCTGGCCGCTCCGGAATTCGCCGACCTGTTCGAGACCGCGGACACGGCGGCGCACCGGCTCCTCGGCGGGGCGCGACCGCAGCCGGTCCTGGTGATGGCCGGATGAAGCTGCCTGCTCACCGGTCCTGCTAACCGTGCAGCGCCTGCAGTGCCCTCTGCAGGCGCTTGACCGAGACCGGCATCGGCGTGCGCAGTTCCTGCGCGAACAGCGAGACGCGCAACTCCTCGAGAAGCCAGCGCAGTTCCTCCAGCCGGGCGTCGGACTGGCCGCGTCGCTGCGCCGACAGGCGCCGCCAGGCCTGCAGCAGCGGCGCCAGCTCGGCCGCCTTCTGCGCGTCGCGCGCCGGATCGTTGCGCAGCTTCTCGAGCCTGAGTTCGATCGCCTTCAGGTAGCGCGGCAGGTGGCGCAGTTGCGCCGGCGGCGTCGCGGTGACGAAGCGCTTCGGCATCAGCGCACGCAATTGCGCGTCGATGTCGGCGACGACCGTGGCGGGCGGCTTCGCCGCGCCCAGCCTGCGCAGCGCCGCCGCATGCGCCGACAGGATCTCCGCGACCGTGCGCGCCAGCTCCTGCCCCACCAGGTTCAGCCGCGAGCGGGCCTGCGCCACGCGTGCGGCGAAAGCCTCTGCGTCGGCAGGCAGCGAATCGGCCATGCAGGCGCGTTCGATCGAGGCCTCGACCAGTTCGCGCCGCAGGTCCTCGGCGCCGCCGAAGCCCGCGTAGAGCAGCGACATCCGCTGGAACTCGGGGATGTGCTTCTCGAAGTATTTCAGCGGTTCGCGCAGGGCGATCGCGAACAGCCGCCGCAGCCCGGCGCGATGCGTCGCCGCCGCCTGTGCCGGATCGTCGAACAACCGCAGTTCCACCGCCTCGCCGACGTCGACCAGCGCCGGATAGCCGATCACGGTCTGCTCGCGCCCGCCCACGCATTGCTCGAGCTCCATCAGCTCGGGCAGCGCGCCGAACGACCAGTCGGTGTGGCGTTGGCCCGCAGCCGAGGTTGCCATTGCGGCCACAGTCGCGGTGTCGGGCGCGGTGTCGGGCGCCGCGGCGGGCGCGGTGGCGGCCGCGGCGCCATCGGCTGCGCCCACCGCCTTCGCCGCCTTCGCCGCCAGCGCCGCGAACGCCGCCTGGAATGCGCCCTGCGCGCGCGGGCCGTGCTCGGCACGCAGCGCCGCGAGCTGGCGCGAGCTCGCGAGCACGGCGCCGTGCGCGTCGACCAGCCGGAAATTCATCGACAGGTGCGGCGCGAGCGTCTCGGGACGGAAATCGGCGGGCGACGCGCTCAGGCCCTTGTCCTCGCGCAGGTCTTCCACCAGCGCCTCGACCAGCGAACGGCTGCCTTCGCGCCCACGCCAGCGCTCGACGAAGCCTTCGGCCCACGCGGACAGCGGCACCAGATGCCGACGCAGCCGCTGCGGCAACGACTTCGCCAGCGCCTGCACCTTCTCCTTCAGCATGCCGGGCACCAGCCACTCGCAGCGCAGTGCGTCGACCTGGTTCAGCACCGCCAGCGGCACCGACATCGTGACGCCGTCGTCGCTGGCGCCGGGGTCGAAGCGGTATTCGAGGTCGAACTCCAGTCCGCGCATCACGAGGCGCCGCGGGAACGACTCGGCACCCACCGCATCGGCGCCTTTCCTGAGCAACGCGTCGCGCGACAGCAGCAGCAGGTCGGGGTCGGCACGCGAGGCCTCGCGCCACCAGCGCTCGAGCGCCCGGGCCGAATGCACGTGCTGCGGAATGCGCGCGTCGTACCAGTCGTACAGGTCGCGCTCGTCGACGAGCAGCTCGGGGCGCCGGATGCGTTGCTCGAGCGCCTCGATCTCGGCCACGAGCCGCCGGTTGTGCTCGAAGAAGCGCAGGCGGCTGTCCCAGTCGCCGCCGACCAGCGCCTCGCGGATCATCAGCTCGCGCGACAGGCGCGGATCGATCGGCCCGTAGTTCACGCGCCGCTGCGCGTAGATCGTCAGTCCGTAGAGCACGCCGCGCTCGCTGGCCACCGCCTGGCCGGCGCTCTTCGACCATGCGGCGTCGGACCAGCTGCGCCGGATCAGGTGCGCGCCGGCGCGTTCGATCCAGGCCGGCTCGATGCGCGCCACGGTGCGCGCGTACAGGCGTGCGGTCTCGATCATTTCGGCGGCCATCACCCAGCGCGGCTGCTTCTTCGCCAGCGCCGATCCGGGGTGGATCGCGAACTTCGTCTGGTGGGTGCCGGAGTACTGCAGGTCGTCGGGGGCCTTGAAGCCGAGGTTGCCCAGCAGGCCGGCGAGCAGCGCCTGGTGAATCGCCTCGAAACCGGCCGGGCTCGTGTTGGCGCGCCACTTCAGCGTGCGCGTCGCCTCGACGAGCTGCGCGTGCACGTCGGCCCACTCGCGCAGCCGGCGCGTCGACAGGAACTCGCGCCCGAGCCGCTGCGCGAGCCTGCGGTTCGATTCCTTCTCCGCCTGCGCCTGCACCCAGTAGTCCCACAGCTTCACGTACGAGAGGAAGTCGGACTTCTCGTCGGCGAAGCGCCGGTGCGCCTGGTCGGCCGCCTGCTGCGCCTCGAGCGGCCGCTCGCGCGGATCCTGCGACGACAGCGCGGCGGCGATCACCGCCACTTCGCGCAGGCTACCGAGCTCGCGCGCCGCGAGCAGCATGCGGCCGATGCGCGGGTCCACCGGAAGCTGCGACAGCTGCCGCCCGATCGCAGTGAGCTCGTGCGCCTCGTCCACCGCGCCCAGTTCCTGCAGCAGCGCGTAGCCGTCGGCGATCGCCTTGCGCGGCGGGGGATCGAGGAACGGGAACTGCTCGACGTCGGCCAGCCGCAGCGCCTTCATCCGCAGGATCACCGCCGCCAGCGACGAGCGCAGGATCTCGGGGTCGGTGAAGCGCGGCCGCTTCGCAAGATCGGCCTCGTCGTAGAGCCGGATGCACACGCCGTCGGCGACGCGTCCGCAGCGCCCGGCGCGCTGGTTGGCGGCGGCCTGCGAGATCGGCTCGACCTGCAGCTGCTCCACCTTGCCGCGATAGCGGTAGCGCTTGACGCGCGCCAGCCCCGGGTCGACCACGTAGCGAATGCCGGGAACGGTGAGCGAAGTCTCGGCGACGTTGGTGGCCAGCACGATGCGTCGCCCGCGCGAGCCAGCGAACACGCGCTGCTGCTCGGCCGCCGACAGGCGCGAATACAGCGGCAGCAGCTCGATCGGCCCGCGCGCCCAGGGCGAGCCGCTGCGCGCCGCGCTCTCGCGCGCGTGCAGCCGGCGCAGGTGCTCGGCGACGTCGCGGATCTCGCGCTCGCCGGGCAGGAACACCAGCACGTCGCCGGGCGCCTCGCGCCACAGCGTCTCGATCGCCTCGTCGATCCGCGACGGCAGGTCCGACTCGTCCTCGTCGTCGCGGTGGCGGTCGTCGAAGCCCTGGTAGCGGATCTCCACCGGATAGAGCCGCCCCGAGACTTCGATCACCGGCGCCGGCTCGATGCGCTCGCCCGCAGGCCCGGTGCGCCGCCCGAAATGCCGGGCGAAGCGCTCGGCGTCGATCGTCGCCGAGGTGATGACCAGTTTCAGGTCGTCGCGCCGCGGCCCTTCGATCAGCTGCTTCAGGTAGCCGAGCAGGAAGTCGATGTTCAGGCTGCGCTCGTGCGCCTCGTCGACGATCAGCGTGTCGTACTGCGCGAGCAGCGGATCCGACATCGTCTCGGCCAGCAGGATCCCGTCGGTCATCAGCTTGATCGTGGCGCCGGGCGACAGCGTCTCGTCGAAGCGGATCTTGTGGCCCACGTGCACGCCCGGAGGCGAGCCGAGTTCTTCGGCGATGCGCCGGGCCACCGAGGTCGCCGCCAGCCGCCGCGGCTGCGTGTGGCCGATCAGCCCGGCACGGCCGCCGCCGGCCATCGCGCAGATCTTGGGAAGCTGGGTCGTCTTGCCCGATCCGGTCTCGCCGCAGACGATGACCACCGGATGGCGCCGGATCGCCTCGGCGATCTCGTCGCGGCGCGCCGAGACCGGCAGCGACTCGGGAAAGCGCAGCGCAGGCAGCGCCCGCAGCGGCGCCGCGGGCCGCTGCACGGTGCGCTGCCGGGAAGACATGGGCCGAAATTATAATGACGCGATGAATGCCCCCGCACAGCCTGCCGCCCAGGCCTCCGCTGCCGCCGAGCCCAGCGCCGCCGGCAACCCCGGCGACCCCGCCGCCGCCGCCGGCACGACGCCCGGCGCCTCGCCGGAGCAGGCGCAATTCGTCGCCTGGCTGCGCCTGGTCGCGCCCTACATCCACGCGTTCCGCGGCAAGACTTTCGTGGTCGCGGTGCCCGGCGAGCTGATCCAGGCGGGCTCGCTCAATGCGCTGGTGCAAGACCTCAGCCTGCTGCACGCGATGGGCATGCGCATCGTGCTGGTGCACGGCTCGCGGCCGCAGGTCAACGAGCAGCTGAGGCTGCGCGGCGTGCAGGCGCACTACGCCGAAGGGCTGCGCATCACCGACCCGGTGGCGCTCGAGTGCGCCAAGGAAGCGTCGGGCGAAATCCGCCTCGACCTCGAAGCCGCGTTCTCGCAGGGGCTGCCGAACACGCCGATGGCGCACTCCGCGGTGCGGGTGGTTTCGGGCAACCTGGTCACGGCGCGGCCGGTCGGCATCGTCGACGGCGTCGACTACCAGCAGACCGGGCTGGTGCGCAAGATCGACGTGCAGACGATCCGTTTCGCGCTCAACAGCGGCGCGATGGTGCTGCTGTCGCCGCTGGGCTATTCGCCCACCGGCGAGGCGTTCAACCTGAGCATGGAAGACGTCGCCGCCAGCACCGCGATCGCGCTCGACGCCGACAAGCTGATCGTGCTGGCCGAAACCGGCGGCGTCTTCGATGCCGACGGCAGCCTGCGCCGCGAAGTCTCCGAAGCCGAAACCAAGGCGCTGCTCGCGGCCGGCACGCTGCCCGAAGACACCGCCTTCACGCTGCGCCACGCGCTGCGCGCCTGCGAGGGGGGCGTCGCACGCGCGCACATCATTCCATACGGGCTCGACGGCAGCGTGCTGCTCGAGCTCTTCCAGCACGACGGCGTGGGCACGATGCTCGTCGAGGAAACCCTGGAAGCGCTGCGCGAGGCCGGCCCCGACGACGTCGGCGGACTGCTCGCGCTGCTGCGCCCGCTCGAGGAAGACGGCACGCTGGTGCGCCGCGACCGCGGCCTGATCGAGCGCGAGATCGCCAACTTCACCGTGATCGAGCACGACGGCGTGATCTTCGGCTGCGCCGCGCTGTACGCGTTTCCCGAAGAAGGCATCGGCGAGATGGCGGCGCTCGCGGTCAACCCGCAGGTGCAGGGACGCGGCGACGGCGAGCGGCTGCTGCAGCGCATCGAGCAGCGCGCGCGCGCCGCAGGGTTGAAGAGGGTATTCGTGCTCACCACGCGTACCATGCACTGGTTCCTCAAGCGCGGCTTCGTGCTCGCTTCGGTCGACCAGCTGCCGAAGCAACGCCGCGGCCTGTACAACTGGCAACGCAAGTCACTGGTGCTGATCAAGCAACTGTAGGAGTCCGGATGTCGAGAACGGTGTTCTGCATCAAGCTGCAGCGCGAGGCCGAAGGCCTCGATTTCCCGCCCTATCCGGGCGAGCTCGGCAAGCGGCTCTACGAAAACGTCTCGAAGGAGGCCTGGCAGGGCTGGATCAGGCACCAGACGATGCTGGTCAACGAGAACCGGCTGAACCTGGCCGACGCGCGCGCCCGCAAGTACCTGGCCACGCAGCTCGAAGCGTATTTCTTCGGCGAAGGCTCGGAGATGCCGCCGGGCTACGTTCCGCCGAAATCCTGAGAGTGAAACGATGCGCGGCGCGCGTTCGCGCCGCCGCGCACGAGCCTCAGCGCTTGCGCCAGCGATAGACCCGCATCGGCGGAATGTTCAGGAACTCGGCCGACACCTCGGGCTCGCCGAGGATCGGCTTCGCGCGCTCGGCCACCGCGGCCCGGAACTGGTAGGCGACGAAGCGCCCGCCCGGCGCGAGCACGTCGCGGATCGCCTCGATGATGCGCGTGCCCACCTCGTGCGGCATCGTCGAGAACGGAATGCCCGACAGGATCGCATCGGGCGGACGCAGCCGGTGCGCCACGATCACCTCGGCCAGCTGTTCGGCACTGCCCTGGTGCACGATCAGCCGCCGGTCGTCGATCTCGCGAATGTGGTCGGCGAAGGCCGGATCGAGTTCGATCGCCAGCAGCGTGGCCGACTCCGGCATCGCGGCCAGGATCGCCCGCGTGGTGCCGCCGGTGCCCGGGCCGAGCTCGATCACCGACTGCGCCTGCGCCACGCCGGCCATGCGCACCATCTTTCGCTCGAGGAAGCGTGAACTCGGGATCACCGAGCCGACGTCGCGCGGCTGGCGCAGGAAACCCTTCAGGAACGCAAGCCGGTCGTCTTGCTGCGGCCGCAGCGTCTCGAAACGAAACATCGCGCAATCTCCCCCCGGACGTGATGGGTCTTGTCGTATCGGTCTTGTGGAATCGCCCGGTTCGAGCCGCCCCGGACCGACCGACGGGCCTCAACCCCTCGCCCCGGACGCCGTGCGACGTTCGATGCCTGTCGGCGATGCAATGATAACCATGTCGGCCCCCGACCTTGCAAACAGGCCGACCGTGACCACGCCGGGCCACTGGTTCACTTCGGACTCGAAGCCGGCGGGGTCGTCGAGTTCGAGCCCCGCCACGTCGAGGATCTGGTTGCCGTTGTCGGTGACGAAGCCGGCGCGCGGCACGGGCCGCCCGCCGAGGCCGCGCAGCCGCGAGGCGACCAGCTCGCGCGCCATCGGGATCACTTCGACCGGCAGCGGAAAGCGCCCGAGGCGCTCGACGCATTTCGACGCGTCGACGATGCAGACGAAGCGGCGGCAGGCGGCCGCAACGATTTTCTCGCGGGTGAGCGCGCCCCCGCCGCCCTTGATCATGCACAGGTGCCGATCGATCTCGTCGGCGCCATCGACGTAGACCGGGATGCTGCGGCCCTCGGCGAGCACCTGGTTCAGGTCGAGCACTTCGATGCCGTTGGCGCGCAACCGGGCGCTGCTGCGCTCGGAGCTCGAGACCGCGCCGGCGATGCTCGCGCGACGCGCGCCGAGCTCGTCGATGAACATCTCGACGGTGGAGCCGCTGCCCACCCCGACGATCGCGCCGTCGACGAGCTCGTCGAGCGCCGCGCGGGCCGCGGCGCGCTTCAGTTCGTTCTGGTTCATCCGGAAAGTGTACCCGGCGCGCCGTGCCGTCCGCGAGCAGCCGCCCGGGCACGTAGCCGTGGCCGTTGCGGGTTACCGGTCTCGGCGGACGCTTCGCGCTTCATTGCATGACGCTGTGATACGCGGCCCCGGCGCGCACGCCGCGGATCGGCGGGACGCAGCCGCTGGCCAGGCGGGCGAGTTCGGAGATGCGCGCGATCGCCGCGGGAAACTCCGCCGCGGCGACCGGGCGCGCCAGCAGGAGTCCCTGCATCGCATGGAACTTCATGCCGGGCATCGACACGCCGAGCAGGCGCACGAAGCTGCGATCGACTTTCAGCTTGCCGATCGGCAGGCGCGTCAGATACGAGAGCGACGAATAGCCGGTGCCGAAGTCGTCCAGCGACACGACGACGCCGAGGTCGCGCAGCGCCTGCAGCAACCCGGCAGTGTCGCCGTCGCGGGAATACAGGGCGATGCCGGCGCAGCCCGTGACGAAGCACCCGGCGCCGGTGACGGTGAGGGGGCAGGCAAGGGTGTGCAGCAGCGCCTCGACGAGCGTGTCGATGTCCCAGGGGTCGAACGCCGCCGGCACCATGATCGCGAATTCCTCGCCCGGCGAAGGCGCCTGCTTCTGCTTCACGCTCGGCGAACCCGACCGTGCAGGCCGGGGCTCGCACGCGCCGGTTCGCGACGAAGCCGACCAGCGGGCCAGGACGTGCGAATGTATCGGCCGTGACCGCAGGGCGGCCGCAGGCGATTCGTTCACACGTCGGCAAATGGGGTGGGCGATGGGATTCGAACCCACGACAACCGGAATCACAATCCGGGACTCTACCCCTGAGCTACGCCCACCATCGGGATGGCCTGCCCGACAGGCGGGCAGAATTCCGTCGGGGCCGAAGGCGCGCTCGATGCCGGTTCGGATGCGGCTGACATCGAAAGCGCGATGGTCGGGGCGAGAGGATTCGAACCTCCGACATCTTGCTCCCAAAGCAAGCACTCTACCAGGCTGAGCTACGCCCCGGAGGAACGAGATTGTAGCGCACTTCCGCGCGCACGCGGCCTGCCGTCCCGACTCCAGGCCCCGGACCGTGCGGACCGCGGGCCTCAGCGCTGCGCGACCGCGTCGGCCAGGCGCTGCGCCATCCGCTCGGCCACGCCCGCCTCGCGCGCCTCGACCATCAGCCGCAGCAGCGGCTCGGTGCCCGACGGCCGGATCAGGATGCGACCGCCGTCGCCCAGTTCGCGCTCGACCTCCTCGCGCGCGCGGGCCAGCGGCACGCTGGCCTGCCAGTCGAACCCGCGCTCGATGCGCACGTTCACCAGCTTCTGCGGGAACAGCGTCAGGTCGGCGCACAGCTCGGCCAGCGTCGCGCCGCTCGCGCGCATCGCCGAGAGCACCTGCAGCGCGCTGATCGTGCCGTCGCCGGTGGTGTGGCAATCGAGGCACAGCAGGTGACCCGAGCTCTCGCCGCCGTAGCGCCAGCCGTTCTGCTGCAGCAGCTCGAGCACGTAGCGGTCGCCGACCTTCGCGCGCTCGAAACGCACGCCCAGGCGCCCCAGCGCCTGCTCGAGGCCCAGGTTCGACATCAGCGTGCCGACCGCGCCGGGCACCGGCTCGCGGCCGCGACGATCGCGCACGATCACGTAGAGCAGCTCGTCGCCGTTGTACAGGCGACCGCTCGCGTCGACCATCATCAGCCGGTCGGCGTCGCCGTCGACCGCGATCCCGAGGTCGGCCTCGTGCTCGAGCACCGCGCGCCGCAGCGCCGCGGTGTCGGTGGCGCCGCAGCCCTGGTTGATGTTCAGGCCGTCGGGCGACACGCCGATCGGCACCACGTCGGCGCCCAGTTCGTGGAACACGTGCGGCGTCGTGTGGTAGCCGGCGCCGTGCGCGCAATCGACCACCAGGCGCATTCCGCGCAGGTCGAGCGCGCCCGGAAAGCTGCTCTTGCAGAATTCGATGTAGCGGCCGGCCGCGTCGTCGATGCGCCGCGCGCGGCCCAGGCTGCGCGAAGGCACGCAGCCCACCGGCTCGTCGAGGCGTGCTTCGATCTGCGCCTCGACCTCGTCGGGCAGCTTGTTGCCGTCGGCCGAGAAGAACTTGATGCCGTTGTCCTCGTACGGATTGTGCGACGCGCTGATCACCACGCCCGCCGACAGGCGCAGCGCCCGCGTCAGGTAGGCGACCGCCGGCGTCGGGATCGGCCCAGAGAGCAGCACGTCGACCCCGGCCGCCGAGAACCCGGCCTGCAGCGCGGCTTCGAGCATGTAGCCCGAGACGCGCGTGTCCTTGCCGACGATCACCGCCGGCCTGCCGGTGGCCGCGGCGCTGCCGATGCCGCCCGCCCCCTGCGCCGCCGGCGTGCCGGCCAGCACCTGGCCGGCGGCGTAGCCGAGGCGCAGCACGAACTCCGCAGTGATCGGCGCCTCGCCGACCCGTCCACGCACCCCGTCGGTGCCGAAATACCTGCGCCCCATCGCGTCTTCCCCCCTGTTGCCGCCGCGTCGCCGCGGAAAAGCGCTACCGCACCTCGTCGATCGCCAGCCACACGCGCAGCGCGTCGCGGCTTTCGGCCACGTCGTGCACGCGCACGATCGCCGCGCCCCGCGCCACGGCCGCCAGCATCGCGGCCAGGCTGCCGGCGAGCCGCTGTTGCGCCGGCTGGCCGGTGAGCGCTCCGATCATCGACTTGCGCGAGACGCCGACCAGCACCGGCTGGCCGGCCGCGACGAGCCCGTCGAGCGCGGCGAGCAGCAGCAGATTGTGCCGCAGCGTCTTGCCGAATCCGATGCCCGGGTCGACGACGATGCGCTCGCGCGCCACGCCAGCGGCCTGCAGCGCGGCAACGCGCTCGTCGAGGAACCGGCCGACCTCGGAGACGACATCCCCGTAGGCCGGCGCCTGCTGCATCGTCGCCGGCTCGCCCTGCATGTGCATCAGGCAGACCGCACAGTGCGACTCGCGCACCGCGTCGATCGCACCCGGCGCCCGCAGCGCGGCGACGTCGTTGATCATGTCGGCGCCGTGGCCGAGCGCCGCGCGCATCGTCTCGGGGTGCCGGGTGTCGACCGAGAGCGGCACGCCGCTGTCGCGCAGCGCATCGAGCACCGGCACGATGCGCGCGATCTCCTCTTCGGGCGTCACCGCGACTGCACCCGGGCGCGTCGATTCGCCGCCGATGTCGATCAGGTCGGCGCCTTCGGCAATCAGCCGCTGCGCGTGCGCGATCGCGGCGTCGACCGTGCCGTGGCGCCCGGCGTCGGAGAAGGAATCGGGAGTGACGTTGACCACCCCCATCACCAGCGGCCGCCCGAGCGGCAGCGAAAACCTGCCGCAGGCGAGGCGGCCCGCTGGCCGCGGCGGCATCAGGACGCCGCGGGCTCGGCCGGCGCCGCCGGCGGCGGCGTGGCGGACGCGGTTGCCGCGCTGCCGGTGCCCGAGGCGCTGCTGCCGCCCGAGGAGCGCTCCTTCGGCGGGCGCGGCGGGCGGCCCGCCATGATGTCGTCGATCTGGTCGGTGTCGATCGTCTCCCACTCGAGCAGCGCCTTGGCCATCGCCTCGACCTTGTCGCGGTTCTCCTCGAGAATCCTGCGCGCTGCCGCGTACTGCTCGTCGATGATGCGCCGGATCTCGCTGTCGACCTTGCGCATCGTCTCCTCGGACATGTTGGTGGTCTTGGTGATCGAGCGGCCGAGGAAGATCTCGCCCTCGTTCTCCGCGTAGACCATCGGGCCCAGCACGTCGCTCATGCCGTAGCGGGTGACCATGTCGCGCGCGATCTGCGTGGCGCGCTCGAAGTCGTTCGATGCGCCGGTGGTCATCTGGTTCATGAAGATCTCTTCGGCGATGCGTCCGCCGAACAGCACCGCGATGGTGCTGAGCATGCGCTCGCGATCCATGCTGTAGCGATCGCCCTCGGGCAGCTGCATCGTGACCCCGAGCGCGCGCCCGCGCGGGATGATCGTGACCTTGTGCACCGGGTCGGACTTGGGCACGATGCGCGCGACCACCGCGTGCCCCGACTCATGGTACGCGGTATTGCGGCGCTCGTCCTCGGGCATCACGATCGAGCGCCGTTCGGCGCCCATGATGATCTTGTCTTTCGCGCGCTCGAAGTCGATCATCTCGACCAGCCGCGCGCTGCGACGCGCCGCGAACAGCGCAGCCTCGTTGACGAGGTTGGCGAGATCGGCGCCCGAAAAACCGGGAGTGCCGCGCGCGATGATGTCGGCGCGCACGTCGGGACCCATCGGCACCTTGCGCATGTGCACGTTCAGGATCTGCTCGCGCCCGCGGATGTCGGGCAGCGGCACCACTACCTGCCGGTCGAAGCGCCCCGGGCGCAGCAGCGCCGGGTCGAGCACGTCGGGCCGGTTGGTCGCGGCGATCACGATGATGCCCTGGCCGGTCTCGAAACCGTCCATCTCGACCAGCAGCTGGTTCAGCGTCTGTTCGCGCTCGTCGTTGCCGCCGCCCAGGCCCGCACCGCGCTGGCGACCGACCGCGTCGATCTCGTCGATGAAGATGATGCACGGCGCGTGCTTCTTGGCCTGCTCGAACATGTCGCGCACCCGCGCCGCCCCCACGCCGACGAACATCTCGACGAAGTCGGAACCCGAGATCGAGAAGAACGGCACCTTCGCCTCGCCGGCGATCGCCTTGGCGAGCAGCGTCTTGCCGGTGCCCGGCGAGCCGACCATCAGCACGCCGCGCGGGATGCGCCCGCCCAGCTTCTGGAACTTGGACGGGTCGCGCAGGAAATCGACCAGCTCCTGCACTTCTTCCTTCGCCTCGTCGCAACCGGCGACGTCGGCGAAAGTGATCGTGTTGTTGGTCTCGTCGAGCATGCGCGCGCGCGACTTGCCGAACGAGAACGCGCCGCCGCGCCCGCCTCCCTGCATCTGCCGCATGAAGAACACCCAGACGCCGATCAGCAGCAGCATCGGGAACCAGGACACGAAGATGTTGAGCAGCATCGACTGCTCTTCTTCGGGCTTGGCATTGACCTGCACGCCGTACTTCATCAGGTCGCCGACCATCCAGATGTCGCTCGGGGTGTAGACCGTCAGGTTGCGGCCGTCCTTCGCCCGGACCCGCAGCGTGCGCCCGTCGACCACCACCGCATCGATGCGGCCGTCGCGCGCCTCGCTCATGAACTGCGAATACGACATGTCGGCACCGCGCACCTGGCGCGTGTCGAACTGCTTGAATACCGTGAACAGCACCAGCGCGATCACAAGCCAGACCGCCGCCTTGGAGAACACGTTGTTCACTCACCTGCTCCTTCGGGCGCCTTGCCCGTTCGATTGCCTGCTTCCACTGCCTGCATTCTACGCGTATTGCCCGCCCTGGCCCTGGCCGGGGGTATCGCCAAGTCATTGATTTTCTTCGGCGATCGTCCCAGCAGATAGGTTTCGGCCGAGCCGGCCCGCGACGCCTTCGGCTTGCGCACCGCCACCCGGGCGAAGCTGCGCTCGAGCAACTCTACAAGCTGCGTGTACCCGCTGCCGTGGAAGCATTTCACCAACAGCGCACCGTCGGGCTTCAGGTGCGCCAGCGCGAATGCCACCGCCAGTTCGACCAGGTCGCTCATCCGGGCCGCGTCGGCCGAAGCGATGCCGCTCAGGTTGGGGGCCATGTCCGAAACCACAAGGTCCGGTTTCGCCCCGCCCAGCGCCGCCTCGAGGCGGCGCAGCGTCTCCTCCTCCCGGAAGTCGCCCTGCAGGAAAGTGACGTCCGGAATCGGCTCCATCGGCAGCAGGTCGAGCGCGACGATGCGCCCGTCGATGCCCGCGCCGCCCGGGCGCGCCAGCCGCTCGCGCAGCACCTGGCTCCAGGCGCCCGGAGCCGACCCGAGGTCGACCGCCACGATGCCGGGACGGATCAGCCGATCCTGGGCGTCGATCTCGATCAGCTTGAACGCCGCCCGCGAACGGTAGCCGTGCTTCTGCGCGAGCTTCACGTACGGGTCGTCGATGTGACGCGCCAGCCACGCCCGGCTCGGCTTCTTGCGCTTGCTCACGTTGCGGCGTCCGGCCCGCTTGCGCGCAGGCGCCTGCGCAGCCCACACTTGCTGATCCCGCCGCCCGACGGCCTGCCCGCCGCGACCACCGAGCCCATGCCCACCACTCCGTTTCCGCTGCCGATCGCGCTCACCCCGGCCGACCGCAAGGCGCTGCGCGCACGCGCCCACCATCTCGATCCGGTAGTCATGATCGGCGAAGCAGGCCTGAGCCGCGCGGTGCTGGCCGAGGCCGACCGGGCGCTCGCCGCGCACGAACTGATCAAGATCCGCGTGCTCGGCGACGACCGCGCGCAACGCCAGGCGCTGCTCACCGAGATCTGTTCGGCGCTCGGCTGCGCGCCGGTGCAGTCGATCGGCAAGCTGCTGGTGGTGTACCGCCCCAGGCCGATCGAGGAGGCCGCCGAGCGCAAGCGGCCGCGGGGCCCGCACCTCCCGAAGAAACTGGCGGCCACCGGCGCCACCACCACGCGCAGGCGCGCAACAGCGAGGAAACCGATGAAAGCGATGAAGGTCGACAAACCGGCGCCGGCACCCAAGACCGGCAAGACCGCGAAACCGGGCGCCGCGAAGAAACCCGCGGGTGCCGGCAGGGGCGCGGCCGGCAAACCCGAGCCGCTCGGCACCCGAGGCAAGCGCACCGCGATCGGCGCACGCGCCCGGGTGCCCGCGCACCACGGCGAAGCCAGCCCCGCGACCCAGGGGCCGACGCATCTGGCCGGGCGCTCGGGAGAGGCGACCAGGGCGGGTACGCGCTCGCGCGCCAAGAGCGCCCGGAAAGGCTGAGCGCCAGGGCGCGCGGGCGCCCTACTCGTAGCGGACATCCAGGATTTCGAGTTCGCGCACCCCGCTGGGGGCGCGCACCTCGGCGGTGTCGCCCACGCTGCGGCCGATCAGCGCGCGCGCGATCGGGCTCGACACCGAGATCTTGCCGGCCTTGATGTCGGCCTCGTCGTCGCCGACGATCTGGTAGCTCGACTTCTCGCCCGAGTCGAGGTCTTCCAGCGTGACGGTCGCGCCGAACACCACGCGCCCGTCGGCGTCGAGCAGCGCCGGGTCGATTACCTGCGCGTTGGCGAGCTTGGCCTCGAGTTCGGCGATACGGCCCTCGACGAAACCCTGGCGCTCGCGCGCAGCGGCGTATTCGGCATTCTCCGACAGGTCGCCGTGCGCACGCGCCTCGGCGATCGCGTTGATCACCGCGGGCCGTTCGACCGATTTCAGGCGCTGCAGTTCTTCCCTCAGCAGTTCGGCGCCGCGCCGGGTGAGCGGAATGGTTGCCATCGGGTACCTCGGATTCTTCGGCGCGCGCAGGACGCTCCGGAAAAGACTCGGACCGCCGGGCGGCGAAGCCGGGCGGTCCGTGGGTGTGAGTGCAACTGTAACGCAAAAGGGACGCCGGCGCGCGCCACGGCCGCGCTACAGCCCGGCGTGCAGTTCCTGCAGCGGGTAGACCTCGAGCCGGGCGAGCGAGCGCATGCCCTGGACCGCGGCCAGCGCACCGGCGATCGTGGTGTAGTAGGTGACCCGTTGCGCCAACGCGGTGGTGCGGATCGAGCGCGAGTCGGTGATCGCGCCGCGCTTCTCCTCGACCGAGTTGAACACCAGCGCGACCTCTCCGTTCTTCAGCAGGTCGACCACGTGCGGGCGGCCTTCCTGCACCTTGTTGACCGGCGTCACCGGGATGCCGGCCGCGGCGATCTGCGCCGCGGTGCCGCGCGTGGCGACCAGCCCGAACCCCATCTCGTGCAGCGTGCGCGCGATCGCCACCGCCTTCGGCTTGTCGGCATTCTTCACCGAGATGAACACCGTGCCCGAGTCGGGCAGGCGCACGCCGGCGCCGAGCTGCGACTTCACGAAGGCCTCGCCGAACGTGAGGCCCACGCCCATCACCTCGCCGGTCGACTTCATCTCGGGCCCGAGGATCGTGTCGACGCCGGGGAACTTGACGAACGGGAAGACCGCTTCCTTCACCGAGAAATACTTCGGCACGACTTCGTGCGTCACGCCCTGGTCGGCCAGGCTGCGCCCGACCATGCAGCGCGCGGCGATCTTCGCCAGCTGCATGCCGGTGGCCTTGGACACGTACGGCACGGTGCGCGAGGCGCGCGGATTGACTTCCAGCACGTAGACGGTGCCGTCGCTGTTGCGCGGCGCCGCCGGATCGATCGTCGCGGCGTCGCGCTGGATCGCGAACTGCACGTTCATCAGCCCGCAGACCTTCAGCGCGCGCGCCATCAGCGCGGTCTGGCGCTTCATCTCGGCGACCACCGCCGGCGACAGCGAATACGGCGGCAGCGAGCACGCCGAGTCGCCCGAGTGCACGCCGGCCTGCTCGATGTGCTCCATCACGCCGCCGATGAACACCTGCTCGCCGTCGGACAGGCAATCGACGTCGACCTCGATCGCGTCGTTCAGGAACCGGTCGAGCAGCACCGGGCTGTCTTCGGACACCTTCACCGCCTCGCGCATGTAGCGCTCGAGGTCTTTCTGCTCGTGCACGATCTCCATCGCGCGCCCGCCCAGCACGTAGCTCGGGCGCACCACCAGCGGGTAGCCGATCTCGCCGGCCAGTTCGATCGCATGCGCCTCGGTGCGCGCGGTGCGGTTCGGCGGCTGCTTCAGGCCCAGGTCGTGCAGCAGCTTCTGGAAGCGCTCGCGATCCTCGGCGATGTCGATCGACTCGGGCGAGGTGCCGACGATCGGCACCCCGTTGGCTTCGAGCGCCAGCGCGAGCTTGAGCGGCGTCTGGCCGCCGTACTGGACGATGACGCCCACCGGCTTTTCGAGCGCGACGATCTCGAGTACGTCTTCGAGCGTGAGGGGCTCGAAGTAAAGGCGGTCGGAAGTGTCGTAGTCGGTCGAGACGGTCTCCGGGTTGCAGTTGACCATGATCGTCTCGTAGCCGTCCTCGCGCAGCGCGAACGCCGCGTGCACGCAGCAGTAGTCGAACTCGATTCCCTGCCCGATCCGGTTCGGCCCGCCGCCGAGCACCATGATCTTGCGACGCCCCGTGGGCTGCGACTCGTCCTCGTCCTCGTAGGTCGAGTACATGTAGGCGGTGTCGGTGGCGAACTCGGCCGCACAGGTGTCGACGCGCTTGTACACCGGGCGTACGCCGAGCTCCCAGCGGCGCGCGCGCACCGCGTCCGGGTTGGTGTCGAGCAGCCGTGCCAGGCGCCGGTCGGAGAAGCCGCCGGCCTTCAGCCAGCGCAGCTCCTCTTTCGACAACTGGTCGAGCCTGCGGCCGGCGAGCCTGCGCTCGGTGGCGACGATGTCCTCGACCTGCGCGAGGAACCACGGATCGATGCCCGACTCCTCGTGGATCTCCTCGACCGTCATGCCGACGCGGAACGCGTCGCCGATGTAGAGCAGCCGCTCGGGGCCCGGTTCGCCGAGTTCGGTGGCGATCTCGTCGCGATCGTCGCTGCGCTCGTCCAGCCCGTCGATGCCGGTCTCGAGGCCGCGCAGCGCCTTCTGCAGGCTCTCCTGGAAAGTGCGGCCGATCGCCATCACCTCGCCCACCGACTTCATCTGCGTGGTGAGCCGCGAATCGGCCAGCGGGAACTTCTCGAACGCGAAGCGCGGAACCTTCGTGACCACGTAGTCGATCGTCGGCTCGAACGAGGCGGGCGTGGCGCCGCCGGTGATGTCGTTGCGCAGTTCGTCGAGCGTATAGCCCACCGCCAGCTTCGCCGCGATCTTGGCGATCGGAAAACCGGTGGCCTTCGAGGCGAGCGCCGAGGAGCGCGAGACGCGCGGGTTCATCTCGATCACGATCATCCGGCCGTCGCGCGGGTTGATCGCGAACTGCACGTTCGAGCCGCCGGTCTCCACGCCGATCTCGCGCAGAATCGCGATCGAGGCGTTGCGCATCACCTGGTATTCGCGGTCGGTGAGCGTCAGCGCAGGCGCCACCGTGATCGAGTCGCCGGTGTGCACGCCCATCGGGTCGAAGTTCTCGATCGAGCAGACGATGATGCAGTTGTCGGCGCGGTCGCGCACGACTTCCATCTCGAATTCCTTCCAGCCGATCAGCGACTCCTCGATCAGCAGCTCGCTGGTGGGCGAGGCCTCGAGGCCGCGCTTGCAGATCGTCTCGAACTCCTCGCCGTTGTAGGCGATGCCGCCGCCGGTGCCGCCCAGCGTGAAGCTTGGGCGGATGATCACCGGGAAGCCGATGTTCTTCTGCGCCGCCCAGGCCTCTTCGAGCGAATGCGCGATCGCCGAGCGCGCCGAGCCCAGCCCGATGCGCGTCATCGCCTCCTTGAACTTGAGCCGGTCTTCGGCCTTGTCGATCGCCTCGGGCGAGGCGCCGATCAGTTCGACGCCGTGCTTCTTCAGCACTCCGTTGCGATGCAGGTCGAGCGCGCAGTTCAGCGCGGTCTGCCCGCCCATGGTGGGCAGGATCGCGTCGGGCTTCTCCTTCTCGATGATGCGCTCGACGACCTGCCAGGTGATCGGCTCGATGTAGGTGACGTCGGCCGTCTCCGGGTCGGTCATGATCGTGGCCGGATTGCTGTTGACCAGGACGACGCGGAAGCCCTCCTGGCGCAGCGCCTTGCAGGCCTGGGCCCCGGAGTAGTCGAACTCGCAGGCCTGGCCGATGACGATCGGGCCGGCGCCGATGATCAGGATGCTGTTCAGGTCGGTGCGCTTGGGCATGGTGCGGCGGTCACTGGGCGAGTTGGGCGACGGTGGCGCGCGCCGCGTCCATCGACGCGATGAAGCGGTCGAACAGGTAGTGGATGTCCTGCGGCCCGGGGCTCGCCTCGGGATGGCCCTGGAAGCAGAAGACCGCGCGGTCGGTGCGCTCGAGGCCCTGGACCGTGCCGTCGAACAGCGACACGTGCGTGATCCGCAGGTTCGGCGGCAGCGAGGCGGGATCGACCGCGAAGCCGTGGTTCTGGCTGGTGATGTGCACCTGGCCGGTGTCGACGTTGCGCACCGGGTGGTTCGCGCCGTGGTGGCCGAACTTCATCTTCATCGTGCGTGCGCCCGAAGCCAGACCGATGATCTGGTGACCCAGGCAGATGCCGAAGACCGGCAGGCCCCGATCGATCAGTTCGCGCACCGCGGCCACCGCGTAGTCGCAGGGCTCGGGATCGCCCGGCCCGTTGGACAGGAAAATGCCGTCGGGGCGCTGCGCGAGAGCGTCGGCTGCGCTCGCCTGCGCCGGCAGCACCACCAGTTCGCAGCCGCGGTCGGCGAGCAGCCTCAGGATGTCGCGCTTGACGCCGTAGTCGTAGACGACCACGCGAAAGCGCCGCCCCGACTGCGAGACGAAGCCCGCGCCAAGGCGCCACGAGCCTTCGGTCCAGTGGTACGGCTCGGTGGTGGACACCACCCGGGCGAGATCCATGCCGGCCAGGCCGGGAAACGCCCGCGCCGCCTCGATCGCCGCCTGCTCGTCGATCGCCTCGCCGGGGCGCGCCGCGGCGACCAGGCAGCCGCCTTGCGCGCCGCGGTCACGCAGCAGCCGGGTGAGTCTGCGCGTGTCGATGCCGGCGATCGCCGGCACGCCCTCGCGGCGCAGGTAGTCGCCGAGCGACTCGACGCTGCGCCAGTTCGACAGCCGCCGCGGCAGGTCTTTCACGACCAGCCCCGCGGCCTGGATCTTCGAGGACTCGCCGTCCTCGGAATTGACGCCGTAGTTGCCCACGTGCGGACAGGTGAGCGTGACGATCTGCCGGCAATAGCTCGGGTCGCTGAGGATCTCCTGGTAGCCGGTCATCGCGGTGTTGAAGACCACCTCGCCGACCGAGCGCACCGGCGCGCCGATCGAGTGGCCGCGAAACACGGTGCCGTCGGCCAGGGCCAGGAGAGCGGGAGCGAACTCGGGAATGATGCCCGCGCCATCGATTCGGCGGTCGGGCTCGGCGTGCTGATCGGGTGACAACGGCAACTCCTGGGGAAGTCACCGGTGCACCCCGCGCCGACGCGGCCGGAACCGGAAAGTTCTGGTCGGGCCCCGCGCGTCGCGACGCGGCCGCGGCAGGACGGAATCGGCGGAGTGTGACGGGGCAGGCAGGCGCTAACCGGTGAGCATTGGCGAAACCTTCGAATTATAGCATTCCGGCGGCGACGCCCGGAGTCGTCCGCTACAGTTTCCCGCTCTCACCCTGGCGCGGCCGCCACTTCAGCGCGCGGACCATCGCGTCGACCTGGCCCTTCGACTGCAGGTTGATCGTGTACTCGTAGGCACCCGAGACCACGTCGGCCGAGCCGCCGACCACCGCGCGCAGGGGCTGCCGAGCCGCCGGCGAATTCGACGATATCGACATCCAGTCCCTCGGCCTTGAAGTAGCCGAGCTGCTCCGCGATCGTGAGCGGAAGTCAATAGAAGGGACTCTTCCCGCCGACGGAGATCGTCACCGCGTTCTTTTCGATGCCCTGGGCCAGCGACGCAACCGGCAGCGCCGACGCGCCGGAAACGGCCGTCATTGCGGCCAGAAAGTCCCCGCGTTGCGTCATCATGGCTCTCCTTGTCGTCCTGCTGTCGTGCGGCACGCGGGCAGTTTCGGGCATGGCCGATTGACCGCAGGAACGTCACCTCATAAAATGGCCATCTGGATGACCATCCCGAGGAGGCCGCGATGTCCGAGGTCTCGGTCGCCGACGCCAAGACTCATCTGACGCGCCTGCTCCAGCGGGTCGAGGCCGGCGAGCCTGTGCAGATCACCCGGCGGGGCCGACCCGTGGCGGTGCTGATCTCGCAGGCCGAGTACCAGCGGCTCGCGCACCCCCGCCAGAGCCTTGTCGAGTTCGTGAACGCCTGGCGCGCCGAGATGAAGGAGCGGGCCATCGCATTCGCCGATGAAGACGATTTCGAAGGCGTGCGCGACCAAGGCGAGCGTGCGGCGCCCGATTTCGGCTGACGAACGGTTCGCGACGCCCAGGAAGAACGGAAGCGCAACCGAACCGCCCGGCATCGATGCGCTATCTGCTGGACACCAACGTAATCTCGGAACTGGCGAAAGAGTCGCCGGATCCCGGAGTCACGCAGGCGCTGGAGCGGCAGGAGGGGCACTGCGCACTGCCTGCCCCCGCCCTGGAGGAGTTGCATTTCGGCGTGGCGCGTCTTGCGGCCAGCCGCAAGCGGACGATGCTCGAGCATTGGCTGGCGGCGATTGCCGACCGGATCGCGGTCCTGCCCTACGACGCCCGCGCGGCGGCCTGGTTGGGCCGCGAGCGCGCGCGTCTCGCCGGACTCGGCAAACCGTCGCCGCGCGCCGACGGCGAGGTCGCTGCCATCGCGGTCACCCGGGGGCTCACGCTCGTGACCCGAAACCTGGGCGACTTCGTCGCTTTCGACGGCGTGCTCGTCGAAAACTGGCATACGGGCGAGAAACCGCCCCGAGTCAGATGACCCCCTGCTCGCGCAGCGCCGCGATCGCGGCGGCGTCGTAGCCGAGTTCGGCCAGTACCTCGCCGGTGTGCTCGCCCAGCGCCGGCCCGACCCAGCGGGTCGCGCAGGGCGTCTCCGACAGCCTGGGCACCACTGCCGGCATCGCCAGAGGCGTGCCGTCGGGCAGGCGCACGCGCTCGATCATCGCGCGCGCCAGATACTGCGGGTCGTCGACCATGTCGGCCACGCTGTAGATGCGCCCGCTCGGCACCTCGGCGCGCGCCATCGCGTCGAGCCCCTCTTCGAGCGTGTGCGCCGAGGTCCAGTCAGCGATTGCATCGTCGATGCGCTGCATCTGCGCGACGCGTCCGGCGTTGTCGGCGAGCGCCGGGTCGTCGGCGAGATCGGCGCGGCCGATCGCGCGCATCAGCCGCTTGAAGATCGAGTCGGCGTTGCCGCCGATGACGATGTGCCGGCCGTCGGCGGTCGGGTAAGTGTTCGACGGCACGATGCCGGTGAGATTCGTGCCGGTGCGCTCGCGCACCAGCCCGTAGCGGTCGAACTCGGGCAGCGTGCTCTCCATCATGTTGAACACCGCCTCGTAGAGCGCCACGTCGACAATCTGCCCGCGGCCGGTCTCGCGCCGGGCGTGCAACGCCATCAGTGCGCCGATCACGCCGTGCAGCGCGGCCAGCGAATCGCCGATCGACAGGTTCATGCGCACCGGCGGCCGGTCGGGAAAGCCGGTCACGTAGCGCATCCCGCCCATCGACTCGGCAATCGCGCCGAAGCCGGGACGGTCGCGATACGGGCCGCTCTGCCCGTAACCCGACAGGCGCACCAGCACCAGGCCGGGGTTGTCGCGCGCCAGCGCGTCGTAGCCGAGGCCCCACTTCTCGAGCGCTCCCGGACGGAAATTCTCGATCACGATGTCGCTGCGCGCGGCCAGTTCGCGCGCGATGCGCTGGCCCTCGGGCACGCGCAGGTCGAGCGTGATCGAGCGCTTGTTGCGCGCCTGCACGTACCACCAGAGCGAAGTGCCCGACGCATCGTCCGGATGCAGCTTGCGCCACTTGCGCAACGGGTCGCCGCCCTCGTGGCCGTCGCGCGCCGGCGGCTCGACCTTGATCACGTCGGCGCCGAACTCGGACATCATGCGCGCCGCGAACGGGCCCGCGATCAGCTGGCCGAACTCGAGCACGCGCACGCCCGCGAGCGGGCCGTGCGCGGCGGAGCACGCTCCGTCGTCGCTCATCGGTTCGCGTCCGCGTCCGCGTGCCCGCCGTCCGCGTCGGGCCACTCGCGAGCCGCCGCATCGCCCACCGTGCGACGGTCGCGCAGGGCCTGCGCGACCGTGCTCGGGTCGACGTATTCGAGCTCGCTGCCCACCGGCACGCCGCGCGCGAGCCGCGTCACCTTCAGCCCGCGCGCACGCATCATCTCGCCGATGTAGTGCGCGGTGGCCTCGCCTTCCTGCGTGAAGTTGGTCGCCAGGATCACCTCGCGCAGCGCCGGATCGGCAGCGCGCGCGAGCAGCCGGTCGAGGCCGATCTGTTTCGGCCCGATGCCGTCGAGCGGCGACAGCCGCCCCATCAGCACGAAATACAGCCCGCGGTAGCTGAGCGTCTGCTCGATCGTCAGCTGGTCGGCCGGCGTCTCGACCACGCACAGCAGCGACGGGTCGCGCCGCGGCGACGAACAGGTCTCGCAGACTTCCAGTTCGGAGAAGGTGTTGCAGCGCGCGCAGTGACGCACTCGCGAGGCCGCGTCGGCGAGCGCCTGCGCGAGCAGCGCCGCGCCCTCGCGGTCGTGCTGCAGCAGGTGATAGGCGAAGCGCTGCGCCGACTTCGCCCCCACGCCCGGCAGGCGCCTGAGCGCGGCGGTGAGCGCTTCGAGCGGCGCCGGGGCCTTCACGTCAGCTCCGCCGCCTGCACGTCGTCTTGCCTCGCTCGATGCGAGCAAAGGCGCGGGCCTTTGCAGGCACCGTTGTGGCGTTCGCGCGGAGCGACCTCAGCTTCGCTTCGAACACCATCGGCCCTGCCAGAGCGGCAGTCGGCGGCGGTGCCGGATGCCCGACGGGCGCTGCGCCCGCCGTATGCGCGGTGCGCGCCCTCGGGCGGTCGGGGCGATTTCGGCGACGCCGAGCAGCGCAGCCTCGGGGTCGGCGCGCGAAGCGCGCTTCGTACTTCTGACTTGCGGCGCCCTGTCTGAGCGGAGCTCGCGAAGCGAGCGCAGCGAGTTGCGCCGCACGACCCCGAGGTCGAGCAGCGCAGGGGAGTCGGTGCGCAGCACCGACCGCCGCCGTCATCGCCCCGACCGCCCGAGGGCGCGCACCGCGCATACGGCGGGCGCAGCGCCCGTCGGGCATCCGGCACCGCCGCCGGCTGCCGCGGCCGCGCCAGGCGTGAAAGGGCGGGGGATTCCATCGCCGACGACGCGCGGCTAGAACGGCATCTTGAAGCCGGGCGGCAGCGGCAGGCCGGCGGTGACCGAACCCATTCTCTCGGCCGCGGTCTGCTCGGCCTTGCGCAGCGCGTCGTTCATCGCGGCGACGATCAGGTCCTCGAGCATGTCCTTGTCGTCGGCGAGCAGGCTGGGACCGATCGCAATGCGCTTGACATCGTTGCGACAGGTGATCGTGACCTTGACCAGGCCCGCGCCGGATTGCCCCTCGACCTCGACCTGGCCGAGCTGCTCCTGCATCTTCTTCATGTTTTCCTGCATCTGCTGGGCCTGCTTCATCAGGCCCGCGAGCTGCTGCTTCATCATGCTTCGTCTCCAGAAATTGCGTTGCGGCCGTCGATCGGCCGCACCGAACCGGGCACGATCGACCCGTCGAAGTCCTCGATCAGCGTGCGCACGAACGGATCGGCGTCGATCGCCGCCTGCGCCTGCGCCTGGCGCTCGACGCGTTCGCGCGCCGATGCCGCCGCGGCCGTCTCCTGCCCCACGCGGCCGACCTCGACCTCGAGGCGCACCGGCGCGCCGAAATGCGCGCCCAGCGCTTCGCGCACGCGCTTGACCGTGGCCGGTTCGGACAGCGGCCGGATCGGCACGCGCACGCGAAAGCGCAGCCCGTCGGCCTCGATCAGTTCGCTCTGGTGCATGAACTGCTGGACGAAGCCGCCGACCTGCAGACG
Source organism: Burkholderiales bacterium (assembly GCA_003577305.1). Taxonomy (GTDB): domain Bacteria; phylum Pseudomonadota; class Gammaproteobacteria; order Burkholderiales; family Burkholderiaceae_E; genus Zeimonas. Next base: position 31,917 of record QEVL01000037.1, read on the forward strand.
CGCCGCCAGAGCGGGCCAGTCGCCGTCGAACTGCGCGGCCGGCGCGTTGCCCGGACCGGCCTGCACGCCGCCCGCAGCGGCCGGCTCGTCGTCGCTGCGCGCGGCCGGCGCCGCACCGCCCGACACCCCACCCGACGCCCCGCCGGAAGGCCCTGAGGAAGGCCCGGAGGAAGCCGCATGCGCCGGTGCGGCGCGCACCGGCACGCGTTGCGCACGGCCAGTCGCGGGCGGAGGCGCGGCGGCCTCGATTCCCCCGCGGTCGGGTCCGAACGCGAGCAGGCGCAGCAGCACCATCGTGAAGCCGGCGTGCGCGTCGGGCGCGAGCGGCAGGTCGCGCGCACCGTGAATCACGATCTGGTACCAGACCTGCAGGTCTTCGGGAGCGATCGCAGCGGCCAGGCGCTGCAGGACCGCGGGATCGTCGGCGTCGGCAATCGCGCCCACCTGCGCCAGCGCGATCCGCTGCAGCAGTGCGGCGAGGTCGGCCAGCGTGCGCTCGAACGGCGCATTGCCGGCGAGCATCTCGTCGGCCAGCCCCACCAGCGCGGCGCCGTCACCGGCCAGCAGCGCATCGAGAATGCGCACCAGCCAGGCCGCATCGACCACGCCGAGCATCTCGCGCACCGCCGGCTCGCGCACTTCGCCGCCACCGTAGGCGATCGCCTGGTCGAGCAGCGACAGCGCGTCGCGCATGCTGCCGGCGGCGGCGCGCCCGATGCGATCGAGCGCGCCGCGGTCGAACGCGACGCCTTCGGCCGACAGCACGGTGGCCAGGTGCGAGGCCACCGCGGCCGGCGACATGTTCTTCAGGTTGAACTGCAGGCAGCGCGACAGCACGGTGACCGGCACGCGCTGCGGGTCGGTGGTCGCGAGCACGAAGACGACGTGCGGCGGCGGCTCCTCGAGCGTCTTGAGCATCGCGTTGAACGCGTGCGTCGACAGCATGTGCACCTCGTCGATCACGTAGACCTTGTAGCGGCCCGCAGTCGGCGCGTAGACCGCGTTCTCGAGCAGCTGGGTCATCTCGTCGACGCCGCGGTTCGAGGCGGCGTCGAGCTCGATGCAATCGACGAAGCGACCGGCGTCGATGCCGGTGCAGGCCGCGCAGCGCCCGCAGGGCCGTGCGCTCACGCCCGTCTCGCAGTTCAGTGCCTTGGCCAGGATGCGCGCGATCGTGGTCTTGCCGACGCCGCGCGTGCCGGTGAACAGGTAGGCGTGGTGCAGGCGCTGCGTGGCGAGCGCGTGCGAGAGCGCGCGCACCACGTGGTCCTGCCCGACCAGCGACTCGAAGTCGCGCGGTCGCCACTTGCGGGCGAGCACCTGATGGGTCATGGCATCGGCAGACGGCGCGGCCAACGGCCGGGACGGGTGGGACGGGTGGGCGAGCCGGGACCCCGGCACGCACGGGGAATGGCTGTGGCTGCTTCCTTCCGGACCTGACCAGGTTGACCACGCCGCACTGCGGGGAGGCCCGCCCGCGGCGATTCTATCAGCCGGGCGCGCGCAGCCCGCCGGTGCGGCTCGGCGGGCCGGGTCTGTGCTATGTTTGTCGCAATCCCGGGAGCAGAAATGACCATCAAGCACGTATCCGATGCCACGTTCGAACAGGATGTCCTGAAGGCCGACGCGCCGGTGCTCGTCGATTACTGGGCCGAGTGGTGCGGGCCATGCAAGATGATCGCGCCGATCCTCGACGAGATCTCGCGCGATTACGCCGGCAAGCTGCAGGTCGTGAAAGTCAACGTCGACGACAACCAGTCGGTCCCGGCCAGGTACGGCATTCGCGGCATTCCCACGCTGATGCTGTTTCGCAACGGCGCAGTGGTCGACACCAAGGTCGGCGCGCTGTCGAAGTCGCAACTGACGCTGTTTCTGGACAGCCATCTCTGATTCGTTGTAAGCTTCCAGCCGCCCGAGGGTTCGAGCGGCTGTCTCGCACGCCCCTTCCGGGTTCCGGCGGCTGACGCCGGGGCGTGCCGCGCCGACCGATCCGTCGACCGAGGCCCTCGCCCCCGCCGTCCACGGGCTGCACCTGCCCGCACCCCGATCCGAACTTCCAGCGGCCTGCCAGCCGCGCCCCTGGTTTCCGTCCATTCATTCCAGGCAAAGCCCCCTCGGGGAGATCCACCCGATGCACCTGTCCGAACTGAAGTCGCTGCACGTCTCGCAGCTGATCGAGATGGCCACCGGCCTGGAGATCGAGAACCCCCAGCGCATGCGCAAGCAGGAGCTGATGTTCGCGATCCTCAAGCGCAAGGCCAAGACCGGCGAGACCATCTTCGGCGACGGCTGCCTCGAGGTGCTGCCCGACGGCTTCGGTTTCCTGCGCTCGCCCGAAACTTCGTACCTGGCGAGCACCGACGACATCTACATCTCGCCGTCGCAGATCCGGCGCTTCAACCTGCACACCGGCGACTCGATCGAAGGCGAGGTGCGCACGCCGAAGGAAGGCGAGCGCTATTTCGCGCTGGTGAAGGTCGACAAGATCAACGGCGAGCCGCCCGAGGCGAGCAAGCACAAGATCCTGTTCGAGAACCTCACGCCGCTGCACCCGAACAAGCCGCTGGTGCTCGAGCGCGACATCAAGGCCGAGGAGAACATCACCGGCCGCATCATCGACATGATCGCGCCGATCGGCAAGGGACAGCGCGGGCTGATCGTCGCGCCGCCCAAGGCGGGCAAGACGGTGCTGATGCAGCACATCGCACACGCGATCACCACGAACCATCCCGACGTCGTGCTGATCGTGCTGCTGATCGACGAGCGCCCCGAGGAAGTCACCGAGATGACCCGCTCGGTGCGCGGCGAAGTGGTCGCCTCCACCTTCGACGAGCCGGCCACGCGCCACGTGCAGGTCGCCGAAATGGTGATCGAGAAGGCCAAGCGGCTGGTCGAGCACAAGAAAGACGTCGTGATCCTGCTCGACTCGATCACGCGCCTGGCGCGCGCCTACAACACGGTGGTGCCGGCCTCGGGCAAGGTGCTCACCGGCGGCGTCGACGCCAACGCGCTGCAGCGCCCCAAGCGCTTCTTCGGCGCGGCGCGCAACATCGAGGAGGGCGGGTCGCTCACCATCATCGCCACCGCGCTGATCGACACCGGCAGCCGGATGGACGAGGTCATCTACGAGGAGTTCAAGGGCACCGGCAACATGGAGCTGCACCTGAACCGGCGGATGATGGAGAAGCGCGTCTACCCGGCGATCGAC
>QEVL01000046.1 GCA_003577305.1 Burkholderiales bacterium
GGCATGCTCGACCGCATCGTCGCCAACAGCAGCAGGCTCGGCGCCCTCATCGAGGAAATCCTCGAGTACAGCCGCGCCGCGCAGAAGCCGCTGCATCGCGCGCCGGTCGACCTGGGCAAGCTGGCCTGCGGCATCGCCGACGAGATGGCCGGCGACCATCCGGCCGCCCGCGTCGACGTCGCGACCCTGCCGCTGGTCGAGGGCGATGCGACCATGCTGCACCAGGTCCTGCAGAACCTGGTCGGCAACGCCCTCAAGTTCTCCGCCGGGCGCAGCGCGCCGCGCGTGGAAGTGGGTTGCAGCCGCCAGGGGGATGAAGACGTCTTCTTCGTGCGCGACAACGGCGCCGGCTTCGACATGCGCTACGCCGACAAGCTGTTCGACATGTTCCAGCGCATGCACAGCGAAAGCCAGTTCCCCGGCACCGGCGTCGGCCTGGCCATCGTCAAGCGACTGATCGAGCGGCACGGCGGCCGCATCTGGGCGGAGTCGGCGCCGGACACCGGCGCCACCTTCTTCTTCACCGTGCCGCAGCCGTAGGGAAAGTCAGTCCCGGCGCACCGCCGCCAGGATGCCGGCGAGCAGCGCGACAGGCGTCGGCGGACAGCCGGGCACGCGCACGTCGACCGGGATGACCTTCTCCACGGCGCCGCAGCTGGCGTAGGACTCGCCGAAGACGCCGCCCGTGCAGCCGCAGTCGCCGACCGCCACCACCAGCTTCGGATCCGGCGTGCAGTCGTAGGCCACCTTCAGCGCGTGCTCCATGTTCTTCGTCACCGGGCCGGTGACCAGCAGCATGTCGGCGTGGCGCGGGCTGGCGACGAACTTGATGCCGTAGCCTTCGAGGTTGGTGTAGGGGTTGTTGAGGGCGTGGATCTCCAGTTCGCAGCCGTTGCAGGAGCCGGCGTCCACCTGGCGGATGGTCAGCGCGCGGCCGAGGATGCGCAGGATCTCGCCGTTCAGCCGCGCGACCTCGCGCGCTTCCGCGCCGGCCTCGGGCGGCGGCTCGCTGACGATGCCGGTGCGCAGGATGCGCTTGAGCATGGGGATCACAGGTCGGCTCCGCTGTAGGAGAGGTTGAACGACTTGTTGATGAGCGGGAAGTCGGGAACGATGTCGCGCATCACCGCGTGCTCCAGCGCCGGCCAGGCCTGCCACGATGGATCGTGCGGATGCACGCGCGCCAGCCGGCCCTCGCCGTCCAGCGCCACGCCGACCAGCACCTCGCCGCGCCAGCCCTCGATGACGCCGAGGCCGTCGCCGCCGGGCTGCGGCGGCGCTTCGACGCACACTTCGCTGTCGGGCAGGCCGACGGCGAGCTCGCGCAGCAGGCGCAGCGACTCGACGATCTCCGCGAAGCGCACCGCGGCCCGCGCCGCCACGTCGCCGCGCTCGTCGGTGGCCGGGCGCACGCCCAGCATCGCCCAGGGCGGCGGCGGCGTGTAGCCCTGCCGGTGGGCGCGGGCATCGAGGATCAGTCCGGTGGCGCGCGCCGCAACGCCGGTGAGCGACAGCTCGCGCGCCAGGTCGACATCGATGGCGCCGGTGGTGAGGAAACGGTCCTGCAGGCCGGCGTGTTCGTCGTAGATTTTCCCGAGCGCCTTCACCTCGCGGCCGATGGCCTCGCATTGCTCGACGATGGCGCGCAAGGCCGGCGCCTCCAGGTCGAGCGTTGTGCCGCCGGGCACGATGCGGTCCATCATGAAGCGGTGGCCGAAGAGTTTCGCGTTCAGGCGCAGCCAGTCCTCCTTCAGGCGCATGAACTGGGAGAAGCCGAAGGCCAGCGCGGCGTCGTTGCCGAGCGCGCCGAGGTCGCCGAGGTGGTTGGCGACGCGTTCGCGCTCCAGCATCAGCGCGCGCAATCCGAGCGCGCGCGGCGGCGGGCTGGCGCCGCAGGCCGCCTCGACGGCCGAGGCATAGGCCCAGGCATAGGCGCAGGTGGAATCGCCGGACACGCGGCCGGCGAGGCGCGCCCCTTCGGCGAGGTTCCTGCCGACGAACAGTTTCTCGACGCCCTTGTGCTGGTAGCCGAGGCGCTGCTCCAGGCGCAGCACGCGCTCGCCGATCACCGAGAAGCGGAAGTGGCCGGGCTCGATGATGCCGGCGTGGATCGGGCCGACGGGGATCTCGTGCGCGCCCTCGCCGCCGACCGGGACGAAATCGTAATCGCTCGGCGCATTGGGGAAGCCGCGCCCCGCATTTGCCAACTGAGCCGCATCGTGGCGCAATGGATACCAGTCCGCCGGCCAGGCGCCGTGGCGCAGCCAGGGCCTCTGGTCGCCGCCCTGCGTGGCGATGCCGACCAGGTCGCGCGTCGCCCGCTGCATGCGGCTGGCGGCGGGGAAGATGCCGGACAGGTCGGGGTAGACGGGATGCTCCGCCGGCAGGTCCAGGCTGACCCGGATGTGGCCTGCCATGAAGCCGAAAACGCAATGCACGCGGAAGCATCCGCTGCGCCGGCGCTCGTCGCTGCCCCACAGCGCGGCCAGGCGG
>QEVL01000038.1 GCA_003577305.1 Burkholderiales bacterium
AGGAGCGGGCGCTCAGGCTGCAGGCGCTGGCGCAGCGCGCGGCGGCGGCCGGCCGCAACCTGCTGGCGCAGCGCGCCATGCGCATCGAGCGGCTGCGCGCCGCCCTGCGCGCGCCGCGCGGCGAAGTGGCGGCGCACCGGCTCGATGCGGCGGCGCAGGGGCTGCGACGGGCAGCGCAGGAACAACTCGCGCGCCGCGACGAGCACCTTGCCCGGCTCGCGGCCTCGCTCGCGCTGGTGAGCCCGCAGGCAGTGCTCGCGCGCGGCTACGCGATCGTGCAGGATCGCGCAGGCCGCGTCGTGCGCGCCAGCGCCGAGGCCGCGGTGGGCGAGGCGCTGTCGGTGACGCTGGCGCGCGGCGCGCTGTGGGTCGAAGTGCGCGAAACCGTCGACGACGAAGCGCAGGGATCGAACCGGCCCTGACCTGCTCGCATGAGTGGCCGCATGGGTCAGGTGGCCGTATTGCCCGGGTGGATGCTTTCGCTGCTCCTGCGCTTTCGTCCTAGAATCAAAGGTTCCGGCCCGCGCGGCGACGGAGCTCACCCGAATCAGAAGGACAACACCATGGAACACACCCTCCCGGCGCTGCCGTACGCAATGGACGCACTGGCCCCGCACATCTCGAAGGAGACCTTCGAGTACCACTACGGCAAGCATCACCAGGCGTACGTCACCAACCTCAACAACCTGATCAAGGGCACCGAGTTCGAGAACCTCGGCCTCGAAGACATCGTGAAGAAGTCGCTGGGCGGCGTCTTCAACAACGCGGCACAGGTGTGGAACCACACTTTCTTCTGGTCGAGCATGAAGGCCGGCGGGGGCGGCGAGCCCGGCGGCGCGCTGGGCGACGCGATCAACCGCAAGTGGGGCAGCTTCGCGGCGTTCAAGGAAGCGTTCACCAAGAGCGCGGTGGGCAACTTCGGTTCGGGCTGGACCTGGCTGGTGAAGAAGCCCGACGGCTCGGTCGACATCGTGAACACGAGCAACGCCGCCACGCCGCTCACCACGGCCGACCGCGCGCTGCTCACGATCGACGTCTGGGAGCACGCCTACTACATCGACTACCGCAACGCGCGCCCGAAGTTCGTCGAGACCTTCCTGAACCACCTCGCGAACTGGGAGTTCGCCGCGAAGAACTTCGGCTGACACGGGGGGCGGCATGGGCCACCTGCTCTACACCGCGCTCATCGGCCTGGTGATCGGCGCCGTCGCGAAATTCATCATGCCGGGCACGCAGGGCGGGGGGCTCATCGTCACGATGCTGCTCGGCATCGTGGGCTCGTTCGTGGCAACCTTCGTCGGGCAGGCCGCCGGCTGGTACCCGCCGGGGGCGAGCGCCGGCTTCGTCGCGTCGGTGGTCGGCGCGATCGCGGTGCTCTGGGTCTACGGGAAGTTCTTCCGCAAGGGCAGCTGAGCGGCAAGCCGCGCAGGCGCTGGCTCAGTTCCGGCGCCGCGCTTGCCCGGGAAACACTTCCGGGTTCACCAGCTTCGCGCCCGGCGCCAGCGCGCGCCGCGCGAACCAGCCCTGCTCCATCTCGAGCGCGAAGCGCACCGGCGCCTTCGCGCAGTGGCTGTCCTCGGTGCGCGGCGCCATGTCCTCGATGTTCACGATGCGGCCGTCGTCGTCGATGAACGCGATCGACAGCGCGAGCAGCGTGTTGCGCATCCAGAAGCAGTACGCACGCGGCTGCTCGAAGACGAACAGCATCCCCTCGTTCGGGCCGAGCCGCTCGCGCATCATCAGCCCGATCTCGCGCGAGCGCGGCGTGTCGGCCACTTCGGCGAGCACGATCTGCAGGCCGGCCTGCAGTCGCACGACCGGCAGCTTCGGTTGGGGCGCCTGCTGCGCGGCTGTGGACTGCGACGCTGCGAGCATCGCGGCCAGGCCCGCGCCGGCGAGCAGCCGCCGCAGCGACTGCCGCTGCGCGCCGGGCCGGGGGTGCGGCAGCGCCGCGCCGCCGGTGTCCGAAATCGTCCTCATCCGCTCATGTTGCCTGCGTTCGGCTCGCAGGAAAAGCCGCGGCGCTGCGGCTGCCGCACTGCGGCATAATTGCGCATTCGCCCACTTCCCACGAGGAATCCCCGGCATGTACCAGCACATCAAGATCCCGTCCGCTGGCGAGAAAATCAGGGTCAACAGCGACTTCTCCCTGCAGGTTCCCGACCATCCGGTCATTCCGTACATCGAGGGCGACGGCACCGGGGTCGACATCACGCCGGTGATGATCGAGGTGGTCGATGCGGCGGTGGCGAAAGCCTACGGCGGCAGGAAGCAGATCCACTGGATGGAGATCTACGCGGGCGAGAAGTCCACCCGGGTCTACGGCCCCGACGTATGGCTGCCGGCCGAGACGCTCGAGGTGCTGAAGGAGTACGTGGTCTCGATCAAGGGACCGCTCACCACGCCGGTGGGCGGCGGCATCCGCTCGCTCAACGTGGCGCTGCGCCAGGAGCTCGACCTCTACGTCTGCCTGCGCCCGGTGCGCTGGTTCAAGGGCGTGCCCTCGCCGGTGAAGGAGCCCGAGAAGACCGACATGGTGATCTTCCGCGAGAACTCCGAAGACATCTACGCGGGCATCGAGTACGAGGCGCAGAGCGAGAAGGCGAAGAAGCTGATCGCGTTCCTCGTGAACGAACTGGGCGTCACGAAGATCCGTTTCCCCGAGACCTCCGGCATCGGCATCAAGCCGGTTTCGCGCGAGGGCACCGAGCGGCTGATGCGCAAGGCGATCCAGTACGCGATCGACAACGACCGGCCTTCGGTGACGATCGTGCACAAGGGCAACATCATGAAGTACACCGAGGGGAGCTTTCGCGACTGGAGCTACGCGCTCGCACAGAAGGAGTTCGGTGCGCAGCTGCTCGACGGCGGCCCGTGGTGCTCGTTCAGGAGCCCGAAGAGCGGCAAGGAGATCGTCGTCAAGGACGCGATCGCCGACGCCTTCCTGCAGCAGATCCTGCTGCGTCCGGCCGAGTACTCGGTCATCGCCACGCTGAACCTGAACGGCGACTACATCTCCGATGCGCTGGCCGCGCAGGTGGGCGGCATCGGCATCGCACCCGGCGCCAACCTGTCCGATTCGGTCGCGATGTTCGAGGCCACGCACGGCACCGCGCCGAAGTACGCCGGGAAGGATTACGTGAACCCGGGCTCCGAGATCCTGTCGGCCGAGATGATGTTGCGCCACATGGGCTGGGTGGAGGCGGCTGACCTGATCATTGCGTCGATGGAGCGTGCGATCCAGTCGAAGCAGGTCACCTATGATTTCGCGCGTCTGATGCCCGGCGCCACGCAGGTCTCGTGCTCGGGATTCGGCCAGGTGATGATCGAGCACATGTGACGGCATCCCGGGGCGTCTGCGGACGTTCCGGCTGGTTCCGGCAGAGACCCCGGATCGTCGATTCGGCTGGGGTTCTTGTCTTCCGGGGTCTCGGAATGCGCGTATACTGCGCAGAATTCTGTAACTTCCGAAGCAGCCACTGATGGGAATCTCTGCAAGCGACGTGGTGCCGTTCACCCAGGCGCGTGCCAGGCTGTCCGACCTGGCCGAGCAGGTCAAGGCCGGCGCCGAGAAGATCATCACCAGGAACGGCGAGAGCTACGTTGCGCTCATCGACGCCGAGCGCCTCGACTACTACCACCGCCTGGAACGCGAACGCATCCACCTGCTGTTGATCGACGATGCGCGCCGCGGCCTCGCGGACATCGCGGCGGGCCGGACGCAGGATGCCGACGTCGGCATCGCCGCACTGCAGGCGCGGCGGGCTGGTGCGCCCACGGCCGGCGCGAAGGGCAGGGTGAAGACCAGCGGGGCCGCACGCAAGCGTGGCTGAGCCCGTCGTTCGCGTCGAGCTGACGGTCTGTTTCCTGGAGCGTTTGGCGGCGATCGAGTCTTTCCTGACCGAGGCGGGCGCAGGCGCCGCCTACGACCGCCTGCTCGACGAGTTGCGCGCAACCGTCATCCCCAATCTCCGGCGCTTTCCCCGCATCGGGCGGCGTTATCTCGACCAACCGCCGCAGTCCGCCGAGGCGCTTGCGCAGCTGGCCGCATTGCCGGCCGGCGCGGCCGACCGCCTGCGCGAGTACCTGCACGGCGACTACCTGATCCTGTACACGGTGGCGGCGCCCGGCCGCCTGGTGCACCTGCTGTCGATCCGGCACCACCGCGAACTGTCCTTCCAGTTCGCCAGGCTGTGGGCCGGGCCGGTTGATGTTTCGTAAGGATGCTGTCGGTTCACTGCGACACCGGTGTCGCTACGCCGCGCAACTGCGAAAGCCGGCCGTCACGTCGCCGCGCCACGCCTGGAAGAAGTTGCGGTAGCGCGGGTGGCGCATGCGCGGCTGCGTCATGAATGATGCGCCGCGCAGCACCGGGCGGCCGTCGAACCACGGTGCCGAATACTCGCGATACGGATGGGCGACGAACCCGGGAAAGGGTGCGAAGGTGCTGCTGGTCCACTCCCAGACGTCGCCCCAGCGGAAACGCGGCCCGAGCGTGACGGCGGCGCGCTCCCAGTCGGCTTCGCAGGGCAGCTTTCGGCCCGCCCAGCGGCACCAGGCCTGTGCCTCGTGGTGCGTGAGGTGGCAGGCGGCTTCGGCCGGCTCGAGCGCCTGCCAGCGGCCGTGGCGCCACTGCCGCCAGTTCGCACCGTCGCGGCGCAGGTAGCGCGGCGCACGCGCGCCCGATTCCGACAGCCACTTACGGCCGACCGCCGACCACCAGCGCGGTTGCGCGTAGCCCCCGGCCTCGACGAAGGGCAGGTATTCGGCCCAGCGCACCACTTGCGCATCGATCTCGCAGGCGCGCATCGGCAGTTCGGGCACTGGCGATTCGTTGTCGAAAGCGAAGCCTGCCGTCTCGGGACTGCCCATCCGCCATCGACCCGCCGGAAGCGTCAGGGTCGCGGGCGGCGCCGGCAGCGTCCGTGGCTGCCAGCGTGGGTCGTCGATCGCGATGCCCAGCGCCTGCGCCATGCGCAGCGCCGCCTCGTGGTGCATGTCCTCGTGCAGCAGCGCGAGGCGAAAGAAATAGAGCGCATCGTCGTGCTCGGGCGTGTCGGCCAGCAGGGCGAGCGTCGTCTCGAGCTGGCGTTGCAGCTGTCTGCGGGTGGTCTGGGCGTCAGGCAGCGCGAGCCGCCAGCGGCTTTCGTGGGGCACACGGCCGGAGTGATAGAGCTCGTCGGCATTGGCAGGTTCGCCCGGCGAGCGCGGGGCTTCCGGGTCGGCGCGCACGCCGTGTTCGCGCTGCGGGTTGCGCTGGACCCAGTAGGCCTGGAACCAGCCGACGTGGCCGAGTTCCCACAGCGGCGGATTCAGTTCGGCGCACAGCGGTACCCGCAGGCCTTCGAGCGCCCCCTCCAGGGCCTCGAAGGTGGCGAGCGTGTCGGCCCGGCTCGCCTGCAGCGCCAGCGCCAGCGCGTCGCGCCCGCCCTGCCGGGCCTGAATCGCAGGGTCGGTCCCGAGGCTCGCTTCCTGCATGACAGCTCCCTCGCGATCGTGCAATCGCGTGCCGCGCCGTGCGGTTCACCCCATGCCGCCGGACACGCCCGAGACGCCGAGCATATCGGGCATGGTGTGCGGGGTCGGCGATGGCACCAGTCGCAGTGCGGAAAGACCCCCGCTCGGTTAACATCGGTTGACCGAAGACACCCGAGCCGGGGCAGTGCAGTGCCGCACGTGGCCTACGGCCTTCTTTCTTCATGACTCATCGCATCACCGTGCTTGGCGCCGGCTTCGCCGGCCTGTCCACCGTGCGCGAGCTGCGCCGGCGCGATCCCGCGGTCGCGATCACGCTGGTCGCGCCGCGCCCCGAACTGCACTACCTGCCCGGCATCATCTGGATTCCCGGCGGGCTGCGCACCCGCGAGCAGCTGACGGTTCCGCTCGAGCGCTTCTTCGAGCGCATGCGCGTGCAGTTCCACGCCGCCGAGGTCACCGGTCTGCGCGACGGCGGGCGCGTGGTCGAGACCAGCGCCGGCGAAGTCGCCAACGATGCGCTGGTGATTGCCACCGGGGGGCGTTTCATCAAGAAGCTGCCCGGCATCGAGCACGCGATCACGCCCTGCGAGGGGATCGCGGCAGCCGAGCGTATTCGCGATCGGCTGCGCGCGATGCAGGGGGGCACGATCGCACTGGGCTTTGCCGGCAACCCCAAAGAGCCTTCGGCGATGCGCGGCGGGCCGATGTTCGAATTCCTCTTCGGCATCGACGCGCAGTTGCGGCGTGAAGGCCGGCGCGAGCGTTTCGAGCTGGTGTTCTTCAGTCCGGCGGCGCAGCCGGGCAACCGGCTCGGCCCGAAAGCGGTCGGGCACCTGCTGGCCGAGATGGCGCGGCGTGGGGTGCGCACGCACCTGGGGCACAAGCTCGTGCGCTTCGACGCCGATCGCGTGGTCACGGAAGGCGGTGAAATCCCGGCCGACCTGATCCTTTTCATGCCCGGAATGACGGGCAACGCGTGGTTCGACGCGACCGATCTGCCGCGCTCGCCCGGCGGGCTGGTGCAGGCCGACGCGCAATGTCGCGTGCCGGGGCGCGAACGGGTCTACGTGGTCGGCGATTCGGGCAGTTTTCCCGGCCCCGACTGGATGCCGAAGCAGGCGCACATGGCCGACCTGCAGGCCACGGCAGCCGCGGCCAACCTGCTCGCCGACCTGCAGGGCAGGGCGTCCGGCGAGACGTTCGAGGTCGAACTGGTGTGCATCATCGACGCGATCGACCGCGGCACCCTGGTGTTCCGCGACCTGCGCCGCAACCTGATGCTGCCGTCGTCGCGCGTGTTCCACTGGGCCAAGCGCGCCTTCGAGTGGAACTACCTGCGCCGCTACCGCTGAGCGCACCGCGCCGACGGGCGGCGAATCACTGCCGATGAAGGGCGGCGATCGGCGCCGGCCGATCGCCTGCGTTGCCCGCGGCCCCGGAGACGGGGCCCGGGGGCAACGCGTGGCGGGCGTCAGCCCGACTGGATATTCGACGCCTGTTTGCCCTTGGGCCCGGCCACCACGTCGAACTGGACCTTCTGGCCTTCCTTCAGGGTCTTGAAGCCGTTCATCTGGATCGCGGAAAAGTGCGCGAAGAGATCTTCCCCTCCATCGTCGGGGGTGATGAAGCCGTACCCCTTGGAGTCGTTGAACCACTTGACGGTGCCTGTAGCCATGCCTGCCTATCCTTCGTTGTCAATGGACGAGGTCGGCCAGGACTCGAGGCTGAAGAGAGCGGCGCCCGATGGGTGCGGATCTCACTGACACGACCATTCCGGTGCCGCCGGCGACTTGAAAGCGGTCCGGCCGTCCCCCACCTGCGTTCAGCGACTGAAGGGCGATCCGGTCGCGAAAGACCCCGGATGGCGCTCGGATTCTTTGGCAAAAACGTTCGTGCGTCAAGCGCGATTGGGCAAATCCGTGACACCTTCGTGAAGCGGATCACGGTCGTCCGGACCGCCCGCCGATACGTTGTTGCATGGGGTGCATGACTCGCTAGAATGGGGTTCATGGCGACACGGCAGGAACCCTCGACCGTTCTCGAGCGCAAGGAGAAGCGGCTCGAGCCGCCGCCGATGTACCAGGTGATGTTGCTGAACGACGACTTCACCCCGATGGAATTCGTGGTGAGCGTGCTGCAGAAGTTCTTCGGCATGGGGCGGGAAAAAGCGACGCAGGTGATGCTGAAAGTGCATCGGGAAGGACGCGGCGTATGCGGGGTGTATCCGCGCGACGTGGCGTCCACGAAGGTCGACCAGGTTAGCAGTTACTCACGCCAGCATCAGCATCCGCTGCAGTGCGTGATGGAGGAAGCATGATCGCGCAGGAATTGGAAGTCAGTCTGCACATGGCCTTCGGCCGCCGAGGTGCTGCGCGCCTGTGCCGCCAACATCGAAGACCTGCGCAAGAGCCTGACCACTTTCATCAAGGAGAACACCCCGGTCGTGCCGGGCAGCGAGGAAATCGACACGCAGCCCACGCTCGGCTTCCAGCGCGTCATCCAGCGCGCGATCATGCACGTGCAGAGCACGTCGAACGGCAAGAAGGAAGTCACCGGCGCCAACGTGCTGGTGGCGATCTTCGGCAACTTCATCTCGCACGGCATCACCAAGGCACCGCAGCCGAAAGAGCCCCAGAAGGAAGAGCAGCCCGAGGCCGAGCAGGAAGGCGGCGCCAGCCAGCAGGGCGCGCTCGAGCAGTACACGCAGAACCTGAACGCGGCCGCCCGCGAGGGCCGCATCGACCCGCTGATCGGCCGCGAGCACGAGGTCGAGCGCGTGATCCAGGTGCTCTGCCGCCGGCGCAAGAACAACCCGCTGCTGGTCGGCGAGGCCGGCGTGGGCAAGACCGCGATCGCCGAGGGCCTGGCCTGGCGGATCACGCAGGGCGACGTGCCCGAGGTGCTCGCCGACGCTACGGTGTATTCGCTCGACATGGGCGCGCTGCTGGCCGGCACCAAGTATCGCGGCGACTTCGAGCAGCGCCTGAAGACCGTGCTCAAGCAGTTGAAGGGGGCGCAGCACGCGATCCTGTTCATCGACGAGATCCACACGCTGATCGGCGCCGGCTCGGCCTCGGGCGGCACGCTCGACGCGTCGAACCTGCTCAAGCCGGCGCTCTCGTCGGGCACGCTCAAGTGCATCGGCGCGACCACCTACAACGAGTACCGCGGCATCTTCGAGAAAGACCACGCGCTGTCGCGCCGCTTCCAGAAGATCGACGTGGTCGAGCCCACCGTCGAGCAGACGGTGCAGATCCTGCGCGGGCTGAAGTCGCGCTTCGAGGAGCACCACGGCATCAAGTACTCGGCCTCGGCGCTGTCGGCGGCGGCCGAGCTGGCGGCCAAGTACATCAACGACCGCCACCTGCCCGACAAGGCGATCGACGTGATCGACGAGGCGGGCGCGGCGCAGCGCATCCTGCCCAAGAGCCGCCAGAAGAAGATCATCAGCAAGGGCGAGATCGAGGACATCGTCGCGAAGATCGCGCGCATCCCGCCGGCCTCGGTGTCTTCCGACGACCGCAGCCGGCTGCAGACGCTCGATCGCGACCTCAAGGCCACCGTGTTCGGCCAGGACCCGGCGATCGAGGCGCTGGCCGCGTCGATCAAGATGTCGCGTTCGGGGCTGGGCAAGCCCGACAAGCCGATCGGCGCATTCCTGTTCTCCGGCCCCACCGGCGTGGGCAAGACCGAGGTCGCGAAGCAGCTCGCGTTCATTCTCGGCATCGAGCTGATCCGCTTCGACATGTCCGAGTACATGGAGCGCCACGCGGTCTCGCGCCTCATCGGCGCGCCTCCGGGCTACGTCGGCTTCGACCAGGGGGGGCTGCTCACCGAGGCGATCAGCAAGAAGCCGCACGCGGTGCTGCTGCTCGACGAGATCGAGAAGGCGCACCCCGACATCTTCAACATCCTGCTGCAGGTGATGGACCACGGCACGCTCACCGACAACAACGGGCGCAAGGCCGACTTCCGCAACGTGATCGTCATCATGACGACCAACGCGGGCGCGTCCGACCTGCAGCGACGCTCGATCGGCTTCTCCGAGACCCGCAAGCAGGGCGACGAGATGGTCGAGATCAAGCGGCTGTTCACGCCCGAGTTCCGCAACCGGCTCGACGCGATCATCAGTTTCGCGGCGCTCGACGAGGAGATCATCCTGCGGGTGGTCGACAAGTTCCTGATGCAGCTCGAGGAGCAGCTGCACGAGAAGAAGGTCGAGGCAGTTTTCACCGACCAGCTGCGCAAGATGCTCGCGAAGAAGGGCTTCGACCCGCTGATGGGCGCACGGCCGATGCAGCGCCTCATCCAGGACACGATCCGCAAGGCGCTGGCCGACGAACTGCTCTTCGGCAAGCTGGTGAACGGCGGCAGGGTCACGGTCGATCTCGACGAGGCCGGAGAGGTCGCGCTTTCGTTCGCCGAAGGCGCGCCGCCGACCGCCGGCGGCGAGGGCGAGGAATTCGTCGAGGTGCTGCCCGCCTGAGGCGGGCGCGGAGCACGCTTCGTGCCGCCCGACCATGAGCGAGATCAAGGCACGCGCATTGCGGCGATGACAGCATTGCCCGCATGGCGGACCGTCCCACATCGGCGGAAGCGGTGAGAAGGCAGCTGCGCGCGCGGCGGGCTATCGTCGTGCGTTGCGCAGGGGCCGCGGCTTGAGGTCGATCCGCGAGCTCCTCGGCGTGCTGCGCAGTCCCCCGAAGCCCGGCACCACGGTCGGGCGTCTCGTCGGGGTGGGCGCGGGCGCAGTGGTGATCGCGGCCATCGCGATCTACGGAATCGTCTTCTACCCGCTGCTCGAAGTCACCAATTCCACGGCCTTCTGCGTCTCCTGCCACTCGATGGAGGCGACCGTGTACCAGGAGTACAGGCAGTCGGCGCACTACTCGAATCCGGCTGGCGTGCGCGCCGGCTGCCCCGACTGCCACGTGCCGAAGCAGTTCGTGCCCAAGCTCATCGCCAAGGTGCGCGCCGCGAAAGACGTCTGGCACGAGATCCTCGGCACGATCGACACTCCGGAGAAATTCGAGGCGCACCGCTGGCGGATGGCCAACGCGGTCTGGTCGATGATGGAGCGCACCGACTCCTCCACCTGCCGCTCCTGCCACGCCTGGGAATCGATGGACCTCGACGCGCAGGACCGCACCGGCAGGCGCAGGCATCGTTCGGCGATGGAAGAGGGCCGCACCTGCATCGAATGCCACAAGGGGTTGGTGCACAAGCGGCCCCGGGCCCCCGAGACCGAGGGGATACAGAAGACGCAGGAGTCCGAAACGGCGCCACAGGGTAAGATTGAACCGCAGGGCGACGCCGCGCCGCAGCGCGGCGACGGGGCGGGCACGACGACTCAGGGGCAGGGGGATGGCTCCGGCTGAGGCCGTAGCGGCGCCCGGGCATCACGGCAACCACGGAGGAGAAGCGACCATGAAGAAGAAGGTGTTGGGGGCTGCGCTGCTGCTGGCGGGCGTGGCGTGGGCGGGTAGCGCCACGGCGCAGCAGGTGCCGATCTCGGTACTGGCAGGCAACTGCGCCGGCTGCCACGGCATCGACGGCGTGAGCGGCGGGCCGGCCACGCCGAGCATCGCCGGAATGTCGAAGGTCTACTTCATCAACGCGATGCTGTCCTACAAGTACGGCAAGGACAAGGCGAAGATCGAAGCGGCGGCGAAGACGCTGAAGATCGATCCCGACGACGTGGAGGGCCACGAGCGGCTGGCCACGGTGATGGATCGCATGGCCAAGGGATACAGCGACGAGGACATCGGCCGGATGGCCGACTACTTCGCCGGCAAGCGGCACGTGTCGGCGATCCAGGCGTTCGACTCGGCGCTAGCCGCGAAGGGCAAGCGCGTGCACGACGACGCGTGCGAGAAATGCCACGAGAACGGCGGCCGCGAGGGCGACGGTTCGGGCATTCTGGCCGGCCAGTGGATTCCCTACCTGAAAGACGCGATCACCGACTTCAACGGTGGCCATCGCGACATGCCGAAGAAGATGCGCGCCAAGATGAAGGAGCTCAACGACAAGGACTTCGAGGCGCTGGTGCAGTTCTACGCCAGCCAGAAGTGAGGGGGACGAAACCATGACGAACATTGCACGCAGGGACTTCGTCCTCGGCACCGGCGCGGCCGGACTGGCGCTGGCCGCTCCGGGCTTCGCGATCGCACAGGGCAAGAAGAAAGTGGTCGTCGTCGGCGGCGGCATCGGCGGATCCACCGTGGCCAGCTACGTCCGCATGGGCGATCCGTCGATCGAGGTGACGCTGATCGAGCCCAACAAGAGCTACCACACCTGTTTCATGAGCAACGAGGTGATCGCCGGCGAGCGCAAGCTCGAATCGATCACGTTCGGCTACGACGGCCTGCGCAAGCGCGGCGTGAACGTCGTGCACGACACGGTCACCGGCATCGATCCGGCCGGCCGCACGGTGAAGACGGCCGGCGGCGGCAGCTACGGCTACGACCGGCTGGTGGTGGCGCCGGGCATCGACTTCAAGTGGGGCGGCATCGAAGGCTACGACGCGGCGGTGGCCGAGAAGATCCCGCACGCCTGGAAGGCGGGCCCGCAGACCACGCTGCTGCGAAAGCAGCTCGAAGCGATGCGCGATGGCGGCACCGTGGTGATCTGCCCGCCGGCCGCGCCGTTCCGCTGCCCGCCCGGGCCCTACGAGCGCGCCAGCCTGATCGCCGGCTACCTGAAGCGTCACAAGCCGAAGTCGAAGGTGCTGATCGTCGACGCCAGCAGCGCTTTCTCGAAGCAGGGGCTGTTCATCGAGGGCTGGAAGGCGCTGTACGGCTACGGCACCCCCAACGCGCTGATCGAATGGGTGAGCGGCGAGAAGACCGACGGCGGCATCGCCAAGCTCGACGCCGCGAAGCTCACCGTCACCACGAAGTTCGGCGATGCGCACAAGGCCGACGTGCTCAACCTGATCCCGGCGCAGAAGGCGGGCAAGATCGCCACCGACGCCGGGCTCACCGGCA
Source organism: Burkholderiales bacterium (assembly GCA_003577305.1). Lineage (GTDB taxonomy): Bacteria > Pseudomonadota > Gammaproteobacteria > Burkholderiales > Burkholderiaceae_E > Zeimonas. Next base: position 12,465 of record QEVL01000038.1, read on the forward strand.
CCGGCGACTGGTGCCCGGTCGACATGGCCACCTTCGAGTCGAAGATCCACAAGGGCATCCACGTGATCGGCGATGCGTCGGTCGCCTCCACGATGCCCAAGTCGGGTTACTCGGCGAACTCGCAGGCCAAGGTGACCGCGGCGGCGATCGTGGCGCTGCTCAAGGGGCAGCAGCCCGGCACGCCGTCCTACGTCAATACCTGCTACAGCGTGGTGGGCAAGAACTGGGGCATCTCGGTGGCCAACGTCTACCAGCTCGGCCAGGACGACAAGGGCGCGCAGGTGATCAAGGCGGTCTCGGGCGGCGTGAGCCCGGCCAATGCTTCGGCCGAGTTCCGGCGCCGCGAGGTCGAGTACGCGCACAGCTGGTTCACCAACATCACGCACGACGTGTTCGGCTGATCGGCGCCCGTCACGCGCCGGGGCAAACGGGGCCGCGAGGCCCCGTTTGCTTTTCGGGCGCCCGGCTGCGGGCCGTCGGCGCGGGCGCCCGGATCGCCGCGCGCAGCCGTGCAGCCGCGATGTCGTATAGTTGACGCATGCTCTCGCGCAGCGACTCGACCCTCCTCTTCGGCGCCGCACTGGCCGTCGGCGCGGTCGGCATCGCGCTCGTGCTGCAACACCGCTTCGGCATCGAGCCCTGCGCCTGGTGCACTTTCCAGCGGCTGCTGTTCCTGTTGTTCGGGGCCTTCGCGGCGCTCGGCTGGCTCGTGCGCCGCTCGCGCGGCGCGCTGGCAGGCGCGTCGGTGCTGGCCGCGGTCGCGGCGCTCGGCGGCCTGTGGGCAGCACTGCACCAGCAGTTCGTCGCCGCGCAGAGCCTGTCGTGCGCATTCACTTTCGCCGATCGCGCGCTGATGAAGCTGCGGCTCGACGAGACGCTGCCGTGGCTGTTCGAGGCCACCGCCTCGTGCCGCGACGCGAATGCGCCGCTGCTCGGCATCCCGTTCGCGCTGTGGAGCGCGGCGCTGTTCGTGGTGCTGGCGTTGCTCGCGGCGCGCGTGCTGCTTGCGGTGCGCGCCGCGCCGGAGAATCCCGCATGAACGCACTCGAACGACTCAGGCAGTTCACCACGCTGGTCGCCGACACCGGCGACTTCAACGCGATGCGCGCCTATGCGCCGCGCGACGCCACCACGAACCCGACGCTGATCCTCAAGGCCGCGCAGAAGCCCGAATACCGTGCGCTGCTCGAGCAGACGGTGGCGGCGCATCCGGACGAGCCGGTGGCCGGCGTGTGCGACCGCCTGCTGGTGCGCTTCGGCCAGGAGATCCTGTCGATCGTGCCCGGCCGCGTCTCCACCGAGGTCGACGCGCGGCTGTCGTTCGACGTCGAGGCGACGCTTGCGCGTGCGCGGCGGCTCGTCGAGCTCTACGAACAGGCCGGCATCGATCGCAAGCGGGTGCTGGTGAAAGTGGCGTCCACCTGGGAAGGCATCCGCGCGGCCGAGGTGCTCGAGCGCGAAGGCATCCACTGCAACCTGACGCTGCTGTTCTCGTTCGCGCAGGCGGTGGCCTGCGCCGACGCGGGCGTGACGCTGGTCTCGCCGTTCGTCGGACGCATCTTCGACTGGTACCGCAAGCGCGACGGCGTCGATTACGCGCCCGACGACGACCCGGGCGTGCAGTCGGTGCGGCGCATCTACGGCTATTTCAAGAAGTTCGGCTATCCCACCGAAGTGATGGGGGCGAGCTTTCGCAACACCGGCCAGGTGCTGGCGCTGGCCGGCTGCGACCTGCTCACGATCAGTCCGGAACTGCTCGAGCAGTTGCGCGGCTCCACGCAGGAAGTCGCGCGCAGGCTCGACCCGGCGCGTGCGCGCGAAGAGCCGGTCGAGCGGGTGCGCTTCGACGAGAAGCAGTGGCGCTGGGCGCTCAACGAAGACGCGATGGCCACCGAGAAGCTGGCCGAGGGCATCCGCCAGTTCGCGGCCGACGTGCTCGCGCTCGAAGCGCTGGTGGCGGCGGCGCGCTGAGCCGGCCGCCGGGTTGCTCACCGGGTCGCTGCGCGCGGCCCGGCGCCCGGCGGCTACCAGATTCCCATCGACACCGCGGCGGCCATCGCCGCGCCGAGTTCGCGCGCGCGAGCGAGCGAGGCCGCCTCGATGCGCTTGGGTGCCATGATCGCCTCGGGCGTCTGCGCGTGCGTGATCACGACGAGCGGTGCGGCCACCGGCTTCATCCGCCAGCCGGTGGCGATGCGGGCGATCTGACGCGCGGCGCCCTGGCCGTCGGAGCCGGCGCAGACGAGCGTCGCATAGGGCTTGCCTTCGACGCGACCGAGCGCCGGATAGTAGCTGCGGTCGAAGAAGTCCTTCATCATGCCGGCCATCGACGCGAGGTTCTCGGGCGTGGCGAAAAGCACCGCGTCGGCGGCAACGAGGTCGGCGGGGCCGGCCTCGTCGGCGCGGCGCACGACGAGCGCCACGCCGTCCTGCGTTGCGGCTCCCTCGCCGAACGCGTCGACCAGCTGGCGCGTGCCGCCGGTCATCGTCCACCAGACGGCCAGCAGTTGCCTGCTCACGCCTTGCCGGTGCTGCCGAAGCCGCCGCTGCCGCGATCGCTCGCGACGAACGCCTGCACCGGGTTCCACTGCACCTGCACCACCGGCACCACGATCATCTGCGCGATGCGTTCCATCGGCTGGATCGTGAACGGCTCGCGACCGCGGTTCCAGCACGAGACCATCAGCGGCCCCTGGTAGTCGGAGTCGATCAGCCCGACGAGGTTGCCGAGCACGATGCCGTGCTTCGTGCCCAGCCCCGAGCGCGGCAGGATCATCGCCGCATGGCCCGGGTCGCCGATGTGGATCGCCAGCCCGGTGGGCAGCAGCTGCGCATCGCCGGGCGCGAGCGTGAGCGGCGCGTCGATGCAGGCGCGCAGGTCGAGGCCGGCGCTGCCGGCGGTGGCGTAGGCGGGCAGCTGGCCGTTCAGGCGCGGATCGAGGATCCGCACGTCGACGCGCATCATCGCGGGGGTAGCCGCTGCGCGATCTCGGCCACCAGCGCGCGCGCCAGCTGCGCCTTGTCGGCGCGCGGCAGCAGGCGAGTGCCGCGCTCGTCGATCAGCAGCAGTTCGTTGTCGTCGCGCCCGAAAGTGGCGTGGCCGATGTTGGCCACCAGCAGCGGCACGCCCTTGGCGATGCGCTTGGCCTGGCCGTTGGCCTCGAGGTCTTCGCTCTCGGCTGCGAAGCCGACGCACCACGGCGCATCGGGGCGGCGCGCCACCGTGGCGAGGATGTCGGGGTTGTGCGCGAATTCGAGTTTCGGCGCCTCGTGCGCGCCGCCCTTCTTCAGCTTGCGCTCGCTGGGGTTCGCGACCCGCCAGTCGGCCACGGCAGCCACCGCGATGAACGCATCGGTGCGCGGGGTCGCGTCGAGCGCGGCCATCACCGCGTCGTGCATCTGCCGGGCGGTGCGCACGTCGATGCGCGCGACGCCGCGCGGCGTGGCGAGCGCCACCGGCCCTGCCACCAGCGTAACCTGCGCGCCCGCGGCACGGCAGGCGCGCGCGATCGCGAAACCCATCTTGCCCGACGACAGATTGGTGATGCCGCGCACCGGATCGATCGGCTCGAACGTGGGCCCGGCGGTGAGCAGCACGCGCCGGCCGGCCAGCGGCTTGGGCGCGAGGAAGTCGGCCAGTTCGTCGACCAGCGCGGGCGGCTCGAGCATGCGGCCCAGGCCGGTTTCGCCGCAGGCCTGTTCGCCGCTTTCCGGGCCGAGGACGGCAACGCCGTCGGCCGCCAGCTGCGCGACGTTGCGCTGCGTGGCCGGATGCAGCCACATCTGCCGGTTCATCGCCGGCGCCACCAGCAGCGGGCACTCGCGCGCCAGGCACAGCGTGGCGAGCAGGTCGTCGGCCAGCCCGTGCGCCGCCTTCGCGAGGAAGTCGGCGGTGGCCGGCGCCACCAGGATCGCGTCGGCCGTGCGCGACAGCTCGATGTGCGCCATGCTGTTGGCGATGCGCGCGTCCCACTGGTCGGTGAACACCGGTTCGCCGGTGAGCGCCTGGAAGGTGGCGGGCGCGACGAAGCGGGTCGCGGCCCCGGTCATCACCACCTGCACGCGCGCGCCGGCGCGCTGCAGTTCGCGCGAGAGCTCGGCCGCCTTGTAGGCGGCCACGCCGCCGGTCACGCCGAGCAGGATCCGTTTGCCTTCGAGCACCATCCGCGCTGTATATCACACGGCGGCGCCGGATTCAGCGGGCGCGCCGCACGCGGCGCAACTCGTCGACGATCAGCAGCACCGCGCCGACGGTGATCGCGCTGTCGGCCACGTTGAACGCCGGCCAGTACCAGCGCTGCCAGTAGACGAGCAGGAAGTCGACCACCTGGCCGTGCACGACGCGGTCGATCACGTTGCCGATCGCGCCGCCGAGGATCAGCGCCAGCGCGAACGCGAACAGCCGCTGCGTGCCGTGCCGGGCCAGCAGCCAGACGATGAAGGTGGCGGCGGCGAGGCCGAGCCCGATGAAGAACCAGCGCTGCCAGCCCGACGCGCCGGCCAGGAAGCTGAATGCGGCGCCGCGGTTGTAGACCAGCGTCAGGTCGAACAGGCCCGGGAGCACCGCGTGTCGCTCGCCGAACGAGAAAACCTGCAGGACCGCGAACTTCGACGCCTGGTCGAGCGCGACGATCGCTGCCGCCAGCACCAGCCAGCGCTTCATCGCGCCCGCACCGCCCCTGGCCATCGTCCGGTTCGTCCGCGGCTGCTCAGGCGGCGCTGCGCGGCTCGCCGGCGCCGTGCAGGTTCCCGACGCAGCGTGCGCAGATCGTCGGATGCCCCGGGTCGGCGCCGACGTCGGCGCGATAGTGCCAGCAGCGCTCGCACTTGGCGTGCTCGCTGGGCGCGACCGAGATCGACACCGGCTCGTCGTCGGCGCCGCGCACCACCTGCGCCTGCGAAGTGATCATCACGAAGCGCAGGTCGTCGCCGAGCGAGGCGAGTGCGTCGAAGGTCTCGCCCGAGGCGCGCAGCATCACCTCGGCCTGCAGCGACGAGCCGATCGCGCCGGCGCTGCGCGCTTCCTCGAGCTTCTTCATGACCTCGGCGCGCACCGCGCGGATCGTCTCCCACTTCATCCGCAGCAGCGCCGTGGCCTGCGAGTCTTCCGACGCGAGTTCGCCCATGCCCTCGAACGCATGCCAGGTCTGCGTGAAGATCGTCTCGCCGCCCGCTTTCCAGGCCTGCGGCGCGAGCAGCGGCCAGGCCTCCTCGGCGGTGAACGAGAGGATCGGCGCCATCGTCCGCACGATCGATTGCGCGACCTGGTGCAGCGCGGTCTGCGCCGAGCGGCGCGCGTGCGAGCCGGCCGCGGTGGTGTAGAGGCGGTCCTTCAGGATGTCGAGCCAGAACGCGCCGAGGTCTTCCGAGCAGAAGGTCTGCAGCCGGGCCACGGCCGGGTGGAACTCGAAGCGTTCGTAGTCGCGCTCGACTTCGCGCTGCCAGGCGGCGGTCATCGCGATCGCATAGCGGTCGATCTCGAGCATTTCGGCCGCGGGCACCGCGTGGCGCGCGGGGTCGAAGTCGGACACGTTGGCCAGCAGGAAGCGCAGCGTGTTGCGGATGCGCCGGTACGACTCGACCACGCGCTTGAGGATCTCGTCGGAGATGCCCAGCTCACCGGAATAGTCGGTGCTGGCCACCCACAGCCGCAGGATCTCGGCGCCCAGCGTGTCCGACACTTTCTGCGGGGCGACCACGTTGCCGAGCGACTTCGACATCTTCAGGCCCTTGCCGTCGACGACGAAGCCGTGCGTGAGCAGCGCCCTGAACGGCGGCACGCCATTCAACATCGACGAGGTGAGCAGCGACGAGTGGAACCAGCCGCGGTGCTGGTCGCTGCCTTCGAGGTACATGTCGGCCGGGAAATGCGACTGCGCCGCGTGCGAGCCGCGCAGCACCGTCTCGTGCGTGGTACCCGAGTCGAACCAGACGTCGAGCGTGTCGCGGTTCTTCAGGTACTGGTCGGCCTCGTCGCCGAGCAGCTCGCGCGGATCGAGCCGTTGCCAGGCTTCGATGCCCTCGCGCTCGATGCGTTGCGCGACCTGCTCGAGCAGTTCGTCGGTGCGCGGGTGCAGCTCGCCGGTCTCGCGGTGCACGAAGAACGCCATCGGCACGCCCCACTGGCGCTGGCGCGACAGCGTCCAGTCGGGCCGGTTCGCGATCATCCCGTGCAGCCGGGCCTTGCCCCAGGCCGGATAGAAGCGCGTTGCCTCGACGCCGGCGAGCGCGCTCTCGCGCAGCGTCGGGCCGCCGTCGCGCGGCGCGACGTCCATGCCGGCGAACCACTGGCTCGAGGCGCGATAGATGATCGGGGTCTTGTGCCGCCAGCAGTGCATGTAGCTGTGCCGGTACTGCTCCACGCCGAACAGGCAGCCGTGCGCGCGGATGTGCTCGACGATCTTCGGGTTGGCGTCCCAGATCGACATGCCGGCGAAGTCGGGCAGCCAGCTCGCGAACGTGCCGTCGCCGAGCACCGGCTGCAGGATGTCGGCATCGGCCAGTCCGTGCTGCCTGCACGATGCGAAGTCCTCGATGCCGTAGGCCGGTGCCGAGTGCACCAGTCCGGTGCCCGAGTCGAGCGTCACGTAGTCGCCGAGGTAGACCGGCGAGAAGCGGTCGGCGAACGGATGGCGAAAGCGCACCAGTTCGAGCGCCCGGCCGCTGCAGCTGGCGACGATCTCGCCTTCGAGCTTCCAGCGCGCGAGGCACGACTCGACCAGCTCGGTGGCGAGCACCAGCAGCGCGGGCGCGCCGTTCCACTGCACTTTCACCAGCGAGTAGTCGTGGCCGGGGTGCAGGTTCAGTGCCTGGTTGGCCGGGATCGTCCACGGCGTCGTGGTCCAGATGACCGCATAGCCGCGCTCGATCGGCAGCTTCGGCAGGCCGAAGGCCGCGGCGAGCTTCGGGAGTTCTTCGGCGGCGAACGGAAAGCCGACGTCGATCGACGGATCGACGCGATCGGCGTACTCGACCTCGGCCTCGGCCAGCGCCGAGCCGCAATCGAAGCACCAGTTCACCGGCTTCAGGCCCCGGTAGACGTAGCCCTTGCGCAGGATCTTGCCGAGCGCGCGCAGCTCGTCGGCCTCATTGCCGAATGCCATCGTCCTGTACGGGTCGTCCCAGTCGCCCAGCACGCCCAGGCGGATGAAGTCTTTCTTCTGGCGCTCGATCTGCTCGGCGGCGTAGGCGCGCGACCTTGCCTGCACCTGGTCGGCCGGAAGGTTCTTGCCGTGCTGCTTTTCGATCTGGATCTCGATCGGCATGCCGTGGCAGTCCCAGCCAGGCACGTAGCGCGCGTCGAAGCCCGCCATGTTGCGGCTCTTGACGATGATGTCCTTCAGGATCTTGTTGACCGCGTGCCCGATGTGGATGTCGCCGTTGGCGTATGGCGGGCCGTCGTGCAGCACCCAGACCGGGCGGCCCTTCGAAGCCTCGCGGATGCGGCGGTAGATGCCTTTTTCCTGCCACTGCCGGGTCCACTGCGGCTCGCGCCTGGCGAGGTCGCCGCGCATCGGAAACGGCGTGTCGGGCAGGTTCAGCGTGTCGCGGTACGACTGCTCGCCTTGCGCGTTGCGTCCGGATCTGCCTTCCGGTTTGCCTTGGGCCATGGATGTCTCTCGGATCAGTCGTTGCGCTCGGCGCGGGCGTCGCGGAACCAGGCGCGCGCGGCCTGCGCGTCGCGGTCGATCTGCGCGGTGAGCGCCTCGATCGAATCGAAATGCGCCTCGTCGCGCAGCTTGTGAAGGAACTCGACGCGCACCAGCTTTCCGTAGAGGTCGGCATCGAAGTCGAACAGGTGCACTTCGAGCAGGTGGCGGCCGTTGCGTTCGACCGCCGGGCGCGTGCCCAGGCTCGCGACGCCGGGCAGCGCCCGCTCGCCCAGGCCGTGCACGCGCACGACGAACACCCCCTCGACCGCCGGCCGCTCGAACGGGATCGGCAGGTTCAGCGTCGGGTAGCCGAGCGTGCGACCGAGCTTGCGCCCGTGCGCGACGTGCGCGGAGATGAAATACGGTCGCCCGAGCAGTTCGCGCGCGCGAGCGAAGTCGCCGGCTGCGAGCGCCTCGCGCACGGCGGAACTGGAGATGCGCTTGCCGTCGCGTTCGATCGTGGCGATGCGCGCGAGTTCGAAGCCGTGCCTGGCGGCGGCTTCGGCGAGCATCGCGAAGTCGCCGCGGCGCTTCGCGCCGAAGCGGAAGTCGTCGCCGATCAGCAGGTAGCGGGTGTGCAGGCCCTCGACGATGATCTCGTCGATGAAGCGCTCGGCCGCGAGCGTGGCCAGCGACGCGTTGAAGTGCGCGATGCAGACGCGATCGACGCCGCATTCGGCCAGCGCGTCGAGCTTGTCGCGCTCGGTGCAGATGCGTGCCGGCGCCGGCACGGGCGCGCGCGGCTCGCTGCCGGGTGCGGCGGGAGCCGACGCCGCCAGCGTCGCGAAGTATTCGCGCGGATGCGGCTCGAAAGTGAGCACGCAGGTGGGCAGGCCGAGTTCGTCGGCGCGCCGTCGCAACTGCGCGAGCACTGCCCGGTGGCCGCTGTGCACGCCGTCGAAGTTGCCGATCGTGAGCGCGCAGGGATCGCGTCGATCGGCGGGCGGCAGGCGGCGGAAGACTTCCATCTCGGGGCGGGGGCGCGGCAAGGGGGCGGGCAGGGGGGAATTCGTCGAGCGACGATGCAAAACCTTGAATTATATGGCGATGATACGATTGCCCGATGAAAAGGATCGTCGTGCTGCTGTCCGGGCGGGGTTCGAACATGCTGGCGATCGCCGAGGCGCTGCGCGACGAACGCTGGCCCGCGCAGATCGCCGGCGTGATCGGCGATCGGCCCGGCGCGGCGGGCCTGCAGCGCGCCAGCGGCCTGGGCTTTCCCACCGCGCTGGTCGACTACCGGGCGTTTGCCCGCCGCGAGGATTTCGAGCAGGCGCTGCGCCAGGCGATCGACGCGTTCGCGCCCGACGTGGTGGTGCTGGCCGGCTTCATGCGCGTGCTGGGCGCCGCCTTCGTCGAGCACTACCACGGGCGGCTGCTCAACATCCATCCATCGCTGCTGCCGGCGTTTCCCGGGCTGGCGACGCACCGGCGCGCGCTCGAGGCCGGCGTGGCGGCGCACGGCGCCACGGTGCACTTCGTGGGCGTCGAAGTCGACGACGGGCCGATCGTCGCGCAGGCGGTGGTCGCGGTGCAGCCCGACGACGACGAAACCACGCTCGCGGCCCGCGTGCTCGAGTCGGAGCATCGGCTCTACCCGATGGCGCTGCGCTGGTTCGTCGAGGGGCGGCTGCGCATCGAAAGCGGCCGGGTGCGGCTGGTCGATCCCCGTCCGGGCGAGACGCGCCTGCTGTACGGCAGCGGACGATGAAGCGGTCGGCCCGGGCGGCGCGCGGCGCGCGGCGCGGTGCGGGCACGCCCGCGCTCGCGCCGCAGGCACTGCGCGCCGCGGCGCTCGCCGAGGTGCTGCGCTTCGAGGCACCTGCCGATGCGGCGCTGCGCGCGTTCTTTCGCCGCCATCCGTCGCTCGGCCGGCGCGAGCGCGGCGCGATCGCCGAAGCGGTGTTCGATGTGCTGCGCCACCACCGGCTGTATGCGCACCTGGCGCAAAGCGAGGCGGGCGCGCTCGAGGCGCGGCTGCTCGCGCTGTCGGACGAGCGCCGCGCGGGGCGCCTGTCGCTTCCCGCGCTGCCGTTCGCGCTGCGTTCGAGCCTGCCCGACTGGCTGGCCGAGGCGCTGATCGCCGGCTACGGTGCCGCGCGTGCCGAGTCGCTCGCAGCTGCGCTGCTGCAGCCAGCGCCGCTCGACCTGCGGGTGAACTCCCTGAAGGCGACGCCGGCGCAGGTGGTCGCGTCGCTCGCGGCCGCGGGTATCGACGCCCAACCGCTGCCGCAATGGCCCGGCGCGCTGCGCGTGACCGGCAAGCCCGCGCTCGAGCGCAGTGCCGCCTTCGAATCGGGTTGGTGCGAGGTGCAGGATCTCGGCAGCCAGTTGCTCGCGGCGCTCGTGGCGCCGCGTCGCGGCCAGACGGTGGTCGATCTGTGCGCGGGTGCCGGCGGCAAGACGCTGGCGCTGGCCGCCGCGATGCGCTCCACCGGCCAGGTCTTCGCCTTCGACGTGTCGGCGCCGCGGCTGCTGCGGATGCGGCGCCGGCTCGAACGCAGCGGCGCGACCAACGTGCAGCCGGTGGCGATCGCCGGCGAGCGCGACCCGCGGCTCGAACGCCTGCACGAGCGTGCCGACGCGGTGCTGGTCGATGCGCCGTGCACCGGCACCGGCACGCTGCGGCGCAACCCCGACCTGAAGTGGCGCACCGGGCCCGAAGAACTCGCCCGGCTGGTCGCGGCCCAGCGCTCGCTGCTCTCGGCAGCGGCCGCGCTGGTGCGACCCGGCGGGGCGCTGGTCTACGGCACCTGCAGCCTGCTCGCGCAGGAGAACGACGAGCAGGTCGCCTGGTTCGAAGCGCATCACCCCGACTGGCGGCGCCGGCCGGCGAGCGAGCTGCTCGAAGCGCAGGGCGCACGGCTCGATCCGCAGGCGAGCGCCGACGGCCTGTTGCGGCTGCTGCCCGACCGCGACGGCTGCGACGGCTTCTTTGCCGCGCGCTGGGAGCGGCCGAAGCCGGAACGCGTGCGCCCCGGCAGGTAGAATCGGAGCGCTGTCGAGCGTCCCCGAGGAGTGTCTGCAAGCGATGAGCGCGCATCCCGTCGAGCCGGTTTCCGGCACTGCCCGCAAGCCGGTCACGCAGTTGCAGTTGGCCGGGTTGCGCGAGCGTGGTGAGCCGATCGCGATGCTCACCTGCTACGACGCGAGCTACGCGGCACTGCTCGACGAGGTCGGCATCGAGTGCCTGCTGATCGGCGATTCGCTCGGCATGGTTGTGCAGGGCCGTGAGTCCACGCTGCCGGTCACGCTCGACGAAGTCGCCTACCACGCGCGCTGCGTGGCGCGCGGCGCCCGGTACGCGTGGATCGTCGCCGACATGCCGTTCGGCAGCTACCAGGCGGGCGTCGATGCCGCGTTCGCCAACGCGGTGCGACTGATGCAGGCCGGCGCGCACATGGTCAAGCTCGAAGGCGGCGCGTGGCTCGCTCCCACGATCGAAGCGATGACGCGAGCCGGCATTCCGGTGTGCGCGCACCTGGGCCTCACGCCGCAATCAGTGTTCGCGCTGGGCGGCTACCGGGTGCAGGGGCGCACGCCCGAGGCGGCCGACCGGCTGATCACCGATGCACTGGCGCTGCAGGACGCCGGCGCGACGATGCTGGTGCTCGAGATGGTGCCGGCGGCGCTCGCCGAGACGGTCACGCAGCGGCTCGCGATCCCGACCATCGGCATTGGCGCCGGCCCCGGCTGCTCGGGGCAGGTGCTGGTGCTGCACGACATGCTCGACGTGTACCCGGGGCGCCGGCCGCGCTTCGTGCGCAACTTCATGACCGGTGCCGGCAGCGTGCGCGGCGCGATCGAGGCGTATCGCGACGCGGTGAAGGCGCGCAGCTTCCCGGGCCCCGAGCACGGCTACTGAGGCCGACGCCCGGCCCCCGAGAGCGAGGCAGGCCATGCAGTTCGTCATTCTCACCGGGGCGTCGAAAGGGCTGGGCGCGGCAATGGCCGAACGGCTGCTCTCGGCCTCGCGGCACCTCGTCTGCGTGGCGCGCTCGCCGAACGAGGCGCTCGCGGCGCAGGCGCGCGCGAGCGGCGCGCCGCTCGATTACCGGCAGTGCGACCTCTCCGATGCCGCGGCCGCTGCGCGCCTCGCCGATTCGCTCGGCCAGGCGCTGCGCGCGGCGAGCGGCGTCTCGCGCTTCGTGCTGATCAACAACGCCGGCACGATCGAGCCGATCGGCCGCGTCGAATCGCTGCAGGATGCGCCGCTCGCGCGCGCGCTGCAACTGAATCTCGCCGCGCCGATGCTGCTCACCGCGGCTTTTCTCGCTGCCACCGCCGCCTCCGGCGTCGAACGCCGCGTGCTCAACATCTCGACCGGAGCCGCGCGCTATCCGGTGGCCGGCTGGTCGGCGTATTGCAGCGCCAAGGCGGCGCTCGACATGTTCACGCGCTGCATCGTCGCCGAGCAGGCGGGCAGGCCGAATGCGGTGCGCGCCTGTTCGCTCGCGCCCGGCGTCGTCGACACCGGCATGCAGGCGACGATCCGCGCTGCCGATCCGGCCGGCTTTCCGTCGGTGGAGCGCTTTCGCAGGCTGAAGGCCGAGCGCGCGCTCGGTGCGCCCGGCGAGGTAGCCGCGCGCATCCTCGCCTACCTCGAACGCGACGACTTCGGCGCACGCGAGATCGACGACATCCGCGAGGTCGCGGGTTGACACGAAGATCGATCGGGCCCGATGCTTCGGGCCGGGTGTTCCGCCGGAACGGCGTTCATGGGGGCTACGACATGCGGCCTGTCTCGTATGCGGCACTGTTCGCCACTCTCCTCCTGTGGCTGCCTGCCCGGGCGCAGGCCGAGCGCTGCGAGGAGCAGAAACTCGCCTCGCCCGACGGCCCGGGCGTGATCGTGCGCTCCGATTGCCGGCGCATCGAGGGCGAGTTCCGCAACGGCCTGCTGAGCGGTCGCGGCAAGGTCACGCACGCTGACGGCCAGATCGAGGAGGGCGACTTCCGGCGCGGCCGGCTGTGGGGCATCGGCAGGATCGCCTACGCCGACGGACGTGTCGCCGAAGGCGACTTCGTCGACGGCATGATGAACGGCCAGGGCAAGCTCACCTGGCCCGACGGGCGGGTACACGAGGGCCTGTTCTTCAACGGCAGCCCTGGCGGGCCCGGGCGCTACCGCAATGCCCGCGGCGAGGTATGGGCGGGCATGTTCAGCGGAAGCGGTGAGCTCGACGGGCGGGGCATGCACGTGCTGAGAGACGGCACGACGATCATCGGCGAATTCCGCGTCGATCGCCCGGTCGGCGACGTGACGATCGAGAAGCCGGACGGCACGAAGGAAGCGGTGTCCTACGACCTGAGGGGGCGCAAGCTGGCACGGGAGGCGGCACCGGCGCCCGCTGTGGGGGCACCCGCAGCAGCGACGCCCGCCGCGACGCCCGCCGCGACGCCGCCCGCGGCGGCGGCGCCGGCAGGGCAGGCCGCACCGCAGCCC
>QEVL01000008.1 GCA_003577305.1 Burkholderiales bacterium
GGCGCACGCCTTCCCTGCTCCCACTCCTGCAGCGTACGTACCGAAACTCCGATCAACCTGGCAAACTCGGATTGCGACAGACCCGTCTTTCCCCGAATCTCTGCCACCGATGGAATCGTCGTGATACGACCGATCTCCCCCTTCTTGATCTGTCGAATCCCTTCCAGAATTTCCGCACCGATATTCCGATCAGTCCTAGCCATCGCTGAGCTCCTGCCGGATCTTGCGTAGAACATGAGCCGGGATGTTCTCGGTTTCATTCTTCGCGTAGATCGTCAACATCCAAATGACACCCTTCGCGGCTCGTGCGAAGTAGATGACCCGTACGCCGCCGCGCTTGCCCCGCCCTGCCACACCCCAGCGCAACTTCAGCGCAACTTCCTTACGCCGCCTGAGCCCGGAACCACCTCTCCGGACTCTGGGTCCTGTGCCAAATGAGCTTGGAGCGCTGCGTACTCTTCGTCAGACAGGTAGTCGTAGACAAGCCGAGTGAAGAGCGGCGTTTCGATGAACGAGAGCATCGTGTGGACTATACGTCAATGACGTATAGATGGCAAGGGCCGTCTCCATTGCTGCATAACGTTTGACATGAGAGGCGGCGCCCGGCTTGCCGGGCGACGTCCTCTCGATGGAAGGGTTAGGCGTCGGTTCTTGAGCAGTCATGTGGTCGCTGCCCTCTCCTGAACCACCGTCCTTGTGAGCTTCGCCCATTCACCGGAGAAACGGACGAAGTTGATGAGCAGAGCGTAGAAGTGATCCGAGTCTTCTTGCCCAAAGCGAGCAAGGTATTCGGGTGTATCAGCGCCGTAGTGGTACCCGATCTTGTTTCGGTAGATGCCGTACTTTTCTACCTCGAGTAGCGGGTGCAGCGACTTCAATTCCTTCAATCTTGAATCGACGAACGTTACGCCGCAGCGCTTTCCCTCCGCAATCTCGCGTAGAGCCATTGCACCGGATTTGAAATACCAAGCCTTTGCTTCGTAAAGCTTCGAGACTATGTCAGCCATCGAAAGCAAGCTGGCGATTCCGGGCTCACATTCGTCGAGTGAAACCACGAGTCTGCAGAGATCGCAGTGGAGTACCGCGGCCATTAGCCAAGCGTCCTTCTCAGGCATGGGGATGCCTTGGTACTTCGGGGAACTCAAGGCGTCGAATGCTTTAGTCGCATTCATAGATGCGCCACCAAGTGCTTTCCTGTTTCTTGCGTGTCGAGTCATTCGGTGGTGTGACGCCTAACGTTCGAAATAGCCGGCACTCGGAGGTCGCAGGCCGGCAAGCGTTCGGCTGATTGAGGAGTTAGCTATCGCCCTGGACAAGCAAGTAGCCGTGTATCCAATCGGTTCCGAAGTCGTTGCCTTCAACTGGTCGGTGTCCGCTGATGGTGTAGTAATGCTCTTCCGGATCAAAGCCTGAGACCCTGGTTATGAGTCGGTACCGATAGTCCTCGTTGATTCGATGCACTACCTCTGAGTCCTGGCGGGCCTTAGAAAAGACCGGGGCATCGAGGTAGATGGCTGGAGGGTCGAAATCAACATCGCGCCGGGGCCAACGGCGGGCATTAGTGTGCTGCTGCTTCCGCAGAAGGACCGAGATTGCTCGATCGAGGCAATAGCGCGCGTTTGGGGCGTTTGCATCGTTAGGGGGAAACTGAAGATCGTACTGCACCTGCCATGGCGCATCCTTGTCAGCGCGGAAGACATCTGGAGTGAGGCGCCGAAGGTTTTCGAGTTCGGGAGTGTTTACTCCCCACTCGATTGCGTCGATGCGGAGCTTCTCGTGGTCAATCTGGATGAAGTTGAACGGCGTCGAAACATGCTGTCGGATCCACTCACGATTTCGCGTCCAGTATGGCGCCTTCATTCCTCCTCGAGCGATCGAAAGCAGGCCAAGCGGCTCATTTGGCTCTGCGTCGGCCCACTTGTGCACGCAATACTCGCTCTCGATTTCGACAAACAGAGCCTTACGGACGGCGATGAGAGAGTCGAGGAAGCGCCCCTGCTCAAGAAGCGTAGCGGCTTCGGAAAGAAGCGCC
Source organism: Burkholderiales bacterium (assembly GCA_003577305.1). Taxonomy (GTDB): domain Bacteria; phylum Pseudomonadota; class Gammaproteobacteria; order Burkholderiales; family Burkholderiaceae_E; genus Zeimonas. Next base: position 2,033 of record QEVL01000008.1, read on the forward strand.
TTCGCCTCCCCTTCTGACAGTAGGTCCGCAAGGAAGATCTCTCGATACCGCCGTCCAAGTACTTCTTGGACTATTGCTTCGATTGCGGTATCGGCCGCCTCGGCGTAGGTCTGCACGGTCAGCGGCTCGGCAAGTTGGCCGTAGTGCTTGGTAATGACTCGCTGCTTGTTTAGCGCTTTCAATGTCCCAGACTTAGGCACCGTAACCCCAGACTTCTTGAGCTCCCCGATCAGTTCGTCGAAGCTCTTGGACTCGAGAGCCTTCTTCTCGTCTACGTCCTTCTCAACCAAGAGGCCGAGAAAGACAATTTCAAGAGCGTCCTGAAGCAGGATGAGGCCTGCAGAGGACATGTGCCGATCACCCGCGAGAACGAGCCGGCGCGCCTCGTCATGAAGCGTGCGGGCAGTGATAAGCGCGTGGAGGGTGGAGGTCTTCATAGGCATCTGCAATGCCTAACGTTTGACATGAGAGGGGGCGCAAGGGCGCAGCCCTTTTGACGTCCTCTCGATGGAAGGGTTAGGTGTCATCGCGTTCCGATCTTGATGAGATTGCCTTGATTCCTGATTGAGTAGATCTGTGATCGCCGCGCAAAGAGCCCCAGAAACACGTTGATACGGTATCGACGAGCCAAGCTCAACTTGATCTTCTCGTGATGGGTGTTGCCTGAGCCGGAAATGAAAAGCGATGGCCCTAGATGCTTGGGTGTGCTCTTTGCCGCGGTGCCAACCATCAAGGATGGCATGAGTTCATTAACCAAGCCTACGAAATTTAAGATCAGCTCAGGGCTAGGCAAATAGTGCTTAGTCTCAGCGAACGTCTGGAGATTGGCGGCGCTGACATAGTCGTAGTCAACCTTCCCGTTGTAATAGTGCGGGTCACGAAGCGATTCGACTGAACCAGGATTGACTACGACGTAGTCAGGACTGACAAAAACTCCGGGGTCGTGGGAAGACTGAATCCGCAGGTTGTGCCGAAGCTCAAAGGCTTTGGTCCCGTGGGTGGCGTAGCGCTTTTCAAGCAAGAAGAACGAGCAGTTGGCCGGCTTCGCGCTGGCGCTTAATGCGTAGACAAACTGCCTGTTGCGAGGCTGAATGTTCTTCGGGATAACAGTGAAGCCTATGTTCTCATAGTAGCGAACAAGATCGTTGTAGCAGGCGATTTCGAAAAACGCCGAGGTCCTTTGTATCTGCTGAGAGAACAAGCTCCGAAAGCGGCCGAGAAAGTCGGCAATTTCGCGTTCGAACAACGCGTTGTCTCGGAATGGTGATCTAGAAGTTGCCATTAGTTCTGCGTTCCTCCAGGCGCACAAGACTCATGACGATCTGGTTGAGATCGCTAATCGCGAAGAAGTTTTCTTCTAGACCGAACGACCGCGACAGTTGTTGAAATCGGATGCGCGCTGCTTCTAGGGAGAAGTGAAGATCGGGTGTTACCGTCTTGCCAGCCACCTGCAGCCCTAGTTCGTGTTGGCTCTGCAGTCGATGAACAAAGTTTCCTGCGCTTGTGAGCGGTGCTATCACCTGTCGGTAGTAAATTCCCAGCGCAATGACTTGTTGGATGACTGCAGTCTTCTCCAAGTAGGGGCGGAGACGTTGTGAGCGGGATCGCTCTTGCCAGTTTGAAAGACGCCGGCACTTGTATTCGTATTCCCGCATCATTAATTCGACGAGGTACCTCGGAAGACCGGCCAGGAAAGGTTGCAGCATCCGCGACACCTAACGTTTGAGCTGAGCCGCGAGCGCCGGGATGGCGCTTGGCCCGCCGGACGGATGATTGACCACTCCGGGAAGCGGGCCAAGTGCCATGCCGGTGCGAGTCGGCTCCAACGAAGGGTTAGGCCTCATTTCGAGTTCATGACCGAGCGTGTGAAGTTGTGTTTGGACTTGCACGCTGCCAGACGGGACTTGGCGCAGTAGAAGTCTCCACTCCGACTCTTCCATGCAAGCACTTCTGTCCTCGTGTAGCGATAGAGCCGGAACTCAGACGGGCCGTGATCTTTCTCGCGCAGCTTGCTGTTTGGGCCGATGACCACGACAAGGACTTCGTAGTCCTTGGGGTTGCCAACGTTGATGTTGTTGCCCTTAGTGGAGTTGTTGAACTTGATCTGAACTCGATCCTGTCCGCTCATGCCGTCGTGGCCGCGCTGGCGCAGTTGAGGCGAAAGTTCGGTTCCGAATGCCTTACTGCACATGAACTCGCCGATATCGCCAAGGAAGCGGGAGGAACGGATGATTTCTAGTTCCTCGAGGCGCGCAACGGACTCAAAGAATGCAGCAATCGCAGATTCTTGTTCTGGGGTCATGAGGCCTAACGTCGGCGCTGAGCGGCAGCGGGCCGCAGGTGCGCTGTCCGCTCGAGCAACCTGTTATGCCGATGCGTCACGGAATGCTCTCAACACCGCATTGATCCGCGTCTGGTACCCCGGTCCTTGCGCCTTGAACCACTCGATCACGTCCTCGTCCAATCGGAGCGAGATCAAAGTCTTCGAGGGAGCAGGCTTCAAGCCGCGACGAACGATGCCGCGTACCACCTTTCCAAGGTCTGCCTCGGGATGCTCCGTCGTCGGCTTTGCCTTGTCCGAAGGATCGAACAGGCGAGACCAATCAGTCTCTGACTTCTTCGAAGTACCGCTGCGCTTCACGCCTTGTCGCTTTGCGGAAGGAGATGATGTGGATTTCATGCTCGGTCTCGGTGTGAACAATCGACACCGGCACCCCTGCCAAGAGTCCCAGCGTGACGAAACGACGCTCACCGTACTCGAACCGATCGTCTTCGAACGTGAAGGTCAGTCCCTCGAAGACGCTCTCGGCATCGACGAAGTCCAAGCCATGCTCGCGCACGTTACTCGCACGCTTCGGTTCGTGCCAGGTGAACTCCATCTCGCATTGTAGCTACATTCTGTAGCTCGCACAAGAGGCTGCCAACTTCAGCGGCATAACGTCCGAGCTAACCGGCGGCCCGCTTACGGGCCGTCCGCGTTGAGCGACCAGTTAGAGCATCAGCGTGCGCTTCTACGTAAGCGTCTAGCAGCCTTCTGATCATTCGCTGATACTGCGTGTCGCTCTCCGCGGCCTTGTCTTTGAAGAAATCTACGCTGCGTTTGCTCAGAGTAATCGTGATCTTCACGTCCTCTTCACGAAAGGCAAGATCCTCGGGCGATGGCAAGAAGTCTCGAATGACCTTCGGATCTCCGATAGGCTCATCGCTGTATCTGATTTTCCCGCTCATAGATGACCTTTCCCTTGCGCCAATATCCAGCGCCGATGATCCTTATGACGTTCGCCCTCCAAGTAAAGCGAACCGTCAGTACGCCGTCATCAACAACGCCGAAGCAGAAGTAGCGCTTCTCGCTTTGGCTATGCGCGGTGTCCTCGGCGATGACACGCTTCGGATCCCCGAACGCACGTTGAGCCTCGTTGAACGAAACCCCGTGCTTCTCGACGTTCTCCCTGTTCTTCGGAACGTCCCAGTCGAACGTGGCTTTGCTCATGCACTACGATAGCATAGATATGGCGTTTTTGCCATACACTCTTATGGCCTCTGCGCTCTAACGTCGGAGTTCAGCAGCCGCTGAAGGCGGCCCGCTGCAATGACCTGTTATGCCGCGTTCGCAAGTTCGACGTTCCACCCGGGGAACACCAACACGCCGGGATGACACTTCAACGCACGTGCAAGCACCTTTGCGCGCTCGACCCCAAGTCGAACGCGATCGTTCTCGATTGCCGAGATCGTCGACTGCGGGATACCCGTCAGCCCGGCAAGATCGTTCTGGCTGAGTTCCTGAAGCTCCCTCAGGACGCGAACCGACTCTCCCACGGAGACCTCGACGCGTTTCTTCGCCGGGTGAAAGTCCTTCATCTACGCTCTCCGGTAGTCATGGGCCGTTACCGCTACCACCAGAACCCGGATTTCGGCAGCCTCGACTCGATAGATCACGCGCCACTGGATGCCGAGTCGCGAGGCGCGGTGCCCGGCCCACTGCCCCGACAACGCTTCGTCATGGAAGCCTTTGATCAGACGCAGCCCACGCTGCCCCGACATAGCCACGATGTCCTTCCACTTCTCGTAGCGAACCAGGACCTCGCGTGGGGCGTCGCGGAGCTGCCGCTCCACTCGGCGATGCTCGAATACGCGCCACATACCGCATGATGCCTATACTGTTCTTGGTATGTCAAGGCATGGCTACGCGGTATAACACCTGAGTTAAGCCGACTTGCGTAGTGGAGGCAAGCACATGGCAAGCTTTCTCTGCCATGTGCTTGCCGGAACGAAGCAAGTTCGGCTTGAACGAATTGTTAGACCGCGTGCCAAAAGATATATGCCTGGCCTAGCACCAGAACTATGCCGCCGGCACCGGCAACAATGGAAAGGACGTTTTTCTCTAAACGATCTGCCGAAGGCTTGAGGGCCGGTGTAAGCAATTGAATCAGCATGAGTGACGCACAAATGACAGGTATGACGAAGAAGGCTAAAGCAGGTGTAGCCCACCCATTTGGCTCGCCAGACAGGCTGAAGTGAATGGCGACAGAAGAATTGCTTGGAGTGAGCGCGTATCCAAGAATGCCGATAGCAAATGATATGAGAGTGCAAGTAACCAAGAGCCAGGCTTTTGGAATACCGCTTAGCAAAGAACCTTGCGCCATGACGTTGCCCCTTCCTGTGAACTTGCCTCAGCGGTCTAACGCCCGAAATCAGCGGCGCGCGTAGCGCGTCCGCTGGATTGAGTTGTTAGCCGCGTCTGTTTGCACGGAGCCACTCTACGAACGCCGAATGACTACTGAACCCATCCGGCCTACCTTCCTTTACAGAATAGAACTTACCGCGGGGATCGAAGCGCGGGGCATAGCCGAGTTCCTCTTTGAGTTCATCCCACCTTAGGTTAAGGCGCTCGGTGCGAAAGAAGAAAATGTATGGGAAGTGGCCTTCGCCCCAGAGAGCTACAGACAGCTTTGAGAAAATGCGGGGATAGAAGACTTCGACCTGACAAAGTGCCGGGACGTCGCCGGCAAGCCGGATGCTCTCAATGAGGAGCACTACATCCCCTGTCGTTAGCTTTTTGATGATTGTTGAAGCGCCTTGGGGGACGCCCCAGCAATTGAACTTTCCATCAGGGAACTTGCTGTGCAGTTCACGCAACACTTGTGATCGGAATGGATCATCTGGCGGGATGTTGTCCTCAACGACCTCAACCGATACGTCGTTCCACACCGTACGCGGAAAATCGCGCCGGGATCCAGATTCGCCAACGTGATGGAAGTAGAGACGCATACTTCTCCCTAAAGCGGCTAACGCTGGAGTTCACCCGCGGGCGACAGCCGCAGGCTGGCGCACGTCGGGTGCAACGACTGGTTAGACCTCATTGAGGAAAACGATAGTACGTTTCCACGCTGACGCGGCGGCGGTCTCGTTGTATGCATCCTTACGGTCGCTCTCGAAGAACCAATGCGCTGTGCCGGGATAGGTGTAGTACGTCGCATCTGCGTTGGCCGTCGCTAGGCTTGTCTTGAGCTTCTTGGCGCTAGCAGCAGAAACCCAGTCGTCGGACTCTGCGAAGTGAAATAAAAACCGCGACTTGCTCTTGGTGTAGTTCCCGTCTCTTGCCGCATAGAAGACGACCGTTTCAGCGATGGGCAGTTCGGGTCGCTGGGCCAACCAAAGTGCCCAGTGGCCACCCATGGAGAAGCCCACCAGGGCAACGCGTGAGCCCTGCACGGCTTCGTTGGTCCTGAGTTGTTCGATTGCTGCAATGAGCAGCTTGTACGCGGGTGTCTTGCGCTTTGCTGTGGACTCGGAGCGTAGCGCCTTCGCTTCCGTTGGTGTGGTCGCCACACGCCCCGCATAGAGATCCGGCGCGAGAGCAACGAACCCCGCACGCGCAAACCTGTCGCAGAGCCTCTTGAAGAACGGATTCAGGCCCCACCAGGAGTGCAGCACGAGCACCGCGGGCCCGAAGCCCGACTTCGGCACAGCAACGTAGTGGGGAAACGTGGTCATGAGGTCTAACGTGTTTTGGTTCGTAGCGCGCAGCCGAATAAATGCGAACCCGCCGGCGTAACCCGTCCACACCTACGTCGGGATACGCTTGTTACCGAAGGTCTTTTTTCCACCACCACCCCTCTGCATCAGGCGTAAAGCCCGGGGCAACCTCGGCTATGTGGCGCTACCGGCGCTCTTCGAGCCCGCGCCAAGTTCGTATGCCGCAATAATCCAGGGCGCCATCGCATAACCCGGACACCCATCCCTGTGCGAGGCGCACCAACCGCGGCCGCCAGGCGCTTTCGGCTTTCGGAGCGACAAATAAACGGCCAGCAAAGAACGTACGCCAGCTCAGATTTAATCCATTTTGCATACTTCTTCGGTACGTGACCAGTGGTACCGCCGGACGATGCGCGAAGAACGGATGCTGTGTAGATATATAGGCGCCATGCGCCCCACTGTCTGCAGTCAACCGTCGGAGTCCTCGCCTCGCTCGGGCAGCGGCCCGGGATCTCCCGGGCTGCTCGCCCGTCTGCGCGAGCGCATCCGCTACCTGCACTACAGCCTTCGCACCGAACAGGCTTATGTCTACTGGGCTCGGGCCTTCGTCAGGTATCACGGCATGCGCCACCCGCGCGACCTCGGGCAGGGCGAGGTCGAGCGATTCCTCGCCCACCTCGCCAACGAACGGCACGTTTCGGTCTCGACTCACAAGCAGGCCTTGTGCGCGCTGCTGTTTCTCTATCGGGAAGTTCTGGGCCAGGAGCTGCCCTGGATGCAGGAGTTGGGTCGTCCGAAGTCCAGGGTACGTGTACCCACGGTACTGTCGCGCGAGGAGGTCGCGCGCCTGTTGGCCGCGATCGACGGCGCCCATGGAGTGATCGCGCGCACCCTGTACGGCACGGGCATGCGCCTGCTCGAATGCCTTCGGCTACGGACCAAGGACGTCGACTTCGACCGATCGGTGATCGTGGTTCGCGAGGGAAAGGGTGGCAAGGATCGCGTGGTGATGCTGCCCGAAGCGTTGCGCGCATCGTTGAAGCTGCAACTCGCCGATGCCCGGAAGCTCTGGGAGCGCGACCGCATCGCGGGAGCGCCCGGCGTGGATCTGCCCGGCGCGCTCGCGATCAAGTATCCGCGCGCGCCCGAGTCATGGAACTGGTTCTGGGTATGGCCGGCCGCCGCGCCGTCGACGGATCCGCGCAGCGGGACTCGCCGTCGTCACCATCTGTATCCGGAGACGATCGGCCGCGCGATCGCGCGCGCCGCAGGTGCTGCAGACATCGGCAAGCGGGTGACCGCGCATACGCTTCGCCACTCGTTCGCGACGCACCTGCTGGAATCCGGCGTCGACATCCGGCGGGTGCAGGAGCTGCTCGGGCACAGGGACGTCAGCACAACGATGATCTACACGCACGTGCTCACGTCCGGTGCGGCGGGCACGCCCAGTCCGCTCGACGGGCTGGTTCTCGGCGCGGCATCGCACGCGGCCGAGACCGACGCCCCCGCGGGCGCCGATTCGGCTCGCCGTCAGCCGCCCCCGATCCCCGCCCGCACCACCGCCGACCGATCCCACAGGTTCGGCACCACCTCCGACGAATAGCCGGACACGAAGTCCTTCGCCTCCCCGGCCTGCGGATCGAACACATGCCGGCGCACGGCCCCGATGTTCCCGCCATAGACGTGCACGTCGCCGGTCGTCGGCGACACCGCGTCGACTTCGCCGGGGTGCAGGATCTCCTCGCCGCCGTGCGGCACGAGGCGGCCGTCGCCGGCGCGCCGGCGGCGCTGGCAACGCTCGGCGCCGCGCAGCATGCCCACCAGCCCCCAGACCGTGTGGTCGTGGACCGGCGTGTGCTGGCCCGGTCCCCAGACGAAGCTCACCACCGAGAACCGTTCGAGCGGGTCGGCGTGCAGCAGGAACTGCCGGTAGAACTGCGGGTCGGGGCGGGTGAACGGTTCGGGCAGCCAGTCGTCGCGCGCGTGTCGGTGCCGCCCGGCATCGTCATCGGCTGCACCAGGCCGAGGTGCAGCGCCTGCGGGTCGGCCAGCGCCTCGGCGTAGCCGTTGATCGGCGCGCACGCGCGCGATCATCGCGGCGATCGAGAACGCGCCGTACAGACCTGCGGTGAAGTCAGCCAGCGGCACGCCGCACTTCACCGGCGCGCCGTCGGGCTCGCCGGTCACGCTCATCACGCCGGCGGCGGCCTGGATCGTCAGGTCGAAGCCGCCCTCTGCAGCGCGCGGGCCGAACCAGTCCCAGCCCAGGCCCAGCCGCTGCATCACGCCGGGACGGTTGTTCTCGACCAGCACGTCGGCGTCGAGCACCAGTGCGCGCGCCACGTCGCGGTCGGCCGGATCCTTCAGGTCGAGCACGAGCGAGCGCTTGCCGCGATTGAGCGAGGCGAAGTTCCCGGAGAAGCCGTTGCGGATCGGCGGCCAGTGGCGCAGCCCGTCGCCCTCGCGCGGTTCGATCTTGATCACTTCGGCGCCGAAGTCGGCCAGCAGCATTGCGCAGAACGGGCCGGCGGCCACCTGGCAGAACTCGACCACGCGCACGCCGGCCAGCGGCAGCGACTCGCGGGCGTTCATCGCGTACCCTCGATCGTCGCGCCCGCCCCCAGCGCCGCATCGCGCAGCGCCTGCGCGATCCGCTTGCCGCGATCGTTCTCGGCGCGCAGTCGCGCGAGGTCTTCCGGGGTCAGGCCTTCGAGCCTGCAGTAGTCGCGCTTCCAGTTCGCATCGGCGCTCCAGCGCAGCGGCGACTGCATCGTGGTGCGCGGCCCCGGCGCCGATTCGAGCAGCTGCAGCGCGAGCTCGAGGGTGAGCGCCTGCGATTCGGGGTCGCGTGGCCGGCCGGCCGCGTTGCCCAGCGGGAAGTCGCTGAACAGGAAGCGCGGCACGCCGCAGTGCTCGACCACGTCTTTCGCGACGCCCACGACGACGGTGGCGATACCGTTGCGTTCGAGATGCCGCGCCACCAGCGACAGCGTCTGGTGGCACACCGGGCAGTTCGGCACCAGGATCGCGGCGTCGACGCCGTCCTCCCTGCAGCGCGCCAGGATCTCCGGCGCGTCCACCTCGATCGTGTGGCGCTGGCTGCGGTTGGTGGGCGCGCCGTGAAAGCGCGGCGCCAGTTCGCCCACGCGGCCGGCGCGCACGGCGTCGCGCAGCGCCGGCAGCGGGAACCAGCAACCGCTGTCGTCGAGGTCGGCGTGCCTGCGGTCGATGCCGACGTGCGCGATGCGCAGGTCGTGGTCGCGCGCGGTGTCGCCCGAGTAGACCCGGTAGAACTTCGCGGCCGCGTTGTAGGGCGCGCCGGTGCCCTGCGGCCCCTTGTCGGGCTGGTACGGCGCCGCCGTGGTCACGATCGTCACGCGGCTGCGCGCCAGCGGCCGGCGCAGCGGCTGGAACGGCACTTCGGGATAGCGCGCCCAGGCGTAGGGGTTGTCGTAGCCGAGCGCGAGGTACCAGTCGCGCGTGCGCCGCATGTAGTCGATCGGGCAATCGTCGGGCGGGGCGAAATCGAGGTCGTCGCGGCCGACGGGGCCTGCAGGTTCGGACCGGGGCATCGTTTCTCCGCGCTCCCTAGACCTTGTTGCCGAGTGTCCCGAAATCCGGCCTCTCGAGCAGCCACGACACCAGACAGCCCGCAACGAGCCCCCAGAAGGCCGCGCCGACGTTCAGGATCGCGATGTCGGCCACCGTGACCAGGAAGGTGACCAGCGCGCCGAGCGTGAAGCGTCCGCCGAACGAGGTGACGAACGCGGTCTGCAGCACGCGCAGCATCGCCAGGCCGGCCAGCGTCGCGATGAAGGCGGGCGGGGTCGCCAGCATCAGCCGCGTGAAGAACGGCGACAGCAGGCCGAATGCCAGCGCCAGCGCGCCGACGACCAGGCCGCCGGTGTAGTGCCGCTCGCGCTCGCCGGAGGCGGAAATGATCGCGTTGGTCGGCCCGGTGAGGCAGGTGGACACGGTGCCGACGAACGCGGTTGCGATCGATGCGACGCCGCAGGCCACGGTGGCCGCGTTGATCGGCGCCTCGTGGCCGACCGCCTTGAGCACCGCGACGCCCTGCCCGTTCTGCACCACCAGCACCGTGATCGCCAGCGGCAGCACCAGTTCGACCATCGCCTGGACCGACCAGTCGGGAGCGTAGAGGTTGGGGCGCGCGAGCACGCTGGCCGCCGAGAGCTCCGGCGCGAAGCGCCCCGAGAGCCAGACCGCGATCGCGCCCACCAGCAGCGCGCCCAGCATCGGCGGCACGCGGCGCCCGGCCGCATGCCAGGCGTTGAGCACCAGGAAGGCGAGCACCATCGGCACGGCGATCGCCGCGTCTTCGTGCAGCGCGCGCACCAGGTCGAGCCCGAAGCGCAGGAACACGCCGGCCACCATGCCCATCACGATCGGCATCGGCACCATCGCCATCGCGCGCCGCACCCAGCCGCTCAGCCCGAGCAGCAGCATCAGCACGCCGGTGGCGACGAATGCGCCGATCACCTGCGCAAAGCTCAGGTGCCCGAGCGCCGGGCCCACCAGCACCGTGCCCGGAATCGTCCAGAAGAACGCCAGCGGCTGCCGGTACAGCCAGCAGAACAGGAGCGTGACCAGGCCGTTGAGGAAGAACGAGCCGAAGATCCACGAAGCGAGGTCGGATTCGGACAGCCCGCCGCGCGTGCCGACCGCGAGAATCACCGCCACCGGGCCGGTGGCGGCGAAGATGAAGCCGATCAGGCCGTTGACCGAATAGACCGTGCCCGCATCGCGCAGCACGGTGCGCCACCGGGTCGGCGGCCGGATCGGGGATTCGAGCGACATGGCGCTGCGATCTTACGCGATGCGCCCGGCGGGAAGGCGGACCGTGCGCCGGATCAGCGCGGCGCCGGCCGGCTCAGGACGCCAGCCCGGCCAGGAACTCGAACTCGGCCAGGCGGGTCGTGGTCTGGCGCGCGGCCAACGCGATCGTGCGCGTGGGCGCCGGCGGTGCGAAGCGCTGCGGCAGCACCGATGCGCGCCCGAGGAAGCCGGAGTCGATCGCCATCTGCGGCAGCAGCGCATCGCCCAGGCCCGACTCCACCATCTGCAGCAGCGTGACCAGGCTCGTGGCCTCGATGCCCGACGGGTTGGCGCGCTCGGCCAGCCCGCAGGCCTCGAGCGTGTGCTCGCGCAGGCAGTGGCCTTCTTCGAGCAGCAGCAGGCGCTCGGTGTCGAGCCCGCTGATTCTCAACCGTCGCGGCGCCGGCGGGCGCTCTGGCATACGCGTGACCAGCCACAGCTCCTCGACGAACAGCTCGCGCACCAGCAGGCCCGAAGTGTCGTAGGGCAGCGCGATCAGCGCGAAATCGAGCTCGGCCGCGCGCAGCCGCTCGAGCAGCGTGGCGGTGCGGTCTTCGCGCAGCGCGAGCTTCAGCTCCGGGTGCCGGGCGCGCGCTTCGCGTACCAGTTGCGGCAGCATGAACGGCGCGATCGTCGGAATCGCACCGAGCCTCAGCAGCCCGGTCATCGGCGCGGCGGCGGCACGCACGATGCCGACCAGGTCGCGCGCCGAGCCGAGCAGTTCGCGGCTGCGCTCGACCACCTTGCGGCCCAGCGGCGTCACGAGCACGTGCTGGCGGTCGCGCTCGACCAGCGCCGCGCCCAGCGTGCGCTCGAGCTCCTTCAGCCCGGAGGAGAGCGTGGACTGCGTGACGAAGCAGTCCTGCGCGGCCTGCGTGAAGTTCAGCCGATCGGCGACCGCCACCAGGTACGACAGCTGGCGCAGCGACGGCAGCGCACTCGCCGAGGTGAATGGCGGCACCTTGCGCGACGCTTTGTCGGCTTTGCTGGTCTTATCGGTTTTATCGATCATATTGATCATTTTAATTCGTTGGACCGATTTTAACCCGACGGGCAGACTGCGTCCATCGTCAACCGCATCCCAGGGAGCTGCGACATGGACAAGAAGTCGATCACCATCCAGAACCTCGAAGCCGCCTTCGCGGGCGAGTCGATGGCGCACATCAAATACCGCTACTTCGCGAAGGTGGCCCGCGCCGCCGGCGACGAAGAGACCGCACGCCACTTCGAGGCGACCGCCGACCAGGAAGTGCAGCACGCGTTCGGCCACCTCGACCTGCTGTACCCGAAGGACAAGCTGACCCCGGCGCGCGCGCTCGAGCTGGCGATCGAAGGCGAGACCTACGAGTACACCGAGATGTACCCGAAGTTCCGCCACCTCGCGGTCGAGGAAGGCAACCAGGCGGCCGTGGCCGAGTTCGACGAGCAGATCGCCGAGTCGAAGGAGCACGCCGAGGCATTCCGCGCAGTGCTGGAGAAGGCCGCGAAGCGCTTCGCCGCGCTGACGAAGGTCGAGGAAAGGCACGCGAACGCCTACAAGGAAGCCCTCGAGCGCGTCGTCGCCATGACGAAGGACGCCGCCTGAGCCGCCACAATTGGCGTCAGGCAATTCAACGACCAGTTCAACCATACGGAGTCAACGACATGAAGGCTTACCAGTGCATCGTCTGCGGATTCATCTACGAAGAGGCCAAGGGCCTGCCCGAGGACGGCATCGCCCCCGGCACCCGCTGGGAGGACATCCCCGCGGACTGGGCGTGCCCCGACTGCGGGGTGGCGAAGGCCGACTTCGAGATGATCGAGATCGCGGCCTGAGTCCGGGGCACGAGCCATGGCACCGATCGTGATCGTGGGCAGCGGACTGGCGGGCCACACGGTGGCCCGCGAGTTGCGCAGGCTCGACGCCGAGACGCCGCTGGTCGTCGTCACCCGTGACGACGGCGCGGTCTACTCGAAGCCGATGCTCTCGAACGCGCTGGCCGGCAACCGCAGCGCCGCCTCGCTGGCGAGTGCCGACGCAGCCGGCGCGGCCGCCCAGCTGAACGCGACGGTGCTCGCGCACCGCGAGGTCGCGTCGATCGACACCGGCGCGCACGCGGTGGCGTTCACCGACGGCGAGCGGCTCGAATACTCGCAGCTCGTGCTCGCGCTCGGCGCCGACCCGATCCGGGTGCCACTCGGCGGCGACGCCGCCGACGCGGTGATGCAGGTGAACGACCTGGCCGACTACGCGCGCTTTCGCGAGGCGATCGAGCACGCCACCCACGTGACGATTCTCGGTGCGGGGCTGATCGGCTGCGAGTTCGCCAACGACCTGCTCACGAGCGGACGCAAGGTCGACCTGCTCGATCCGGCGCCCTGGCCGCTCGGGCGCCTGGTGCCCGAGCGCGTCGGACGCGATTACGCGAACCGGCTCGCAGCAGCCGGAGTCGCGATGCGCCTGGGGGCGAGCGCCACCACAATCGAACGACGCGACGGCGGCCTGCGGGTGAGGCTCGCCGACGGCGGCACGATCGACACCGACGCGGTGCTCTCGGCGATCGGCCTGCGCCCGCGCACGCAACTCGCGCAGGCGGCGGGGCTCGCGGTGAACCGCGGCATCGTGGTCGATCGCAACCTGCGAACGAGCGCGCCCGATGTCTACGCGCTCGGCGACTGCGCCGAAGTCGAAGGACACGTGCTGCCGTTCGTGATGCCGCTGATGAACGCGGCACGCGCGCTGGCGAAGACGCTGGCCGGCGAACCCGCAGAGGTGCGCTATCCGGCGATGCCGGTGGTGGTGAAGACGCCGGCCGCGCCGCTCACGGTCGCGCCGCCGGCGGCGGGCGCCGGGGGCGGCTGGCGCTACGACGAAGGCACCGACGGCAGCCTGGAAGCCACGTTCGTCGACGCGCAGGGCAACCTGCTCGGCTTCGCGCTGCTGGGCGGTGCGCCCGCGACGCGGCAGCTGCTCACGCGGCGGCTGCCCGCGGTGCTCGGCTGAAGCCCCCGAGGGAGCGCCCGTTCGGGCGCTATTCCTCGATGCCGTAGCGCTTCACCTTGCGCCACAGCGTCGACTTGTCGATGCCGAGGATCTCGGCGGCCAGTCCGCGGTCGCCCTTGGTCTCGCGCAGGGTCTTGGCGATGAAGTACGCCTCCATCTCGTCGAGGCTGCGCGGCGACAGCAGGTCGAGGGCGCGCGCCTGCGCGCCGTTGCCTTCGGTGAGCCGCGGCGGCACGACCTCGGGCCCGATCGGGTCGGTCTCGCTGAGAATGATCATCCGCTGCACCACGTTTTCCAGCTCGCGCACGTTGCCGGGCCAGTCGTAGCGCATCAGCGCGCCCAGCACCGCGGTCCTGAAGCCGGTGACGTGCTTGCCCAGGCGCACCGAGTGCTTGTTCAGGAAGTAGTACGCGAGCAGCGGAATGTCTTCGCGGCGCTCGCGCAGCGGCGGAATCGGAATCTCGATCACCGAGAGCCGGTAGAAGAGGTCTTCGCGAAACCGGCCCTGCCCGACCAGGTCGGCGATCGGCCGGTTGGTGGCGGCGATCAGCCGCACGTCGACGCCCACCGGCTCGGTGGCGCCGACGGGGTAGAAAATGCCGTCCTGCGCGACACGCAGCAGTTTCGCCTGCAGCGCCATCGACGCGTTGTTCACTTCGTCGAAAAACAGCGTGCCGCCGTCGGCGGCCTCGAACAGCCCGATCTTGTTGCGCTCGGCACCGGTGAACGCGCCCTTGCGGTAGCCGAACAGCTCGCTCTCGACCAGCGTTTCGGGAATGGCCGCGCAGTTGATCACCACGAACGGCCGCTCGCGGCGGGCGCTGCGCAGGTGGATCTGGCGCGCCACGAGCTCCTTGCCGCTGCCGCTCGGGCCGCTCACCAGCACGCTCGAGTCGTAGGCGGCCGCGGCCACGATCAGCCGTTCGATGAGCTCCCTGGCCTGCGACGCGCCGATGATCTCGCCGCCCTGCTCGAAGCTGCGCCGCTGCTGGCGCAGGCGCTCGTTCTCGGTGGCCAGCAGATAGTGACGCAGCGCGTTCTCGACGACGCAGCGCAGCTTCACCGTGTCGAACGGCTTCTCGACGTAGTCGAAGGCGCCCTGCTTGAGCGCGGCGACCGCCGATTCGACGGTGCCGTGGCCGGTGACCAGCACGACCTGCGTCTGCGGGTCGCGCTGGCGCACGAACTTCAGCAGGTCGAGGCCGTCGGCGCCGGGCATCCGCAGGTCGGTCAGCACGACCGCGGCGTGATCGGCCTCGAAGAGATCCATCGCCTCGTGGGCGTCGGCGGCGGTGACGATCTCGACGTTCGGCTCGATCTCGCCCAGCACGGCGGCGATCAGCTCGCGCATGCGCCGGTCGTCTTCGGCGACGAGAATTCTCGGCCGCACGGCGCTCGCCGCGGGCGCCAGGTCTGGCCCGATCATGCGCGGGCGCGATCCAGGTCGACCGCGGGCAGCGTGACGACGAAGCGCGCGCCGCTCGTGCTGTCGCCGTCGTATGCGATGAACCCGCCGCGGCGCGTGACGATGGCGTTGCAGATCGGCAGCCCGAGCCCGGTGCCCTGCCCGACGGTCTTCGTCGTGAAGAACGGATCGAAGAGGCGGCTGCGCAGCTCGGTGGGCACTCCGGGTCCGTTGTCGGACACGCTGATGCACACGTTGCGGGCCTCGCTCCAGGTGCGCACCACGATCACCGGATCGGGCACCTTGTCGAGTGCGTGGATCGCGTTGACGATCAGGTTCGTGAGGACGATGTCGAGCTGGCCGCACCCGCCTTCCACGACCAGCGTGCCGGGAGCGAGCTCCATGCGGGCCTCGATCTGGTAGCGCCTGAGGCGGCAGTCGACGAAGGTCTCGACCAGTTCCCGGACCATCTGGTTGACGTCGCAGGTCTCGTCGCTGCAATCGTCCTTGCGCGCGTAGCCGAGCAGTTCGTGCACCACCCGCGAGCAGCGCCGGGTCTCGTCGGCGATGATGCGCGCGTAGTCGGCCAGCTTCGGCTGACCCTCGGCGCCGCGCTCGAGCAGCTGGGCGTAACCGAGCACGTTGCCCAGCGGAGTGTTGAGCTCGTGCGCGACACCGGCCGCCAGCTGCCCCATCGCGACCAGCTTCTCGCGCATCGCCACGGTTTCCATCAGCGCACGGTGTTCGGTGATGTCCTGCAGCGTGAGCACGCTGCCCATGTCGTTTTCCTCGTCGCTGTAGAACGCGAGGTTCAGCGCGATGTAGCGCGTCTTGCCGCCCAGCCTGAGCCCGACCTCGTGGCTGCGCACGACGTACTTGTAGAGGAACGCGTCGCGCAGCACCGCACGGTCGCGTTCGGGCAGGTCGAGCAGGTCGAACAGGTTCTGCCCGACCAGCTGCCCGGCCTCGACGCCGAACAGCGCGTCGGCCTGGCGGTTGGCGATGCTGACCCGCAGGTCGTCGCCGATGCTCAGCAGCCCGACCGGCAGGCTCTGCAGAATGGTGTTGATGCGGTTGCGCTCGTCGAGAAAGCGCCCCTGGCACTCGACCACGCTCTGGAAAGTGAGCCCGACCCGCGACACCGTGGTGTTGTACTCGGGGATCAGCCGGCCCGCGAGCGTGCCCGCATGGGGCTCGATCGGCAGCGGCTCGAAACGGCCCTCGGCGGCGAGGCGGATGCCGCGCCCGAGTTCCCTCACCGCGGCGAGCTCGGCCGCGACCCGCGCGAGCAGCCAGCCCGACGCACCCGCGAGCACCGTGCCGATCGCCCAGGCGGTGCGATCGTCGTGCCAGAGCACGCCGGCGAGCGCGTAGACGAATGCGGCGAGCGCCGCCCAGCCCCACGGCTTCCAGCGACCGCGAAGCGCGAGAAGGGCGGGCGCCGTCCCACCGGAAGCGTCCGCGATCGGCAGCGATGCCACGTCGACACCTCGCGAACCGATCCCGGCCGGCGGAGGGGGCGGCGCGCGCCCCCGGGCAGGATCGGAAATCAGAAGATGAACTGCAACCCCAAGGTCAGCTGATTATAGTCGCGCAGCGAGCGGGTGGTCGGATCGGGGGTGTCGAACTTCACCTTCGCGTATTCGAGGCTCACCTTGAGCTTCTGGCCGTCTAGATACCAGTTGGCGCCGACGCTGTTCCACTTCTGGTCGTAGTACTCGGCGGTGCCGATCTTCACTCCGTAGTCGGAGCTCTCGTGGCGCGCGAAGAACTGCAGGCGTCCCGGGCCGACCTTGCCGGGCAGCATGTAGCCGCCCTTCAGGTAGAAGCCCTTCAGGTCGCTGTTGACCGGCAACGCGGGATCGGGCGACTGGTTGTACGCGCCGCCGGTGTCGTACTTGAACGCGGCCGCCGACACGGTGTAGACGCCGCTGCGCGCCGGGTACTCCATGAACGCGTCGACCGTCCAGGCCTTGTAGTCCTTGATGTCGCGGCGCAGCGGCCAGTCGCCATAGGCGACGCTGGACTGCTTGTCGTACGCGGCGCCGATCGTCAGCACTTTCGCGGTGCCCAGATAGGTGCCGAGATAGCCGTAGTTCGACTCGGGATCCCAGAAGCTGTAGTGCACCCGCGCGGTCAGCCGCGGGCTGTCCTTCGGCACGTATGCGCCTTCGCGCCCGTCGGCCACCATGAAGCGGTACTGCAGCTTTGCGTCGAGCAGGTTGCCCCAGACCGCCAGGCCGGTGTCGCGGCTGCCGCCGAACGGCGTGTACGACAGCACCTCGGCCCGATCCATCGTGAGCGGCTCGAGGCAGGCCTCGAGGTTCTCGCGCGAGAACGTGTTCTTGAACCGGCCGACGATGAAGCGCAGGTCGTCCCGATAGTCGAGCGTGACGTAGGCGTCGCGGTAGTAGACGCTCTTGTTGTCCTGTCCGAAGCGGCTGTCGTTGCCGGCCTCGAACTGCGCGTAGAAACCGACGTAGTCGTTGTACTGGCCGGAGAACGTGAGCCGGTTGCGGCGCAGGAACGCATCGGTAGCCGAGCCGGCGTTCGCGTCGGACGCGAAGCTGCGGTGCTGCATCCAGCCCTGCAGCGCATAAGTGATCGTGAGCGAGCCCTGGTCGCCGACCTGGATCGTCGGGCCCGCAAGAGCCGACAGCGGCAGCGCGCCGGCGACGAGCGCGGCGCACGCGGCGCCGCGAACGGACATTCTGGTGATTTTCTTCATCTCACTTCGCTCCGGCGTAGGCGCCCTGGACCTTCGACAGGTCGCTGGCATGGCAGCCGGCGCACGAGCCGGCGGAGTCGTCGCGCGGCTTCGCGACCATCTTCGCGTGCGCGATGTCCTCTTTCATGATCCTGGGGTTGCCCTTGTGGCAGCCGGCGCACGAGTTGTTCACTTTCGCGTGCTGGGCATGCCAGGGCGACTTCGCCGCATCCATGCCGGGCGCTTTCGCGCGCGTGCCGTTGTGACACTTGAAGCAGCTCGATGCGCCCAGGCCGCACGCGTTGGCCAGCGGAATCGGCGAGACCCGCGAGGCGCTCTCGGCAAGCGCCGAAACGGCTTCGGCGCCCCAGCCGGCGGCGGCGCGCACGTCTGCGTCGTCGCGGGTCGAGGTGCCCAGGCCGGCGAGCAGCACCATGCCGATCGCCAGCGCGGACAGCAGTCCGCTGCGCCAGGCCCGGATCTTCCAGCCTGCCTTGTCGTGCCCCTGTCTCATTTGCCCTCCTCCTTCTGTTTGTCCTGCCGTCCGCTGCCCGACCCCGCGGCGGCAGATCCGCCGCCCTGTGCGGGTTCCCGGCTCGCCCGCGGTTGCGATCCGGACCCGAACCGCGCCTCCCATGCCTTGCGGATCTCGTTCTCGTCCAGGCCCGATTCGCAGGCGCAGACCGCTCCGCGCGAGCGATACTTCAGGCGCGGCGGATCGGAAGCCGCCGCCTGGGCGAGTGCCGCCGCAAGCAGACACGCGAGCGCGACCGAAACTCGAATCGAAGTCATGGTTCCGCGATGCACGAAGCGCCGTGCCGATCCGGTTGAACGCACACAACGTGCCAGCATCGGGTCCTCGCCAAATCAATGGGTTATCGGATGCTGCGGCGGCACGCCGAATTGCAGCGCGCGAGTTCGCCGGAGCAATCTTTCAATTTGCAATCGGCGGCGCGGCCACGACGCGGGTCAGCTCGTACTCGGCCGACAGCACATTGGCGAGCGCCTGGCGCAATTGCGAGACGGCCTGCGGCGGCAACTGCGCGTCGCGCGCCAGATGCTCGCGAAACATGCGCTCGTAGTGCTCGCCGGGCTTCACGCGCACCACGAGCTCGACCTTCCAGCCCGCGGCGCGCGGAGCCGCGAACGGCACCGGGAACTCGCGCGCCTCGCCGGCGGGAATGCGCGTATCCGCGATCTCGCGGGTGAGCTGCGTGTCGACCGTCCAGCCGATCACCTGGCGGCCGAGCGCGTGCGTCGAACCGTCGGCGTCGCGGCGCAGGAAATCGAGTTCGACCTTCGGCACCATGTAGGTCGGAAAGTGGTGGCCCGCGCCGACGTTGCGCACCCTGGCGCGCGCCTCGAAGCGGCCCTCGCCGAGCGCGACCACGTCGAGACCGAGATCGAGCGCGCTGCGCGTGGTCTCGGCATCGTGGATGCCGCGCCACGAATGCTGCCGGTCGGGCATGTGGCACGACTGGCAGGTGCGCTGCGGCGCCATCGGGCTCGCGGCCCATTGATTCAGGGTGTCCTCGAACAGCTTGCCCTCGACGCTCGGGCCGTCCGGCGGAAACTGGTGACAGTGCGCGCAGAAGCGGCTGTCCTGGAACGCCGCCGACGAGGTGAACCCGCCGTGCGCAGTGCCGGGCTCCGCATCGGGTCGTGCCGGCGGGCCGAAGCGACGGTGGTTGCGCACGTGGCAGGCTGCGCAAACCAGCCCCTGGTGGCCGAGATCGGGATCGATGTAGCCGGGCGGCGGCAGGGGCGGCGCGCCCAGCCAGCCGTGCTCGATCGCGAGCAGCGCCTTCTGTTCGGCAAGCGGCGCGTGACAGCGAAAGCACCGATTCGCCTGCGCCTGGTCCATCAGCGCGAGCTGCCAGAGCAGGCCCGGGCCGACGGTGCGGCTGTGCAGGCTGGTGCGCCAGGCTTCGTACTGCTGTGCATGGCACTGGCCGCAGGCCTGCGGCGACAACGAAGCTTCGAGAACCGAAAAACCGTTGGGCGGCGGCCCTTGTGGAGGAATGGGCTCGGCCCAGTGGTTGGCGAGGAAGAGCTCGACCGGGACCGCGACCGGCTGCTGCCTGCTGCAGCCGGCCGACAGCGCCGCCGCTGCAAGCAGCAGCGACAGCGCCGCGCGCCGCACGTCGGCCGGACGCCTCACAGCGACCGGCCGGCGCGGCTCAGCCGCCGCAGGGGTTGCTCGGCGCTCCGGCGCCGCCGCCCACGCTCACCGACTCGCCGGTCTTGTAGGCCGAGTCGGCGCGCACGATCGCGTCGGCGGAACGGGCGTAGGGATTGGTCACGTTGCGCGGAGCCACGAGCGCGCTGCTGCTCGCCGCGCGGTAGAACGATCGCTTGTCGGTGCGCCAGGGAGAGTCGGCCGGCAACAGATCGTTGCCGTTCCTGTCCTTGATGTACGAGAGCGAGTTCCATTCGACCATGGCCCCGTCGTAGAAGCGCGTGGGCAGGCCGAGGACGACCGCGGTGGCCACGCCGGTGATCATCGCGCGGAAGGTGGTTTCGCAATAGGTGTAGATCGTATCACCGGGCTGGTACGCGTTGCCCTGGCCGACGAGCCGGTAGCTCGCATCGAGGAAGCCGTAGCCGTTCGCGTCGAGTTCGCCGTCGAGGTAGGCTTTCAGCGCGGCCTTGGGCTTCCAGCTGAACCCTTTGGTGCTGTCGAGCAGGTTGACGTAGTTCAGCTGCAGCGCGCCCCACGGGTGTCCCTGGCGCGCGCCGCTGTTCTGGAAAGTCGACATGTAGTTGAACGACACGTTCGCCGTGCAGTACGGCACGCCCGCGGTGAGCGAGGTGCAGTTGGCCGCATTGGCGCTGCCGCCCTCGAGGTACTCGCCCGCGCTGAACTGGCCGGCGTCGCGCGCGTCCCAGATGAACACGCCGTCGGTGCGCTGGTTCAGGTCGCTCGACGGCAGGATCTTCAGCATGTCCGCCATGGTGGCCTGCAACTGCGTATTGTCCACCGAAAGCTGCTTCACCGAGATCGTGCCGCTGTTCGGCGCGGTGTTCGCAGCAGCCTGGAAGTAGCTCGCCGCCGGCTGCAATGCGCCGCCGCTGCCGTTCCACTGGTTGCTGCCGTTCAACAGCGCCAGGTTTGCCTTGTCGACGCCCCAGTAGCGCAGCGTGTACCAGCAGCGGCCCTGGGCCATCACGTTGCCCGGGCTCGCGGTGCCCTGGGCGCAGACGATCATGTCGTTGCGCGGATCGATGTTGTATTTCTTGAGCAGTGCGTCCACGCCCGATCCGTCGAGCACCATCTGGATCGTCTCGATGACGCCGTTCGTGCGCACCTGCGTCCAGCCGCCTTCGAGATAGGTGAACACGTTGGTGCCGTTGGACTTCAGGTACTCGAAACCGGCCGGACCCGCGGTGACCTGCAGGATCACCAGCTTGCCGCTGATGCCGGCGGGACGGTTGGCGGGCCAGTCGTCGATCCAGCGCTTGAGCGTGGCACCGGAGATCACGCCGTTGACGTTGTCGTCGTAGTCGTCGGCCGACTCCTGCGCGATCGCCGCCGGCGAGTTGACCACCAGCTTGGTCGCCACGGCGGTCTTGTCTTCGCTGCCGCTGCCGCAACCCTGCAGGCCCAGCAGAAGGCCGAGCACGAGCGCCCCGCCCAGAGTCTTCGTTCGCGTCCTCATCCGGTGTCCCTCCTCGTAGTTCGTCCTTCGGCCGTCCGCTCCGGGGGCCGATCGATCATCCGGCTGCCGGCGCCTTCAGCACGACCGGCATGAATCCTTCTTCCAGCGCATCGAGCAGCGCCGCGAAGTCGCCCGAGGGCGCGAGCTCGAGCTCGCGCACCTGCGCTCCCGCTTCGCGCAACGCCTCGACCAGCCCGTCGACCGCGGGCACGCCCGCCGGCCTGACCAGAACCACCCGCCTGCCCGCGCTCACGCTCATACCCAATACACCACGTCGCTGTCGAGAATGCGCGCGGCGAGCTGCGCCGCGCGGCCGGCTTCGCCGAGGCCGGCAACCGGCACCTCGGCGAAATCGAGCGCCTCGAGCTGCTCGTCGATCGCAGGCCCCGACGGCATCGCGCCCCACACCGCCACTTCGATGCGATCGTCGAGCAGCATCAGGCCGGCGGCCATTCTCAGGGCCTCCGCCTTGTTGCGCGCCGCGACCATCAGGATGCGTTTCGGTTCCGCCATGCGCCGTCTCTCAGAACACCAGCACCCGGTCGCACGCGTGCGCGAGCTGGGCGTTCTGGTACTGGCCGCCGAAGACGATCGGCCCCGCGAGCTGCTCGCGCCCGAAACGCCCCGCCGCGTAGAGCTCGACACTGTGTTCGCAGACCGAAACCGTGCCCGGTCGCGCACGCGCGCGCTCGAGGAACGCGGCGTCGGCGAGCAGGTTCACGCCGGTGTCGGTGAGGAAGCACTGCGCCTGCCAGCCGCGCGCGAACGCGGCGTCGAGCAGCCCGCTCGCGTGCGCGGCGAATGCTTCGTCGGTGATCACGATTCCGAGGCGCATCGCTCAGGCCTTGCGGATCTTCCACGCGAACGAGCCAGCGTCTTCGCGGCGATCGATCAGTTCGTCGCCTTCGGTCTCGCACATCGCCATGATCGACTCGCCCGACGAGGGGTTGTCGAACAGCACGGTGAGCACGTCGCCGCTCGCCATCTTCTGCAGGGCCTTCTTCGTGTACATCTGCGGATGCGGGCAGGTGTAGCCGCAGACGTCGAGCTTCCACTCGTGGTCGCCGACCCGGTCGAAAGTCATTGCCATCGCCGATCTCCTTTCTCGTTCAGCAGGCGCGCGGCTTCAGAGCGCCGACGCCTCGTTGCGCGCCGCGCTCCATTCCATCCACCACGCGAACGCCTTGACGCCGACCCAGGCACCCGCGGCCATGCCGAGCAGGAACACCCAGCCGCTCGGGTCGCCGTTGGTCACCGTGGCGAAGAAGGCGCCGATGTTGCAGCCCATGCCGATGCGCGCGCCGATGCCCATCAGCGTGCCGCCGGCCAGCGCGAACACCGCCGATTCGAGGTTCGGGAACTTCCACTTGAATTCGCGCCGGGACAGTGCCATCGCCGCGGCGCCCAGGATGATGCCGATCGACATGAACCCGGGCGCGTTCAACAACGGGTTGGGCAGGCCGTTGTCGAGGCCGAAGTAGATGTTGTCGGCGCCCATCAGGCCGAGCTTGTTCAGCAGCCAGCCGCCCCACTGGGCTTCCTGGGTGGTGATGTACCAGTAGCCGGGGTCGAACACCGTCTCCTGGATCGACAGGCCGCTGGTGTAGCCCATCGCCGCCAGCAGTTCGCCGAAGTTGAAGATCTCGTAGTGGTTGCGCAGCGCGCCGGTGACCCACATGTGAAGGCCGGCGAGCACGCCGAGCCCGACGCCCGCGATCGCGGTGTTCTTCGACGAAGTGAACATCGACCAGATGCCGGTCAGCTCGTCGGCGAACGAAGGCGCGGTCTTCTTCGCGCGGCGCATGTAGCCCTTGCGGTAGTAGCGCAGGTAGAGCACGAGAAGGATCACCGCCACCGGGATGATCGCGGTGAGCAGCGTGTTGGCGAGCAGGATGCCGGCCGGCGTGGCGCCGGCACCCAGCGCCTCGGCGGTGGTGGTGCCCTTCAGGTCCCAGATGTGGCCCGCGGTGAAGATGTCGAACCAGCCGCGGGTGACGCTCAACTCCGCGGGCATGTCCTTCGCGGCGGCCGAGGCCACCCACGAGGACGGGACCAGCGAGTCCCACCAGCCGCTCGCGCTCACCACGATCGCCTGCGAAAACGAGATCGCCACGATCACCAGCATCGCGTTCAGGTTGCCTTCGCCGGCCTTGTAGAGCGACCCGGACGCACAGCCTCCGGTGAAGACGATCCCGAATCCGAAGATCGCGCCGCCGACGAGCACGTGCCAGCCGAGCACGTTCGGGTGGAACGTGCTGAACCCGCTCAGCGTCACGATCGCCGCGACCAGCGCGTACAACGCGACCGCGATCATCATCCCGACCGCCATCCGCGGCACGCCCACCGCGAACAGGTCGCGCACCGCCGAGGCCATGCAGAAGCGCCCGTACTGGAGCAGCGCACCGTAGGCGAGGCCGAACCACGCATAGACGAGCAGGTAGACGAAGCGCGTGTCGATCGACAGCGCCCATGCCGAGCCGAGCACCACCAGCGCCACGACCCCGAGCGCCCGGCGATTCGCGCGTCGACGAAGTTCGCCGGCGTCCTGCGTCTGCATGTTCACCATCTCCTCTTCCAGTGCGTGCGCACGCCGCGCCCGTCCGCGCTCAGGCGCTGCGGCGCAGGTAGATGCGCCAGTGCCCGGTTTCGCGAACGCTCGCCAGGTGCTCGCAGTCGAGCTTCATCGCCAGCGCCGGAAACCCTTCGGCCGCCGCCGCGTTGTCAGTGAGCACTTCGACGACCTCCCCCACGCCAATCTCGCCGACGACCTTGACGGTCAGCAGTTGCGGGCGCGGGCACATCTCGCCCAGGCAGTCGATCGACCGGGCCACGGCCACCGTGCCCCGGCCCGGCAGATCGACGATCCGCAACACGGAAACCGGGGGATTGGGCCGCCTCCACAGGAGGCGGTCAAACCAGCCCATGGCTCATCCCTTCGCTTTCCGCAGTTCGACGCAGGGCTACAAGCAGGCAGCGTGCCAACACGGAAACCCCCTTGAGAAACAATCGCTTGCCGGAGAACGCCGGGGCGGGCGAGAAGTGAAAAATGCAATCCGCCACCGACTGCGGTGAATTACGCAACGGCGGGCGGGAGGCCGGGCGGCCGCCGCGTCAGCCGAAGCCCGCCTCCCGCTGGTGACGCACCGGCAATACTTCGACGCGGTCGGCGCCGAGCCCATGACGGTACAGGGCGACGTAGCCGCTTCTGCCACGGCCGATGACCAGCTCGCGCAGGGCCGCATCGACGGGCCGACCGATCTGCGGGTGGCGCTCCAACACGGTCAGCGCGTCGAGGATCGCTTCCAGCGCCTCGCCGGGGTTACCTGCTGGTGCCTCGCGCAGGAAATCGGCGATGCGCTCCAGATCGGCGAGCGCGCGAGCGCTCATCACGACCTGTGTCATGGGGTCGGCCCCGGACGAGGCCAGGGTCAGCCGCGCGCCGGCCGTGCACGTTTGCCGGCTTTCGCGGCCGCTTCGGACACCGGCGCAGGAGCCTTCGTTCGGCTGCCGGCAAGCCTCGAGCGAAGGTATGCAGCCACCTCGTCCATGGCAAAGACGGGGCCGCCGGCGTCGATCTCCGCCGCGCTATCGCGCGCTTCGTGGATGAACGCCTGCCGCAGATCGGCCAGCACCACCTGTGCCTGCAAGGCTTCGACCATCCAGGCATGCGGCGTCTTTCCCGCAGCGGCGGCTAGCGGGGCGATGCGCGCCCTGAGATCGGCCGGGAGCTTCAGCGTGGTGGTGGACATGACGCGCGAGACCGTCGCAATGAGGTGTCAACAAGGTAACACCTGGGCGGGTGGCGGTCAATCGACCGGAGGCATCGGCCGCAGGCGTCGGCTCGACGCCCCCGCCATCGCCCCGTTCACGCGAACGGCCGTACGCCGATCAGCGGGCCGTGCAGGTACAGCGCGAACACGAACCAGGCGAGCACCCCGAGCACCACCGAAGTGAGGTCGTTGCCGAGCGCGCCGGCGCCACGCTTTGCGCCAGCCGCGCGGTCGCGCCGCCGCAGCGCCGCGAAAGCGACGATCGACCAGGCGAGGAAGGCGCCGAACAGCACCAGGTCGGCCAGGCTGCCGTTGGACAGCAGATGCGCGAAAGCCCAGAGCTTCACGCCCGCGACCATCGGGTGCCCGACCAACGCACGGATGCGGCTGCGCGGCACGTAGGCGGCCACGATCAGCACGAACGACAGCAGCGTGAAGAGCGATGCCGCATGACGACCCCAGGCCGGCGGCTGCCACAACTCGAGCGGCGCGGCGCGGGCGAGCCCGAAGCCCCAGACGATCAGCACGAGGCCGGCCAGCGAGGCCAGGGAATACAGGCCCTTCCAGGCGCCCTCGCCGATCGCGGCCACGCGCGCATCGCGCCAGCCGCCCGCCACGATGCGCACCGAGTGGGTGCCGAGGAACAGGATCAGTCCGAGGATCAGCGCGGTCATGGTTGCCGAGTGTATGCGAAACACGCGCCCGTCCCGAAGGTTTTCCGCGCGCGTCGC
The DNA here is from genome assembly GCA_003577305.1 of Burkholderiales bacterium. Lineage (GTDB taxonomy): Bacteria > Pseudomonadota > Gammaproteobacteria > Burkholderiales > Burkholderiaceae_E > Zeimonas. Next base: position 28,100 of record QEVL01000008.1, read on the forward strand.
CGCCGTGGGAAAATCCGCGTCATGCGCGTCCTCCAGCACCTCTTCGACAGCAACAAGGCCTGGTCCGAGCGGGTCCGCCACGACGATCCGCAGTTCTTCGAGCGGCTGTCGCAGCAACAATCGCCGCGCTACCTGTGGATCGGCTGCGCCGACAGTCGCGTGCCGGCCAACGAGATCATCGGGCTGCCGCCGGGCGAAGTGTTCGTGCATCGCAACGTGGCCAACGTGGTGGTGCACACCGACCTGAACTGCCTGTCGGTGATGCAGTTCGCGATCGACCTGCTGAAAGTGGAGCACCTGATGGTGGTGGGCCACTACGGCTGCGGCGGCGTGCGCGTGGCGCTGCGCGGCGAACGCATCGGGCTGGCCGACCACTGGATCGGCCACGTGAAGGACGTCTACGAACGGCACGAGGCGCGCATCCGGGCGCTGTACCACGAGTCGCACCAGATCGACCGGCTGTGCGAGCTGAACGTGATCGAGCAGGTGCACAACGTCTGCCAGTCGACGATCGTGCGCGACGCCTGGGATCGCGGACAGGCGCTGTCGGTGCACGGCTGGATCTACGGCCTGAACAACGGCCTGCTGCGCGACCTCGGCGTGACCGCGCAGAACCGCAAGGAGGCCGCCGAGCGCTACGAGGCGGCGATCCAGGCGCTCACATGAGCCGCCGCCGCGAGCGTGTGCACGCGAGCGCCCCGATCCCGACCGGGCCCGCCGGATCGCCGCGATGAGAGTCCTCGTGCTCGGCGCCGGCGTGGTCGGCGTGGCCAGCGCCTGGTTCCTGAGCCGGCTCGGTTTCGAGGTCAGCGTGGTCGACCGGCAGAACGAACCGGCAGCCGAGACCAGTTTCGCCAACGGCGGCCAGATCTCGGTGAGCCATGCCGAGCCCTGGGCCAACCCGGCCGCGCCGATGAAGATCCTGCGCTGGGTGGGCCGGCGCGACGCACCGCTGCTGTTCCGGTTGCAGCCCGACCCCGCGCAGTGGCGCTGGGGCCTGGCGTTCCTGCGCGAATGCACGCGCGAGCGCGCACGCCACAACATCGCGCAACTGGTGCGGCTCGGCCTGTACAGCCGCGCGACGCTGCAGGCGCTGCGCCGCGAGACCGGCATCGCCTACGACGAGCGCAGCCGCGGCATCCTGCACTTCTACACCAGCGCGGCCGAGTTCGAGGCTGCGCAGGCGCCGGCGCGGCTGATGAGCGAACTCGGCTGCACGCGGCGCGTCGTCTCGGCCGACGAGGCCGTGGCGATCGAGCCGGCGTTGCGCCGGGCGCGGCCGATGCTCGTGGGGGCCACCTACACCGAGGCCGACGAGTCGGGCGACGCGTGCCGGTTCACGCGCGAGCTCGCGGCGAGGTGCCGCGCATGCGGCGTGCGCTTCCTGATGGCGCACCGCGTCACCGCGCTGCGCGCCGCGGGCAGGCGCATCGAACAGGTCGAGGCCATCGACGCCGAGGGCCGCTACCTGCGGCTCGAAGCCGATCGCTACGTGCTCGCGCTGGGCTGCGACAGCGCGCGGCTCGCCGCGCCGCTCGGTCTGCGCCTGAACATCTATCCCGCCAAGGGCTACTCGCTCACGATGCCGGTGCGCGAGGCCGCGCTCGCGCCCGAGGTCTCGCTCACCGACGACGAGCACAAGCTCGTGTTCTCGCGGCTCGGCGATCGGCTGCGCATCGCCGGCACCGCCGAACTCGGCCGCCGCGATCGCGCGCTCGACCACCACCGCTGCGCGGCGATCCTGCGCCGGGTCGAGCAACTGTTTCCCGGCGCGGGCGACACCTCGCAGCTCGACTACTGGAGCGGACTGCGGCCGGCGACCCCATCGAACCTGCCCTGGATCGGCGCGACCCGCTACGACAACCTGTACCTGAACACCGGACACGGAACCCTCGGCTGGACGCAGGCCTGCGGCAGCGGCCGGGCGCTCGCCGACCTGATCGCGGGGCGCCGGCCGGAAGTCGACTTCGCGTTCTGCGGAGCGCCGCCCGCACGGTCGTCGGCCGCGGCCGGCTGTGAGAACATCTGCGCATGAAGGCGCCCGACCCCGGCACCCTGCCCGACATCGGTACCGCACCCGACCCCGGCACCGCGCGCGAGATCCGGCCCGGCGTGCTCTGGATCCGCATGCCGCTGCCGTTCGCGCTGAACCACATCAACGTGTACGCGCTCGCCGACGGCGACGGCTGGACGATCGTCGACACCGGCGTGCGCACCGAGGCGACGGCGGCGGCCTGGCAGCAACTGCTCGGCGGCTCGCTCGGCGCACGCCCGATCCGGCGCGTGCTGGTCACCCACATGCATCCGGACCACGTCGGCATGGCCGGCTGGCTCACCCGCAAGTTCGATTGCCGGCTGTGGATGACGCGGCTCGAGTACCTCACCTGCCGCGTGCTGGTGGCCGACACCGGCCGCGAAGCGCCCGAAGACGGCATCGAGTTCTATCGTCGCGCGGGCTGGGACGACGCCGCGCTCGAACAGTATCGCGCGCGCTTCGGCAGCTTCGGCAAGGGCGTCTACCGGCTGCCCGACAGCTATCGCCGGATCGTCGACGGCGAGACGATCCGCATCGGCGCGCACGACTGGACGGTCGTCGTCGGTCACGGCCATTCGCCGGAGCACGCCTGCCTGCACTGCGCCGAGCTCGGGCTGCTGGTTTCGGGCGACCAGGTGCTGCCGCGCATCTCGTCGAACGTGTCGGTGTTCCCCACCGAACCCGACGCCGATCCGCTGGGCGACTGGCTCCACTCGCTCGAACGCATCCGGCGCACGCTGCCCGACGACCTGCTGGTGCTGCCGGCGCACAACGAGCCGTTCGCCGGCCTGCACTCGCGGCTCGACTCGCTGGTCAACGGCCATCGGCGCGGACTGGAGCGGCTGCGCAATGCGCTGGCCGAGCCGAAGCGCGTGGTCGACCTGTTCGGCGCGCTGTTCGCGCGCGACGCGCGCAGCGACGCGCATCTGCTCAGCCTCGCCACCGGCGAGTGCATCGCGCACCTGAACTACCTGCGCGCGCGCGGCGAAGTCGTCGTCGAGGCCGACGCAAACCGCATCGACTGGTATCGAGGCGCCTGAAGGCCTGCTGCGAACCCGCTGCCGCGCGACGCGGCTGCCGCAGCGCACCCCCCGTTCGGGTTGCCGATCAGGCGCCGGCCAGCCGGCTCTCCTGTGCCCTGATCAACGCGACGACCATGTCGTTCGTCGCAGTCGGCACGCCGACCTCGGCGCCGAGGCGCGAAACCGCGCCGTTGATCGCGTCGACCTCGCCGCGCCGGCCGGCCATCGCGTCGAGCAGCATCGACGGGCGGGCGTCGGGGATCTTCGAGCCGAGGTGCTTCACGTGCCCGATCGGATCGGGGAGATCGAGGTTCACCCCCAGCGCACCGGCGACTGCGACCGCCTCGCGCGAACACGCGCTGGCAATGCGCCAGGCGTCTTCGTTCGCGATGATCTGGCCGATCGTCAGGCCGGTGAGACACGCGGTACCGGAATAGGCGGCGTTCATGATCAGCTTCTTCCAGACCATCGAGGCGATGTCGTCGTGCAGCGCCACCCTGAACCCGGACGAGCGCCAGATCTCGGCCGACGCAGCGAGGTCTTCGGGCGGCAGCCCGGCGCAGCTTCCGAACCAGGTGACTTCCATGCCGTTGTGGTGCGCGTGGCCCCACTCGGGAATCGACGCACCGTAGCCGCCGACCACGCCGACCGCCAGGCGATCGGGATCGATGTGCCGGGCCACGCGCTCGGGCGAGCCGAGGCCGTTCTGGATCGTCTGGACCACGGTCGAGGGACCGATCAGCGGCTTGCTCGATTCGGCGGCGTCTTCGACGTCGTACGACTTGGTCGCGATGACGACCAGGTCGCAGGGCCCGATGCCCTCGGTGGTCACCGAAGCGCTGGCCAGCCCGACGGTCCGGTCGCCGCTGAAGCCGCTCACGCGCAGCCCGTGCGCATTGATCGCGTCGACGTGGGGTTGCCAGCGCGTGACTGCGTGCACCACGTGCCCGGCCGACGCCATCAGGCCTGCGTAGACCGAGCCCATGGCCCCGCAGCCCACGATCGCCACTTTCGCCATCCGATCCGTCTCCTGTGCGCCCAGTGATCGCAGTGCCTAGACATCGATGTTGCGCGCCACCAGCGCATTCTGCTCGATGAACGCCCTTCTCGGCTCGACCTCGTCTCCCATCAGCGTGGCGAAGATCTGGTCGGCCGCCAGCGCGTCCTCGATCTGCACCTTCAGCAGCCGGCGCGCCGCCGGGTCCATCGTGGTTTCCCACAACTGCTCGGCGTTCATCTCGCCCAGGCCCTTGTAGCGCTGGCGCACCACGCCGCGCTCGGCCTCGGCGAGCAGCCAGCGCATCGCCGCACGGAAATCGGCCACCTGATGGCTCTTCTGCTTCTCGCCTTCGCCGCGGCGGATTTCGGCGCCCGCGCCCACCAGCCCGGCGAGCGTCTGCGCGCAGTCGCTGAGTGCGCGGTAGTCGGCCGAGACCAGGAAATCGGCGTCGATCACGCTGGCCCTCACGTTGCCGTGGTGCCTGCGTTCGATCACCAGCAGCCACTTCTCGTGCTTGTCGTCGAAGCGCGGACGCACCGCCGGCGCCCCGCCGTTGATGGGCGGCGCGTACCTGGCCATCGCCTGCGCGAGCCGGCCGGCCGAGGCCATCGCGCTCTGCTCGCTGGAGAGGTCGATCGCGCAGCCGTCGAGGATCGCGCGCAGCGCATCGGCGTCGATGATGCGCGCGAGCCGCTCGATCACGGCCTCGGCGAGCAGGTACTTGCGTGCGAGCTCGCCCAGCGCCTCGCCGCGGATCGGCTCGGCGCCAGCCGCCGGCAGCAGCGCGGCGCCGTCGAGCGCGTGGCGCAGCATGTACTGGTTGAGCTCGTGGTCGTCTTTCAGGTAGCGCTCTTCCCTGCCGTGCCTGACCTTGTAGAGCGGCGGCTGCGCGATGTAGACGTGGCCGCGCTCGATCAGGTCGGGCATCTGCCGGTAGAAGAACGTGAGCAGCAGCGTGCGGATGTGGCTGCCGTCGACGTCGGCGTCGGTCATCACGATGATGCGGTGATAACGCAGCTTCCCGACGTCGTAGTCGGGGCCGATGCTGGTGCCGAGCGCGGTGATCAGCGTGGCGATCTGCTCGGACGAGATCAGCTTGTCGAAACGCGCCTTCTCGACGTTGAGCACCTTGCCGCGCAGCGGCAGGATCGCCTGGAACTTGCGGTCGCGTCCCTGCTTGGCCGAGCCGCCGGCCGAGTCGCCCTCGACGATGAAGATCTCGGAAAGCGCCGGGTCTTTCTCCTGGCAGTCGGCCAGCTTGCCGGGCAGCCCCACGCCGTCGAGCAGCCCCTTGCGGCGCGTCATCTCGCGCGCCTTGCGCGCGGCCTCGCGCGCGCGCGCGGCGTCGACGATCTTGCCGCAGATGATCTTCGCGTCGACCGGTTTCTCGAGCAGGTACTCTTCGAGCGCCTTCGCGACGACCTCCTCGACCGCCGGACGCGCCTCGGACGAAACCAGCTTCTCCTTGGTCTGGCTCGAGAACTTCGGGTCGGCCATCTTGATCGAGAGCACGCAGGCCAGGCCCTCGCGCATGTCGTCGCCGCCGGTTTCGACCTTCGCCTTCTTCGCGAGCTCGTTCTGCTCGATGTACTTGTTGATGACGCGCGTCATCGCGGCGCGCAGCCCGGTGAGGTGGGTGCCGCCGTCCTTCTGCGGAATGTTGTTGGTGAAGCAGAGCACCTGCTCGGCGTAGCCGTCGTTCCACTGCATCGCCACCTCGACGTACACGCGCTTGTGCTCGCCGCCCACCTCGACCTCGAGCTCGCCGGTGGTGTGGAAGATGTTCGGATGGATCGTGGTCTTGGTCTTGTTGATGAACTCGACGAATCCGCGCACGCCGCCGGAGAACGCGAAGTCTTCCTCCTTGCCCTGGCGCTGGTCGACCAGCCTGATGCGCACGCCGTTGTTCAGGAAGCTCAGCTCGCGCAGCCGCTTGCTGAGGATCTCGTAGTGGAACTCGACGTTGCCGAAAATCGCCTCGTCGGCCAGGAAGTGCACCTCGGTGCCGCGCAGCTGCGTGTCGCCGACGACGCGCATCGGGGAGACCTCGACGCCGTCGTGTGTCTCGACCACGCGTTCGTGCACCACGCCGTGGCGAAACTCGGTGAAGTGCACCTTGCCGTCGCGGCGGATGGTGAGCCGCAGCCACTTCGACAGCGCGTTCACGCAGGACACGCCCACGCCGTGCAGGCCGCCCGACACCTTGTAGCTGTTCTGGTCGAATTTTCCTCCGGCGTGCAGCTCGGTCATCGCGATCTCGGCCGCGCTGCGCCTGGGTTCGTGCCTGTCGTCCCACTTGATGCCGGTGGGAATGCCGCGGCCGTTGTCGACCACCGAGATCGAGTTGTCGGTGTGGATCGTGACGGTGATCTCGTTGCAGTGGCCGGCAAGCGCCTCGTCGATCGAGTTGTCGACCACCTCGAAGACCATGTGGTGCAGGCCGGTGCCGTCGGAGGTGTCGCCGATGTACATGCCGGGCCGCTTGCGAACCGCCTCGAGCCCCTCGAGGATCTGGATCGAGGAGGAGTCGTACTTCCTTTCCGCTTCGGTCATCGCGTTCCTCAGATGCGCATCGGCATCACGACGTACTTGAACTGCTCGTCGCCGGGCACCGTGAGCAGCGCGCTGGTGTTGGCGTCGCCGAAGTCGACGCACACCGACTCGCTCTTCAGGTTGCCCAGCACGTCCTGCAGGTAGCCGACGTTGAAGCCGATCTCGAGGGCGTCGCCCGCGTAGTCGACCTCGAGTTCCTCCACTGCTTCTTCCTGCTCGGTGTTGCTCGTCTGGATCTTCATCACGCCCGGCGAAAGGCTCAGGCGCACGCCCTTGAACTTGTCGCTGGTGAGGATCGACGCCCGGGCGAGCGAGGCCGCGAGCAGGTCGCGCGCGACCGTGGCGCGCCGCGTGTAGCCCTGCGGAATCACGCGCTGGTAGTCGGGAAACTTGCCCTCGACCAGCTTGGAGATCATCTCGACCGCGCCGAAGCGGAAGCGCACCTGGTTGCCCGAGACGTCGATCAGCACCGGCTCGTCGTCGTCGCCGAGCAGCCGCTGCAGCTCGAGCACCGTCTTGCGCGGCACGATCACCTCGTGCCGGGCGAGCTGCGCGCCCTCGATCGTGGCCTCGCAGAACGCCAGCCGGTGGCCGTCGGTGGCCACCACTTTCACCTGCGCACCGTCGGTGACCAGCAGCAGGCCGTTCAGGTAGTAGCGGATGTCCTGCTGCGCCATCGCGAAGTGCACCATCTGGAACAGGTGCTTGAGCTGCTTCTGAGGCAGCGAGAACGACGCGTTGAACTGCTCGCTCACCGCGACAGTGGGGTATTCCTCGGCGGCGAGGGTCTGCAGCGCGAAGCGGCTCTTGCCGGCCTGGATCGTGGCGCGCTTGTTCTCGAGCCTGATCGCGACTTCGGCACCGTCGGGCAGCGAACGCAGGATGTCGATCAGCTTGCGCGCCGACACGGTAGTGCCGCCGTCTTCCTTGCCGGCACCGAGCTGCGCGGTGGTCTGGATCTGGATCTCGACGTCGGTGGCGAGGAACGAGACGTCGTCGCCCGTCTTGCGCAACAGCACGTTGGCCAGGATCGGCAGCGTGTGCCGGCGCTCGACGATGCCGGCCACGGTTTGCAGGGGCTTCAGGATCGCATCGCGGTTGGCTTTTATGAACTGCATCAGTTCAGATTCCTGTTGCTGTTGTTGGATGTACGGCGCGCAACCCTGGGGACAACGCGCGCCGCCCTGCGTCGGTACTGGCTTTGCGGCGATCGGGGGCCTGTGAACGATCCGTGCCGCGGCCTGTGGACCCGGTGGAACAACTTGCCGATGCCCGTAAAAGGGGCAGCTTGTTCACATATCGTCCCGGAGTTGTCCAGCCCTTGCCCACGCCGCGCATCACGCTCCTCATCCGCGCAGCGTCTGGTCGAGCACGTGCAGCTGGCGGTTCCACTCCTGGTCGTGCTGGCGCAGCTCCGCGATACGCTTGACCGCGTGCATGACGGTGGTGTGGTCGCGGCCTCCGAAGGCCTCGCCGATCTCGGGAAAACTCTTCTGCGTGAGCTCCTTGGCGAAGTACATAGCGACCTGGCGCGCGCGCGCGATGTGCGCGGGCCGGCGCTTGCTGTACATGTCGGCGACCTTGATCTTGAAGAAGTCGGCAACGGTCTTCTGGATCGACTCGATCGAGATCGGCGGGCGGTTCAGCTCGAGCAGGTCTTTCAGGGCCTCCTTGGCGAGATCGGCGTTGATCGGCTTGCTGCGAAAACGGGCGAACGCGATCACGCGCAGCAGCGCGCCTTCGAGTTCGCGTACGTTCGAGCGCAGGTTCTTGGCGACGAAGAACGCCACTTCCTCGGGCAGCTTCTCGCCCGACTGTTCGGCTTTCTTCAGCAGGATCGCGACCCGCATCTCGAGCTCGGGCGGCTCGATCTCGACGATCAGGCCCGAGCCGAAGCGCGAGACCAGGCGGTCTTCGAAGGCCGAGAGCTCCTTCGGGTAAGTGTCGCTGGTGATGATCAGCTGCTTGCGCGCAGTGAGCAGCGCCTCGAAGGTGTAGAAGAACTCTTCCTGGGTGCGTTCCTTGCCGCCGAGGAACTGGATGTCGTCGACCAGCAGCAGGTCGAGCGACTGGTATTTCTTCTTGAACTCGTGCAGCGACTTGCGCTGGATGCCGCGCACCATCTCGTCGAAGTAGTCCTGGGCGTGGATGTAGCGCACGCGCGCGCCGGGCTTGCGCTCGAGGATCGCGTTGCCCACCGCGTGAAGCAGGTGCGTCTTGCCCAGGCCCACGCCGCCATAGAGAAACAGCGGGTTGTACGCGGTGCCGGGGCGCTCGACCACCTGCAGCGCCGCCGACCAGGCGATCTGGTTGGCCTTGCCGTGGACGAAGTTGTCGAAAGTGAGCTCGGGACGCAACCGGGTCTGCGCGTCGGGCGCGGCATGCGCGACCTGCGGAGCCGCGCCGGCGCCGGTGTCGTTCGCATCGAAGCCGATCGCATCGAGTTCGCTCTCCGGCGACTGCTCGCCCGAGGCGCGTGCCGGGCCGCCGGCCGCGCGCAGCGCCTCGGACGACACGGTGTCGTTGGCGGCAGCGCGATGGATCTCGAAGCTCACGCGCAGGTCGGGTTCGATCGTCTCGCGGGCGATCGATTCGATGCGCGACTCGAACTGCGACTTGACCCAGTTCAGCTTGAAGTGGTTCGGCACGCCGATCCGGAGCAAGTGCTCGCCTTCGTCGTAACCGAGGAACACCAGCGGCTTGATCCAGGGTTTGAATTGCTGGGCCGGAATCTCGCTTTCGAGACGCGCAACGCAGGCGAGCCAACGGTCCAGCATGGTGTCGATCGGTTCGGTCGGGCGTGTTGGAAGAACAGGGTCGGAACGGCGTACGAAACCGCGTATTTTACCCCGTGATCGACCTCGCGCGCCATCCCGAAATTGACAGACGGCCCGCTAATACGTTGTAATGAAAGGCTTTTCCCTCCCCGGCCGAGGATTCTCCCGATGAAACGCACCTATCAGCCTTCTGTTGCGCGGCGCAAGCGCACGCACGGTTTTCTCGCTCGCATGAAAACCCGTGGCGGCCGTGACGTCATCCGCGCGCGGCGCGCCAAGGGCCGCAAGCGCCTCGCGGTCTGAGGAGCCCCCGCGCTTGGCGTGCGCCGACGCGCCTGCCCGGGCCGCGCCCGGCAAGGGCGGTCGGCGGCTGCCGCGGGCCAGCGTCGCCGCGCTGCTGCGCACCCGGCCCGGCGTGCGCGGCGGGCACTTCAGCCTTCACTGGAGGGTGCTCGAAGCGCCTCCGGGCGTATTGTTCATGGCGATCCCGAAGCGCCTGCTGGCACGGGCGGTCGATCGTAACGCGGTGCGTCGCGTGGCGCGCGAGGCCTGGCGCGCCGCGGGCGCCGGGAAGGCTCCGGTTGCGGTGATGCTGCGCATGACGGCGCTGCCGGCGGTGCGCGGCGCGCGCCATCTGAAAGCGCTGGTGCGGGCCGAGCTCGACGCGGCATTCGGGACGATGCTCGGGCGTCTGGCCGGCCGCTGAACAGGAGGAGCATTGGTGAAGCGGGTGCTCTCGGCGTTGATTAGTTTCTATCGGCTGGCGATCAGCCCGATGACGACGCCGCGCTGTCGGTTCCTGCCCACCTGTTCCGACTACGCGCTGCAGGCGATCGAGCGCCACGGAGCGCTCGCCGGCGGGTGGCTCGCGATCAGGCGCGTCGTGCGCTGCCATCCTTTCAATCCGGGCGGGCTGGACGAAGTGCCGGACCGCGTCCCCAGGCTCTGCAACTGCCGCTGGCCGGCGGCGCTGCGCAGCGACGAATCCACCGAACGATAGACCATGCAGACCCAACGAATGATCCTCTGGATCGTGTTCTCGATGTCGCTGCTGTTCCTCTGGGATGCGTGGCAGAAGCACCAGGGTCACCCGTCGCTGTTCGGCGGATCCGCTCCCCAGGTGACTGCTCCGGCGGCCTCCGGAGACGGCGAACCGCGCACCGACGCCAGCATTCCTCCGTCGAGCGTCGCGGTGCCCGGAGCCGAGCGCCCGCCTGCGGCCGCCAGCGCGCAGCCGGTGCCCGGCGCCGTCGAGCCGGCTGCAGCGGCCGCCGGCCAGTCGATCCGCCTGGCCAACGACGTGCTCGCGCTCGACGTGAGCGTGCTGGGCGGACAGATCCAGCGCGCCGAACTGCTCGCCTACCGCGACCTGGACGATCGCCGGCACAACCTCGTGCTGCTGAAGAACGCGCCGGGCGCGCTCTACCTCGCGCAAAGCGGGCTGGTCGGCGCGCCCGATGGCGCGACTTACCCGAACCATCGCACGCCGATGGCGCCGGTCGACGGAAGCGTCGCGCCGCACCTGCTCGGTGAGGGCAGCGACGCGGCGACGCTGTCGCTCGTTGCCGAAAGCGGCGGGCTGCGGCTGGTGCGCACCTACACGCTGGCGCGCGGTGCCTACGTGGTGCAGGTGAAGGACGAGATCAGCAACGTCGGCGCCACTCCGGCGCGGCCGGTGCTCTACATGCAGCTCACGCGCGACGACAACCCGCCGCCCGGGGGGTCGAGGTTCTACAGCACCTACACCGGACCGGTGGTCTACACCGACGCCGACAAGTTCCAGAAGGTGGCCTTCGGCGACATCGAGAAGGGCAAGGCGACGCACTCCACCGGCGCCGACAACGGCTGGGCCGGGATCATCCAGCACTATTTCGTCGCCGCCTGGATTCCCGCGCCGAAAGTGCAGCGCGAGTACTACACGCGCAAGGTCGACGCCAACGTGTACTCGGTCGGCATCAAGGAGCCGCTGGCCGAGCTCGCGCCGCAGGCCAGCACCACGGTCGAGTCGCGGCTGCTGGTGGGCCCGCAGGACCAGCGCATGCTCGAGAGCATCGCGCCCGGGCTCGACCTCACCGTCGACTACGGCTGGCTCACCGCGATCGCGCAGCCGATCCACTGGCTGCTGCAGAAGCTGCACGCGCTGGTGGGCAACTGGGGCTGGGCGATCGTGCTGCTCACCCTGCTGGTGAAGACGATCTTCTTCCCGCTGCAGGCGGCGAGCTACAGGTCGATGGCGCGGATGAAAGCGGTCACGCCGCGGCTCACCGCGATTCGCGAGCGCTACGGCGACGATCGCGTGAAGATGAACCAGGCGATGATGGAGCTGTACAAGACCGAGAAGATCAATCCGCTCGGCGGCTGCCTGCCGATCGTGGTGCAGATTCCGGTGTTCATCGCGCTCTACTGGGTGCTGCTCGCGTCGGTGGAGATGCGCGACGCGCCGTGGATCGGCTGGATCCACGACCTGGCGGCGCCCGACCCCTACTACATCCTGCCGCTGGTGATGGCCGGCACGATGTTCATCCAGGTGAAGCTGAACCCCACGCCGCCCGATCCGCTGCAGGCGAAGATGATGATGATCATGCCGCTGGCGTTCTCGGTCATGTTCTTCTTCTTCCCGTCGGGGCTGGTGCTCTACTGGCTGGTGAACAACGTCTACTCGATCGCGCAGCAATGGGTGATCACGCGCAAGATCACCCGGGAGGCCGCGGCGCCGAAGAGATGAGCGAACCCCCGATCGCCGCGATCGCCACGGCGCCGGGTCGCGGCGGCATCGGGGTCGTGCGGGTTTCGGGGCGCGACCTGTCGCCGGTCATCGAGGCGGTGCTCGGGCGCAGGCTGCCGGCACGCCACGCCACTTACGGGCCGTTCCTCGCAGCCGACGGCGGGGCGATCGACCAGGGCATCGCGATCCACTTCCCGGCGCCGCACTCGTACACCGGCGAAGACGTGCTCGAACTGCAGGGCCACGGCGGCCCGGTGGTGCTGCAACTGCTGCTGCGCCGGGTGCTCGAAGCCGGGCGCGAAATCGGGCTGCGGCTCGCCGAGCCCGGCGAGTTCACGCAGCGGGCGTTCCTGAACGACAAGCTCGACCTCGCGCAGGCGGAAGCCGTTGCCGACCTGATCGACGCCAGCACCGAGCAGGCGGCGCGCTCGGCGACCCGCTCGCTCTCGGGCGAGTTCTCGGCGGCGGTGCACGCGCTGGTCGAGCGGCTGATCGAGCTGCGCACGCTGGTCGAGGCGACGCTCGACTTTCCCGAAGAGGAGATCGACTTTCTCGAAGCGGCCGACGCGCGCGGCCGGCTGGCGCGAATCCGGGACGATCTGCAGCATCTGCTGGCCAATGCGCGGCGCGGAGCCTTGCTGCGCGACGGCCTGACCGTCGTGCTGCTCGGCGAGCCGAACGTCGGCAAGAGCTCGCTGATGAACGCGCTGGCCGGCGCCGAGGTGGCGATCGTCACCGAAATTCCGGGCACGACCCGCGACCGGATCGCGCAGGCGATCCAGATCGAGGGCGTGCCGCTGAACGTCATCGACACCGCCGGCCTGCGCGAGACCGCCGACCGGATCGAGCAGCTCGGCATCGCGCGCACCTGGGCCGAAGCCGCGCAGGCCGACCTGGTGCTGCACCTGCTCGACGCACGCCAGACCGACACCGCCGCCGCGCAGGCGATCGAGCGCGAACTCGATCACCGGCTCGCCGAAGCGGTGCCGGTGGTGCGGGTCTACAACAAGATCGACCTGGCGGGGATCGAGCCGCGGGTCGAACGGGGGCGGTTTGTCGCCGCCGTCGAGACGCCCGGTGCCGAAATCAGCACGGACACTGTTCCGCCGGTCTCGTCGGTCTGGCTGTCGGCCAAAACCGGGGCGGGCATCGACGGCCTGCGGCGCCTGCTGCTGGAACTGGCCGGCTGGCAGGCGAGCGGCGAATCGACCTTCATTGCGCGCGAGCGTCACCTGATCGCGCTGCGCGCGGCGCAGGCGCACGTGGAGGCGGCCGAAGCGCACGCGCGCGAGCGGGCCCAGCAGCTGGATCTCTTCGCGGAGGAGTTGCGGCTCGCGCAGGAGCGGCTGAACGAGATCACCGGGGAGTTCACGGCAGATGACCTGCTGGGGGTGATTTTCAGCAGGTTCTGTATAGGGAAGTAGCCGCGCTTGCGGAGAGATCCGCCGCGCCCGTGCCAGACAGGCGGCTCGTGCCGAGCGCATCTTCGTCGCAACATCCGGTTGCATTTGCCGCGGTGGGACGGACTCCACGCGCGAAAACGCATCATTTTGTTGCGCAGGCAACCTGAACGCCACACGTGCACCTCGGCGCCATGCGGGCACCTCCGCCGCCACCGAAGGCAGCGTGTACGATGCCGGGGCGCCGGGGCCGCGCCGGGCGCAATCGACCACTGGGACACTGACGATGACCGACCCTCGTGTGCCCGACGCCGACCGGCTGCTCGGGCTCTACCGGACGATGTGCCGCATCCGCGCGTTCGAAGACGCGGCGGAGGAGGCGAGCCGTGGCGGCGTGACCGCCTTCGGCCAGGCGGGCAGCGGGCGTGCGCAGGTGCGCGGGCCGCTGCACCTGTCTACCGGGCAGGAGGCGGTGGCCGCCGGCGTGTGCGCGCACCTGCGTGCCGACGACTGGCTCACCTCGACGCACCGCGGCCACGGGCACACGATCGCCAAGGGCGCAAACCTCGAGCGGATGATGCACGAGCTGTTCGGCCGGGCGAGCGGCTTTTGCGGCGGCAAGGGCGGGTCGATGCACATCGCCGATTTCTCGGTGGGCATGCTCGGCGCCAACGGCGTGGTGGCCGCGGGCATTCCGATCGCGGTGGGCGCGGCGCAGTCGATGCGCGTGCAGGGCCGCGACGCGATCGCCGTCACGTTCTTCGGCGACGGTGCGCTCAACCGGGGGCCGTTCGCCGAGAGCCTGAACTGGGCGGCGGCGTTCGGGCTGCCGGTGCTCTTCGTCTGCGAGGACAACCGCTGGTCGGCCACCACGCGCACCGAAGCGATGTCGGCCGGCGAGGGTGCGGCCGCGCGCGCGCGCGGCTTCGGCGTGCCGGCGCTCGAAGTCGACGGGATGGACGTCGCGGCGGTCTGGCAGGCGGCGCGCGAACTGGTGGCGCAGGTGCGCGCCGGCGAGGGCCCCCGGCTGCTGCACGCGAAGACCTACCGCTTCAAGGGGCACGTGTCGGTCGATCCGGCCGCGTATCGCGACCCGCGCGAACTCGCGGCGGCGATGAACGACGATCCGCTGCTGCTCGCGCAGCGCCGCTTGCAGGAGCGCGGGGTGCCGCCCGACACGATCGAGGCGCAGATGCGCGCGGCGCGCGACGAAGTGGCGGCGGCGCTGGCTTCGGCCGACGCGGCCGCGTGGCCGGCCGCGCAGGCCGCGTTCGAGGACGTGCAGGACACCGGGAGCGGCCGATGGTTCAGCTGAAGCAGGCGGGCGCGGCCGGGCGCGATGCGAACGGGAAGTCGCGCGACGAAGGCGTGCGGACGATGAGTTACGCCGCCGCGGCGGCGTGCGCGCTCGACGAGCTGATGCGCACCGACGCGTCGGTGGTTGCGCTCGGCGAGGATCTCGGCCGTGGCGGAATCTTCGGCCAGTACTGCGGGCTGCTGGAAGCCCACGGCGCGGCGCGCGTGATCGACACGCCGATTTCCGAGGCGACGATCGTCGGCGCGGCGGTCGGCATGGCGCTCACCGGCCTGAAGCCGGTGGTCGAGATGCGGGTGGTCGACTTCGCGCTGTGCGCGATGGACGAGATCGTGAACCAGGCGGCGAAGAACCGCTTCATGTTCGGCGGGCAGGGTCGCGTGCCGGTGGTGATCCGCATGCCGATCGGCATCTGGAGCGCGTCGGCCGCGCAGCACTCGCAGTCGCTCGAGGCGTGGTTCGCGCACGTGCCCGGGCTGGCGGTGGTGTGCCCGGCCACGCCGCAGGACAACTACGCGCTGCTGAAGGCGGCAGTGGCCAGCGGCGACCCGGTGGCCTATTTCGAGCACAAGGAGCTGTGGGGCGTCGAGGGCGAGGTCGATGCGTCGCACGCGGTCGAGATCGGGCGGGCGCGCGTTGCGCGTGCCGGTCGCGACCTCACCATCGTCGCGTGGAGCCGCGCGGTGCACGATGCGCTCGAGGCGGCGCGCACGCTGGCCGCGCAGGGCGTCGATGCCGAGGTGATCGACCTGCGCACGATCTGGCCCTGGGACCGCGAGACGGTGGAGGCATCGGCGCGCCGCACCGGGCACGTGCTGGTCGTGCACGAGGCGGTGCAGGTGGCGGGCTTCGGCGCCGAGATCGTCGCGACGCTGGCCGAGCGCTGCGACGCGAAACTGGCCCGGCTGGGCGCGGCGCGCGCGCCGGTGGGCTATTCGCCGCCGCTCGAGGCGCAGGCGCGGCTCGATGCGGCGAAAATCGTCGAGGCGGCGACGAAGCTGCTCGGCCGGGCTCGCTGAGGGTGCATCGAGGGGTGCGCGGCCTGCCGGCCCCCGCGCCGGCTCGGGTCACTCGTCGATCGGCTCGAAGATGCCGCGTTCACGGTTCTTGCGCACGTTCGACCAAGGACGCGCGACGCCGTTCATCGCTACCCAGACGCCCGCCGGCAGGCTGCGCGCGAAGGCGAGCGCGGCGCCGAGATTGAAGCTCGCGTCGGAATCGGCCAGCGCGAAAGGCACCATCGCGCCGGTGAGCACGATCGTCTTCGGCAGCGCGGCAGCCCCGAGCAGCTGCGCGGTCTGCACCATGGTGTCGGTGCCGTGCACGACGACCAGCGCGGTCTCGGGCGCGGCGCGGCAGGCGGCGAGCACCTGCTGGCGATGCTCGTCGAGCATCTCGAGGCTGTCGATCATCATCAGCACCTCGACTTCCGGCGGGCCGGCCACGCGCGCGCGGGCGAGGATCTCGTGCAGGTGCGTCTGGCCGAAGCCGAGCGCGCCGGTGATCGGGTCGTAGCGCTTGTCGAAGGTGCCGCCGGTGGCGAGGATGCGCAGGTTCATGGCAAGGTACGCGCGAAAGAGGTCGCTGCGATCTCCGGGAGCGGGCCCGTGGCCTGCGCCGTCGGGCAGTGTACCGTCGGCATTCGGGTGATGCATTCACGATGTTCGAACAGGTGGTCTTTGCCGGTGGCGGACATCGCTGCTGGTGGCAGGCGGGGTTCTGGGAGGTGGTCGCGCCGGCGATCGAGTTGCGCCCGCGCGTGATCGCCGGCGTGTCGGCCGGCGCCGCCACTGCCTGCCTGCTGTTCGCGAACGATTCGCGCACCGCGCTCGCCTACTACCGCGAGGCGCTGAAGGACAATCCGCGCAACGTCTACCCGGCGAACCTGTTCAGGCGCGGGCGGCGCGTGTTCCCGCACAACGAGATCTACCGCAACGCGCTGCGCACGCTGCTCGGCGGCGAGCGCTTCGCACACCTGATGCGCAACGCGCCCGAGATCCGCGTGCAGTACGCGCGCATTCCGCGCTGGCTCGGGCCGCGCAGCGCAGTGGCGCTGGGCATCGTCGGCTACAACATCGAGAAATACGTGCGCCGCTCGCTGCACCCGCGCTTCGGCCGCGCGGTGGGTTTTCGCAGCGAGATCGCACGGGTGCAGGACTGCCGCAGCGACGAAGAGCTGGTCTCGCTGATCATCGCGTCGAGTTGCACGCCGCCGTTCACGCCGATCGAATATCGCGACGGCCGGCCGACGATGGACGGGGGGCTGGTGGACAACGTGCCGGTCGACGCGGTCGATGCCGATGGCGGCGCGACGCTGGTGCTCACCACGCGGCGTTACCCGAAGCACGCGCCGGTGTTCATGCGCGCCGGACGCGTCTACGTGCAGCCGTCGCGCAAGGTCGCGGCGTCGAGCTGGGACTACACCGCCCCGGACGCTTACGAAGAGACCTGGAAGCAGGGCCGCGAAGACGGCGAGGCATTCCTGCGCGGTTTCCCGTCGCTGCGCACCGACCTCGGGCGGGGCGCCGAGCGGGTGGCGGGGTTCGCCTGAGACGGGGGCGGGCACCGCGCCGGGCAGCGGCGCCGGCGCGGCCCGCGGCGGTGGCGGCACAGGCCAGCCAGGTGATCGGTCGAGCGAAGTTCATCGGTGCCTTGCTGCTGATTCGGTCGCGACGGTGGAGCGCGCCGGCGCGTGCCTGCCGTGGGGTTCGGGCCGAACGCGCGGCGGCTGCGGCGGCGGTTCGGCGCCCGGCGCACGCCGAGGCATTTCGGCGCGCGGAACCGGCATCGGCTTTTGCACGCGCTGCGGGACCGACTCCGCCCGATGCTGCCTGGGCGGCTCTCGCCGGGCGACGCCGTCGCTGCGCGCGTCTGCGCGTGGTCGTCCGAAGTCGTTGCGAGGCCAGCGGGCGTCGTTGCGCGGCTGCCCGGCGTCGTCACGGTGCCGGCCGAAGCGCGCATCACCCGCACCGCGGCCGTTGCGGAAATCGCGGGGTGCTTCGGGAGCGGCTCGCGGCGTCGGCGGCGGCGCGATCGCCGTCGGCGGCCGCGGCGGTCGTGCGTCGGGTGGCCCGCCTTGCCAGCGGCCGTCGGGCGAAGGGGGCCGTGTGCGGCGCGGCTCGGTGCTCCACCCGGCGCCACGATCGCGCGGGGGGTCGCGACGCCAGACGGTCGGGCGCGACGTGCCGGGCCGGGTGACGATCACGTTGTTGACCCGATGGTTGTCGACGACGACGTAGCGGTTGCGCCAGACCGGCCGCGGGTCGTGCCAGAGCCGCGGACGCAACGGCACGTACGCGCTCCACGCGAAGCCCGAGGCGTGGATCGCCGAGAAGTGCGGCGGCCGGTAGACGGGCGGCGGCACCCAGAAGAACGGCGGATACTCGGGCCACCACCAGGTGCCGAATACGATCATCGGGTTGTAGTAGGGCACCCACAGGTAGCCCGGGCGCGTCGATTCGATCACGATGACCGGATCGTTCACGATCACCTGCTGCTGCTCGGTGGACTGCAGGGTGCCGGCCGCCCAGGCGCGTGCGCGCAGCGACTGCACCGTGTCCATCACCTGCTCGCGCTGCGCGAGGAATGCGTCGCCGAGTTGGCCGGTCCACTCGAGGCGCTCGCTCATCATGGCGAGCACCGAAGGAAACTGGGTGAGCGCGCGCACGCTCGGATCCCACGGCATCGACTCCACCGCGTCGGCCAGCGCATCGCCGGTGAGCCCGGGGTTCCCGCGCACGAAGCGGTCGGCCTGCACCACCTGGAGCGGCCAGGTCGACGCCATCAGCACCTGTGCGAGCAGCG
This sequence comes from Burkholderiales bacterium, assembly GCA_003577305.1. Lineage (GTDB taxonomy): Bacteria > Pseudomonadota > Gammaproteobacteria > Burkholderiales > Burkholderiaceae_E > Zeimonas. The sequence continues at coordinate 46,731 of QEVL01000008.1, forward strand.
CGTCCGGATAGAGCGCGATCGGGGCGAGCATCTGGTCGAGTTCCTGCTGCCCGTAAGGGGCCTGCGCCGGGGCGGACGAAATCGCCTGCTGCGCCAGCGACGACGTCGCGGGCGCGAGCGCCATCGGCGCCACGGCGACCGCGAAGGCCAGCGATGCGGCCGTTCCGCGTCGTTTCATCGTCCACCCCTCCCGTTGCGATGGGTCTCCCATGAACGCTCAACGCGCCCCATCGGCGCCGCGCCGACGCCTGCGGCCGGTCCGGTGCGTAAACAGATGTAAAGCCGAAAGCGAAGCGTAACCGTGCCCGCCCCGAGCGCCGGGACACCGTCGCGGGACGACGCCTATTCCCGCAGCGCGCGCCAGATGCGCTCGGCCGTCAGCGGCATCTGCAGCGACAGTGCACGCTCACCTCTGCCGGCTCGCCAGAGTGCGTCGACGACCGCGTTGACGACGCACGGGGTCGCGCCGATCGTGCCCAGCTCGCCGACGCCCTTCACCCCGAGCGGATTGGTGAGGCAGGGGATCGACTCGTCCATCGCGGTGCGAAAGCGCCCCGCGAGATCGGCGCGCGGCATCGCGTAGTCGAGGAAGCTGGCCGAGAGCAGCTGGCCGCTCGCGCGATCGTGGATCAGCTGCTCGCACAGCGCCTGGCCGATGCCCTGGACCGCGCCGCCGTCGAGCTGGCCGCGCACGATGTCGGGATTCACGACGCGGCCGACGTCGTTGACCGACGCGTAGCCGAGCACTTCGATCGTGCCGGTGTCGGGGTCGATCTCGACTTCGCAGATGTGGCAGCCGTTGGGCCAGCTCGGCCCCTCGACCGAGCTGGTGGCGTCCATCCGGATGGCCCGCTCGGGCTGGCGCGCGGCCAGCTCGAAGAGGCCGATCGAGCGATCGGTGCCGACGATGCGGAAGGCGCCGTCGGCGTATTCGATGTCGCCGGGCGGCGCTTCGAGCGCCTCGGCGGCGAGATCCTGTGCCTTGCGCACGGTGTGCTCGGAGGCCACGCGCACCGCCGAGCCGCCGGTGAACAGCGAGCGCGAGCCGGCGCTGCCGAAACCGCTGCCGCGGTCGGTGTCGCCCTGCACGATGCGGATGCGCCCGATCGGCACCTGGAACACGTCGACCGCCAGTTGCGCGTAGCTGGTCGCGATGCCCTGGCCCATCGCCTGGGTTGCGGTCCAGATCTCGATGATGCCGTCGGCGGCCACGTCGACGGTGACGCGCTCCTCGAACGCGTTGCCGCCGGTCCATTCGAGGAAGGTGGCGATGCCGCGGCCGCGCAGCCTGCCGCGCGCTGCCGAGTCGGCCAGCCGCGCGTCGAAGCCGTTCCAGTCGGCCAGCGCGAGCGCCTGGTCCATGATCGACTCGAAGCGCCCGCTGTCGTAGGTCTGGCCCATCGGGTTGCGATAGGGCATCTGCCCGGGCCGGATCATGTTGCGCCGGCGCAATTCCGCCTGGCCGATGCCGAGCCTGCGGGCGGCGGCGTCCATCAGCCGCTCGGTGATGTAGATCGCCTCGGGGCGGCCGGCGCCGCGATACGCGCCGGTGGTCGTGGTGTGCGTGAGGATCGCGCGGAACTCGAAGTCGATCACCGGGATGTCGTAGACGCTGGTCTGCACCCACGGCCCGATGAGGAGCTGGATCGCCACGCCGGTGGGCGTGGCGTAGGCGCCCACGTTGGCCAGCGCGCGGATGCGCATCGCGAGGATGCGCCCGTTCGCGTCGAACGCGAGTTCGGCGCGGCTGCGCACGTCGCGACCGTGCGTGGCGCCGAGGAACTCGTCGCTGCGCTCGGCGCACCACTTCACGGGTCGCCGCAGCCGGCGCGCGGCAAACGCCACCGTGGCCTCTTCGGGATAGAGGCCGGTCTTCATGCCGAAGCCGCCGCCCACGTCGCCGACCACGACGCGCACGCTCTCCCTCGGCATCTTCAGCAGATCCTGCGCGAGCGTATCGCGCACGCCCGAAGGCATCTGGGTGCTCAGCCGCAGCGTGAGCCGTTCGCTGGCTGCGTCCCAGCTGGCCAGCGCCGCACGCGGCTCCATCGCCGACGGCGCGAGCCGCTGGTTGACCAGGTCGAGCGACACCACGTGCGCGGCGGCGCGAAACGCAGCCTCGGCGGCTGCTGGGTCGCCGTGGCGCATCGCAGCAGCGAGGTTGCCGGGCGCGTCGTCGCACACCAGCGGCGCGCCCGGAGCGACCGCGTCGTCGAGGTCGACCACCGCGGGCAGGTCTTCGTAGTCGACCAGGATCGCGTCGCGCGCATCGATCGCCGCCTGGCGCGACTCGGCGACGATTGCCGCGACCGCCTCGCCGACGAAGCGTACGCGTTCGTGCGCCAGCGGCCGCCGCGGCGGCGCCACGCCGCGCGAACCGTCGGGCCGCCTGAAGCCGCTCGGGCCGGGGAACACGCCGGCGCCGGCGCGCACCAGGTCGTCGCCGGTGAAGATCTCGACCACGCCCGGCAGGGCGCGCGCCGCCGAGGCGTCGATCGAGACGATGCGCGCATGCGCGTGCGGCGAACGCAGGAAGCACAGATGCGCCTGGCCTTCGGCATCGAAGTCGTCGACGAACGCGCCGCGGCCGGCGACCAGCGCCGCGTCCTCGATGCGTCGCACGGCCTGGCCGCTGCCGAAGCGTCCATAGCGGGTGGAATCGGCCAAGTCTCTCTCTCCGGAACTGCAGCGCGCGGCGGGGTTCGCGCTGCGGGGAATCGCGCTCGGCCGATCCTACTGCAACCGCTGCGGGCGGCGTGGGTCTTGCGAAGCGCAGGCGTTCGGCCGAGCATGACGGATCCGCGTCCACCGGAGCACACCATGAGCGTCCTGTCCAGAACAGTGGCCGCCGGCGCACTCGCGCTGGCCTGCGCGAACGCGTTCGCGTTCCAGTTGAGCAGCCCCGACATCGGCCCGCGCGCGGCGATCGCCAACAAGTTCGTGTTCAAGGGCTTCGGCTGCGAAGGCGAGAACGTCTCGCCGGCGCTCTCATGGAAGGCGCCGCCCGCGGGCACGAAGAGCTTCGCGCTGCTGGTCCACGATCCCGACGCCCCGACCGGCGGGGCGGGCTGGTGGCATTGGGTGGTCTACAACCTGCCCGCCGGCACCGCTTCGTTGGCGCAAGGCGCCGGCACGGCCGACGGCAGCAGGCTTCCGGCGGGGGCAGCCCAGCAGAAGACCGATTTCGGCGCACCGGGCTGGGGCGGACCGTGTCCGCCGGCGGGCGACAAGCCGCACCGCTACGTGTTCACGGTCTACGCGCTGAAGGTCGAAAAGCTCGACATCCCTGACGGGGCGAGCGCGTCGCTGGTCGGATTCATGGTCAATGCGAACGCGATCGGCAAGGCGACGCTGATCGGCAAGTACGGGCGAAAAAAATAGTCGCGCTGGTCCTGCTCAATCCGCGCGCCGCCGGAGGGCGGGCGCGGCGCCTGGCCGATCCGCTGCGGCAGTGGCTCGCGGCGCACGCGCCGCAGGCCGAGTTCGCGCTGACCGACGAGATCGGTCGCGCGCGCGAGTGGCTGCTCGGCCGTCGCGAAGGCTCGCGCGTGGTGCTGGTCGGCGGCGACGGCACCGTGCAGCAGCTGCTTCCGCAACTGCTCGCGCGAAGCCTGCTGCTGGGCATCGTGCCGGTGGGCAGCGGCAACGACCTCGCCGGCACACTGGGCCTGCGCGGGCTCGACTGGCGCGACGCGTTGGCCCGCGCGCTGCAGGGGCCGACGTCGCGCTGCGACCTCGGCGAATTGTCGACCGCTGGGGCGACGCGGCCGTTCGCATCGAGCCTGGCGGCCGGTTTCGATGCGGCGATCGCGCGGCGCGCCTCCGAGGGGCCGCAGTGGCTGCGCGGGCTGCCGCGCTACCTCTGGGCCACGCTCGGCGAACTGGCCGGCTTGCGCCGCTGGCGGCTGCGCGTGTTCGTCGACGGCACGCTCGTGCACGACGGCGAAGCGCTGTTCGCTTCGTGCCTGAACACGCCGAGCTACGGCGCGGGGATGCCGGCGGTGCCCGGTGCGCGCATCGACGACATGCGGCTCGATCTGCTGCTGGTCGGCCGCTTCGGGCGCGCCGGCGCGCTCGTGATGCTGCCGCAACTGCTCGCGGGCCGTCACCTCGGCCATCCGCAAGTGCGTGCCGCGCGTTTCGCGCACTTGCGCGTCGAATGCGACGCCGAGTTGCCGTTGGCGGCCGACGGCGAGCCGCTGGCTGCGGCACGCGAATTCTCGGTGCGGGTGCTGCCAGGGGCGCTGAGGGTGGTGCGCGGTCTGCCCGAAGACTTCCGAAAGGGGTCTTAAGAGCCGCCTAAGGCAGCGGTTCCACAGTGGTGCGCATCGACCACGCAGGATCACCTGCAGAGGAGCACATATGAGCACGCGTTCGATGACGCCTTCCCGCCTTGTCGTTGCGCTGGTGGCCGCCGGAGTGATCGGCGGCGCGGGCGCCAGCTTCGTTTCGGCATCGATGGCCGCCGCGACGGCCGCCAACACCGCGGCCAGCGTATCGGCCGCGGCCAGCGTTGCCGCGCCCGCGGTCACGCCGGTCGACTTCACGCAGGTCGTGCAGCGCTACGGGCCGGCGGTCGTCAACATCAGCGTGAGCGGCATGAAGAAGGTGGCCGGACAGGGCATGCCGGGGCTGGACCCCGACGATCCGTTCTATGAGTTCTTCAAGCGCTTCGCGGTGCCCGGCGGCCAGGGCCAGCGCGAGATGCCGGTGCGCGGCGAGGGTTCGGGTTTCATCGTCGATCCGAACGGCATCATCCTGACCAACGCGCACGTGGTGAGCGACGCGAAGGTCGTCACGGTGAAGCTCACCGACCGGCGCGAGTTCAGCGCGAAAGTGCTCGGCACCGATCCGAAGACCGACATCGCGGTACTGAAGATCGATGCGAAGAACCTGCCTGTGGTGCCGCTGGGCAGCGCGCGCGACCTCCAGGTCGGCGAATGGGTTCTGGCGATCGGCTCGCCGTTCGGCTTCGAGAACTCGGTGACCGTGGGCGTCGTCAGCGCCAAGCGGCGCTCGCTGCCCGACGACGGTTACGTGCCGTTCATCCAGACCGACGTCGCGCTGAATCCGGGCAACTCCGGCGGCCCGCTGTTCGACTCGCGCGGCCAGGTGGTCGGCATCAACTCGCAGATCTTCAGTCGCACCGGCGGCTACCAGGGGCTGTCGTTCGCGATTCCGATCGAGGTGGCCACGCGGGTGCGCGACCAGATCGTCGCGCACGGCTCGGTGCGCCACGCGAAGCTCGGCGTCACCGTCCAGGAGGTCAACCAGACGCTGGCCGATTCGTTCAGGCTCGAGAAGCCCGAAGGCGCGCTCGTCGCGAGCGTCGAGAAAGGCGGGCCGGCGGATCGGGCCGGTCTGCAGTCGGGCGACGTGATCCTGAAAGCCGACGGCAAGCCGATCGTGGCGTCCGGCGACCTGCCCGCGCTGATCGGCGAGGCGTCGCCGGGCGACAAGGTCGCGCTCGAGATCTGGCGCCAGGGCAAGCGCCAGGAGATCACCGCCAGGCTGGGCGACGCGAGCGAGAAGGCCGCCAGCACGGCTGCTGCCGACGACAAGGCGGCCAACGGGCGGATCGGGCTCGCGCTGCGGCCGCTCGATCCGCAGGAGCGTCGCGAGGCGGGAGTCGATGGCGGACTGCTGGTCGAGGGTGCCGGCGGCCCGGCGGCGATGGCCGGTGTGCAGCCGGGCGACGTGCTGATGGCGGTGAACGGCACGCCGGTGAAGAGCATCGAGCAGGCGCGTGCGGCGCTGGCGAAGTCCGACAAGTCGGTGGCGCTGCTGATCATGCGCGACGGCAACCGGATCTTCGTCCCGGTGCGGATCGGCTGACGCGATCGCACGGCACGTCGCGGGTTGCGTGATGAGCACTTTCGATGTTGCGATCGGTGTCGGGCCCGCCGGCACCGCCGGACAACTCCGCGGTCCGGCCGGCGTGCCCGCGCACCGATCCGGTGGCGCGGGCGAGCACGGGCCGGCGGGTGCGCGCCGGCAGTGGCTGGTGGCTGCCACCGGCGTGATCGGCGGCGCGGGCCTGCTCGCTTCAGCCTGGCCGCTGCTCGACAGCATGGAGCCGTCGGCGCGAGCGCTGGCGGTGGGCGGACCGGTGACGGTCGACGTGTCGGATCTCGCGCCCGGGCAACTGCGCACCGTGCTCTGGCGCGGAAAGCCGGTCTGGCTGATGCGACGCACCGATGCGATGGTGCGTGCGCTCGAGCAGCCGAATCCGGTGCTGGCCGATCCCGCTTCGAAGCGTTCGGAGCAGCCGGCATCGTGCGCGAACGCGACGCGCTCGGTGCGTGCCGACCTGTTCGTCGCGGTGGGCGTGTGCACCCACCTGGGTTGCACGCCGGTGCTGCGCCTCGACGATGCCGCGTTGAACGCCGAACTCCACGCGCCGGGCGGCTTCTATTGCCCGTGCCACGGGTCGCGTTTCGACCTGGCCGGCCGCGTGGTGCAAGACGTGCCGGCGTCGACCAACCTGGAAGTACCCGAGTACCGTTTCCTCTCCGACAGCTCGCTGCAGATCGGCTGAGACGCGGCAGGTGCTGGTGCGGCGGCGGGGCTGGCCTTGCCCGTCGAGGTCAGGGCGGGGGGCTCGGGAGATGAGCCCGCCGCATCCGACCGCGTCCGGATCCGAAATTCCTTTGCTGATGATGCGCTGGTGCAGTAGCATCATAGCATCGTAGCCAATTCCTGGGGGCGCAACGCCCTGCCCGACATGCGCACCACTCTCGACATCGATCCCGACGTCCTCGCTGCTGCCCGCGAACTGGCCCAGCGTCGCGGTGCTTCGATCGGTCGAATCCTTTCCGACCTCGCGCGTCAGGCGCTGGTCGCCGGAGTGGCGCCGCTCGCGGCCGGCGAGCCGGTGCCGTCGTTTCATGGTTTCCAGCCGTTCCCGGCGCGGGGAGTCGTCGTCGATAACGAGACGATTGATCGACTTCGCGATCAGGAAGGCGTCTGATGCGCGCGCTTCTCGATGTGAACGTGCTGATCGCCCTGCTCGATCAGGGCCACGTGCATCATGCGGCGGCGCGCGCCTGGCTTGAAGGGAACATCGGGCGGGGCTGGGCGTCGTGCCCCATCACGCAGAACGGCTGCATACGGATCATGTCGCAGCCGGCTTACCCGGCGGCACTGGCGCCGGCACAGGTGGCCGATCGGCTTCTCATGGCGACCCGCACGCCGCACCATGCCTTCTGGCCCGACGATTTCTCGCTCGTGGCCTTCGAAGGCCTGCGCTGGACGTCGATTCTCGGCTCGCGTCAGCTCACCGATGCGTACCTGCTTGCACTGGCGGTGCGCCACGGGGGGTGCTTCGTCACCTTCGACCGGGCGGCGCCGTTGGGCGCCGTCGAAGGTGCGACCGCCGCGCACCTCGTCGTGCTCTGATCCGGCGCGCCCGAACGCCCGCGCTCTCGGCCCGGCTGCGCGCCAGCACTCCGTGGCTCAGGCCGCTTCGATCGGCACCGCGCTCGCGATCAGCGATTCCCAGGCCGCAGCGTTGCCGGGCCAGCCGCGATCGCCTCGTTCGCCGAGCCGGCGCAGGATCTGCGCCAGCTGCCAGGTGGGCGGTTGCCCGAGCGCGGCCGGCCTTTCGCGCCAGAGCCGCCGCACGAGGTTGTCGTCCACCGCGAAGCGCTGCGCGATCGCCTCGATCACCAGCCGATCCTGCCCGGCGTCGATCGCGCGCTCGAGCACGCCGGCCCAGTGCAGGCTGTGCGCGCTGTCCTGGCGTGCGGCGAGCGGGCGCAGGTCGAAGGTGGGCGGCTGGCGCCGTCGCGCGCGCCGAAGCGCCGCATCGGCCGGCGTGTCGAGTGCCTCGGCGTCGGCCTCCGCATCGCTGCCGTCATCGTGCCCGTCGCGCGACGCGGCCCGGGCGTCGAGCGGCACCAGCGTTTCGGCGAAAAAGGTGGCGAAGGCCGGCAGCCGTGCGAGCAGGTGCGCGCGCGGCACGGCGTGGCGCGGATCGAGGCGCAGCCAGTTGTAGCAGCCCAGGTGCTTGCCGGCGCCGGTGCGCGCGAGCTTCGCGAGCGTCACGGTGTCGAGGCTCGCCTCGATGACGGCGGCGATGCGCGCGTCGACCGCGCCTTCGCGAAGGTCGATCGAGCGCAGCGCGCGTCCGTAGAACTCGACGTCGATGATCTCGTCGCGCAGCGCGCCGCGCAGCCGCGCGAGGAAGTCCGGGCAGCGGGCAGCGCGGTCGAACAGAGAAGCGGGCGCGCCGGACTCGAGCCGGTGCTCGCGGTCGAGATGGCGGTGCCAGTCGGCACGGCGGCGATCGAGCACGGTGAGCATCTCTGCGGCGAGCGAATCGAACAGCAGGTCGAGCGCGGCGTCGGCGCCGTCGCTGCGCGCGAGCAGGTCGACGAGCAGCCTGAGCGTGCGATCGGAGAGCAGCGCGCGGAAGTCGTAGACCAGCTGCTCGCGGTCCACGCCCAGGAAGCGCACGTTGAGCCCCCAGGCGCGCGTGAGCTGCGCGAAGATCGGGTTGGTCATCAACGACACCCGCGAGGCGAGCGGCAGTTGCACGACGAACAGCCGCCAGTCGGACGACGGGTTGCGGAACACCAGCGCGCGCGGGCTGTAGCGATAGCAGCGCGCAAGGTACGCGAGTTCGGGGCCTGTGGTGCCTGCGTCCTGGAGCTCTTCGTCGATCGGGACGCCGTCGACCGCGAGGAACTCGACCTCTTTCAATCGGCCCGCTTGGCGAGGATGAGCAGCCCGCCGCCGAAGACCACGAGCGCTGCCGCCATCAGGGTGCGCGTGACCGACCCGCGCCAGAAGGCCTCGACGGCAAAGAGAATGCCCGCCGTGAGCACGATGCGCGCGGTGCCTGCGGTGCGCTGGGCTGGGCTGAGCTGGGCCATGGCGTTAATCTACCCCAGAAAGAATCGTGATGCTGCCCGGCGGGTCTTCAGCCGGTGCGCCTGCTCGATGCCGAGCACACGCTCGCCGGCCACGAGTTCGATCTGCTCGCCCGCTGCAAGCCTGCCGGGGCGCACCACCGCGCAATAGAAGCCGGTGTAGCCCGACTGCACCATCATCTTCGAGGCCCAGCGAAACCCGAAGTGGGCGTCGAACTTGTAGCAGGGCGTGCGGGGCTGCGTAACCACGAGTTCGACCTCGCCGAAGCGCAGCCGGTCGCCCACCCAGACCTGCGCTTCGAGCAGCCCCGAGACGGTCAGGTTCTCGCCGAGCGAGCCGTGCGGCAGCGCGTCGACGATGCCGGCCTGCGCCTCGAGCGGTGCGGCGCGTCCGGCGCTGATCGTGATCAGCTTCGGCATCGCGGTTGCGCGCCTGGCGCCGCACGGGCGCAACCGCACCGACCGATGGTGGACAAGCGGTGGACAAGCGCAGGACATCGGGCGGAATAGCGGGCCGGATAGCGTCGGGATAACCGGTGTGCAAGCGGTGCCCGAGCCCGGGACAAGACCGGGAGAAGGCGGGGACAAGGGCGGGACCGCAGTTGCCCTTCCCGGGGGACGGCCAGGGGGTGCTCAGTGGACATCGAGCGTGAGTCCCGGCAGGTCGAGTCCGCGAAGGCGCGTCTGCCAGCGCTGTCCGGGCGAGATCGGCCGGGCGTCGGTCAGCGTGCCGGTGCTGATCAGCGCGCCTGGCTCGATCGAGCGGCCGCGCAGGCGCAGTTCGCGAGCCAGATGCGCGATCGCGTGCATCGGGCCGTCCAGGACGTTGGCGCCGCAGCCGCGCTCCAGCGGACGGCCGTCGCAGAGCAGTTCCACCTCGACCGCGGCAAGCCGCGCGAGCGCCTGCGCGGCCGATTCGCCGAGCGCGGCCACCGGCTGCGGCGGGCCGAGCACGAGCGCGCCGTGCAGCCCCTGTGCGGCGAAGGCCTCGGCGGCGCTGAAGCGCCAGCCGGGGAACGGGCTGTGCACGATTTCCAGCCCGTGCGCGACCCACTCGGCGGCCGCGAGCACCGCTTCGGCGGTGTCGGCCGCCGGGGCCGCGCGCAGGCCGACCACGATCTCGGGCTCGATGCGCGGTTCGACGAAGCGCGCCGCGCATAGCGCCACCGGCGCGCCGGCGGCGGCGCTGACCAGCGTCGAATTCCAGACCGGCGCCCAGATCGGGTGGAACACCCGGTAGAGCGGCCAGATCGAGCGGTTGGTGAAGCCGATCTTGTAGCCCACCGGCCGCTCGCCGCGCGCCACTCGCGCAATCGCGATGCTGGCCTGGATCGCCTCGGCCGTCGCAAGATCGTCGAGCGACTCGATGCGCGAGCGCTCGAGGCTGCGGGCGTGGTCGCAGGCGTCGAGAATTGCTGCGGCGGAAAGTGGCTCGGCCATGGCACCGATTATCGCGCAGCGGGCGACAAGCGACAGCGTCGGTGCGATGATGCAGCATGCCGCAAGTTCCTAACGCTGCGCTCTGGAAGCAACTGTTCCAGCGTTCTGCGCGGGAGAACCTGAATCTGCAAAGCCAGATTCGCGAGATGCTGGTTTCGGCGATTCTCGACGGACAGCTCCCCGCAGGCATGCCGGTGCCCTCGAGTCGCGAAATGGCCGACCAACTCGGCGTAGCGCGCAATACCGTGGTACTGGCGTATCAGCAACTGGTCGACGAAGGCTATCTCGCGTCGCGCCAGCGCAGCGGCCATTTCGTGAGCAGGGAGAACCTGTCGGGCCGCGTCAGTACGGTCGCGCGCAGTGCGAACGTCCGGGCGGTGCGAACGCAGCCCGACTGGCCGGGCCGCTTCCGCGAGCGCTTCTCGGTGCAGCGCTCGATCGCCAAGCCGGCCGACTGGCAGTCGTATCCGTATCCGTTCCTGTACGGCCAGTTCGACCCGACGCTCTTCCCGACCTCGGCCTGGCGCGAGTGCTGCATCAAGACGCTGAGTGTTCTCGATACGCGCGACTGGGCGCCGGACCAGATTTCGCGCGACGACGAGGCGCTGTTACAGCAGATACGCGCCCGCGTGCTGCCGCGGCGCGGTGTCTGGGCATCGACTGACGAGTTGATCGTCACGGTCGGTGCGCAGCACGCGCTCTACCTGGTCGCCGACCTGCTGATGTGCGAGGGCACCCGGGTCGCGATAGAAGAGCCTGGCTATCCGGACGCACGCAATATCTTCGCGAGCCGTACCTCGCGGCTCGAGCCGATCCCGGTCGACCTGCAGGGCCTGCCGGTCGACGAGCGGCTGCACGGGGTCGACTATGTCTACGCCACGCCGAGCCATCAGTGCCCCACCGGAGTGACGATGACGCTGGCGCGGCGCGAGGCCCTGCTGCGCCTCGCCGACGAGCACGACGTCATCGTCATCGAAGACGATTTCGAGAGCGAAAACCGCTTCGACGGCGAGCCGACTCCTGCACTGAAGAGCCTCGATCGAAGCGGCCGCGTGATCTACGTCGGGAGCCTGTCGAAGAGCCTTGCGCCGGGGCTGCGCATCGGCTACATCGTGGCCGCTCCGGCGCTGATCGTCGAGCTGCGCGCGTTGCGCCGACTGATGCTGCGCCATCCGTCGGCATTCATCCAGCGGGCGTTCGCGCTTTTCCTGTCGCTCGGGCATTACGACGCCCAACTCCGCCGCCTGGCGCAGGCCCAAAGCGAACGGTGCGCGATCGTTCGTGAGTCGATCCGGCGTCATGCGCCGCAGTGCGAGATGGTGCCGATCGACGGCGGGGGATCATGCTGGGTGCGACTCCCGCCGGGCGTCGATTCCAACGAGCTTGCGCGACGCGCCGCCGAGCGTGGCGTGCTGATCGAGTCGGGCGACGTTTTCTTCATGGCGGCCGCTCCGCACTCGTGCTTCCGGCTCGGCTATCAGTCGATTCCGGCACAATCGATCGAGTCCGGTATCCGGGAGCTGGCCGGCGCACTGGCGGAGATGCTCAAGAGGGGCTGATCGCGGCTTCTGGCCTCATCGAAAGCCTGCATCTGGCGCTACGAGGCCGCATGCGCGGCGCATACGCTGCCCGGACCGTCGTGCCTTCGAGATTCCGAAACCGCGAAGATGGACATCACCACCGGGCGGACTCCGGTCCCCGCGGTCTACGACCCACGCTACGATCCCCTGGTCGCTCGTCATCCGGGGCATGGAGTCGATTACGCTCCCACCTACTGGGTGGCGACCGCTGGCGCTCCGCCCGCGGACGACGGTCCGATCGACGGCGATGTCGATGTTGACGTGGCGATCGTGGGGTCGGGATTCACGGGACTGGCCGCTGCACTGTTCCTCGCCCGCGAACACGGGATCCGCGCGACCGTTCTCGAGGCCAACCGGACCGTCTGGGGCTGCACCAGCCGCAACGGCGGCCAGGGTCAGAACGCCAGTGGGCGGCTGTACCGGTCCCAGTGGATCGGGCGCTGGGGCAAGGAGACCGCCCTCAGGCTCGACGCCGAGATCCGCGAGGGCTTCGAGACGTTCAGGTCGCTGGTGGCCGAGATCGGCTGCGATCCGCAGCCCGGCGGACACCTGTACATCGCGCACCGCGACAAGAAGATGGAGTTCCTTCGCAACGAAGCGAAGGTGATGCGCGAAGTCTTCGGCTACGACGCGCGCATCCTCGGGCGCGACGAGGTGCATCGGACCTTCGTGAAGGATGCCGAGACGTTCGGCGCCCTGCACGAACCCGATGGCATCGGCGTTCATCCGCTCAAGCTGGCCTGGGGCTACCTCAGGAAGGCGCGCGAACTCGGCGTGAAGGTGCACCCGGCGAGCCCGGTCACCGGCTTCGAGACGCGCAACGGCGTGCATTTGCTCAGGAGCCCGGGAGGGGCGGTTCGCGCGCGCGCCGTCGGTTTTGCCACCGGCGGCTACACCAGCAACGGCATGCATCGCAGCCTCGATGCGAAAATCATGCCAATCCTGTCCAACTCCCTGGTGACGCGGCCGCTCACCGATGCGGAGCTCGAGTCCACCAATTTCGTGACGACCGAGGTCATCACCGACACGCGCACGCTGCGCTTCTACTATCGCAAGCTGCCGGACAATCGGGTGCAGATCGGAAGCCGCAGTTCGATCACCGGTGCCGATGCGCCGAATCCGCGCCACATGGCGGTGCTCGTCGATGGACTGCACCGCAAGTTTCCGATGCTGAAGGGCATCCGCATCGACTATTCCTGGTGGGGCTGGGTCGACGTCAGCCACGACATGATGCCCCGTGTGGTGCAACCCGATCCGCGCGAGGCGGTGTTCTACGCGCTCGGCTATGGCGGCAACGGTGTTTCGTTTTCCGCCCACGCGGGCCGGCGCATGGCCGAGCGGATCGCCGGCAGGCACAGCCGCGCGTTCGATCTGCCGATCTACGATTCTCCGCTGCGTTACCCGATGGCGTTCGGTGCGCTCGAATCGCGTGCGTTCGCACCGTTCCGGCGCCTCGGGCAGCGTGCCTTGTATCGCTGGTACTGGCTGCGCGACGAGTTCCTTTGATTCGATCGACGGCGCACGGGTGTTCGGTGCGCGCCGTGCCGGTCGTCGCCGGAGGTATCGACGGTGGAAGGCGGAGCGAAAGAACGTGGCGCAACGATTCGGGGCGACCGCCTCTGGCGTTCTCTGATGGAACTCGCCGAGGTCGGCGCGATCGCCAACGGCGGCGTGTGCCGGCTGGCGCTCAGCGACGAGGACCGGCAGGGCAGGGACCTGTTCGTGCGCTGGTGCCGGGAGGCGGGCTGCTCGGTCGCGATCGACGCGGTCGGTAATGTGTTCGCCAGGCGCCGGGGGCGAAGCGACTCGCTGCCGCCGATCGTCACCGGCAGCCATCTCGACACGCAGCCGAACGGCGGGCGTTTCGATGGCGCCTATGGCGTGATGGCGGGTCTCGAGGTCGTGCGCGCGCTGAACGATGCCGGCATCCGGACCGAGGCGCCGATCGAAGTGGTTGCGTGGACCAACGAGGAAGGCACGCGTTTCGCGCCGTCGATGATGGGGTCGATGGCGTTCGCCGGCTTGCTGCCGATCGGGACAGTGCTGGGCAGTCGCGACGCGCAAGGCTGCGTGTTCGGTGACGAGCTCGAACGGATCGGCTATCGAGGCGAGGGGCTTGGCGAGCGACGCTTCGGGGCCTACTTCGAGGCGCACATCGAGCAGGGGCCGGTGCTCGAGGAGACGGGCCATGCGATCGGCGTGGTGACCGGCGGCCAAGGCCAGCGCTGGTACGACGTGGTCCTCACCGGGCAGGCGGCGCATGCCGGCAGCACGCCGATGGACAGGCGCCGCGACGCGTTGCTCGGCGCGGCGCAGGTGATCGAGGCGGTCAACCGTATCGGAACCGGCTATCCCCCGGGCGGCGTGGCGACGGTCGGCCACCTGTCGGTGTCACCGGGCAGCCGTAACGTGATCCCGGGCGAAGTGTCGATGAGCATTGAGATCCGCCACCCCGACGATCGAAAGTTGCTCGGGATGGACGCCGCGATTCGCGAAGCAGTCGCTGCCGTCGCTGGGCGGGTGCCGCTGCAGGCGCGCCTGGACATGGTGCTGGACCAGCCCGCGACGCCGTTCGACGACGCGTGCATCGGTGCGGTGCGGGAAGCGGCACGCGCGGAAAGCCTACGCTATCTGGAAATGATCAGCGGCGCCGCGCACGACGCCATCGCGATCGCGCGGGTGGCGCCGGCTGCGATGATCTTCGTCCCCTGCGCCGGCGGGATCAGCCACAACGAGGCGGAAAGCGCGGCACCGCAGGACCTGGCCGATGGCTGCCGGGTGTTGTTGCGCGCGATGCTCGCGTGTGCTGGCGGCCCGGAATGAAGTTCGCGCGGGTGCGAGTTCATCGCGCTCGCCGGAAGGCAGCAGGGTTTTCCCGAGGCGCCGCGGGACGCTGCGGCCTGGTTCCATCGCTCGACGGGCTCTGGTGCTATGGCGAGTCGCCAAGGTTCCCTATCGTGCAACCAAGCGCTGAACGCGCAGCCCGACGAGGAGACGGTAATGTCCAAGTTCTCTAGCTCCCGGCGAACCCTTCTGGCGGTCGCCTGCCTTGCTGCATCATCGGTCGCGGCAATGCCTGTCGCCGCGCAGGAGCAGCCCAAGCGCGGCGGCACGCTGGTGGTCGGCACCACGCAGATCCCCCGGCACCTGAACGGCGCCGTGCAATCGGGGATCGCCACCGCGGTGCCGTCGACCCAGCTGTTCGCCAGCCCGCTGCGCTTCGACGACAAGTGGAACCCGCAGCCCTACCTGGCCGAATCGTGGAAGCTCGCCGAGGACGGCAAGTCGTTGACGCTGAATCTTCGCAAGAACGCGGTGTTTCACGACGGCAAGCCGGTCACCAGCGAAGACGTGGCGTTCTCGATCATGGCGATCAAGGCCAACCACCCGTTCACGACGATGATGGGACCCGTCGAGAAGGTGGAAACACCCGATCCGCACACGGCGATCATCCGGATGAGCGTGCCGCATCCCGCGATCGTGCTGGCGATGTCGCCGGCGCTGTGTCCGATCCTGCCCAAGCACATCTATGGCGACGGCCAGGACTTGAAGAGCCACCCGCGCAACAGCGCCAATGTGGTCGGTTCGGGGCCGTTCAAGCTGGTCGAGTTCAATGCCGGCCAGCGGGTCGTGCTCGAGCGATTCGACAAGTTCTTTCTGGCGGGCAAGCCGTACCTCGACAAGGTCGTCGTGAACATCACGCCCGACACGTCGAGCCTGATGCTCAGCCTCGAGCGAGGCGACATCCAGATGATTCCGTTCGTCTCGGTGCCCACCGACCTGCGCCGCCTCAAGGACAACGCGAAACTCACGCTCACGCCGCGCGGCTACGAGGGCATAGGGCCGCTGAACTGGCTGGCGTTCAATCTCGAGCGCAAGCCGCTGTCCGACGTCCGGGTGCGCAAGGCGATCGCGCACGCGATCGACAAGAACTTTGTCACGAAGGCGCTGATGGGCGGTTTCGCGACGGTCTCCGACGGGCCGCTCGTGCCCAGAAGCCCGTTCGCGGTCACCGATCTCGTACGGTATCCGTTCGACCTGAAGAAGTCGGCAGCGCTGCTCGACGAGGGCGGCTACAAGGCCGGTGCGAACGGCGAGCGCTTCAAGCTGACGATCGACTACCTGCCGAATGCCGACGACCAGCAGAAGACGGTGGCCGAATACGTGCGCGGCCAACTGAAGAAGATCGGCATCGCGGTCGAGGTGCGCGCATCGGCCGACTTTCCCGCCTGGGCCAAGCGGCTGGCCTCGCACGACTTCGACATGTCGATGGACATCGTGTTCAACTGGGGCGATCCGATCATCGGCGTGCATCGCACCTACCTGTCGACGAACATTCGCCCGATCGTCTGGACCAACACGCAGTCGTACCGGAATCCGAAGGTCGACGAGCTGCTGAACACCGCCGGAGGAGTGCTCGATCCGACCAAGCGCAAGGCCTACTACGCGACGTTCCAGAAGATCGTCACCGACGACCTCCCGATCGATTACATCAACGTGGTTCCGTACCACACTGCGGCCCTGAAGACGATGGGCAACGTGCCGACCACGATCTGGGGCCCGATGTCGCCGTACGACGACGTCTACCTCAAGTAGGCGGCAGGGGCGCGCGATCATGGCCACGACCCGGCGCCTGTTCTCGCGCCTCGCGCAGGGCCTTGCCCTGGTGGTTGCCGTCGTCGTGCTGAACTTCGTGCTGGTTCACGCGGCTCCGGGCGATCCGGTCGAGACGATCGCCGGCGCCAGCGGGGGGATGTCCGAGGAGCTCAAGGCCGAGCTTCGCGCGCAGTACGGGCTCGACAAGCCGCTGCCGGTGCAACTTGCGGTCTACCTGGGCAAGGTGGCGCGTGGCGACCTCGGCCATTCGTACTTCTTCAACGTACCCGTGTCCGGCCTGATCGCCGAGCGGGTGCCCGCCACCCTGCTGCTGGTGCTGGCCTCGGTGCTGGTCGCGTTCGTGGCGGGTACGGCGCTCGGCGTGCTGTCCTCGCGCAAGCCGAACGGATGGCTGTCGCAGACGATCACGGTGCTCTCGCTGGTCGGGTTCGCTGCGCCCGTGTTCTGGACCGGCATCATGCTGGTGATCCTGTTCGCGTCGGTCATCCCGCTGTTCCCGGTCTCCGGGATGCGCGACGTGGAATCGCTTTCCAGCGCAGGCAGCCTCGCGGGACTCGGCGATGTGCTGCACCACCTGGTCCTGCCGACGATCACGCTGGCGCTCGTCTATCTCGCGCAATACAGCCGCCTGGCGCGCGCGAGCATGCTCGACGTGCTGGGCAGCGACTTCGTCCGCACCGCACGCGCCAAGGGCCTGGCCGAGCGAGTGGTGCTGTACAAGCACGCGCTGCGCAACGCAGTGCTGCCCGTCATCACGATCCTCGGCCTGCAGTTCGGCAACGTGATGGCGGGGGCGATCCTGGTCGAGACCGTGTTCAACTGGCCGGGGCTGGGTCGCCTGGCGTTCGAGTCGGTGCTCAGGCGCGACTATCCGACCATCCTCGGGGTGCTGCTGTTCTCGTCGATCGTTGTGGTGATCATGAACCAGCTGACCGATTTCGCGTACCGACTGGCCGATCCGAGGATCAAGGTGTCATGAGTGCGGCACCTTCCACCACTGGGGCGGCGGAGCTGCAGCGCATCGAGCATCCGACCGTCGAGGCGCTGCGCATGTTCCTGCGCAACCCGTCGGCGATCGCCGGCATGATCATCCTCGGCATCGTGCTGGTGACCGCGATTTTCGGTCCGCTGGTCTACGTGGCCGATCCGTTCGAGATTCGCGCCGCGCCGATGACGCCGCCGTTCAGCGAGGAAGCCTGGCTCGGCGCCGACTACCTTGGTCGCGACGTTCTGACCACGCTGGTCTATGGCGGCCGTGCGACGCTGCTGGTCGGCGCGGTGGCCGCGCTGCTGTCGGTGATCATCGGCATCACGATCGGCGCGATCGCCGGGTATTACGGCGGGCGCATCGATGCGCTGCTGATGCGCGTCACCGAATTCTTCCAGGTGCTCCCCGCGCTGCTGTTCGCGATGGTGGTGGTCACGCTGTTCTCCCCGACGCTGGTGACGGTGACGATTGCGATCGGAATCGTGATCTGGCCGGGTACCGCGCGGCTGACGCGCGCCGAGTTCATGAAGGTGCGCGGCCTCGAGTTCGTGCGCGCCGAGTCTGCGATCGGTGCCGGCGACGCTCGCATCATCTGGAAGGTGATCCTGCCCAACGCGTTTCCGCCACTGGTGGTTTCGGCGACGCTGGCAGTCGGTGCGGCGATCCTGTTCGAAGCCGGATTGTCGTTCCTCGGGCTGGGCGATCCGAACCAGATGAGCTGGGGGCTGATGATCGGCTCGAGCCGACAGTACGTGCTGACCAGCTGGTGGGCGGTCACCTTTCCCGGTGCTGCGATTTTCGTCACCGTCCTCGCTGTCAGCCTGATCGGCGACGGGCTGAACGATGCGCTGAATCCGAAGCTGAGGGAGCGGTGATGGGCGAGCCGCTGTTGCAGGTCGAAGACCTGCGGGTCGAGTTCCGTACGCGGCGCGGTGCGGCGATGGTGCTCAATGGGGTCGGCTTCAGCATCGATCCCGGCGAGACGCTGTGCGTGGTCGGCGAATCCGGTTGCGGGAAGAGCATGACCGCCCTCGCGCTCTTGCGGCTGATTCCATCGCCGCCTGGTCGTATCAGCGGCGGGCGCGTGAGGTTCCTCGGCGAAGACCTGTTGCAGGCGACCGGGGCGCGGATGCGCGACGTGCGAGGTAACCGGATTTCGATGATCTTCCAGGAGCCGATGACCTCGTTGAATCCGGTGTTCACCGTCGGCGACCAGATCGGCGAGTCGCTGCGTCTTCACGCCGGGATGGATGCCGCACAGGCGCGCGCGCGCTCGATCGAGATGCTCCGGCAGGTCGGCATTCCCGCGCCGGAGCGGCGCGTCGACGAGTACCCGCACCAGCTGTCCGGTGGCATGCGGCAGCGCGTGATGATCGCGATGGCGCTGGCCTGCAGGCCGGACATCCTGATCGCCGACGAGCCGACTACTGCGCTCGACGTCACCGTGCAGGCGCAGATCTTCGATCTGCTGCGCGAGCTTCAGCGCGAGAACAACACCGCGATCATGCTGATCACCCACGACATGGGAGCGGTCGCGGAGATGGCCGATCGGGTCATCGTGATGTACGCGGGACGTGTGATCGAGCAGGGCACGACTGCCCAGGTGCTCGGCGCGCCGCGGCATCCGTACACGCAGGGGCTGATCGAGTGTCTGCCGGAACTCGGCACCAGCCAGCTGGGCGGACGTCCCGAGCTCGCGGAGATTCCCGGTGTCGTGCCGTCGATCTGGGAGTTGGGCAGTGGCTGCGCCTTTCGCGAGCGCTGCGCGCACGCGATGCCACGCTGCGAGAGCGAAGTCCCGCCGTTGATCGAGGCCGGTGGCGGGCATGGCGCGGCCTGCTGGCTGTTGCGCGAGGAGACCGCAGCATGAGTGCCGGCGCCACGTCGTCCACGGCGGGCCTTCCCCCGGCGCTGCTGTCGGTGCAGGACCTGAAGGTTCACTTCCCGCGCGCAAAGCAGGGCTGGTTCAAGCCGTCCGAGGTCGTCAGGGCGGTCGATGGCGTGTCGTTCGAGATCGCGCGTGGCACGACCCTGGCCGTGGTCGGCGAATCGGGCTCGGGAAAGACGACGACCGCCCTGGCCGTCATGCGGCTGGCGCCAGTAACCGCGGGGTCGATCCGGCTGGGCGAACTCGAGCTCGGCACGCTCGCAGGCGAGGCGCTGCGCCAGGCGCGCCGGCGGCTGCAGATGATCTTCCAGGACCCGTTCTCGTCGCTCAATCCGCGCCAGCGCGCCGGCGACGCGGTTCGCGCGCCACTCGACCTGATGAGCATCGGCACGCCGGCGCAGCGGGTTGAGCGTGTCGCCGAGCTGTTCACGCAGGTCGGATTGCGCCCCGAGCAGCAGCAGCTGTTCCCGCACCAGTTCTCCGGCGGCCAGCGCCAGCGCATCAACATCGCACGCGCGCTGGCGACACAGCCGGAACTCGTCGTCTGCGACGAACCGGTCTCGGCGCTCGACGTCGCGATCCGCGCGCAGATCCTGAACCTGCTCGCACGGTTGCAGCGCGAACTCGGCCTCACCTATCTGTTTATTTCGCACGATATGGCGGTGGTCGAGCATCTCTGCGACGAGATCGCGGTGATGTACCTCGGCCAGATCGTCGAGCGCGCGAACCGCGCGGCGTTCTTCGCCGAGCCGCTGCACCCCTACAGTGTCGCGCTGATGTCGGCGGTACCGACGGTGAAGGGCGGACGCGTGCGCGCGGCGAAACGCATCCGGCTGAGCGGCGATCCGCCGAGCCCGATCGCGCCGCCCCGGGGTTGCCGCTTCGCGGGCCGCTGCCCGGTCGTCGAGCCGGCCTGTCTCGCCGAGTTGCCGCCCCTGCGCGAAGTGACGCCAGGGCACTGGGTGCGCTGCCGGCGCATCGAAGTGGTCGACGGGCGGGCGCGGCCGATTCTCGAACAGCAGTCGACTTGACCGCGCCGCAGGGAAAGCCCGCGCGTTTCACGTTTTCCTCGAGCCTCCGGAGCGAAACCGATGTCTCATCACGCCGACGCCGCGCGAACCACCGTATTCCAGGCGCGCAAGATCATCACGATGAATCCGATGCAGCCCGAGGCAACGCACGTGGCGGTGCGCGACGGGCGCATCCTCGCAGTCGGCTCGCTCGAGCGGATGCGCGAGTGGGGTTCGTTCGACCTCGATGCGCGCTTCGCCGACAAGGTGCTGATGCCGGGCCTGGTCGAAGGCCATTCACACCTGATGGCGGGCGGCCTCTGGGAGTTTCCGTTCGTCGGCTTCCACGCGCGCACTGCTCCCGACGGCACTGCCTGGCCGGGCTGCCGCAGCTTCGGCGAGGTCGTCGAGCGACTGGCCGCGATCGAAGCGAAGATGACCGATCCGCAACAGCCGTTGCTTGCCTGGGGGTTCGACCCGATCTTCTTCGGTGTCGAGCGGATGACGATCGAGCATCTCGATCGCGTCTCGGCGTCACGGCCAGTGGTGGTGCTGCACGCCAGCCAGCACCTGATGAACGTGAACTCTGCGGCGCTCGCGCGCGCGGCTATCGATCGCGACACCGAGGCCGAGGGCGTGGTGAAGTTCGGCGACGGTCCACACCGCGGCGCACCCACCGGCGAGCTGCAGGAATTCGCGGCGATGTTCCCGATCATGCGCTTCACCGGGAATGTGTTCCGGCGCGCGGGCACCAGCGAGACCGGGCTGCGCAATTTCGGCCGGATTGCCCAGTTCGCCGGCGTGACGACCGCCACCGACCTGGTCAACGACCTGGCCGACGAGGCCGTGGCCATGCTTCACCGGCTTACCGCCGAGCCCGATTTCCCCGTGCGGATCGTGCCCGCCTACATCTCGCTCGACGGTTCGATTCCGCGCGAGGCAGGCGCGGCGCGCGTTCGCGGGCGGATGGCGGAGAATTCCGGGAAGTTGCATTTCGGCGCGATCAAGCTCGTGGTCGACGGTTCTATCCAGGGTTTCTCCGCGCGCCTGCGCTGGCCCGGCTACTTCAATGGCCACGACAATGGAATCTGGATTCTGCCGCCGGACGAGATGCGTGCAACGATCGAGTTCTTCCATCGCGAGGGCTTCCAGCTCCACATTCACACCAACGGTGACGAAGCGACCGAGCTCGCCATCGACTCGATCGAGGCAGCACTCGCGAAGTGGCCGCGGCCCGATCACCGGCACACGCTGCAGCACTGCCAGATGGCCGACGGCGCCCAGTTCCGGCGCATGGCGCGGCTCGGGATCTGCGCGAACCTGTTTGCGAATCATCTTTACTACTGGGGCGATGCGCACTACACGCTGACGATGGGGCCCGACCGGGCGTGCCGGATGGACGCCTGCGGCAGCGCGCTCGACCATGGCGTGCCGCTGGCGATCCACTCCGACGCGCCGATCACGCCGCTGGGGCCGTTGTTCACGGCATGGTGCGCAGTCAACCGGACGACGTCGTCGGGGAGGGTGCTCGGCGAGAACGAACGCATCGGCGTGCCCCAGGCGCTGCATGCGATCACGATGGGTGCGGCCTATACGCTGCGCATGGATGACCGGATCGGCTCGATCGAGGTCGGCAAGTTTGCCGATTTCTGCGTCTTGCACGACGACCCGCTGGCCGTTGCGCCCGAGGCGTTGAACAACGTGCGTGTCGCCGGCACCGTCCTGGGCGGTCGCGTTCTCCCGCTGCCCGGTACGGCATGAGCGCGCGGCGCGGTCCGTTGCCGCTGACCGTCATCGGCGGCTTTCTCGGCGCCGGCAAGACCACGCTGTTGGCACGGATCCTGCGCGAGTCGCGGGGGCAGCGTCTGGCGGTTCTGGTCAACGATTTTGGCGCGCTGAACATCGACGCGGAGCTGGTCGTCGCGAAAGACGGCGACATGATCGCGCTGACGAACGGGTGCGCGTGCTGCTCCATCGGTGACGACCTGACCGATGCGCTGATCAGGGTGCTGGCCGCGCCGGCTCCGTTCGACGCCGTGGTGATCGAAGCGAGCGGGATTTCGGATCCGTGGCGCATCGCCCAGGTGGGACTCGCCGATCCGGGCCTGTCGCTCGATGGCGTGATCGTGCTGGTCGACGCGGCGACGGTGCTGGAGCAGGCCGCCGATCCGCTGCTGGCCGATTCGTTGCGACGCCAACTGAAGGCGGCCGACTTGGTGGTGATCAACAAGGCCGACCTGGTCGACGCGGGCCGGCTCGAGCAGGTGCGCGACTGGGTGGCCGGCGCGGTGCCGGATGCGCCGACCTTCGTGGCCAGGCGGGCGAACGTGCCGCTGGCGCTGATCAGCGGTGCCGCAATGCCGGTGCCGCCCGATACGGACGCGGTCGGTGGGCCCGGGTCCGGCAGTGAGGTGGCCGAGTGGAGTGCGCACCGGGGGCACGAGGGCGGCCATGGCGGACATGCGCATGGCAGCGATGGCCACGACCTCGGCGATCCGGCGCACGGCGCGGTGTTCGAAACCTGGTCGTGCCGTCCCCAGCGGATGCTGCCTGCGCAGGCACTGCGCGACTGGCTGCGATCGCGCCCCACCGGTGTGCTCCGGCTGAAGGGACTCGTGAGAACCGATGAGCACGGGTGGGCGGAAGTACAGTTCGCCGGCCGGCGGGGCTCGTTGCGGCGGGCGAGGAACGAGCCCCGGGGGGAGGCCGCGGTCGTTGCGATCGGACTGCGGGGGTGCCTGCCGACTGGTGCCCTGCAACGCCTCTTCGACGACGCTCGCGCCGCCTGAGTACGCCGTTTGTCACGTTCGCTACTTGCGGGCAAGGTGTACACTCGGACCCCCCGCCTTGGCGGCGAGCGGTGCCCCGGTCCATGCGCCCGGCGAGCAGCCGCGTCGCGAGAACCGACCCCCGGAGCCAGCGGGCCCGAAATGTCGAAGCAGTCGCACCAATTCGAACAGCAGTCTCGTTGCAGCGCGCGGCGGGCGAGAGCGCGGCCGGTCCCGCGCCGATCCAGCCGGTTTCCCATCACGGAGGTTCTCTCATGTCCCACGCTCGTGCCGAGGCGGCAGTGACCGCAACCGCTGGAGCTGGTTCGAATGTCTTTTCGGCTGCGTCGCTGCAGGCGCCCGACTGGGTGCGGCATCCGCGCCTGATCGACTGGGTGGGCTCGATCGCCGCGCTCACGCGCCCCGACCGGGTGCACTGGTGCGACGGCTCGCAGCAGGAATACGACCAGTTGTGCGAGCAGATGGTCGCCGCGGGCACGCTGCGCAGGCTCAACCCGGCCAGGCGGCCCGGTTCGTTTCTCGCGCTGTCCGATCCGAGCGACGTGGCCCGCGTCGAGGACCGCACCTTCATCTGCTCGGAGAAGCGCGACGACGCGGGGCCGACCAACAACTGGGTCGATCCGCAGGAGATGCGCGCCACGATGCGCCAGCTCTTCGACGGCTGCATGCGCGGCCGCACGATGTACGTCGTGCCGTTCTCGATGGGGCCGATCGGCAGCCACATCTCGCACATCGGCATCGAGATCACCGACAGCCCGTACGTGGCGGTGAGCATGCGCATCATGACGCGCATGGGCCGGGCGGTGTTCGACGTGCTCGGCGAAGACGGCGGCTTCGTGCCCTGCGTGCATTCGGTGGGCAAGCCGCTCGCGCCGGGCGAAGCCGACGTGCCGTGGCCGTGCAACCCGACGAAGTACATCGTCCACTATCCCGAGACGCGCGAGATCTGGTCGTTCGGTTCGGGCTACGGCGGCAACGCACTGCTCGGCAAGAAGTGCTTTGCGTTGCGCATCGCGTCGAACATGGGGCGGCAGGGCGTGCAGGCCGGCGGCATCGGCTGGCTGGCCGAGCACATGCTGATTCTCGGCGTGACTTCGCCCGAAGGGAAGAAGTATCACGTCGCGGCCGCGTTTCCGTCGGCCTGCGGCAAGACCAACTTCGCGATGCTGGTGCCGCCGAAGGGCTTCGAGGGCTGGAAAGTCACCACCATCGGCGACGACATCGCGTGGATCAAGCCGCAGGCCGACGGGCGCCTGTACGCGATCAACCCCGAGGCGGGGTTCTTCGGCGTGGCGCCGGGCACCAGCGAGAAGACCAACCCGAACTGCCTCGCCACCTTGCGCGAGAACACGATCTTCACCAACGTGGCGCTCACCGACGACGGCGACGTCTGGTGGGAGGGCCTGTCGGAGCCGCCCGCGCACCTGATCGACTGGCAGGGTCGCGACTGGACGCCGGCCGACGGCAAGGCGGGACGCAAGGCGGCGCACCCGAACTCGCGCTTCACCGTGTCGATCGCGCAGTGCCCGTCGATCGACCCGGACTGGGACAGCGTCAGCGGGGTGCCGATCGACGCCTTCATTTTCGGCGGGCGTCGCTCGACGACGGTGCCGCTGGTGACCGAGGCGCGCGACTGGGTCGAAGGGGTCTACATGGCGGCGACGATGGGCTCGGAGACCACCGCTGCGGCCGCCGGCCAGCAGGGCGTGGTGCGCCGTGACCCGTTCGCGATGCTGCCGTTCTGCGGCTACAACATGGCCGACTACTTCGCGCACTGGCTCGACCTGGGGCACCGGCTGAAGGCCGGCGGCGCGACGCTGCCGAAGATCTTCTGCGTCAACTGGTTCCGCACCGACGAGAACGGCAAGTTCGTCTGGCCGGGCTTCGGCGAGAACATGCGGGTGCTCGAGTGGATCCTCGGGCGGCTCGAAGGGCGTGCCGGCGGTGTCGAACACATGTTCGGCACCTCGCCGCGCTACGAAGACCTGAACTGGAACGGCCTGAGCTTCAGCGCCGCCGATTACGCGAAGATCGCCTCGATCGACCCCGTGGCCTGGCAGAAGGAGCTCGACCTGCATGCCGAGCTGTTCGAGAAACTGGCGCAGCGGCTACCCAGGGCGCTGAACCAGGTGAAGGCCGAGCTGGGGAAGCGGCTCGCGGCCTGACGCGAAGGCGCGGCGACGCCGCGCAGGTCAGCGTCGCCGCAGGTAGTAGCGCTCGTCGAACAGGCGCACGCTGCCCGGCGATCAGCGACCAGTAGTCAGCGAGTGCTTGCGTATGCAGTGGAGGCCCCGAGGCGCCCGCCAGCGCCCAGGCCCCCAAGCCGGCCGCGGCCAGCAGCGGCAGCGCATAGGCGACGAACAGGCCGAGGAAGCCGGCGCCCAGAAGGAAGACGAAGAGGTTCGGCGGCAGCCAGAGCCGGCAGCCGCGCGTGATCAGCCAGATCAGCCAGGCCGGCGCCACGCCGAGCACCAGCAGCGGCAGCGCGTGGTCGGCGAGCGGCAGGCCGAACTGCGCGGCGTGCGCCAGCTGGATCAGTGCCATCGACAATACCGCTCGCGGGTAGCCGAGCAGCAGCGCGAGCCAGGCAGCGCCGATGTACTGGAGCGACATGCCGCCCGGCATGGTCACCGTCATTTGCCGTGCGAGAAAGATGCCAGCGGTAGCGAGCGCCCACACCGCATGCTCGCGCAGCGAGGCGTTCCAGCCGGCGCGACGTGCGGCGTCCAGGGTCAGCAGCACGCTGAGGGCGATCGCGAGCCAACCAACCGGGGCCGGCAGGCCCTCCACAGGCATGTGAGCGCCCGCTTCGTCAGCCTGGGCGCCAGCCGGCAGCGCTCAGTGCGTCGGCCTGGCGGATCGCGGCGATCAGGCTGCGCGGGCTCGCAAGTCCGCGTCCGTCGGGTCCGGAGCGACCGGCGAGATCGAAAGCGGTGCCGTGGTCGGGGCTGGTGCGCACGAAGGGCAGCCCGAGGGTGACGTTGACGCCGTCGTCGATGCCCAGGTACTTGACCGGAATCAGTCCCTGGTCGTGATACATCGCGACCACGACGTCGAACTCGCGCAGCCCGCGGGCCCGCATGAATACGGTGTCAGGCGCGAAGGGGCCGCTCGCTTCGATATCCTGATCGCGTGCGGCGGCAATCGCCGGTGCGATCACGTCGATCTCCTCGCGGCCGAACATCCCGGCTTCGCCGGCGTGCGGATTGACCCCGGCCACCGCGATGCGTGGCCGCACGATGCCTGCACGCTGCAACGCGGTGTGAGTGATGACTATCGTCTGCAGCACGTTGTCGTAAGTGATCTGGTCGAGGGCTTCGCGCAGCGGCAGGTGGATCGAGACGAGCACGGTGCGCAGTTCGGGCTTCGCCAGCATCATCCGCACCTCGACGCCGCCGGCCAGTTCGGCCAGCAATTCGGTGTGCCCCGGGAAGCGGTGACCGGCCGCGTGCATGGCCTCCTTCGCGATCGGCGCGGTGACGATCGCGCGCACCTCGCCGCGCAGGGCCAGCCCTGCGGCGTGGACGATGAAGCGCCAGGCGGCGTCGCCGGCGCGGGCGTCGATGCGGCCGACCGGGAGATCGGCAGGCAGTTCGACGATCGAATCGACCTGCGCCGGCATGGGCAGGCCCAGGCGCGCCGCTTCGCGCGCGAGCAGCGCCGCGTCGCCGACCACCTGCAGCCGCATCGACAACGAGGGCTCGGCGCAGGCGGCGAGCACGATCTCGGGGCCGATGCCGCAGGCGTCGCCGATGGTGATCGCGATCGGCCGCGGGTCGCGGCCAGCCGGCTCGGGCGCCCCGCGCGCGCTGCGAGTGCCGGGGCGTCCGGCCGGGAGCGGGGTGTCGGGTGCGGGTCTGTCTGCCACAAGGACCTCGTCTCGTCAGGCGCCGAGTCGCTGCGACACGCGCGCAGCCAGTTGGCGGATCGCGGTGACCACCTCGTCGCGCCGGCGCGCGCTGGTCGAGGCCTTGATCAGGCTGACCGCCACAGCGGCGACCGCTTCGTCGCGGCCAGCGGCGAAAACCGGTGCGCCGAAGCAGTGCATGCCCTCGGCGGTCTCTTCGTCGTCGACGGCGTAGCCCTGCGCGCGCGACTCGCCGAGCTGGCGCAGCAGCGCGGTGACGCTGCCGGTGCTGTGCCGCGTGAGCCGCACGAGCGCGGCCCCGCCGAACAGCTTGCGAACCCGCTCGACGGGCAGTGTCGCCAGCATCGCCTTGCCCGACGAGGTGCAGTTGGCCGGAAACCGGCCGCCGACGCGGAAGTTCACCGCCAGCGCCCGCGTGCCCGGCCGGCACGCCAGATAGAGTACCTCGGCCCCGTCGAGCACCGCGAGCATGATCGTCTCCTCGCGCAGTGCGGGGAGCTCCGCAGCGGCGGCATCGAAGGCCGCGACCACGCCCGATTGCTGGCCGAAGGCGCCGGCCCACTGCACCGGCTTCGGGCCGAGCGCGTATTCGCCGCGCTCGCTGCGCGTGGCCAGCCCGAGCGCAACCAGCGTGTTCAGCAGGCCGTGCAGGCTGCTCTTGGGCAGCCCGAGCGCCTTGGCCAGTTCGGCCAGCGGCTGCGGCCTGCGCAAGCCCGCGAGGTGGTCGACCAGGCGCACCGCGCGCTCGACCGCCGGCACCAGCGCGGGCGCCGCGCTCGCCGCGCCGGCCGCGACCGGCGCGCGCGCATCACGGCCGGCGCGCGAGGGCCGTTTCGATACGTGCGCAGATCGGGTTGACATCGGGGCGTCGTGAGCTACACTCATGTTCCTGATGATGAACACGCGTTCAGCAGGTTGAACGACATATTGTCCGCCAGGAAAGCAGGAGGCGCAAGTGGGCAACATCGACACGAACTCCGCCCCGAACACCGTTTCGTCCGCGCCCGCGGGCGCGCCGGTCTCGATCGGGCACTGGATCGGCGGGCAGGCGACGGCAGCGGCCGATGGCGCCCGCCGCTCGCCGGTGTACAACCCGGCCAGCGGCGCGGTCACCGGACAGCTGGAACTCGCCTCGGCGCAGCAGGTCGACGCCGCGGTACGCGCGGCGGCAGCGGCCTTTCCCGGCTGGGCAGCGACCTCGCCGCTGCGGCGGGCGCGCGTGATGTTCCGGTTCCGCGAACTGGTGGAGCGGCACGCCGACGAACTGGCCGCGTGCATCGTCGCCGAGCACGGCAAGGTGTTCAGCGACGCGTCGGGCGAAGTCACGCGCGGGCTGGAGGTGGTGGAGTTCGCCTGCGGCATCCCGCAATTGCTCAAGGGCGAGTTCAGCGAACAGGTCGGCACCGGCATCGACATGTATTCGATCCGCCAGCCGCTGGGCGTGTGCGCGGGCATCACGCCGTTCAACTTCCCGGTGATGGTGCCGATGTGGATGTTCCCGGTGGCGCTCGCCTGCGGGAACAGTTTCGTGCTCAAGCCGTCCGAACGAGATCCCTCGGCTTCGCTGCTGATCGCGCGCCTGCTGCGCGAGGCAGGGCTGCCCGACGGCGTCTTCAACGTGGTGCAGGGCGACAAGGAGGCCGTGGACGCGCTGCTCGCGCATCCGTCGGTGGCGGCGGTGAGCTTCGTCGGGTCCACGCCGATCGCGAGATACATCCACGAGACCGCGTCGCGCCACGGCAAGCGCGTGCAGGCGCTGGGCGGCGCGAAGAACCACATGGTGGTGATGCCCGATGCCGACCTCGACCAGGCGGTCGATGCGCTGATCGGCGCGGCCTACGGTTCGGCCGGCGAGCGTTGCATGGCGGTGTCGGTGGCCGTGGTGGTCGGCGACATCGCCGACCGGCTGGTCGAGCGCCTGGCGCAGCGCGTGCCGAAGATCCGCGTCGCGCAGGGCATGGACCGCGCGGCCGAAATGGGGCCGCTCGTCACGCGCGCACATCTCGAGAAGGTGCGCGGCTACGTCGACGCCGGCGTTGCCGAAGGAGCGAAGCTGGTGGTCGACGGACGCGGGCTGCGCGTCGAAGGACACGAACAGGGCTTCTTTCTCGGTGGCTGCCTGTTCGACGACGTGAAGCCGGACATGCGGATCTATCGTGAGGAGATCTTCGGGCCGGTGCTGTCGATCGTGCGCGCCGATTCTTTCGAGACCGCGCTGCGACTGGTGAACGAGCACGAGTACGGCAACGGTTGCGCGATCTTCACGCGCGACGGCGACGCGGCGCGCGAGTTCGCCCACCGGGTGCAGGTGGGCATGGTCGGCGTGAACGTGCCGATTCCGGTGCCGATGGCGTTCCATTCGTTCGGCGGCTGGAAGGCCTCGCTGTTCGGCGATCACCACATGCACGGGCCGGAGGGGGTGCGGTTCTACACACGGATGAAGGCGGTGACGCAGCGCTGGCCGGCGGGGATCCGGGCGGGGGCGGAGTTCGTCATGCCGACCATGAAGTGAGCTTCGCGAAGGCAGGCGTGGCGCGGCGGCCGAGGCGCCTGCGCGGCGCGCCCGGCGCAGGGCCGCAGTCGGGGCCATGCGGCCCGGGCGGGCGCAGCGCGTACGGCGGTGGCGTGCGCAGCGGGTCGGGCCACGGCCGCGGCCCGGGCGCGCAGCGCGG
>QEVL01000009.1 GCA_003577305.1 Burkholderiales bacterium
GTCGTGGGCGCCGGCCTTCGCGAAGATCGGCGCCTGCATCACCGACGTGGGCGGCGTGATGAGCCACGCGGCGATCGTCTGCCGCGAGTACGGCATGCCGGCCGTGGTGGGCACCGGGCACGCGTCGAAGGTCATCAAGACCGGCATGCGCGTGCGCGTGGACGGCTCGACCGGCGCGGTCACCATCGCCCGTTGAGGGTGACCGTGATGGCCAACCTGGCTGACCCGATCGGCAGCGTGGGGGCCGGCGACTTGCTCGCCGGCGCGCCCGCGGTCTGCTGGTTCGAGGAGTGCCTGAAGGAGTCGGTGCCGCTGGTGGGCGGCAAGTGCGCGTCGCTCGGCGAGCTGATCCACGCGGGCGTGCGCGTGCCGCCGGGCTTCGCGCTCACCACCGCCGGCTATCGCAGCTTCATGGCCGGCGCGGGGCTCGACCGCGAGGTCGCGGGGCTGCTCGCCGACGTCGGGACGAGCGATCTCGACGCGCTCGAGCGCGCCAGCGCTGCGATCCGTGCGGCGATCGAGGCGCAGCCGTTCTCCACCGAGCTCGAGGACCTCATGGCCGAGTGCTACCGCAAGCTTGCGGTGCGCTGCGGGCTGCCGGCGGTGCCGGTGGCGGTGCGCTCGAGCGCGACCGCCGAAGACCTGCCCGACGCGAGCTTCGCGGGCCAGCAGGACACCTTCCTGTGGATCCGCGGCGTCGACGCGGTGCTCGAGCACGTGCGCCGCTGCATCTCGAGCCTGTACACCGCGCGTGCGATCGCCTACCGGGCGAACAAGGGGTTCTCCGAGCGCGACGTGGCGATCAGCGTCGGCGTGCAGAAGATGGCCAACTCGTTCACCGCCGGCGTGATGTTCACGATCCATCCGGCCAACGGCGATCGCTCGGTGATCGTGATCGACTCGAACTTCGGCTTCGGCGAGTCGGTGGTGTCCGGCGAGGTCACGCCGGATCACTTCGTCGTCAACAAGATCACGCTGGACATCATCGACCGCACGATCTCGTGCAAGGAGCTCTGCTACACGGTCGACCCGAAGACGCAGACCTCGCGGGCGGTGGAGGTGCCGTTCGAGCGCCAGCGGGTGCAGTCGCTGATCGACGACGAGATCACCGAACTGGCGTGGATGGGCAAGCAGATCGAGAAGCACTACGGCCGGCCGATGGACATCGAATGGGCGGTCGACAAGGACCTTCCCTCGGGCGGAAACATCTTCATCCTCCAGGCGCGGCCCGAGACGGTCTGGAGCAGCCGCAGCCAGGCAGCGGTGAGCGGGTCGGCGGGATCGGCGATGGACTACATCCTCTCGAGCCTTCTTCAGGGCAAGAGAGTGAACTAGGTCAACCAGGCAAACGTTCTGACAACGGAGCACACATGAACGCAAGGACGGAAGTGGGACTGATCGACGACCTTCGCAGCTACATCGCGGCGCTGGAGGCCAACGGCCAGCTGCATCGCGTGAAGGCCGAGGTCGACTGGAAGTACGAGCTGTGCCACGTATCCAAGGTGAACGAGGAGCGGCAGGGCCCGGCGCTGCTCTACGAGAACGTGAAAGTTCACCAGCGCGTTCACCACGCCGCAGCGCATCGCGGTGGCACTCGAGCAGGAGCCCACGCTCACGATGTGCCAGCTCTCGCGCAAGTGGATGGAGCTGACCACCAAGCAGATGATCAAGCCGACCTACGTCGACAACCCACCGGTGATGGAGAACGTGATCGAGGGCGACGCGGTCGACCTGGAGAAGTTCCCGGTGCCCTGGTTCTATCCGGACGACGGCGGGCGCTTCTTCGTGACCGCCGGATACCTGGTCACGCAGGACCCGGACACCGGCTGGACCAACCTCGGCACCTACCGCTCGCAGGTGCTGGGCAGGAACATCCTCGGTTCGCAGATCATCAAGGGCAAGCATGGCGACATGCACATGAAGAAGTACCAGGAGCGCGGCGAGCTGATGCCGGCAGCGGCGGTCGTCGGCTGCGATCCGGTGCTCTTCCTCGCGGGCTCCACGCTGATCAGCGCCGGCACCGACGAGTACGACATTGCCGGCGCGCTGCGCGGTCGGCCGGTGCCGGTGTTCAAGTCCGAGCTCACCGGGCTCACGCTGCCCGCGAACGCCGAGATCATCGCCGAGGGCTGGATCGACCCGAACGAGCTGATGGACGAAGGCCCCTTCGGCGAATACACCGGCTACTACTCGGGCAACAAGGGCAAGGACTACCCGAAGCCGGTGCTGCGCGTGAAGCGCATCCTGCACCGGAACAAGCCGGTCTTCTGGGCGACCACGGTCGGCAAGCCGATCAACGACATCCACATGATCCAGTCGCTGAACCGCACCGGCGCCCTCTGGTATGACCTGGAGACGATGCGCGTGCCCGGCATCCAGAGCGTGTACCTGCCGGCGGCGGCCACCGGCCGGTTCTGGGCGGTGGTGTCGGTGAAGCAGATGTATCCGGGCCACTCGAACCACGTGGGCAATGCGGTGATCGCGAGCACCACGGGCCACTATGGCCTGAAGGGCGTGATCGTCGTCGACCACGACATCGAGGCCGACGACATGGACCGGGTCTGGTGGGCGCTCGCCACGCGCTTCGATCCGAAACGCTCGGCGCAGATCATCGACCGCGGCCGCTCGACGCCGCTCGACCCGGGGCTGCCGATCGAGGCGCGCGACATCACCAGCCGGATCATCCTCGACGCCTGCACGCCCTACGAGTGGAAGAACAAGCCGCAGGAGATCTTCATGGACCGCGCGATGCTGCAGCGCGTGTCGGACCGCTGGAACGAATACGGTTTCGCCGGCGCGAGTCCGGTGGCCGACATGATCGGTCGGCTCACGCGGCCGGAGACGAAGAAGAAATGAAGGCGGAAGGGGGAGGGGAGACGGGGAGCGGGTGCAGATGAAGAGAGGGATCGTGATCGTCGTCAACCTCGACACGCGGGGCGAGGACATCGTGTTCGTGAAGGAGCTGATCGCCGCGCGCGGACACGATCCGATCCTGCTCGACTTCAGCATGGAGGAGCCACCCCCGTTTCCCGGCGACATCCGCACCGAGGAGGTGGCCGCGCGTGGCGGCCTGCCGATCGAGGTGGTGCGCGAGAAGTATCGCAGCGACCGCGATGCGGCCACCGACAACCAGATCCGCGGCGCGTCGGCGATCGTCGACGACCTGGTGCGCGCGGGCCGGGTGCACGGCATCATCGGCATCGGCGGCGGCACCGCGACCCTGGTGGCCACCTCGGTCATGAAGCGGCTGCCCTTCGGCATGCCGAAGCTGATGGCCTCGCCGATGGCCGCGCACCCCGCCTACATCGACCAGTACGTGGGCACGCGCGACATCACGATGCACCACACGGTGCTCGACATCGTGAAGATGAACCCGCTGCTGCGCGCCCAGATCGTCAATGCGGTGGGCGCGATCTGCGGCATGGTCGAGGCGACGCAGGGCACGAACATCCGCTTCGACAAGCCCTGCGTGGCGGTGTCCTCGTTCGGCTTCGGCGAGATGGCGGTGCAGTCGGCGCTCGGCATGCTCGAGGAGGCGGGATTCACGCCGATCGTCTGCCATGCCCAGGGCAAGGGTGACCGCGCGATGGAGGAGATGATTCGCGACGGTGCCTTCCACGGCGTGCTCGACATCTGCATCGGCGGCGTGATGGAGCATCTGTTCAACGGCAACCGCGACCCCGGCCCCGACCGGCTGATGGCGGCGGTCGAGACCGGAATACCGATGGTGCTCGCGCCCTGCGGCCTGGACATCCTGTCCTACGGCGGGCGGGCCGACATGCTCGAGAAGACGAAGGATCGGCCGCAGTACGTGCAGGATCGTCTGCGCGTGCAGGTGCGCACCACCGCCGACGAACTGCGCCAGGCCGCCGACGTGATCGCCACGCGGCTGAACGGGGCGCGCGGTCCCTGGAGCTTCCTCGTGCCGACGAAGGGCTGGTCGTCGCTCGACCGCGAGGGCCGGCCGATTCACGACCCGGTGGCCGACGCGGCCTTCGTCGCGCGGATGCGCGAGCGGCTCGCGCGCCCCGAGCGCCTCAGGGAGGTCGACCTGCACCTGTACACGCCCGAGTTCGCGCGCGTTGCGGTCGACGAGTTCGTCGCGCTGTTCCGGCAGGCGCAGGCGCCGGCGCTCGCGGCGGCCGGACAGGAGTAGCGGCGATGCTGGTGCGCAACTGGATGCATGCCGACCCGATGACGATTCCCAGCGACACGCTGGTGTCGGAGGCGAAACGGCTGATCAGCGACAACAACCTGCACGCACTGCCGGTGGTCGACGATGGGCGCCTGCGCGGCCTGGTCACGCGCGCGAACCTGCTCCGGATGGGCCAGTTCGTGCTGCGCACGCAGGATCCCGACGAGTTCGCCTTCTTCGTGGCACGCCTGAGGGTGCGCGACGTGATGGTGCGCAATCCGGCCACGGTGCAGGTGACCGACACGATGGAGCACTGCCTGCGGCGCGGCCAGGAGCTGGGCGTCGCGCAGTTCCCGGTCATGGATGGCGAGCGGGTCGCCGGGGTGATCTCGGCCAACGAGATCTTCCAGCTGGCTGCGCACTGCCTGGGCGCCTGGGAGCAGCGCAGCGGCGTGACGCTGGCGCCCACGCAGCTCGGGCCCGGGGTGCTGGGCCGCATCTCGGGCGTCGCCGAGGCGGCCGGCGCGGTACTGCAGGGCATCTACCCGGTGGGCTTGCAGGGCGAGCAGATTGTGGAGGAGTATCCGCACAAGCGGGTCATCATCCGCTTTCACGCCGAGGACGTGTCGCTGGTGGTCGGTGCGCTGGAGGCCGCGGGCTTCCGGGTGATCGAATCGGTGGATGCCCGGCGGCACCCCCAGGCCGCATGAACCATCGACGGGGAACGACGAACATGAGCTTGCCATTGGTCGTGGCCATCACCGGTGCCACCGGCGTCATCTACGGGGTCGAACTGCTGCGCGCCCTGAAGGAGCTGGGGCAGGAGACGCACCTGATCCTGAGCGAGGCCGCCGGGATGAACTTCGCGATCGAGACCGACTACTCGCTCGAGGAGGTGCGTGCGCTGGCCGACGTTGTCTACCCGAACAAGGACATCGGTGCTGCGGTGGCGAGCGGGTCGTTCCGCACGCGCGGCATGATCGTGGCCCCCTGTACCGTGAAGACGCTGTCGGCGATCGCGAATTCGTTCACCTACAACCTGGTCGTGCGAGCGGCCGACGTGACGCTGAAGGAGCGCCGTCCGCTGGTGCTGATGGTGCGCGAGACGCCGCTGCACAAGGGCCACCTGGAGCTGATGACGCGCGCGGCCGACTGCGGCGCGACGATCCTGCCGCCGATGCCGGCCTTCTACCACCGGCCCGAGTCGATCATGGACATCGTGCACCAGAGCATCGGCAAGGCGCTCGACCAGGTCGGCATCGAGCACAACCTGTTTCGCCGCTGGAGCGGCCGCGATCGCGGCGCGGCGGCGCCCGAA
Organism: Burkholderiales bacterium; assembly: GCA_003577305.1. Classification (GTDB taxonomy): domain Bacteria; phylum Pseudomonadota; class Gammaproteobacteria; order Burkholderiales; family Burkholderiaceae_E; genus Zeimonas. The sequence goes on from QEVL01000009.1 coordinate 5,454, forward strand.
GCGCCCGCCTCCGAACGCGGTGCGGGGACGCGCAGCGGTTCGCGCGACGCACTGCGCGTAGCGACCGGCTGAGAGCCCGGGTACGGCCGGCGCGGCACCCCCCGACTCCGGCTTCGCGGCTCTCTGCCTGCTCTCGCGGGGCTGGCTGTCGTTGCGGCTGCGGATTCCCGAATCGGCCGGTTCGTGCCAGAGTATCGCCTGCGGGCGGCGAGCTCGCCAACGACGTTCCTTCAGGGAGGATTTGCCGTGTCGAAGAAGGCATTGCTGGCCGGTCTCATGCTGGCGGTCTGCGGGGTGGCCCCCGCGCATGCGCAGACGAAGTGCACCACGACGATCGGAAGCGTGATGTCGCTCACCGGTTCGCTCGGCGCGCTCGGCCAGGACATCGCCAAGGGTGCACAGCTGGGCGTGGCCGATCTGAACGCCGCCGGTGGCGTGAACGGCTGCAGCATCGAGTTGTCGCTGCTCGACGACCAGACCAGCCCGTCGGTCGGCGTAGACGCCGCCCGCAAGCTCGTCGACGTGCAGCGGGTGCCGGCGATCATCGGCGCGCTGTCCAGTGGCGTGAGCGCGGCGATCCTGACCTCGGTCACCGCTTCCAGCGGCATCGTGCAGATTTCGCCCGCGTCGACGTCGCCGACGTTCACCGAACTGGCCGGGCAGGGCAAGACGAACGGCTACTGGTTCCGCACCTGTCCGTCCGATGCGCTGCAGGGCGTGGCGCTGGCCAAGCTCGCCGCCGACGCGCGCATCGGGAAGGTTGCCGTGCTGTACCTGAACAATCCCTATGGTCAGGGTCTGAGCAAGGAGTTCTCGGAGGCGTTCCGCAAGTCGGGCGGATCGATTACGCAGAACGTCGCCTACAACCAGAGCCAGCCGTCGTACCGCTCGGAAGTCAACAAGGCGATGAATCCGAAGCCCGATGCGCTGTTCCTGATCGGTTATCCGGGCGACGGCACGACGATCACGCGTGAGTGGATCGCCGGCGGCGGTCCGCAGAAGTTCCTGCTGCCCGACGGCCTGCAGTCGCAGGATTACGCCAACGACGTGGGCGCGCAGTACCTGAAGGACGTGTACGGCACTGCCGCCGGTTCGGTGCAAACGCCATCGCTGGAGCTCTTTACCAGGGGATACCAGGCGAAGTACGGCGCGTTGTCGGCGCAGCCTTACATTACCAACGCGTACGATGCGGCAGTGCTCATCGGGCTGGCGATGGCCCACTCGAAGAAGAACGACGCCAGGGCGATTCGCGACGGCATCCGCAAGGTAACCGATCCGAACGGCGAGGAGATCCACGCCGGTGCCGAGTCGCTGAAGAAGGGCCTGCGCCTGGCCGCCGAGGGCAAGGCGATCCGGTACGTCGGCGCCTCCGGCCCGCTGCGATTCGACCGGAACGGCGACATCGACGCGCCGATGGTCGTGTGGAAGGTGCACGACGGCAAGGTGACCAACACAGGCATGGTGAGCGTCGAACAGATTCGCCAGTTGCGGACCGGCTCGAAGTGAACGGGCAATGCTCGAGGTCCGGGCGCTCGTCAAGGAGTTCGGAGGGCTGCGCGCAGTCGACGACGTCTCGTTCACGTTGCGCGCGAACACGATCACCGGTCTGATCGGGCCGAACGGCGCGGGCAAGACCACGCTCTTCAACATGATCGCCGGCGTACATCGCCCGGATTCCGGGACGATCGCCTTCCTCGGGCGCAGCATCGGCGGCCTTGCGCCGCATCGCATCTTCGACGAAGGGCTGGTGCGCACCTTCCAGATTCCGCGGCCTTTCGCGGCGATGACGGTGCTCGAGAACTGCATGCTGGTGCCGCAACGGCAGGCAGGCGAGAAGTTCTGGAACAACTGGGTTGCCCGTCGGCGCGTGCGCGAGCAGGAACGGGCAGTGCGCGAGCGTGCACGCGAGGTGCTCGATTTCCTCGGGCTGGGGCGTCTGTCGGGCGAGTTCGCGCGCAACCTGTCGGGCGGCCAGCAGAAACTCCTCGAACTGGCGCGGGTGCTGATGTCCGAGCCCAGGCTGATCCTGCTCGACGAACCCGGCGCGGGTGTGAACCCGGCGCTGCTGGAAACGATCGTCGACCGGCTGCGCGAATTGCACGAGCGCGGGATCGACTTTCTCGTCATCGAGCACAACATGGACCTGATCATGAGCCTGTGCGATCCGATCCTGGTGATGGCCAACGGCAGGCTGCTGCTCGAGGGCTCACCGGAGCAGGTGCGCAACGATCCGCGAGTGCTCGAGGCCTATCTCGGAGGTGTCCCCGCGTGAGTACGGGGCGCGAGCCGGCCGGGGCGGACCGCCCCCCGAGGAGAGCCTCCCGGGGCGAGCCCGCGCTCGAGGTCCGCGACGTGGTGGCCGGTTACGTGCCGGAGGCCGACATACTGCGCGGCGTCAGCCTGCGGGTGCGCGAGCGCGAGATCGTCACCGTGCTCGGACCGAACGGAGCGGGCAAGTCCACCCTGATCAAGGCGATCGCCGGTCTGGTTCCGGTGCGCTCGGGGTCGATTCGCCTGTTCGGGGAATCGCTGCTCGCGGTGCCTGCGCACAGGATGGTCTCCCATGGTCTTGCCTATGTGCCGCAGACGGGCAACGTCTTTGCGCGCCTTTCGGTGCGGGAGAACCTCGAGATCGGCGCTGGCGCGCACCGAGCATCGGGGGGTTTCCGCGACGACCTGGACCGGGTCTACGAGTTGTTCCCGCGGCTGGCCGAGAGGCGTCGACAGGCAGCGGGCACGCTTTCCGGGGGCGAGCGTCAGATGGTCGCGGTCGCGCGCGCGCTGATGTCGCGTCCGCGCGTGCTGATGCTCGACGAACCCTCGGCCGGGTTGTCGCCACTGCTGGTCGCGATCCTTTTCGCCAAGGTGCGTGAAGTGCGCGAACTCGGACTGACGATCCTCGTGGTCGAGCAGAACGCGCGCGCCGCGCTGGCTGTATCGGATCGCGGATACGTGCTCGCCGAAGGGCGCGAGCAGATCGAGGGTGGCGCGGGCGACCTGCTTGCCGACCCGGAGGTCGGTGCGCTCTACCTCGGGGCGCGGCGGGCGCTCGCATGATGCAGTATGTCGCAAACGGCGTCGTGCTCGGTGCGACGCTCGCGCTGGGCGCGATCGGGCTCACACTCACCTACAACATCCTGCGCTTCGCCAATTTCGCGCATGGCGAGTTCCTGACGTTCGGCGCGTATTTCACGCTGGTGTTCGCCGCCTTCTTCGCCGGCGCTGCCCCGATCGGTCCGCTCACCTTCGGGTGGGGCTTTCTGCTGGCGGCGGTGATCGGGCTCGTGCTTTCCGCGCTGCTCGCGCTCGTACTCGACCGCTTGCTCTTTCGCCGGCTGCGCCGCAGCGACGTCACCGTGACGCTGGTGATTGCGTCCTTCGGCGCCTCGCTGATGCTGCGCAACGTCGTCGTGTTCGTCTGGAGCCCGCGCCCCGAGTACTTCTCGCGCACGATCGCGGTGTCCAGGGAGATCGTGCCGGGGGTGCGCATGACCGGCGACGAGCTTTTCGTCGTTGCGCTCACCGCGGCGCTGATGCTCGCGCTGCACCTGTTTCTCACGCGCTCCTCGCTGGGGCGCTCGATGCGCGCGGTTTCCGACGATCCGTCGCTCGCGCGCGTGGCCGGCATCGACGTGCAGGCGATGATCCGCTGGACCTGGTTCATCGGCGCAGGGCTGGCGGCCGTGGCCGGAATTCTGTTCGGACTCACCGTACAGATCTCCCCGGAAATGGGCTTCAACCTGATCCTGCCCATGTTTGCCGCGACCATCCTCGGCGGCATCGGCAGCATCTACGGCGCGGTGGTCGGAGGGCTGATCATCGGGCTGGCGCAGGAGCTGTCGGTGCCGCTGATCGGCGCGGCGTACAAGCCCGCGGTTGCCTTCACGCTGATGTTCCTGATCCTGCTCGTGTACCCGCAGGGCATTCTGGGAGATCGCAGTTGACCGGAATGCTCTCGTACCTGGTTTTCTTTCTCGCGCAGGCTTCGATCTTCGCGGTCGTCTGCCTGGGCCTGAACCTGCAGTGGGGCTATACGGGCCTGTTCAACATCGGCGTGGCGGGATTCTTTCTCGTGGGTGCCTACGCCTTCGCGATCCTGTGTGGTCCGGAGTACCCGATGCAGCTCGGCGGCCGCGGGTTGCCGTTTCCGGTCGGGCTGCTGGGCGCGGCGCTCGCCTCGGGCGTAGTGGCCTTCGTCGTCGGAATACCCACGTTGAGGCTGCGCGAAGACTACCTCGCGATCGTGACGATCGGCATCGCCACCACGCTTCACCTGGTGGCGCTGAATGCCCAGTGGCTCACGGGAGGCAGCCAGGGCGCGTCGGGCATTCCACGGCCGCTTCCGGGCCTGCTCGACACCGTCCTTGCCCGCAACGCGCTGATGCTGGGGCTGTCGCTTGCGGTGGTGCTGTCGGTGTACGCCGGGCTCGAGGCGATGGTCCGCTCGCCATGGGGCAGGGTGCTCAAGGCGATTCGCGAGGACGAGACCGCCGCTTCTTCGCTCGGCAAGAATGCCTTCCTCTTTCGCCTGCAGGCCTTCGTCATCGGCTCGTCGATCATGGGAATCGGCGGCGCGCTGTACGCGAGCTTCGTGGGCTTCGTCAGCCCGGAAGACTTCCAGCCGATCCTCACCTTCCAGGTCTGGACCATGCTGATCGTCGGCGGCAGCGGCAACAACAAGGGGGCGGTGCTCGGTGCGCTCGTCATGTGGGCAGTGTGGACCCTCAGCGGTACGCTCGCGCAGCAGTTGCTGCCGCCCGGCCTGCAGGTCAAGGGCGGCGCCGCGCAGGTGATCCTGATCGGTCTGGTGCTGATGGTCACGCTGGTGGTCCGTCCGCGCGGGCTGATCGGCGAAGAGGCCGAAGTGTCGCGCGGCGCCGTGGTCGAAGGCGCTCCCGGCAGGCGGTGAGGTGTGCGCCGGCGCCGGCGCACGCTCGCGCACATCCCGAGGCGCTCAGCGGCAACGCGCCAGGATGTCCTCGGGAACCGGCACCGCATGGATGCGCGTGCGGTCGGCCGGATCGCGGATGCAGAAGACGCGGGTCTCGCGGCTTTCGCAGATCAGGTCGTCGCCGCGCACGATCGTGTGCTTCTGGACGAAGACTTTCGAGCGCCACTCCTCGACCTCGGTGCGGATCTCGAGCGTTTCGCCGTAGGTGGAGCTCTTGAAGAACCGGGTGTGGTGCTCGAGCATCGGCGTGCCGATGATGCCGTTGATGCGCTCGAGTTCGTGCCAGGGCGGCACCCCGAGAGTCATGAAGAAATGCAGCGACGCCGCGTCCATCCAGCGATGGTAGCGGGGGAAAAACACGATACCGGCGGGGTCGCAGTCGCCGAAGCGCACTTCGACCTTCATGGTCGTGGTCTTGCTCATGCGGGGGATCCCGGTCCGGTGCAAAGCCGCAATGATAATCGCTTTGCCGCGGCCTTCCGCGAGGCGCCTCAGGAGCCTGCGACGAGCTTCAGCCGCTGCACTTTTCCGGACGGGCCGCGAGGCAGTTCGTCGACGAAGCGGATTTCCCTGGGCGTCTTGTAGCGGCCCAGGTGCATCTCGCAGAACGCGCGCAATTCGTCGCGCAGCGACTGCTCGTCCTCGGCGCTGCGGGCGCGACGCTCCTCGCGGACGATGACGCAGGCGAGGATCTCCTGGCCGTAGTGACGGTCGGGCAGCCCGACCGCGGCGGCGTCGGCCACCGCCGGGTGGCGCAGCAGCACCTCGTCGATTTCGCGCGGGGCGATGTTTTCGCCGCCCTTGATGATCAGCTCCTTGATGCGTCCGGTGACGTAGAAGAAGCCGTCGGCGTCGCGCCGTCCGAGGTCGCCGGTGCGCAGCCATCCGTCGACGAAAGCCGCAGCGCTCGCCTCGGGGTTGCGGTAGTAGCCGGGTGTGACCTGCGGCCCGCGGATGAGGATCTCGCCGGTCTGGCCATCGGGCACGGTCTGCCCCTGCTCGTCGACCACCCGCGCCTCGCATCCGGAGGGCCGCCCCACGGATCCGATGCGGCGCGCGCCCGGCTCGATCGGATTGCTGAAAGCAGGGGCGACCGTCTCGGTCAGACCCATCGTCTCGACGATGCCGATGCCGAACTTCGCCTCGAAGGCGCGGTGATGCTCGGGCGGGAGAGCCGCCGAGGCCGAGCGGCAGAAGCGGATCGCCGCGAGCTGCTCGCGCGGCGGCGATTCGCCCTCGAGCAGGTAGCTGATGATGGTGGGCACCACGTTGATCCAGGTGCACCGATGCGCGACGACCATCGGCCAGAAGCGCCCCGCCGAGAAGCGCCGCGCGATCGCCAGGCTGCCGCCGTGCGCGAGCGGTGCGAGCATCGTCACCGCGAACGCGTTGATGTGGTAGAGCGGCAGCACCGCGGCGACGCGGTCGGCGGGACCGAGCAGGTGCTCGCGGCTGATCGCGTGCGCATTCGCGGCCAGGTTCGCGTGCGTGAGGATCACTCCCTTGGGCTTGCCGGTCGTGCCGGACGTGTACATCAGGAGCGCGAGGTCGTCGGGCGAAGGCGATGGTAGGGGCCCGGTGCCCGCGCCGGCCGGGCGGTGCGCGTCGGCGGCCTCGTGGGTGTTCGCGATGCCGGTTTCGTCTTCGCCGGGAATCGCCTGCGCGTCGGGATCGACCTCGACGATCGCCGGCATCGGCGCACAGCCGGAGAGGATCTCGCGCAGCCGCGCCGCCCAATCGGGCGAGGCGAAGATCAGCCGGCAGCCGGCGTGCTCGATCACGTAGCGCATCTGCTCGGGCTGCGACACCAGGTTCACCGGAACCACCGCGCGGCCGCTGTACATCGCGCCGAGCAGCAGGCGCACCGTCGCGATGCCGTTGGGCATCACGATGGCGACGTTCTCGCCGGCGCCGGCGCCGAGCCGCGCGAGCAGCGCGCCGATGCGTCGGCACGACGCCCGCAGCCCGGCGAAGTCGAGCGTGCGGCCGGTTTCGGTGGCGACGAGGTAGCTGGCGTCGCCGCGGTCGGCGGCGCGCGCGTCGACCAGCGCGGTGACGGTGCGCGGATCACCGGGCTGATGATGTTCGATCGTCATGATGTCGGTGTTCTTCAGCGCCCGTGCTTCCTGAAGAACGCGCCGAGCAGATCGTCGAGCTCGGGCACGCGCTCGGGAATCGGCCTGGCGATGCGCGTGATGTTCATGTAGTGACGCACGTTCATGTTGTCGCTGAAGTTGTTGCGGCCCCAGGTGCCGCACCCCATCGACAGCGAGAACGGCAGGCCGTTGTCGAAACTGCCGCCGGTGGCGATGCAGTGCGCCTGGTTGACGATCACGCGCGCCACCGGCAGGTGCAGCCCGAGCTCGAGCGCGCGGGGCTCGACCGCGGTGTGCAGGCCCACCGAGTGCCCCGCACCCATGTAGTCGTAGATGCGCTGCACGACGCGCCGGGCCTCGTCGAAGTCCTGCGCCACGTAAAGCGCCATCACCGGCGAGAGCTTCTCGCCCGAGAACGGATGCGCCGGGCCGCAGTCGGACTCGGCGACCATCAGCACGCGCAGGTCGGTGCGCCTGGCGAGGTCGCCGAAGCCGGCGACCGCGGCGATTTCGCTGGCCGACTTGCCGATCACGTCGGCCGAGAGCTTGCCGCCGGGCCACATCGCGCGCTGCAGCGCCGCCTTGTGCGCGTCGTCGAGCAGCACCACGCCGCGGGCGGCGAGCGCCGCGAGCAGCCGCTCGCGCGCGGCGCGCACGACCACGACGCTGTTCTCGGACGAGCAGCTGGTGGCGTTGTCGAACGTCTTCGAGCGCACGATGCGCTCGGCGGCCGCCTCGCAATCGGCCGTCTCGTCGACGATTGCCGCGACGTTGCCCGCGCCCACGCCGAACGCCGGCGTGCCGCAGGTGTAGGCGGCGCGCACGTTGCTCTGCGAGCCGGTGGCGACGACCAGGTCGGCCTCGCGCATCAGCACCGCGGTGGCCTCCTTGGTGATCGTGCCCGGCAGCATCTGCACCAGGTCGTGCGGCGCGTCGACGCGGTCGAACTGTGCGTGAATGAACTCCAGCAGCTTCGCGCAGGTGCTGCGGCCCTTCGGGCTGGGCGCAACCACGATCGCGTTGCGCGCCTTCAGGGCGTTGATGATCTTGTTGGCGGGCGTGGCGGCGGGATTGGTCGAGGGGGTGATCGCCGCGACGACGCCCACTGGCCGGGCGATCTCCACCAGGCCGCGCTCCGGACACTCGGCGATCACGTCGACCGTCTTCATGCCGTGAAGGTCGCGCAGCAGGCCGAGCGTCTTGCGGTGGTTCTTGCGCACCTTGTCTTCGACGTTGCCCACGCCGGTGTCGGCAACGGCGAGTTCGGCCAGTTCGCGGTTGCGCCCGGGCTCGAGGATTGCCCACGCAGCGGCGTCGACCACCTCGTCGACGCGCGCCTGGTTCCAGCCGGCAGTGACGGCTTGCGCCTTGCGCGCCCGCCTGACGACCTCCCGGACTGCTTCGGCTGCCGATTCCATGTCGGTGTTGCTCATGCTTGTGACCGCTCGACGGGTTGTCCGAAACGCGCCTCGCGCCGACGCTGCCGCAGTGCGCGCACGATCGGCCAGAGTAGTCCGGCGATGGCGAGCAGCATCACGACCGCGCTGATCGGGCGGGTAAAGAGCACGGTCCAGTCGTTGTCGAAGCTCACCATCATGGTCATGAAGTTGGTCTCGGCGAGTGGTCCGAGGATCGTGCCCAGCACCAGCGGCGCGATCGGAAAGCGGAAGCGCTCGAAGAGATAGCCGATCAGCCCGAAGGCGGAGATCACGTACAGGTCGGACAGGCTGTTGCGCGCGGCGAAGGCGCCGACGAAGCAGAACACGACCACGAAGGCCGAGACGACTGCTTCCGGGGCGTCGAGCACCTTGCACAGCGGCTTGATCGCGAAATAGCCCAGCACGCACATGCCGATGACCGACAGGAACACCGCCGCGAACACCGCGTAGACCAGCCCGGTGCTGCTCACGAACACCTGGGGCCCGGGCTGGATGCCGTGCAGCAGGAACGCCGCGAGCATGACGGCGGTGGCGCCGCTGCCCGGGATGCCCATCGCCAGCAGCGGCACCAGCGCGCCACCCACCGACGCGGTGGCCGCCGACTTGGCCGCCACGATGCCCTCGGGTGCCCCGGTGCCCAGCTGCTTGCGGTTCCTGCCGTACTGGCTCTCCAGCCCGTAGGCGACGAAGGCCGAGACGGTCGCGCCGGCCCCCGGAACGATTCCCACCACCACGCCGGTGAGCGTGCCGCGCAACAGTGTGAATTTCACCCGCAGGATCTCGGCCCAGCGCGGCAGCGCAGTGCGAAAGCGCGCCTGCCCGTCACCGCCCTCGCCGGATTCGGCCGCGAAACCGGCGTGCATCCGCGTGAGCACCTCGCCGATGCCGTAGGCGCCCACCATCACCAGCAGGAAATCGACCCCGTCGAGCAGAAACGGCTGGCCGAAGGCGAAGCGCTCGGCCCCGTAGATGTCGTCGACCCCGATGGTTGCGATCAGCAGCCCCAGGCACAGGCTCACGAGCGCATTGACCACCGAGTCGCCCGAGAGCGCCACCACGCTGATCAGGCCGAAGAACACGATCGCGAAGAACTCGGGCGAGGAGAAGTTCAGCGCCACGCGCGCCACCGGCTCGGCCATCGCCACCATCATGATCGCCGAGGCGATGCCGCCGATGAACGCCGCCGCCAGCGACCAGCCCAGCGCCCGCGCCGCCTGGCCCTTGCGCGTCATCTCGTAGCCGTCCCACAGCAGCGGCACGTCCATCGGCTCGCCGGGAATGCGAAACAGGATCGACGTGATCGCGCCGGCGTAGGTGCCCGAGACGTACATCGCGGTGAGCAGGATCAGCGCCGGCCCCACGCCCATCTTGTAGGTGAAGGGCAATGCGAGCACCACTCCCATCACCAGCGTGAGCCCGGGCAGCACCGCCACCAGCATTCCCAGCACCAGGCCGATCAGCAGCACCAGGAAGTTCAGCGGCGTGAGCACCGTCACGACGCCGCCGAGCAGGTGCATCAGCACGTCCATCGCCTGCGTTCCTTCAGCTCACGCCCAGCAGGCGCAGCAGCGCCAGCGAGACCTCGCGAAATGGCCCGGCACCCAGCGGCAGCGAGATGTAGGCCACGCGCATGAAGATCACGATCAGCAGAAAACTGCCCGCCAAACCGATCGCACCCGCCAGCAAGGGGCGCGAGAACCCGCCGATCAGCATGAACAGCGCCAGGAACAGCGCGGTGGCCAGAAAGAACCCCAGCCAGTCCACGCCGAGTGCAAACGCGCCGATCAGCACGAGGCCGCCCAGCAGCCGCCCGGGGTACTCGGCCTGCGCTTGCGTTGCCCCGGCTGGCGCCGGCCCGGTCGCCTCCGGCGCCGCCCCGGACGGGTTGTGCGCGAACTCCCCGGTCAGGCCCTCGGCGGTGAACGTCGACTTCGCAACCAGACGCTTGACGACCTCGTAGAGGCACAACAACCCCATGATCGCGACCACCGTCTTGGGCCAGAAGTCCGGCCCGATCCGATGCGCATCGCCCGCTGCACCCGTGTCGATCTGCATCGCCGACCAGTACAGCAGCACCGACGCCAGCAACATCACCAGGTGCGGCAGTACCCGCTTCATCCGGTTGGGCATTGCAGTCGTTTCCCGGGGCGCGGCGACGTCAGGACTTCGCCGGCAGGTTGGCTTCGATGCGATCGAGTTCGCCCTTGAGGAAGGCGTCCGCCTTGTCTGCCGGGATGAAGCTGTCGGCAAAAGCGAGTTCGTCGACCAGGTACTGCTTGAAGTCGCCGCTGCGCGCCACTTTCTCGATCGCTGCGGCCAGGGTTGCCACGTGCTTCGGGTCGGTGCCGGCGCGCACGACGATCGCGCGGAACTGGCTGATCACCAGCGAGAACCCGGAGTCCTTCGCGAGGGCGACGTCGGTGTACCCGGTCTGCGGCTGGTCGGCGAAGAACACGACCGGCCGCATCTGCTTGTTGGCGAGGAAGGAGCGCACGTCGCCGGCCTGCTCGATCACCACGTCGGCGTGCCCGCCGAGCACGGAGGTGTACCGCTCTCCGGGCGCGGCGAACGGTACGACACGGAACTTGTAGCCCTTGGCCTTCATCTGGTTGACCAGGATCTCGTCGACGCTGCCGAAGCCGGTGACACCGACCTTCAGTTCGTTCGTGCGTGCATCGGCCAGCAGGTCGGCGAAGTTCTTCCACTTTGCGTCGCTCTTCACGAACAGCCCGCTCGGCTGGCGGATCATGATGCCCAGCGGCGTGATGTCGGAGAGTTTCCAGCGGCCCTTGCCGCCAGCCAGCGTGGCCAGCGTGTCGCCGATGAACACGCAGATCATGTAGCCGTCGGCCGGTGAGGACAGCAGCTTCGCCGTTCCGGTATTGCCGGTGGCGCCGGTGACGTTCAGCACCGGCAGCGACACCCCGAGCTCGGTCTCGAGCAGCTTCCCGGTGCGGCGCGCAAGCTGGTCGGCGCCGCCGCCCGCGCCCCAGGGCACGACGAATTCGATCGGTCGTGACGGGAACTTGTCCTGGGCGCGCGACAACGACGGCGCCAGCGCAAGCGCACCGGCGGCCGACAGCAGGGCGCGGCGCGAAGGGTCGGTTTTCCGGGAGAGTGCGGCTCGGTTCGGTGCAGGCATGGTGATCTCCTCGTCGGTACGGGCGCTCGGCCGGATCTCGCGCACGCCCAGCCTTCTCCGCGGAGGGATCCGTCCTGGCCGGGGCGCGGGGTTTGAATCATGTTAGGCGGGATTGCGCTGCAACAGAGTCTCGATTAACGTGATTTCCGATGCACAGCGGAATGGGAGCTTGCGATGCAGGGCAATCAGTCGAATGCGGCCGCAGTGCGGGCGTTCCGTGTGCTCGAGGTGGTTGCCGCGCGAACCGACGGGTGCCTGCTCGCCGAGATCGTCGAGGCGCTTGCGCTGCCCAAGCAGACGGTGCACCGGTTGGTGGGCCAGCTTCAGCGCGCCGGGCTGATCATGCGCGAGCCCGCGGGGCGCCGGCTGCAACTGGGCGTGCGTGTCGAGCGCTTCGGAGTCGACGCGTTGATGAACGGCCCCTTGCGCCAGCAGCGCCGCGCGATCCTGCACCGACTCGTCGACAAGATCGGCGAGACCTGCAACCTGACGGCGCTCGCCGGAGTCGACGTCGTCTACCTCGATCGCGTCGAGACTTCGTGGCCGCTGCGAATGATGCTCGCACCCGGATCGCACGTTCCGCTGCATGCGACCTCCAGCGGCAAGCTGCTGCTCAGCCTGTTGCCGAAGCTGCAGCGCGAGCGTCTGCTCGAGCAGATGACGCTGCGCGGTTACACCGGTTCGACCATCGTCGATCGCGACGTGCTCGTGCGCGAACTGGTCGAGACGCGCCGGCGGCGCGTCGGGATCAACCGGGCCGAACATCTGCGCGGCCTGAACGGGATCGCGGTGCCGGTCATGCTCGACCGGCAGCGCGCGTGCGCGGCGGTCGCGGTGCAGGCGCCCGAGGGACGCATGACGCTCGACGAATTGCTGGCCCAGGTGCCGCGGCTGCGCGAGGCGGCCGATGCGATGCGCGCGACTTTCGTATCCCCATGACGAGGCATTCGATTGGCGCCACTGGTCGGCAAGTGGGAAGGCGACAACAGCTGAGACCGCCAGCCCCTGCAGGGTTGCGGCGCGGTTGACAGGCCGGAGCGACGCCCCCATATTGGGTCACGGTCACAAGCAGAAGAAGGGATCGGCCCGCTCGCGGGCCGTGCCCGCAAACGGGGGGAGACGACATGGCAGGCACGCTCAGGATCGGCGCGGCAATGGCGATCGCGCTGGCGTTCGCGTTCGGCGCAAGCGCAGCTGCGAACGCGCAGGAAATCAAGATCTCGCACCAGTTCAAGGCGAACGCCGACGGCCGCGACCTCGCCGCGCGGGTGTTCGTCGAGGAGGTCACCCGGCAGGACAAGAACATCAAGTTCAGGATCTTCCCGTCGAGCTCGCTGGGCATCAAGCCGGTCGCACAATTCGACGCGCTGCAAAACGGCACGCTCGAGATGGCGATCTTTCCGATGTCCTACGCGGCGGGCAAGGCGAAGGAGTTCTCGGCTGTGATCCTGCCGGGCACGATCCCGAACCTCGACTTCGCGATGCGCCTGAAGAAATCTGCGTACCGGCAGAAGCTGCAGGAACTCGCCCAACGGAACGGCGTGCACATCGTCACCTGGTGGTGGACCCCGGGTGGCTTCGCCGCGAAAGACCGCGACATCACCGATCCGAAGTCGGTGGCGGGGCTGAAGATGCGCGCGGCCGATCCCACCTTCGAATCGATGCTGAAGGCCGCGGGTTCCTCGGTGGTCAGCATGGCCTCGAGCGAACTGTATCCGGCGCTGCAGTCCGGCGTGCTCAACGCCACGCTCACTTCGGCCGAAACCTTCGTCAGCATGCGCCTGTACGAGCAGACGAAGCACGCGACGGTGCCGGGCGACTACACGCTGTGGATGCTCATGCAGCCGCTGGTGATGTCGAAGCAGCACTGGGACAAGCTCACGCCGGCGCAGCAGAAGATCTTCGAGGAGGCGGCGGACAAGTCCGACGAGTACTTCCTGAAGCTGCAGCGCGAGGCCGGCGAGAAGATGGCCGAGGCCTATCGCAAGGCCGGCGGCAAGGTGCACCAGATGACCAAGGCCGAGTTCGACGAATGGCTCGCACTGGCGAAGGAGACCTCCTGGAAGGAGTTCGCCGCGATCTCGCCCGAGGCCAAGGACCTGATGGACGCGCTGCTGCAGGTCAAGTAAGCGGCGCATGCGCGCTTTCGTCCGGGCGATCGACCGCCTCGGCGACCTGCTGGCGGTCGTCGCGGCGGTGCTGCTGGCAGCCGCCTCGGCCGTCATCACCTGGAGCGTGATCTACCGGGCGCTGGGCAACTCCACTTTCTGGGAGATCGAGTTCTCGGTCTACATGATGGTGGCGTCGCTGTTCCTCGCCTCGCCGTACACGCTGCGCACCAACGGCCACGTCGGCGTCGACCTGCTGTCGCACTATCTGCCGCAGCGCCACCGCAGGCGCCTGGCCACGATCGTGGCGATCGTCGGCATGCTGGTCTGCCTGTACCTGGCGGTGCTGGGCGGCGAACTCGCCTGGGAGTCGTTCCTGCGCGGCGAGCGCAGCGAGAGCACCTGGGCGCCGCGCAAGTGGCCGCTGTACCTGACGATGCCGGTCGGGCTCGGCCTGACCGCGCTGCAATACCTGGTCGAGCTGATGCGCTCGCCTGCGCCGGAGCGCCTCGCGCATGACTGAGATGCAGGTCGGCCTGCTGATCCTGGTGATCACGCTCTTGGTGCTGTTCTCGGGCCTGCCGATCGCCTGGGGGCTGACGCTGGTCTCGCTGGGCTTTCTCGTGGCGTTCCAGGGATTCGGCAGCATCGCGAACGTACCGATCGTGATGATGGACGAGCTGGCGTCGTTCGCGCTGCTGACGATCCCGTTGTTCGTGCTGCTGGGTGCCGCGATCGGATCGTCGGCGGCGGGCCGCGACATCTACGAGTCGCTGCATCGGTGGCTCGCGCGCGTGCCTGGCGGGCTGGTGATCGCGAACATTCTCGCCTGCGGCGTCTTCTCGGCGATCTGCGGCTCGAGCCCGGCAACCGCGGCGGCGATCGGCAAGGCGGGCGTTCCCGAGATGCTGCGCCGCGGCGTGTCGCCGGCGCTGGCCACCGGCTCGATCTGCGCGGGCGGCACGCTGGGCATCCTGATCCCGCCGTCGATCACGATGATCCTGTACGGGCTGGCGACCGAAACCTCGATCGGGCGACTGTTCCTGGCCGGCATCGTGCCGGGCGTTCTGCTGGTCGTGTTCTTCTCCCTCTACGCCTGGCTGGCCACGCTGCTGTCGCGTCGCGGGATCGGAACCGAAGCCGCCCGCTACACGCTGGCGCAGAAGATGCACGGGCTCGGGCGCGTCTCGCCGTTCATCGCGATCATCGTCGCGATCGCCTACGCGATGTACGGGGGCCTCGCAACGCCGTCGGAGGTGGCGGCGATCTCGGCGGTGCTCGCGATGACCCTGGTCGTCGCGATCTACCGCGCCTGGCGCGCGCAGGACCTCTGGCGGATCATGAGCGAGACGGTGCGCGAGTCGACGATGATCCTGATGATCATCGGCGCGGCGGCGATCTTCTCGTACATGATGTCGCTGCTCTACGTGACGCAGACCGCCGCGCAGGCGATGGTCGATCTCGGCCTGAATCGCTGGGTGCTGATGCTGGCGATCAACGCGTTCCTGCTGCTTGCCGGCTGCTTCCTGCCGCCGGTGGCGATCATCGTGATGGTAATGCCGATCCTCACTCCGGTGCTGGAGGCCAACAATTTCGACCTGATCTGGTTCGCGGTGATCCTGACGATCAACCTCGAGGTCGGTCTGATCACCCCCCCGGTAGGGCTGAACCTGTACGTGCTCAGGGGGGTTGCGCCGCAGGTGCCGCTTGGGACCGTGCTGCTGGGCGCGATGCCGTTCGTCGTGATCATGCTGCTCACCATGGTGCTGCTGGCCTTCGTGCCGGAGCTCGCCACCTGGCTGCCCAGCCAGATGATGGGCGGGTAGGCGGGCCCCGGCGGCCGGTGCCTGGCGGCGCCGCCCCCCTGCTTCTGTCGACGACGGCCATGCTGCGGGCTCCTCGGGCATGCCGTATCGGGAATTGAGTCGAATAATTGTCCGTCGTATATTGATGGAGTATTCTCGAAGCCAGGGTGACCGACGCGACAACCGAACGATCCGGGTGCAGCCATGCCAGGCATGCGTTCCACCGATTCTCACCAGTCGACCGCCGGCCCGGCCGATGCGCCCGCGGTCAGCCTCGCCGACCTGCAGGTCTGGATCGAGGCGAGCTCCGGGCTCGCCGCGCGTGACCGGCGCGACTGCCGGGCGGCGATCCGTGCGCTGTGCGCGATGCTCGGCAGCGACGCGGCGGCGACGCCGGCCGACGCGGCCGAACTCGATCGCCGGCTGGCCCGGGTGCCGAAGCCGGCCCGGGGCCGCGCCGACAAGACGGTGGCCAACATACGCTGGCGCTTGAGGCGGGCGATTGCGCTGCATGGCGGCGAGACCGGCCCGGCCCCCCGCGACACTGCGCTCACGCCGCACTGGGCGGCGCTGCGCGAGCGGCTGCCCACGCGGCGGCTGCGCTACGGGCTGTCGCGGCTGATTCGCGAGGCGTCGGCGGCCGGCGTCGAGCCGCAGATGGTGTCGGACGCGCTGCTCGAGGCGATTGCCGGGCGCCTCGCGGCGAGCGCGGGGGAAGCGCGGGCGCGGGCGTTTCGCCGTCAGGCGGCGGAGTGCTGGAACGAGGCGGCGGGGCTGGTCG
The DNA here is from genome assembly GCA_003577305.1 of Burkholderiales bacterium. Classification (GTDB taxonomy): domain Bacteria; phylum Pseudomonadota; class Gammaproteobacteria; order Burkholderiales; family Burkholderiaceae_E; genus Zeimonas. The sequence goes on from QEVL01000009.1 coordinate 21,776, forward strand.
CGGGCTGGCCGCGGCTGCGGCTCGCCTCGCCCGCTCGCCCGGCGCGCCCGTCACAGCTGCCGCTCGACGCGTTTCCGATCACTTTCCGGCGCGACCTCGAGCGCTATCTGGCCTGGGCGGCGCATTCGGGGCGGCTTTCCCGCGACGGCTCCTCCCGCAGCCTCTCGCCGTCCACAGTGCGGCTGCGCGGCGAGCACCTGCGGCTGGCGGCCTCGGCGCTGGCGCGCCGGCTCGGCTACCCGCGCCGGGTGATCAGCCTCGCGACGCTGGTCGAGCCGGTCAACTTCAAGCTACTGCTGGGCGAATACCTCGGGCCGGGCGGCGAGCGGCAGGCGGGTACGTTCGCGCGCGGGCTCGCGGTCACCCTCTTCGGCGTTGCCCGCCAGTGGGTCAAGGCGCCGGCGTCGCAACTCGACCAGCTGGGGCACTACAAACGCCGCCTCGGCGGGGGTGTCGCGCCCCGGCGCGCCGGGAGCGATCGCCTGGCGCTCGAGCGCTTCGCCGATCCGGCGACGCTCGCTGCACTGCGGACGCTGCCCGAGCGCCTGTTCGCGGAGGCGGCCGGCGGGCGCTCGCTGCAGCCGCGGGCGGTGCGCAAGGCGCAGCTCGCGGTGGCCCTCGCGCTGTTGCTCACGGCGCCGCTGCGCCTCGGGCAACTGGCCGGCCTGAGGCTGGGGCACGAATTGCGCCGGCCCTCCGGGCGGCACGGTCCGATGTCGCTCGTGGCCGGCGATGCGGCGGCAGCGCCCGAATGCGCGATCGTCGGGCCGGCGAAAGCGATCGTCGACGACTACCTCGACCACTGCCACGCGGCGCTGCTGCCGAATCCCGAGGCCTGGTTGTTCCTGCGATCCGACGGATCGCGTTGGGGTGAAGCGGCGCTGCGTCACGGCATCGCGGCCGAAACGCGGCGGGCGATCGGCATCGCGTCGACTCCTGGCCGGTTGAGGCAACTCGCCGCAGCGAACACCGGGCGTAGCATGACGGTTTGCCAGCCAACGGGGAGGGGCACGATGCCGACCCGAATCGAGCCGACCGGCCCGGGCCCGATCGGCATGGAGCCGGCGCAGGCGCAGGCGCAGCGGAGCGGGGCCGGGCGGCGCGACACCGAGGGCCCGCCGGATGCGCACGACTCGCAGCGCGCCGAGCGCGACGCGCTGCTCGCGGGCCTGTGCGCGCCGCAGGCCCGGATCGCGCCGAAATACCTCTACGACTCGCTGGGTTCGGCGCTCTTCGACGCGATCACCGAACTCGACGAGTACTATCCGACGCGCACCGAGCGCGCGATCCTTCGTACGCACGAGCGCGAGATCGCGGCAGCCTTCGGGCGCGCCGGCTGCACGCTGATCGACCTCGGGGCGGGCAACGGCGAGAAGGCGGCCAGCCTGTTTCCGGTGCTGCGTCCGCGCGAGTACGTGGCGCTCGACATCTCGGTCGACTACCTGCAGCGCTCGCTCGAAGCGCTGCAGCGGCGCTTTCCGCAGATCGTGATGACCGCCATCGGTGCCGACCTGGCGCGGCCGCTGGTGCTGCCCGCACGCCTTGCGCGCGAGGGGCGGCTGTTCTTCTATCCGGGTTCATCGATCGGCAACCTCACGCCCGACGAGGCGCGGCGCTTTCTCGCCGGGCTGTGCGCCGCGCTCGACGAGACCGGCGGGCTGCTGATCGGCATCGACCTGCTGAAGGACCCGGCCACGCTGCAGGCCGCCTACGACGATCCGCTGGGTGTGACCGCCGCGTTCAACCTCAACGTGCTGCGCAGGGCCAACCGCATCGCGGGCACCGACTTCGCGCCGGCCGACTGGCGCCACGTCGCGTATTTCGAGCCGGCGCACGGGCGCATCGAGATGCACCTGGAAGCCTGCCGTGCGCTGCGCGTGAGCTGGCCGGGCGGCGAGCGTCGTTTCGCCGCCGGCGAGCGCATTCACACCGAGAATTCGTACAAGTACCGGCTCGGCGAGTTCGCCGCGCTGCTCGCCGACGCCGGCTTCGCGCTGCAGGCGCACTGGAGCGACGAGCGCGAGTGGTTCGCGGTGCTGCTCGCGCGCCCGCAGTCTCAGCGCACCGGACAGGCGAACAGTTCCACCGTTCCGGTGTCGACGCCGGCACGCTGACGCAAGGGCCGGCAACCGGTGCCGGCGCACAGTTGCCAGTCGTCGGTGAAGCCGGAGAGCGCAAGCCGCAGCCGGGGGACTTCGAGCCCGCCCGGCGCGTGCCATGTCCCGTTGCGCAGCACGGCCCCCTGGGGCGGTTCCATGCCCGCGCCCGAACCGCGCACGCGCGATTCGACCAGCACGAGGCTGCGGCGATCCGGATCGATGCGCCAGTCTTCTTCCCAGGCCACCTTTTCGATCGAGTGGGTCCACGAGAGCGTGAAGCGCTCGACCGGCAATGCCGCGACGATCGAAGTCGCCACGGCCAGGCACAGGCCGACGCTCATCGCGCCCGTCGTTGCCGCCACCAGTGGATGAAGCCGACCAGCACGCAGATCGCAAAGCCCAGTTCGTCGGTGCTCGCGGTGGCCACGACCAGCAGGAACGCGCCGGTGACCGAGAGCAGCCGCTCGTACCAGGTCATGTGGATCTGCAGGTAGCCGACGGTGGCCGCGCCCCAGAGCCCGATCGCGAGCAGGGCCTTGACGATCAGGTAGGCGGTGTCGAGCAGGCTGCCCGACTGCATCATCAGGGCCGGCGCATAGACCGCCATGTAGGGCACCACGAAGCCGGCGATCGCGATCCGCATCGCCTGCATGCCGATCTTCAGCCCCGATTCCCGGGCGATCGGCGAAGCTGCGAAGGCAGCCAGCGCCACCGGCGGCGTGAGGTCGGCCATGATGCCGAAGTAGAAGACGAACATGTGCGAGACGATCAGCGGCACGCCCATTTCGAGCAGCGCGGGCGCGGCGAGCGAACTGGTGATGATGTAGTTCGGGATCGTCGGGATTCCCATGCCGAGCACCAGGCAGGTGAGCATGGTGAGCACGAGCGACAGGAACAGGCTGTGCTCGCCCAGCGCGATCACGTAGCCGCCGAACGCCGTGGCGGCGCCGGTGAGGGTCATGACGCCGATGATCACGCCGACCAGCGCGCAGGCCACGCCCACCGACAGCGCGTTCTTCGCGCCCTCGGCCATGCCGTCGAGCGAAAGGCGCAGCGCGTCGCGGCCGCCGCGCACGAAGAAATTGACCGCGATCAACGCAGCGATGACGACGAACGCCGCGGTGATGCCCCAGCGCAGGAACGACGAGGAGACGAGGCCGAGGCCGATCCAGAAGACGACGCGCAGCGTCGTGCTCGAGGCGCCCGAAATGGCGGCTGCGCCGAAGATCAGGATGACGGTGGCGGCCAGCCCCACCGTGCCCGAGAAAAGCGGCGTGTAGCCTGCGAAGAGCAGCCACACCAGCGTGGCCAGCGGCAGGATCAGGTACCACTTCTCGCGCACCGCTGCCCAGGGATCGGGGCAGTCTTCCCTGCGCATGCCCATGAGGCTGAGGCGGCCGGCCTCCAGGTGCACCATCCAGAAGGCGGTGGCGAAATAGAGAAAGGCGGGAATCACCGCGGCCTTGACGACTTCGACGTACGGAACCCCGATCGTCTCGGCCATGATGAAGGCGACCGCCCCCATCACCGGCGGCATGATCTGCCCGCCCATGCTCGAGGTGGCTTCCACGCCGCCGGCGAAGGCCGAACTGAAGCCGAAGCGCTTCATCAGCGGAATCGTGAACTGTCCGGTGGTGACCACGTTGGCCACTCCGGAACCGTTGATCGTGCCCATCAGGCCCGATGCCACGACCGACACCTTGGCAGGTCCGCCGCGGGTGTGTCCGACGGTGCCGAGCGAGAAATCGGTGAACAGCCGGATCATGCCCGCCTGCTCGAGAAAGGTTCCGAACAGGATGAACAGGAAGATGTAGGTCGACGAGACGTAGGTCGGGATGCCGTAGATGCCCTCGGTGCCGAACGACATCTGGTTGATGACCTGGTCGAGCCCGTAGCCGCGATGCCCGAATCCGCCGGGCAGGTACTGGCCGAACAGGGCGTAGGCGAGAAACAGCCCGCAGATGATCGGCAGCGCCGGGCCCATCACACGGCGGGTCGCCTCGAACACCAGCGCCAGCATGACGATGCCCACCCAGAGATCGGCGGTGGTGAGCTCGCCCGAGCGCATGATCAGTTCCTGCTCGAAGATCCACTGGTAGAAGCTCAGGCCGAAGCCGACGATCGCGAGCGTCCAGCCGGGCCAGTGGCGGCCCTTCGGGCCGCGGCTCAGCGTGGGCAGCGCCGCGAAGGTGAGCAGCAGCAGGAAGCCGACGTGCAGCGCGCGCATGACGATGCTCGACAGCGGCGCGTAGGCTGCGGTGTAGACCTGGTACGCGGAAAAGGCGACCGCGATCCAGAAGATCGCCCGGGTCGCAGCCGGCGAGCGGGGCCCGAAGACGTTGTGCGGATCGTCGAGGACGGGATTGGCGATCCCGGCGGACGCGCTGTCGTTCTGCTCGGCCATACGGAGGTCTCGAGACACGGGCGGGGACGGGTGCGGCGGATGTGCGCGCCGCGACGACGACGGCGGGCGGGCACGACGGCCGGCCCGCCCCCGGGGGCGCTTACTTGAGGATGCCTTTTTCGCGATAGAACTTCTCGGCGCCGGGATGCAGCGGCAGCGGCATGCCGGCCAGGGCCTTGTCGAGCCTGATGCTCTTCGCGGCCGAATGCGCCGAGACCATCTGGTCGAGGTTGTCGAACAGCGCCTTGGTCATCTTGTAGGCGATCTCGTCGGACACGCCGCTGTGGCTGACCAGGAAGTTGTTGACCGCGGTCGTCGGCACGGCGGCGTCCTGGCCTTCATAGGTGCCGGCGGGAATCGTCATCGCCTGGTAGGCCGGGTCTCCGATCTTCGCGATCACGTCGGCCGGCACCGGGACGACGACGATCTTCACCGAGGTGGCGAGGTCGCGGATCGACGCGACTCCGAGGCCGGCCGATTGCAGGGTGGCGTCGAGCTGGCGGTTCTTGATGAGTTCGACCGACTCGCCGAACGGCAGGTACTCGACCTTGCCGAGATCCTGGTACGACAGGCCGGCCGCCTTGAAGACCGCGCGCGCATTGAGTTCGGTGCCCGAGCGCGGCGCGCCGACCGAGACGCGCTTGCCCTTGAGGTCGGCGAGGGTCTTGATGCCCGACTGGGCGCTCGCGATGATCTGGATGTAGTTGGGGTAGATGGCCGCGATGCCGCGCAGCTTGTCCAGCGGGGCCTTGAAGCCGACTTCGGCGTTGCCCTTCCAGGCGTCGGAGAGCGCGTCGCCCAGCGTGAACGCGATCTCGCCGCGGCCGGCCTGCAGCAGGTTCAGGTTCTCGACCGAGGCCTTGGTCGACTGCACCGACGACTTGGCTTCCGGGATGGCCTTGCTGTAGATCTGCGACAGCCCGACGCCGAGCGGGTAGTAGACGCCGCTGGTGCCGCCGGTGAGCACGTTGATGAACTGCTGCGCATGGGCAGCGCCGCTCAGACCGAAGCCGATCGCTGCCGCTACCATCAATCCGCGGATGCCATATTTCATGAGATCTCCTTTGCTCGGGAAGTCATGGTCGGAAGGTACCGGATTATGACAGGCATCATGGGCCGCGTGCGGCGTGCCTGCATGACCGGCTCCGGGCGGCTGCAGGCCTGTCGCACACGGCTGCAGGGGTCCTGGGCCTGGAAGGCCGTCGTCGCGGGCTCGTGCGGCACGCTTGCCCATTCGTCGCTGATGTACCTGAAGGCGCGCACCGGACTGCTGCCGGCGTTCCAGCCCTACGAGAGCCTGCAGGCTGCGCTGGGCAACTGGATCGGCGCTTCGGTGGGTCCGGCGGTGCCCTGGGCGCTCTCGTTCCTCAACGGCGCGACGCTCATGGGGTTCCTGTTCGCGCGCGTTTCCCGCTTTCTTCCGGGCAGGCACGGCGCGGCCAAGGGTCTGGTCTTCGGGCTGATCGGATGGCTGGTGATGGGCACGGTGTTCTTTCCGCTGGTCGGCCTCGGTCCGTTCGCCACCGGCGCCGGACCGGGCGTGATGCCGGGCCTGTTTTCGCTCGCGATGCTGCTCGCGTACGGCGTGGTGATGGGTAGCGTGTACGCTTGGCTGAACCGGATTTCGCGCGCAGGGCCCGATGCGGTGCCCGACGGACGGAGAAACTGAAGGTGTCGTCCATCTCTTTCGATACGCCCTGGGTGCAGGCGGTGCTCGGGCTCGCGGTGCTGGGGCTGCTCTCGGCACTGCTGCAGTGGCTTGCCCGGGTATTGCTGACACGCGGCCTGGCGCGGCCGGCAATGCTCGCCGAGTCGCGCCTGGCCGCGGTGATGCTGCACCCGGAAGTGCTGCGCCGGGCGGCGCAGATCGTGCCGACGGTGGTGGTGCAGATCGGCGTGCGCTTCGTGCCCGAGCTTGCGCCCCGACCCGCGACCGTGATCGCCAACGTCGCGGCGGCGCTCACCGTGCTGTGCGTGGCGCGACTGCTGTTCAAGATGCTCGACGTCACGCTGGAGGTGCAGGGCGAGCAGGCGCTGCGCGAGGGCACCACGCGCGCGCGCTCGATCACGGTGTGGGTGCAGCTCGGCCAACTGGTGGTCGCGATCGCGGCCACCATCATCATGATCGCCGCGCTGTCCGACAGGTCGCCGCTGATCGTGCTGTCGGGTTTCGGAGCCCTGTCGGCAGTGCTGATGCTGGTGTTCCAGGACACGATCAAGTCGTTCGTCGCGGGACTGCTGATCGAGCGCAACGACATGCTGCGCGTCGGCGACTGGATGGAGATGCCGCAGGCCGGCGTGGACGGTTCGGTGATCGACATCGCGCTCAACACCGTGAAGGTGCAGAACTGGGACAAGACGATCGTCACCGTCCCGACCTGGCGCCTGATGACCGAGAGCTTCAAGAACTGGCGCGGGATGAGCGAGGCAGGCGGGCGGCGCATCAAGCGCGCGCTGATGCTCGATGCGGGCAGCATCCATTTCCTGAGCGACGAGGAGATCGACAACCTGGGCCGCATCGCGCTGATCGCGCAGTACCTGAGGGAGAAGGGCGAGGCGGTGCGCGCCTCGCGCCTGATGCAGGAGCGCGAACTGGGCGAGACGCTCGCCCGTGTGCCCGCCAATCAGCGGCGTCTGACCAACATCGGCACTTTCCGGGCATACGTGGCCGCCTACCTTCGCGCCCATCCGGGTATTCATCCGGGCATGACGCAGATGGTGCGTCAGCTCCAGCCCACTGCCCAGGGCGTGCCGCTCGAGGTGTACTGCTTCACCAGCACCACGGCCTGGGTCGAGTACGAAGCGATCCAGAGCGACATCTTCGACCACCTGATGGCGATCCTGCCCGAGTTCGGCCTGCGCGCCTTCCAGAGCCCCAGCGATGCGGGCGTGCGCCAGCTGGCGCAGCACTGGCAGGAAGGCCCGGTGCCCACCGTCGGCACGGCGGCGCAGGTCGACGACGCGGACAGCTTTGCGGGCGCGTGACGCCGCGCACGGCGGGGTTCACGCCGTCGCGGCGACCCGACGATCGATCGCTCAGCGCAGCAGGATCAGGCGCGGCACCGCGTCGGCACCGCTCCAGACGATGGCGTTCTGCTCCCACGCTCGCGCGAGGCTCCGGGCGTCCTCGAGTGCGAGTCCGAACACGAGGTAGTGGGGCTCGCCCGGCCACTGGCTGGACGGGTGCCGGCCGATGCCTTCGAGGTGTGGCAAGCCGCGGCGCGCGAGTTCGAGCCCGAACGCGGCGTGACGTCGAGCGTTCGACGCGGCGCCCACGTCCACGCTGAACGGATTGCAGGCCGTCACGAAGACGCTGCAGTCCGCCTCGAAGCGCGCGTGTGCCTCGGCCAGCACGGCGCTGTGCTCGTCCACCCGCACGGAAAACGGGTCGGCGCCGTGGACTTCGTAGTGCGTCTCGCGGTAGGCGCGGATCAGGGCCGCGTGGATCGCGGATCGGGAAACCGTGGGCATGAGTGCCGGCTCGATTGCGGAGCGGTCATTCTGATCATTCTGCCTCAGGCATCGGCGCGAAACGCCGGATCGACCCGGCCGGCGCGCGGTGACGTAGTTCATACCGCTCATCCGCCGAACGGCGCATCTTGGGCGACACCCGGCCGCGTCCGGGCGAGGAGGGGCTGGCGATGAACGGAGCCGACTGGAATCTCTACATCCTGCTTGCCGTGTTCTGGCTGGTTTTCGTGCTGTCGCGGTCCGGTTCGCGCTGATTGGCTAGTGGAGGCAGGTGCATGTGGTTCGACGTGACAAGGCGCAGCTTCTCGATCGAGCAGATCGTGGCAGCCCTGCGCCAGGCCGAGGCGGGGACGCCCGAGGCCGAGTTGATCGGACGGCTCGGCATCTCGGCGCACACCTTCAGCCGCTGGAAGAAGCTCTACGGCGGGAGGCACGGTGCCTCGTACCGCGCATCGGGCAGGTCCGCCCAGGGGTTCGCGCGCCGGTCGACCGGCATCGGGTAGGGCGGTTCGAGTACCTTCCGCTGCATCTCGAGCTCGGCGTCATCCGGGCGCTACCTGCAGTTGCTGCTCACCGGTGCGCGAGCCGCAAGGCCGTGTCGCCCGTGATGGCGCGCTTGCCGTTGATGATCTGGCTGATGCGGTTGGCCGGGACGCGGATCTGCCGCGACAGCTCGGTTGGGCTGACGCCGAGTTCCTCGAGCTCTTCGGCGAGGATTTCGCCGGGGTGAATTGCTGTAGGCGCCATCTTCGAATTTCTTTCAGTGGTAGTCCACGATCTCGACGCCGCCGACAGTGCATCGTGGAACGGGGGCATCTTGACCATCGCCTCCATGGTCGAAGCCGCCTGACTACCTCGTCCAGCCGTGCGTTGCGAACCAAATCACGCTGGGCGTCTTGCCTCGAGTCGAGCGACAATCCGATCAGCCCCTTTTTTTGGAGCGCCATCATGGAGCTCACCGCCGTGCTCACGTCCGCTGAAGAAGGCGGCTTCGTTGCTCTGAATCCCGAGACCGGGACCACCACGCAAGGGGAAACCATCGAGGAGGCTGTGGCCAATCTGCGCGAGGCCACAGCCCTGTATCTGTCCGAGTTCCCGCTGCACAAGGTGGGCCACCCCGTGATCACGACCTTCACCGTGCCAGTGCATGCCTAAGCTGCCCCGCGTATCCGGCGCGGAGGCGGTGCGAGCGCTCGAACGTTTGGGCTTCTCGAAGGTTCGCCAAAGCGGTAGCCACCTCGTCATGCGGCGCGGTGAGCGCGGATGCGTGGTTCCTGTGCACAGCGAGCTCAAGGTCGGCACCTCGGCCGCCTTTGCCGTCTGCGGTCTGCCGCCAAGCCGCATCGAGACCGAGCGATTCGGCCGCCGAGCTCTCGAACCTGATCGAGGCCGCGGAGCGGGTGTGCGGGGAGGGGTCCCGCAATACTCCCGAAGTGGTGCTGCCAAAAAAAACGCCTGCCCTGGAACTTCAGGCAAGCGCTTGATCCGAAAGCAGTTCTTGTGGCGCGCCCGGCAGGATTCGAACCCACGACCCCCTGGTTCGTAGCCAGGTACTCTATCCAACTGAGCTACGGGCGCTAAGCCGCGCAGTATAGCACGCGCGGTTCGTCGTCAGCGTGCCGCGTTCGGGAAGAACAGCTGCTCGCCGTTCACCTTGTAGCCGGCGATCGTCGCCTGGCCTTCATCGGAGATCAGCCAGTCGATGAACTTCTGGCCGGCTTCCTTCTTCACCTGCGGGTGCTTCGCGGGGTTCACCAGCGCCACGCCGTACTGGTTGAACAGGCGCTTGTCGCCCTCGACCAGGATCGCCAGTTCGCCCCGGTTTTTGAACGACAGCCAGGTGCCGCGGTCGGTGAGCGCGTAGGCGTTCAGGCCGGCGGCGGTGTTCAGCGTGGGGCCCATGCCCGAGCCGGTTTCCTTGTACCACTTGCCCTTGCCCGCGGCGAGGTCGACACCGGCCGCCTGCCAGTAGCGCAGTTCGGCTGCGTGCGTGCCGCTGCGGTCGGCGCGCGACGCGAACGGGGCGCCGGCGGCCGCGATGCGGCGCAACGCCTCGAGGATGTCCTTGCCGCCGGCGACCTTCGCGGGGTCGCTCTTCGGGCCGACGAGCACGAAGTCGTTGTACATCACCTCGAAGCGCTTCACGCCCGCGCCCTCGGCGATGAATTTCTCCTCGGCTTTCGGGTCGTGCACGAAGACCACGTCGGCGTCGCCGCGCCGGGCGATGTCGAGTGCCTGGCCGGTGCCCACCGCGACCACCTTCACCTGGATGCCGGTCTTGTTCTCGAAGGCCGGGAGCAGGTGCCTGAACAGCCCCGACTGCTCGGTCGAGGTGGTCGACGCGACCGTGATCGAAGTCTGTGCCTGTGCGGTGCCGGCGGCGGCCAGGCCGGCGGCGAGCAGCATCGTGCCGGCGAGCGCGGCAAGGCGCCTCCTCACTGGCGCGATCAGGCGGTGGTCAGTTGCCATGGCAGGGCTCCTTGAAGGAAGTGGCGCGCCTCGCTGGTGCGAGGGCAGTCGAAGAAGGCGGCCGCGCGCTGGCGCTCGAGCAGCCGCCCCTGGTGGATGAAGACCACCTCGTCGGCCAGGCGCGCGGCCTGGCCCAGGTTGTGCGAGACGAGCAGCACGCGGCAGCCGCTGGCGCGGATGTCGCCGATCAGTTGCTCGACCTGTTCGGTGGCCGATGGATCGAGGCTCGCGGTGGGCTCGTCGAGCAGCATCAGCCGTGGCTCGGTGAGCCAGGCGCGCGCGAGCGCCAGCCGCTGGCGCTCGCCGCCCGAGAGCTTCAGCGCGGGCGCGCCGGCGAGCGGGCGCAGCCCCACGCGATCGAGCATGCCAAGCGCGCGCTCGCGCCGCTCGCTTCGCGGGCGGCCCGGCGGATCGGGCACCAGCAGCAGGTTCTCGAGCACGGTGCCGCGAAAGAGCGACGGGTGCTGGAAGACGAGCGCCTGCCCCTCGAAGGCGAGCCCGTCGCCGGGGGGCGGGCGGCCCTCGAAGCGCACTTCGCCTTCGTCGGGTTCGAGCAGGCCGTGAGCGGTGCGCAGCAGCACCGACTTGCCCGAGCCGTTCGGGCCGATGAGCGCGCACACGCGCACCTCTTCGTTCCACTCGAAGCCGACCGCGTCGAGCACCGTGCGCCCGTTGGGGCGGAACGACACCGCGCGCAGGCTGAGCAGCGGCTCAGTGGCCATGGCGCAGCATCGCCGCGGCGCGCACGCCGCTGGCGAGGATGTTGAGCCCGAACACGAGTGTCATCAGCACGATGCCAAGCGCGATCGACAGCGCCAGGTCGCCCTTGCTGATTTCGAGCGCGATCGCGGTGGTCATCACGCGCGTCGCGCGATCGATGTTGCCGCCGACGATCATGACCGCGCCCACTTCGGAGAGCGCGCGCCCCAGTCCGGCGAGCAGCACGGCCACCAGCGAGAAGCGGCAATCCCAGAGCAGGATGCGCACGCGCGCGACCATCGGCACGCGCAGCGAGCGCAGCGTCTCGCCGTGCTGGCGCCAGGCGTCCTCGACGGTCTGGCGCGCCAGCGCGGCGATCAGCGGCAGCGTGAGGCAGGTCTGCGCGACGATCATCGCCGACGGGGTGAACAGCAGGCCGAGCGGGCCGAGCGGGCCGCTGCGCGAGAGCAGCAGGTAGACCGCGACGCCGACGATCACCGGCGGCAGCCCCATGAAGCTGTTCAGCACGACCACTGCCGCGCCGCGGCCCGGAAAGCGCGCCACCGCCACCAGCGCGCCGAGCGGCAAGCCGATCAGGGTGGCGAGCGCCACCGCGGTGAGGCTCACGCGCAGCGACAGTGCGACGATCTCGACGACGTCGCTTTCGAAGTTCTGCAGCAGGCCGATTGCCTGCGCCAGCATCTGGGTCAGCACGGGCGCAGTATAGACAGCGGGGCGGCAGTAACATTCAATCGGCAATAGATTGCATATACGGAGGGCAAATGCTGAAGGTCTCGCACGGCGTCGAACTGCAGGTGGGCGACGAATCGGTCGACGTCTCGGGTCTCGCACGGCTGCTGCGCCAACTGCAGTCGAACCCGCGGGTCGGCGCGGCCGCCGCTGCGCTCGGCGTCTCCTACCGCAGCGCCTGGGGCAAGCTGGTGCACGCCGAACGGCTGCTCGGGGTGCCGCTGGTCGAGCGGGTCAAGGGTCACGGCAGCCGCCTCACGACGGCCGGCGCGGCGCTGGCGGCCGCCGGCGAACGCTTCGAGCGCGAGGCGGCGCGGCGGCTCGCCGATCCGGCGCGCGTCATCGGCGCGGCGCTCGAGTCGCTGCACCGGGGGGCGGTGCAAGCGCAGCTCAGGCTGGCCGCGAGCCACGACCTGCTGCTGCAGGAGGCGCTCTCGGCCGACGAGGCCAGCGGCATCGGCATGCGCTTCGTCGGTTCCGAGCACGCACTGGCTGCGCTGGCGCGCGGCGAGGCCGATCTGGCCGGGTTTCACCTGCCCGAGCCGTTGCCGCCGCGGCGGCTGCGCCCGGCGCCGTTTCACGATGCGCAGCTCTTCGTCGAACCGGTGATGCGGCGCGAGCAGGGCCTCATCGTCGCGCGCGGCAACCCGCTCAGGGTGCGCGACGTGGCCGACCTCGCGCGCACCGGGCTGCGCTTCGTGAACCGACAGCGCGGCGCGGGCACGCGCGCGTGGTTCGACCGGCTGATCGCCGAACGCGGCCTGGGCCCGCGGCAGATCCGCGGCTACGAGCGCGAGGAGTTCACGCACTTCGCAGTGGCGGCGGCGGTGGCCGCCGGCGCGGCCGATGCGGGTTTCGGCCTGCGCGCGGCCGCCGCGCAGCTCGATCTCTCGTTCGTGCCGGTGGGCACCGAGCTCTACTATCTCTGCGGTGCGCGTACGCTCGCCGCCGTGCCCGCGGTGCAGGCGCTGTTGCGCGCGCTGCGCGCGCGCGCCCGCGACGTGCCGGGCTACGAGCCGGTCAGTCCGCGCGCGAAGCGCCGGCCCTGAGCGCAATGCGCATCAGGTCGGCCATGGTGCGCGCGCCGAGCTTGTCCATGATGTTGGCGCGGTGCGCCTCGACCGTCTTGATGCTGATGCCGAGGTCGTCGGCAATCTGCTTGTTCAGGCGGCCGGCGACGATCAGGTCGAGCACCTGGCGCTCGCGTCCGGTGAGCCGCTCGATGCGCTCGCTGGCGTCGCGGTCGTCGCGCAGCTCGCGCTGCGCGGCCGCCGCGCGGGCGAGGCACTCGTTGACCAGCTCGCGCAGCTGGGCGTCGCTGAACGGCTTTTCGAGGAAGTCGTGCGCGCCTTTCTTCATGCGCGACACCGCCATCGGCACGTCGCCGTGGCCGGTGATGAAGATCAGCGGCAGCGTCGAGCCGCGGCGCACCAGTTCCTCGTGCAGTTCCAGCCCCGACATGCCGGGCATGCGCACGTCGAGCAGCAGGCAGGCGATCGGCTCGGGGTCGGGCAGGCAGGCCAGGAACTCCTCGGCGCTGGCGAAGCTGCTCACCCGGAAGCCGTTGGCTTCGAGCAGCCAGCGCATCGAGTCGCGCACGGCTTCGTCGTCGTCGACGACGTAGACCAGGCCGGTGTTGCCGGCCGGCGGGGTGTCGGGATGCCCGGGTTCGGGCGAACGGCTCGTGCTCATGGGATGCAGGATGACACAGGTGTTCAGGCGGTGTCGGCGGTGTCGACAGTGTCGGCGACGGTGGTCACGCGGGCGGCCAACGGCAGCGTGAAGCGGAAGCTGCAGCCGCCGCCAGCGGGACTCTCGGCCCACAGGCGGCCCTTGTGCGACTCGACGATCGAGCGACAGATGTTCAGTCCGATGCCCATGCCTTCGGCCTTGGTGGTGAAGAAAGGCTCGAACAGCCGTTCGCGTGCGTCGGGCGACAGCCCGTTGCCGTGGTCGGTGACGCTGAACCCGGCGTGCCCGTCGGCCAGTTCGATCGCGAGCGTGACCACGCGCGGGCGCCCGGCAGGCGCCTCGCGCATCGCCTCGATGCCGTTCTTCAGCAGGTTCAGCAGCACCTGCTCGATGAGGATCGGATCGGCACAGAGCGGCGGCAGCTGCGCGGGCATCCGCGTGATCACCTGGATGCCGAGGCGGCGCGCGTCGATCTCTGCCAGACCGACCGCGTCGGCGACGATCGCGGCGATTTCGCAGCGCCGCCGCTCGGGTTCGCTGCGCTTCACGAAGTTGCGGATGCGCCGGATCACCTCGCCGGCACGCGCGGCCTGCGCCGCGGTCTTGGCCAGCGGCGCGAGCATCTCGTCGGGCGGTATCGGCTCGCCGGCGGCCGCGCGTGCGCGGATGCGCGCCGACAGGCCCATGCAGTAGTTGGCGATCGCGGTCAGCGGCTGGTTCAGCTCGTGCGCGAGCGAAGAAGCCATCTCGCCCATCGTCACCAGTCGCGATGTGCGCTGCAGCTTGCGGTCCTGCTCGCGCTCCTGCTCCTCGATGTCGCGGCGGCGCGTGACGTCGGTGGCCACCAGCATCTCGACCGCGCTGCCGTCGACCCAGCGGATCTGGCGGCTGCGCACCTCGAACCAGCGCCCGAGCGTGGCGTCGAAGATCTCGCTCGGCCCGTCGGCGAGCTCGGCGTCGCGTGCGGCGAGCAGCGATTCGTGCCGGCGGCTGTCGGCGCCGAAGAGCCGCCGGTACATCTGGTTGGCGAACAGCAGCTCGGCCTGATCGGAGCTGCCGTCGAGCGGGCGCGCCACCACCGACACCGCGGCGTCGAGCTCGTCGAGCACCGTGGTGAAGCGCTCGTGCGCTGCGGCCAACTGCTCGCGGATGCGCTTGGGCTCGGTGACGTCGGTCATCGAGGTCATCCAGCCGGTCTGGTGGCCCTGGCGGTCGATCAGCGGAGAAACGTACATCCGTGCGTCGAACAGCGAGCCGTCCTTGCGCCGCACCTTCACCTCGAAGCCGCTGGCGGGCATTTCGCCGCGCAGCACGCGCGCCAGGATCTCGCGATTCGCCTCGGTGCTGCCCGGCGGCCAGTAGGGGTAGGGCGGCAGCGAGCCGACCAGTTCGTGCGCCTCGAAACCGACCATCCGGCAGAACGCGCGGTTCACGTAACTGATGCGTCCGTTCATGTCGAAAGCGCGCATGCCGGTGAGCATCGAGTCTTCCATTGCCTGGCGGAAAGCGGTTTCGGCCGCCAGCGCCTGTTCGGCATTGCGCCGTTCGGTGACGTCGCGCGCCACCGCGTAGAGCAGCGGGCGCGGCGCGTCGGCATCGGCGTCGCGGCGCAACGACCAGTGCAGCCAGCGCCAGGCGGGCGGGGTGCCCGTGTCGTCAGGCAGGGTGTCGTCGCCGGCGATCGGCAGCGCCGCGCGCGACGGGTCGCGCGCCCGAAAGCGCGCCTCGAAGCTCGCCGAGGAAGCCCCGGGCTCGGCGATCTGCGCGAGCGCGGTCGCCACCTGGACGCGGTCGTCCGGGTGCACCCAGCGTTCGATGCGCCGGCGCCGCTCGCCCGTGCCCAGCACGGTCTCGAACGCCGGATTGCCGCGCACCAGCGCGCCGTCGAGCTCGAACACGCACAGCGGATCGGGCGAGAGCGTGAACAGGCGGTCGCGCTCGTACTCGGCGAACAGGCGCCGGCGCGCGTGACGCCAGAGCATCACCAGCGTGGCGAGGATCGCCAGCGACAGGCCGATGACCGCGACCACGAGCGAGCGGTCGATCAGGTGCGGCTGCATGTCGTAGGCGAAGGCGCGCAGGCGCACGCCGTGGCCGGGGGGATCGAGCGGCAGCTCGTAGCTCAGGTGCGCGAGGTCGATCTCGAACAGCGACGAGCTGACCAGGTTGTTGCCGTCGCGATCGACGATCGACAGCTGGTAGCGGTCACGGATCGTCTGCAGCAGCGAGCCGCCGAGCATGCGGTTCAGCGAGTAGCCGACGATGGCCGCTCCGGTGAAGCCGGAGTCGTCGTAAACCGGTGCGTGAAGCTCGATCAGCACGTCGCTGGCCGGGCTGGAGAACGGGCGGGTGAAAACCGGGCGCTGGCGCTGGCGGATCTCGGCGAGCGCCTCGGCTCCGGCCGGGTCGGCGATCGCGGCGCCGCGCATGCGTGCCGCGATCGGCACCACTCCGCGCGCGTGTCCCGACCAGGTCACGCGTCCGTTGGCGTCGACCAGCACCAGGTAGACCGCCGATGCGCGGCGGGCGAGGAAGTCTTCGATCGCCTTGGAGGCCGCGGCCGGGCTGCGGCGCGCCCGGGTGATCCATTCCTCGGCCACCAGGCCGACCTCGTCCTGGTCGTCGCGCAGTTCGCGGCGCAGCGCGGTCTGCGCGCTGGCCACGTCGCGGTACAGCGCCTGCTTCTGCTGGTCGATCTCGACGGTGCGCAGGTACCAGAAGAACGCGGCCATCAGCAGCGCGAACAGGCCGATGCCGAACGCGTGCGTGAGCGACAGCCAGCGGATGGCGCGCATCTCGGCACGGCGGGTCGAGGGGTCGTTCGGCGTTTTCATGGTGCGATCAGGCAGTGTACCGAGTGCGGCCGGAATCTCTGCCGCCGTTCGGCACGGATCGCCCTTCCGGAGCATGGAGTAAATACCACGATATGAGAATAGATTCCTCGATATAAAAATTTTCCTTGTCATTTGCAGGTGGCCTTCCTAGAATCGACCGGGACGATCCAACGAAGGAAAGAGGAGTTCGCATGTCAGCGCTTCCGACGCGGCCACTGGCCGCCAACGATCCTCAGGACACCGATTCGATCGAGACGAAGGAGTGGCTCGATGCGCTGGAGGCGGTCATCGATCGCGAGGGCCCGGAGCGCGCGCACTTCCTGCTCGAGCGGATGATCGACAAGGCGCGCCGCTCGGGCGCGTACATCCCGTTCTCGGCGAACACCGCGTACGTCAATACGATTCCCGCGCACCTGGAAGCACGCTCGCCGGGCAACGCCGCCTACGAGGAGCGCATCCGCTCGTTCATTCGCTGGAACGCGATGGCGATGGTGGTGCGCGCCAACCGGCACAATCCGCCCGACGGCGGCGACCTCGGCGGCCACCTGGCCTCCTTCGCGTCGCTGGCGACGATGATCGGCGCGGGCATGAACCACTTCTGGCGGGCGCCGCACGAGGGGCACGGCGGCGACCTCGTCTATTTCCAGGGACATTCGGCGCCGGGTTTCTACGGCCGTGCGTTCCTCGAGGGGCGGCTCACCGAAGAGCAGCTCGACCACTTCCGGCAGGAGGTGGGCGGCAAGGGATTGTCGTCGTATCCGCACCCGAACCTGATGCCCGAGTTCTGGCAGTTCGCGACGGTGTCGATGGGCCTGGGTCCGCTGATGTCGATCTACCAGGCGCGTTTCCTGAAGTACCTGCACGCGCGCGGCATCGCCGACACCAGCAACCGCAAGGTCTGGGTGTTCTGCGGCGACGGGGAGATGGACGAGCCCGAATCGCTGGGCGCGATCAGCCTCGCTGCGCGCGAGAAGCTCGACAACCTGATCTTCGTCGTCAACTGCAACCTGCAGCGCCTCGACGGTCCGGTGCGCGGCAACGGCAAGATCATCCAGGAACTCGAGGCCGAGTTCCGCGGCGCGGGCTGGAACGTGATCAAGCTGATCTGGGGCTCGTACTGGGATCCGCTGCTCGCGCGCGACAAGGACGGCATCCTGCAGCGGGTGATGGAGGAAACGGTCGACGGTGAATACCAGGCCTACAAGGCCAACGACGGCGCGTTCGTGCGCAAGCACTTCTTCGGGAAGCACCCGAAGCTGCTCGAGATGGTCTCGCGCATGACCGACGAGGACATCTGGCGCCTGAACCGCGGCGGCCACGACCCGCACAAGGTCTACGCGGCGTTTCACGCCGCCTGGCATCACCGCGGGCAGCCGACGGTGATTCTCGCCAAGACGGTCAAGGGTTACGGCCTGGGCCACGTCGGCGAAGCGAAGAACCCGACGCACCAGTTGAAGAAGCTCGATACCGATTCGATTCGCGCTTTCCGCGACCGCTTCAGCATCCCGATTCCGGACGAGCGGCTCGAGGAGATCCCGTTCTACATGCCCGATCCGGAAAGCCCGGAGATGAAGTACATGATGGAGCGGCGCCGCGAGCTGGGCGGCTCGCTGCCGCAGCGGCGGCGCCGCGCGAGCGAGACGCTGGCGGTGCCCGGGCTCGAGATGTTCAAGGCGGTGCTCGAGCCCACGGCCGAGGGGCGCGAGATCTCGACGACGCAGGCCTATGTGCGCGTGCTTACTGCGCTCACCCGCGACAAGACGCTCGGGCCGCGCGTGGTGCCGATCATTCCCGACGAAGCGCGCACTTTCGGTCTGGAAGGCATGTTCCGCCAGCTCGGCATCTACGCGCCCGAAGGGCAGAAGTACACGCCGGTCGACAAGGATCAGGTGATGTACTACCGCGAGGATGCGGCCGGGCAGATCCTGCAGGAGGGCATCAACGAGGCCGGAGCGTTCTGCTCGTGGCTCGCGGCAGCCACGTCGTATTCGACGAACGACCGCATCATGATTCCCTTCTACACCTATTACTCGATGTTCGGCTTCCAGCGCTTCGGCGACTTCTCGTGGGCCGCCGGCGACATGCAGGCGCGCGGCTTCCTGCTCGGGGGCACTGCCGGGCGCACCACGCTGAATGGCGAAGGACTGCAGCACCAGGACGGCCACAGTCACGTGCTGGCTTCCGCGATCCCGAACTGCGTTGCCTACGACCCGACCTTCGCGCACGAGCTGGCGGTCATCGTCCACCACGGCCTGAAGCGCATGGTGCAGGAGCAGGAGAACGTCTTCTACTACATCACCCTGATGAACGAGAACTACGCGCATCCGGGGCTGCGCAAGGGCGACGAGGAGGGCATCGTGCGCGGCGGCTATCTGCTGCGGCCCGGCGCGAGGAAGGTCGAGCACCGGGTGCAGCTGCTCGGCTCGGGCACGATCCTGCGCGAGGTGCTCGCCGCGGCGGAGATGCTCGAGCAGGACTGGGGCGTGGCCGGCGACGTCTGGAGCATCACCAGCTTCACCGAACTGCGCCGCGACGGGCTCGACTGCGAGCGCTGGAACCTGCTGCACCCGACCGACAAGCCGAGGCAGCCGTACGTCACGAAGCTGTTCGAGAAGACGCAGGGGCCGGTGGTCGCGTCCACCGACTACATGAAGATCTTCGCCGACCAGATCCGCCCGTTCCTGCCGCACGGCCGCCGCTATCACGTGCTCGGCACCGACGGTTTCGGACGCTCCGACTTCCGCTACCGGCTGCGCGAGCACTTCGAGGTCGATCGCCGCTTCGTGACGATCGCGGCGCTCGGGTCGCTGGCCGCGGATGGCGCCATCGCGGCGAAGAAAGTCGCCGAGGCGATCCGCAAGTACGGGATCGATCCGGCCAAGGCCAACCCGCACCACGCCTGAGCGGCTCCTTCACGAGGCAACGTCGACATGGCAACGATCGAAGTGAAGGTGCCCGACATCGGTGATTTCAAGGATGTCGAGGTGATCGAGGTACTGGTGCAGCCGGGCGACCGGGTGGCGGTGGAGCAGTCGCTGATCACGGTGGAGTCGGACAAGGCGTCGATGGAGATCCCGTCGTCGGCGGCCGGCGTGGTGAAGTCGCTGAAGGTGGCGATCGGCGACAAGGTGTCCAAGGGTTCGACGGTGCTCGAGCTCGAGCCCGACGCGGCGCAGGCCGAAGCGGCGGCAGCGCCCGCGATCGAGGCATCGGCCGGGCCCGCGGCACCCGCCGAGCCTGCGGGAGCGCAGGCCGAGCCTGCGGCAGAGCAGGCCGCGCCTGCGCCTGCTGACGTCGCGCCTGCCGATGCGGCCGCAGCGCCCCCCGCGCCGCCGGCTCCGGCGCGGCATGCGCCGCCGGCGGTCGTGTTGATGGGCAACGGCGCCGACGCAATGGTGGTCAAGCCGCACGCGTCGCCGTCGGTGCGACGCTTCGCACGCGAACTGGGCGTCGACCTGTCGCTGGTGCGCGGCTCGGGTCCGAAGCAGCGCATCCTGCAGGACGACGTGCGTGAATGGGTCAAGGCAGTCGTCGCGAAGGCGGGTGCGCCCGATGCGGGCGCCGCGCCCGGCGCGGGCGGCGCTGCGCTCGGGCTGATTCCGTGGCCGCAGGTCGATTTCGCGAGCTTCGGGCCGATCGAGGCGAAGCCGCTCGCACGCATCCGGCGGATCTCGGCGGCCAACCTGCACCGCAACTGGGTGATGATCCCGCACGTCACCAATCACGAAGAGGCCGACATCACCGAGCTCGAGGCCTTGCGGCTGCAGCTCAATCGCGAGAACGAGAAGCAGGGCATCAAGGTCACGATGCTGGCCTTCCTGATGAAGGCCTGCGTGGCGGCGCTGCAGAAATTCCCCGAGTTCAATGCGTCGCTGGACGGCGAGTCGCTGGTGCTCAAGCGCTACTGGCACATCGGCTTCGCGGCCGACACGCCCAACGGGCTGATGGTGCCGGTGATTCGCGACGCCGATCGCAAGGGCGTGCTGGAGCTGGCCCGCGAGAGCGCGGCGCTCGCCGCGAAGGCGCGCGAGGGCAAGCTCGCGCCCTCGGAGATGCAGGGCGGCACCTTCACCATCACCAGCCTGGGCGGCATCGGCGGCACCTCGTTCACGCCGATCATCAACGCGCCGGAAGTCGCGATTCTCGGGGTGAGCCGCTCGGCGATGCGGCCGGCCTGGGACGGCAGCGCCTTCAGGCCGCGGCTGATGCTGCCGCTGTCGCTGTCGTACGATCATCGCGTGATCGACGGTGCTGCCGCGGCGCGCTTCAACGTGTACCTTTCGCAGCTGCTCGCCGATTTCCGGCGCGCCCTGCTGTAGTCCCGCTACCCTGGAACCCTCATCGCCGCGAGTCGACCATGAGCCAGACGATCGAAGTGAAGGTGCCCGACATCGAATGCCGCCTGCTGGTGCTCGGCGGCGGGCCCGGCGGCTACTCGGCGGCGTTTCGCGCGGCCGACCTCGGCCTGGACACGGTGCTCGTCGAGCGCTACGCGACGCTGGGCGGCGTGTGCCTGAACGTGGGCTGCATTCCATCGAAGACGCTGCTGCACGTCGCCTCGGTGATCGACGAGGCGCGCCATGTCGCGCGCGCCGGCGTCGAATTCGGCGCGCCGCGCATCGACCTCGAGCGGCTGCGCGCACACAAGGCCGCGGTGGTGGGCAAGCTCACCGGCGGACTCGCGGCCATGGCGAAGTCGCGCAAGGTGCGCGTGGTGCGCGGCTACGGACACTTCCTCGACGCGCATCACCTGGAAGTCGAACTCACCACCGGCACGGGCCAGGACAAGACCGGCGAGAAGCAGGTGGTGCGCTTCGAGCAGGCGATCGTCGCCGCGGGCTCGATGGCGGCGCGGCTGCCGTTGCTGCCCGAAGATCCGCGCATCGTCGATTCCACCGGGGCGCTCGGGCTCGCAGCGGTGCCGAAGCGGATGCTGGTGATCGGCGGGGGCATCATCGGCCTGGAGATGGCCACCGTCTACTCGACGCTGGGCGCGCGCATCGACGTGGTCGAGATGCTCGACGGGCTGATGACCGGCGCCGACCGCGACCTGGTCAAGGTCTGGCAGCGGCACAACGAGACGCGCTTCGACCGCGTGATGCTGCGCACGAAGACGGCGCGCGCCGAGGCTGCGGCCGAGGGCATCCGCGTCTGGTTCGAAGGCGAGGGCGCGCCCGCCGAGGCGCAGCTGTACGACCTCGTTCTGAGCGCGGTCGGGCGCACGCCCAATGGCCGCAAGATCGGCGCCGAGCGCGCCGGCATCGATGTGGACGAGCGCGGCTTCATCGCAGTCGACCGGCAGATGCGCACCAACCTCGCGCACGTGTTCGCGATCGGCGACATCGTCGGCCAGCCGATGCTGGCGCACAAGGCGGTGCACCAGGGGCACGTCGCCGCCGAAGCGGCGGCCGGGCAGAAGAGCTTCTTCGACGCGCGGGTGATCCCGTCGGTTGCGTACACCGATCCGGAAGTCGCCTGGGCGGGGCTCACCGAGGAGGAGGCGCGCGCGCAGGGGCTGGCGGTGGGCAAGGCGGTGTTCCCGTGGTCGGCATCGGCGCGCGCGATTGCCAATGGTCGCGACGAGGGATTCACCCGGCTGCTGTTCGACGAGCAGACGAACCGGATCGTCGGCGGCGCGATCGTCGGCACGCACGCGGGCGACATGATCGGCGAGATCGCGCTGGCGATCGAAATGGGCGCCGACGCGACCGACATCGGCCGCACGATCCACCCGCACCCCACGCTGGGCGAATCGATCGGCCAGGCGGCCGAGCTGCACGAAGGCACGTGCACCGACCTGCTGCCCCGGCGCAAGCGGTGATTGGCGGCTTCGTCGGCATCCTGCGCGGATGCCGGTGGCCGCCCCGGCGCCGGCGAGGAGCGGCCAAACGGAGGCGCCCGGCCTCAGGGAGTCTCGATCGCGTTTACACTTCCGGCATGTCCTGCTGGCGGGACATGGTTTTGCCGATTCCGGGTCATCCGCAGTTGCTGACCCTTCATCAACGGTAACTGGAGCACCACACGATGGATCGACGTTCCCTGATCAAGAATGCCGGTATGGCCGGCATCCTGGCCGCAGGCGTGGCACCCGCGGTGCGCGCGCAGGAGGCGGTGCGCTGGCGCCTCGCCACGAGTTTTCCGAAGTCGCTGGAGACCCTGCACGGCTGCGCGGTGAAATTCTCCGAGACCGTCAAGGCGCTGTCGGGCGGCAAGTTCGAGGTATCGGTGCACGCGGCCGGCGAGCTGATTCCGCCGTTCGGCATCGTCGATGCGCTGGCCAACGACACGATCGAGATGGGCGAGACAGCGGCCTACTACTACACCGGAAAAGACCCGGTGTTCGCGTTCAGCTGCGCGGTGCCGTTCGGCCTGGCCGCCAACCAGAACCTCGCCTGGAAAGAGCAGGGCAACGGGCGCAAGCTGCTCGACGAGGTGTTCGCCAAGTACAACTTCTTCACGCTGAGCGCACTGAACACCGGCACGCAGATGGGCGGCTGGTACCGCAAGCAGATCAAGTCGCCGGCCGACCTCAAGGGCCTGAAGATGCGCCTCGGCGGCGGCGTGTTCGGCGAATCGATGGCCAAGCTGGGCGTGGTGGCGCAGAACATGCCCGGTGGCGAGGTGTACCAGGCGCTCGAGAAGGGCACGCTCGATGCGGCCGAATTCGTCGGCCCATACGACGACGAGAAGCTCGGCTACAACAAGGTGACCAAGTTCTACTACTACAACGCATGGTGGGAAGGCGGCGCCGACCTCGACTTCTTCGTCAACAAGAAGGCCTTCGCCAAGCTCTCGTCCGAGCACCAGGCGATCGTGCGCGCTGCCGCCGCGGTGGCCTACAACGACGGCACGACCAAGTACCTCGCGTTGAACCCGCCCGCGCTGAAGCGCATCGTGGCCAGCGGCATCAAGTTCGTGCCGTTTCCGAAGAGCGTCGTCGACGCCGGCTTCAAGGCCGCGCAGGAGGTGTACGCGGAGCACTCGGCGAAGTCGCCCGAGTTCAAGAAGATCTTCGAGGACATGCGCGCGTTCCAGCGCGACCAGATCCTCTGGAACCGCGTCTCCGAACTGCAGTTCATGCAGACGATGGCGTCGGTCAAGATCTGAGGCAGCCCCGCGGGTTGCTGCGCCGCCCCCGAGGGAAGAAACCGCGGCCCCGGGCCGCGGTTTTTTTTTCGTCTACGGCCTGCCGATCGACTTCTCGATGGCCTTCACCGGATCGTCGTCGTCCATCGGTGCAGTGTCGGCGTTCTCGTCGGTGCCCGGCGCCGGCACGTCGGAGTCGAAGCTCGGTGCGGCTTCCAGTTCCTGCAGGATGCGCGTGCCGACGGCCTCGACATCTGCGCCCGACATCTGGTTGCGGTCGTGGCTCACCAGGCCGGGAAACGCGATCAGCAACGCGACCATGCTCAGCTGAAGGAGCAGGAACGGGATGGCGCCCTTGTAGATCTGCATCGTCGTGACCGGCTCCATCGTCCTGCCCGTGACCTGGTCGACGTAGGGTTTCTCCGGGGCGACCGAGCGCAGGTAGAACAGCGCGAAGCCGAACGGCGGATGCAGGAACGAGGTCTGCATGTTGACCGCCAGCAGCACGCCGAACCAGATCAGGTCGATTCCCATCTTCTCGGCGATCGGCGCGAGCACCGGCACCACGATGAACGAGAGTTCGAAGAAGTCGAGGAAGAACGCGAGCAGGAACACCAGGACGTTCACGAAGATGAGAAAGCCCAGTTCCCCGCCGGGCAGCTTGCTCATCAGGTGCTCGACCCACACCGGTCCGTCGGCCGCCTGGAACACCATGCTGAAGATCGTGGCGCCGATCAGGATGAACATCACGAACGAGGCCAGCCTGGTGGTCGTCGCCAGCGCCTGCTTCAGCAGCGCCCAGCTGATGCGCCTGCGCAGCACGGCCATGACCAGCGCGCCCATCGCGCCCATCGCTCCGCCCTCGGTCGGGGTGGCCACGCCGAGGAAGATCGTGCCCAGCACCAGGAAGATCAGCAGCAGCGGCGGGATCAGCACGAAAGTCACGCGTTCGGCGAGCCTGGAGAGCAGGCCCAGGTGCGTCACCCGGTTGACCACCGCGATCAGCCACGCGACGAACACGCCGCCGCACATGGCCACCACGATTCGCTCGTCGGTTGCCACGAACTCGACCAGTTCGCCTTGCCACCAGGTGTGCACCGCTTCCATGTGCCGCCCGAGGAACACCGCCACCGCGGTCGAAAGCACGGCGAGCACGGTGAGCGAGCGGTAGCCGTGACTGCCGTTGGGTTCGCGGAAGGTGCGCGCTTCGGGCGGCAACGCAGGCACCGTGGCGGGCCTGAAGATGGCCAGCACGACCACCCACAGCACGTACAGGCCCATCAGTGCGAAGCCCGGGACGAAGGCGCCCTTGTACATCTCGCCCACGCTCTTGCCCATCTGGTCGGCCAGCACGATCAGCACCAGCGACGGCGGAATGATCTGCGCCAGCGTGCCCGAGGCGGCGATCGTGCCGCTGGTCAGGCTGTGACTGTAACCGTAGCGCAGCATGATCGGCATCGAGATCAGGCCCATGGAAATCACCGAGGCGGCGACCACCCCGGTGGTGGCGGCCAGCATCGCGCCGACGAAGACGACCGCCAGCGCCAGGCCGCCTCGCAGCGGGCCGAACACCTGACCGACCGAGTCGAGCAGGTCTTCGGCCATGCCGCTGCGCTCGAGGATCAGGCCCATCAGCGTGAAGAAGGGCACCGCGAGCAGCGTCTCGTTGGCCATGATGCCGATCAGGCGGAACGGCAGCACCGCCAGGATCGCCGGCGGAAAGATGTCGAGCGCGACGCCGAGCAGCCCGAAGAAGAGCCCTGCGGCGCCCAGGCTGAAGGCGACCGGAAAACCGAGGATCAGGAACAGGATCAGGCCCCCGAACATGAAGGGGGCGAAGTTGGCAGCGATGAATTGCATGGTGCAGGGGCTCGGCGCGTTCAGCGGGTGGTGGCCGGCCCGCTGCCGCTGATCGTGTCCTGCTGCCCCGAGGCCTCGATGAGACGCTCCTCATCGCTCTTTGCAACCGGTTTTTCGGTGGGGTCGGGACCTGCGCCGCGCAGGAAGGCGATGCACTTGACCAGTTCGGACCAACCCTGCAGCAGCAGCAGCGCAAAACCCAGCGGAAGCGCCAGCCACACCGGCCAGCGGATCAGGCCGCCCGGGTTGCCCGACATTTCACCCGATGCGTACTTGCCGATCACCTGCGGTATCGTGAGATACAGCACCATCAGGCACATGGGGGTGAGGAAAAACGCGTAGCCGACGATGTCGATCCAGACCCGCACGGTCTTGGGCAGGCGCGCGTTCACCACGTCGATGCGCACGTGCTCGCGATGCAGCAGCGTGAACCCCGCGGCCGCCAGGAACGACCACGCGAACAGATACCACTGGGCCTCCAGATAGGCGTTCGAACTGACATCGAACGCCTTGCGCACGATCGCGTTCAGTGCGCTGATGGCGGTGGCGGCGAAGATCAGCCAGATCACGTACTTGCCGACCTGGGCATTCAGCCAGTCCACCGCGCGGGAGAACCTCAACAGGGCTTGCATCGGCTCCGTTCCATGTGGAATGCGCGATTGTAAGAGCTGCGGTGCGTCGCGAGACGTTGCTGCGGGTTTCCCCTCACGGCTGCAGCCGGTTCGGGTCGCGCGCGGCAGCCTCGGGCCGGCCGGCGCGCTCGCCGGACCCGTCGCCGGACTCGATCTCGCGCATGTCGACATCGATGACGGTGTCGTCGCGGCCGGTCGCGGGGCCGGCGGCTGGTGCGCCGGGACCG
Organism: Burkholderiales bacterium; assembly: GCA_003577305.1. Lineage (GTDB taxonomy): Bacteria > Pseudomonadota > Gammaproteobacteria > Burkholderiales > Burkholderiaceae_E > Zeimonas. Next base: position 47,999 of record QEVL01000009.1, read on the forward strand.
CGGCGGGACGAGCGCGCGCCGAACCAGGCGGCGACGGTGACGAACAGGCCGATCAGCAGGCCGGTGGCCAGCGTCAGCGCGGCGAGCACGAAGGCGAGCGCGCCGCCGAGCAGCACCGCGGCAAGCGCCACGGCGCGCGCGAGCATGCGCTGCAGTTGCCGGATCATCGCTCAGGCCCCCTCGGCCGGCTCGGCCTCGTCGGTCGCGGCGGCCACGGGGATCCGGGTCGCCATCACCTTGTCGACGCGGTTGCCGTCCATGTCGACGATCTCGAAGCGCCAGTTCTCCCAGGTGACGGTGTCGCCGGTCTGCGGCATGCGCCCGAGCATCAGCATCAGCATTCCGCTGAGCGCCTGGTAGCGCTCGCGCTCCTCTTCGGGCAATGTGCGCAGCCCGAGGTGGTCCTTGAGCTCGGGCACCGGGATCAGGCCGTCGAGCAGCCACGAACCGTCTTCGCGCTGCCAGGCCCAGCTGTCGGAGCCGTCGGCACTGGCGAACTCGCCGGTGATCGACTCCATCAGGTCCTGCAGCGTGATCAGGCCCTGCACTTCGCCGTACTCGTCGACGACCAGCGCGATCTGCGTGTTCGACGAGCGGAAGTTCTCGAGCAGCTCCATCCCGGTGAGCGTCTCGGGCACGTAGACGATTTCCTGCAGGCCCTGCGTCAGGTCGATCGGCGTGCCGCGCAGCGACTGGGCGAGCAGCTGCTTGCTGTGCACGAAGCCGAGAATCTCCCCGAATCCGTCGCGGCACACGGGGAAGCGCGAGTGCGCGGAGTCGACCACCTTGGCAAGGTTCACCGGCAGCGGATCGTCGACGTCGAGCCAGACGACGTCGGCGCGCGGCACCATCAGCGACGAGATCTGGCGGTCGTCGAGGCGGAAGACGTTGCGCACCATTGCGTGCTCGCTCTGCTCGATCACGCCGGCGTACGAGCCCTCGGCGAGCAGCGCGTGGATCTCCTCCTCGGTGACCGAGGGCACGCGGTCGCCGTGCGCGCCCAGGCCACGCAGCACCAGGTCGGTCGAAGCCGAGAGCAGCCGCACGAATGGCCTGGACAGCGTGGCCAGCAGCGTCATCGGGTAGGCCACCAGCCGTGCGATGCCTTCGGGGTCGATCTGGCCGAACCGCTTCGGGACCAGTTCGCCGACGACGATCGACACGTAGGTGACCACCACCACGACCAGCACGGTGGCCGCGTACCCGGCCCATGGCTGGCCGATGCCCAGGGTTTCGAGCCAGGCGGCGAACGGCGCGGCGAGCGCGGCTTCGCCGAAAATGCCGTTCAGGATGCCGATCGAGGTGATGCCGATCTGGATCGTCGACAGGAAGCGGTTCGGGTCGGAGCCGAGCGCCAGCGCGGCCGCGGCGGCACGGTCGCCCTCGTCCACCAGTTTCTGCAGGCGCACCTTGCGTGCGCTCACCAGCGCGATCTCGGCCATCGCGAACAGGCCGTTGAGCACGATGAGCCCCAGGAGGATCGCGATCTCCATCAGGCGTTTCGCACGCGCGGCTAGGCGGCGTCGCCGCCCGGCTGCGCGGACAGGCGGCTGCGATGTCGTGCGATCGCCGCGCGCACCTGCCGCGGCGCGGTGCCGCCCACGTGATCGCGCGCGGCCACCGAGCCTTCGAGCGCGAGCACCGCACTCACGTCGGCGTCGACGAGCGGGCTGAATTCGCGCAACTCGTCGAGCGCCAGTTCGGAGAGGTCGACGCCGCGTGCCGCGGCGCTGCGCACCGCGCGTGCGACCGCCTCGTGCGCGTCGCGAAACGGCAGGCCCTTCCTGACCAGGTAATCGGCGAGATCGGTGGCGGTGGAGAAGCCCTCGGCCGCCGCCCGGCGCATCTGCTGCGGGCGCACCTCGATGCCCGCGACCATGTCGGTGAAGATGCGCAGCGTACCGAGCAGCGTGTCGGCGGTGTCGAACAGCGGCTCCTTGTCTTCCTGGTTGTCCTTGTTGTAGGCGAGCGGCTGCCCCTTCATCAGCGTGAGCAGCGCCACCAGGTGGCCGAAGACGCGGCCCGACTTGCCGCGGGCGAGCTCGGGCACGTCGGGGTTCTTCTTCTGCGGCATGATCGACGAGCCGGTGCAGAAGCGGTCGGCGAGGTCGATGAAGCCCACACGCGGCGACATCCAGAGGATCAGCTCCTCCGAGAGCCGCGAGACGTGGACCATGACAAGGCTGGCGGCCGCGCAGAACTCGATCGCGAAGTCGCGGTCGGAGACCGCGTCTAGCGAGTTCTCGCACAGGCCCTCGAAGCCGAGCGCGCGGGCGACCCGCTCGCGGTCGATCGGATACGAGGTACCGGCCAGCGCGGCCGCGCCCAGCGGCAGGCGGTTCACGCGGCGCCGGCAGTCGGCGAGACGCTCGGCGTCGCGCGCGAACATCTCGACGTAGGCGAGCAGGTGATGCCCGAAAGTGACCGGCTGCGCGACCTGCAGGTGCGTGAAGCCCGGCATGATCGTGTCCGCGTGGGTCTCCGCCAGGTCGACCAGCGCGCGCTGCAGCGCGGCCAGCGCGCCGCGCAGTTCGTCGATCGTGGCGCGCAGCCACAGCCTGATATCGGTGGCCACCTGGTCGTTGCGCGAGCGCGCGGTGTGCAGCCGCTTGCCGGCGTCGCCCGCCAGCTCGGTGAGCCGCTTCTCGATGTTCAGGTGAACGTCTTCGAGGTCGATCGACCAGACGAACTCGCCGCGTTCGATCTCGCCGCGGATCGTCGCCATGCCCCGCACGATCGCCGCGTGATCGTCGTCGCCGAGCAGCCCGGCGGCGTGCAGCATCGCGGCGTGCGCGAGCGAACCCTCGATGTCGGCGAGAGCGAGTCGGTGGTCGAACGAAACCGAGGCCGTGTAGCGTTTGACCAACTCGCTCACGGGCTCCGAGAAGCGCGCAGACCACGCTTCGGATTTCTTGGCAAGCTGATCTGTCATAATCGTTGGCGCAAGAGCAAAGGCCTCGAGAGCCGAATTATACGGACCGCCCCGCCGGCATCGGCCGAGGCAGGCGTTCCGGCGCAGCAAGGGAACAGTCGATGAGCGATCCGGGGTCCGCGGTTTCGCCCGAAGCGGCGCCCGCCGGCGGGCCGGCCGCGCAGGCGTCCGTGCCTCCGCGGCGGCGCCTCACCGACGGCGCCGACCTGCCGGTCCTGCCCGATTGCTGCAACCTCGGCACGATGGCGCGGGTGTTGCTGCCGCTGAACCTCGGCGTGCTGCTGCTGGGCTGGCTGCTGCCGGCGGCGGGCGCCGGGCACTGGCCGATGTTCGAGACGGCGTTGCGGGTCGATGCGGTGGCCGCAGCCACCCTGCTGCTGCTGTGCCCGCTGCGCCGCGCGGTCAGCGGCGCGCCCAGGTCGACCCAGTGGGCCGTCGGGCTCGGCGTGCCGGCTGCGCTCGCGGCGGCAGTCGCGCTGGCGAGCGCCGCACCGCCGCAGCCGGGCGTGCTCGCGCTCGTCGCCTGGCTCATGCCGCGCGTGCTGCTCGCGGCGGCAGTCGCGTGGCTGCTCATCGAATACCTGCGGCTGCGCCAGTTGTCGCTGCAGCCCTCGCAGGCCGAGGGCCGGCTGCAGGCACTGCAGGCGCGCATCCGGCCGCACTTCCTGTTCAACAGCCTGAACACGGTGCTCGGGCTGATGCGCAGCGACCCGCGCAAGGCCGAGCGCACGCTGGAGAACCTGGCCGACCTGTTCCGCGTGTTCATGAAGGACAGCCGCGAGCTGGTGCCGCTCGACGACGAGGTGCTGCTGTGCAAGGAGTACCTCACCATCGAGAAGCTGCGGCTCGCCGAGCGGCTGGCGGTGCGCTGGGAGCTCGACGGCATGCCCGGCGACGCGTTGCTGCCGTCGCTGCTGCTGCAGCCGCTGATCGAGAACGCGGTCCATCACGGCATCGAGCCGAGCCAGGAGCCCGGAGAGATACGCGTCGCGATCGCCCGCAGCGGCGACCGGGTGCGCGTGGAGATCGCCAATCCGCTGCCCGGGGCGCCGCCGAGCCGTCCGGGCAACCACATGGCGCTGTCGAACGTGCGCGAGCGCCTCGACCTCACGTTCGACGTCGAGGGCCAGCTCGATACCCACGCCGACAACGGCCAGTTCCGGGTAATCGTCCAGTTTCCCTACCGCAAAGAGAGAAGACGCCGAGATGCCAGACGCTCCTTCGATCCTGATCGTCGATGACGAACCGGTTGCACGCTCGCGGCTTCGCGAGCTGCTGGCCGACCTCGCTCCCGAGTTCCCTCACCGCATCGTCGGCGAGGCCCCCAACGCGCCCGAGGCGCTGTCGCAGATCGAGGTCGCGCAGCCGCAGATCGTGCTGCTCGACATCCAGATGCCCGGCATGACCGGCATCGAGCTCGCGCGGCACATCTCGGCGCGGGCGCAGTCGGGCGACGCCCCCAGGCCGATGCCGCTGATCATCTTCGTCACCGCATTCGACGAATTCGCGGTCGACGCGTTCGAGGTGAGGGCGATCGACTACCTGCTCAAGCCGGTACGCGCCGAGCGCCTGAAGCAGGCGCTGCAGCGCGCGCTCACGCGAATGCCGCAGGAGCACGCGCAGGCGATCGACCAGCTCGCGCGCGCCACCAACACGCGCAGGCGCCACCTGTCGGTGCACGAGCGCGGCCGCGTCATCCTGGTGCCGCTCGAGCAGGTCGTCTACCTGAAGGCCGAACTCAAGTACATCACGGTGCGCACCCGGGAGCGCGAATTCCTGATCGAGGAATCGCTCACCTCGCTCGAGGACGAATTCAGCGACCGCTTCGTGCGCATCCACCGCAACGCGCTGGTGGCGCGCCCCTCGATCGCAGGCTTCGAGCGCGTGATGCCGCAGGGCGAAACCGAGGGCGGCGATCCCTACTGGCAAGTGGTGCTGCGCGACGTCAGCGAGCGGCTGCCGGTGAGCCGGCGCCAGTGGTCCACGGTGAAGAACCTCGTCGGGTGACGACGGGCACGGTTGCCGCGCCGGCGCGACTGGTCATCGCGTCGCGCCAGAGCAGGCTGGCGATGTGGCAGGCCGAGCACGTGCAGGCGCGCCTGCGCGAACTCTATCCGCGCTGCGAGGTCGAGATCCTCGGCATGACCACCGAGGGCGACCGCGTGCTCGATCGCGCACTCACCGAGATCGGCGGCAAGGGCCTGTTCATCAAGGAGCTCGAAGTGGCGCTGCTCGAGCGGCGCGCCGACCTCGCCGTGCATTCGCTGAAAGACGTGCCGATGGAGGTGGCCGAGCCGTTCGCACTGGCGGCGATCATGGCGCGCGAAGACCCGCGCGATGCCTTCGTCAGCGCGGGCTACGCTTCGCTCGAGTCGCTGCCGGCCGGCGCCCGCCTGGGCACCTCGAGCCTGCGCCGCGCGGCACAGATCCGGCGCGCCTTTCCCGCGCTCGAACTGCTGCCGCTGCGCGGCAACGTGAACACGCGGCTCGCGCGCCTCGACGAGGGGCGCTACGACGCGATCGTGCTGGCGGCCGCAGGGCTCGAGCGGCTGGGGCTGGCCGAGCGCATCCGCGCGATCGTGCCGCCGACGCTGTGCCTGCCGGCCGCCGGGCAGGGGGCGCTGGCGATCGAGACGCTCGCGTCGCGCGACGACCTGCACGCGTGGCTCGCGCCGCTCGACCACCCAGCCACCGCGGTCGAGGTTCACGCCGAGCGCACCGTGTCCCGGCTGCTCGGCGGCAGTTGCCGCGTGCCGCTGGCCGCCTGGTGCGTGTCCACGCCGCAAGGCGGGCTGCGGCTGGTCGCGCGGGTGGCCGCGGAAGACGGCAGCGGGATGGTCGAGGCGGTGGCCGAGTCGGCGCACGCCGATCACGACGCGGCCGAGGCGATCGGCCGGCAGGCGGCGCGTTCGCTGCAGGAGCAGGGCGCGGCGCGATGGCTCGGGTCGTCCTGACGCAACCCTGGCCGCGGGTGCGCGGCATCGAGCAGCGGCTGCGCGAGCTCGGCCACGAACCGCTGGCGCTGCCGATGTCGGAGATCGTCGAACTGCTCGACGATCCCGCCGTCGCCGGCATGGCAGCGCGCCTGGCCGGATTCGATTGGGTGGTCATGGTGAGTCCGGCCGCAGTGGCCGCGGCGGCGCGCCTGGCCGGCGGACGCTGGCCCGAAGGCACCGGCGCCGCTGTGGTCGGCCCGGGAAGCCTGCAGGCGATCGCCGAATCCGGGCTGGGGGTGGTGCCCGAGCGGGTGCTGCTGCCCGGCGGGCCGCAGTTCGATGCCGATGCGCTGATCGACACGCCGCCGCTGCGCACTCCGCGCGGTCTGCGCGTGCTCGTGCTGCGCGGCCACGGCGGCAGCGAACGCTGGATCGAGCGCCTGCGCGAAGCGGGCGCGGCGGTCGAAACCTGCGAGATCTACCGGCGCGAGCCGCTCGGGCCGGACGCTGCGGCGCTGGCGAAGCTGCGCGCACTGCTCGACGGCCGGCCCGTGCCGGCGTTCGTCTTCACGCAGCGCGACGCGGTCGAGCGCTTCGAGGCACTGCTCGGGCGCACCGGACTGGCCGCACGGGCGCACGAAGCGCCGGCGCTCGCGATCCACGCGCGCATCGTGGCGGCGCTGCAGGCCTGCGGCTGGCGCGAGGTGCGCGCGATCGGGCCCGGCGATCGGGCGCTCGCCGCCGCGCTAGAATTACTGCCCGATTCACCGAGCAGTCAAAGTGTCTGAGCCGGACAAGGCTGAAACCGACGAAGCGCCGCGGGCCCCGGCGCCACCCCCTGAACCGATGTACCGCCCGGCAGCGGCGCCCGCCGCCGCCGGCTGGCGCAACTGGATCGCCTGGGTGGCGCTCGTGCTGGCGATCGGCAGCGCGATCTGGACCGGATCGCGCCTCGACATGCACGAATCCGAGGCGGCGCGCCGCCTTCAGGCCGGCGAACAGCGCATCGCGCAACTCGAGGCCGCGCTCCAGCACGCGCAGGCACTTCTGCGTGACGCCCAGAGCCGCACTGCGGTGCTCGAGAGCAAGGTGCTCGAGGCTGCCGGCCTGCAGGCCCAGATCGAAAAGCTCTACCGCAACCTGGCCAGCGATTCCACCGACGTGCTGCTCGCCGAGTCGGAGTCAGCGCTCGCGCTGGCGAGCCAGCAACTCGCGCTGGGCAGCAACCCGCAGGCGGCGCTCGGCGCATTGCAGGAAATCGAGTCGAGGCTGCGCCGCCAGGACGACCCGTCGCTCGGCAGCGTGCGCCGCGCGCTGCAGCGCGACATCGACCGCCTGAAGGAGTATCCGGCGGCCGACATCGGTTCGCTGGCGCTGCGCCTCGACGGGCTGCTCGCCTCGATCGACCAGTTGCCGCTGCTCGCGTCGGTGCGCACGCCCGGGCAGGCTTCGGCCGAGGCAGCGGCGGCCGGCCTGAGCGCGCTGCGCGACGAGTTGCAGCAACTGTTCCGCGTGCGCCGGGTCGACGCGCCCGATGCTGCGCTGCTGGCTCCCGGGCAGGCCTACTTCCTGCGACAGAACCTGCGGCTGCTGCTGCTCAACGCGCGCCTGTCGCTGCTCTCGCGCAGCGAAGCCCTGTTTCGCAGCGACCTCGAACGCGCGATCGGCTGGCTGCGCGACTACTACGACGACCGCAGCCGCGGTGTCGCCGGCGCGACGGCGCAGTTGCGGCAGATGCTGGGCGCGCGCATCGCGCTCGAGCCTCCGACGCTGGCCGAGAGCCTGGCCGCGGTGCGCGCCGCGCGGGCGGTGCGCGAAGCCGGGCGCTGAGCACTGCCGGGGCGACGACGATGCGGCGAGTCATCTGGAGCATGCTGATCGTCTCGGCGGCGGTCGGCCTGGCGATGCTGATGCGCTTCAATCACGGCAACGTCGCGGTGCTGTGGCCGCCGTACCGGATCGATTTCTCGGTGAACCTCGCGGTGCTGGTGCTGGCGATCGCGTTCCTGGTTTTCCACCTGCTGCTGGCCACGTTCTCGAACGCGCTGAACCTGCCGGCGCGGGTGCGCGAATACCGCGAGCGGCGCCGGCGCGAGAGCGCGCTCGCCGGCCTGCGCGACAGCCTGCTGGCGCTGTTCGAAGGCCGGTTCGGGCGCGCCGAGCGCCTCGCGCAATCGGCGCTCGGCGACCGTTCGCTGGCCGGCGTCGCCTCGCTGGTGGCCGCTCGCGCCGCGCACCGGATGCGCGAGACCGAACGGCGTGACCGCTGGCTGGAGGCTGCGGGCGAGGAACCCGGCATCGCCAACGCGCAGTTGATGACCACGGCCGAACTGGCGGTCGAGGACCACCGTCCGTCCGATGCCGTCGCGGCGATCGGGAAACTCCAGGCGGGCGGGCCGCGCCACATCCACGGGCTGCGCATCGCCTTGCGTGCGCACGAGCAGGCGGGCAACTGGGAGGCGGCGATCCAGGCCTTGCGACAACTCGAGAAGCGCGACGCGCTGCATCCGGCAGCGATCCGCGGACTGAAGATCCGCGCCTACCGTGCGCTGTTCGCCGCGCGTCGCGACGATGCCGCGGCGGTGCAGGCGCTGTATGCGTCGGTGGCGCCGGCCGATCGCGGCATCGACGAGATCGCCGAGGCGGCCGCGCAGGCGTTCGCGGCTGCGGGGCGCGCCGAGCAGGCCGCGCGAATCGTCGAGGAAGCGCTCGAGACGCGCTTCGTCGTATCGTTGGTGTCGCTCTACGCCCGACTCGATGTTGTGCCCGCGCGCGAGCGGTTGCGCCGCGCCGAGGCCTGGCGCGGCCGCTACGGCGACGAGCCGGTCCTGCTCAGGGCTGTCGGACGGCTGTGCGCCGCGCAGGAACTGTGGGGCAAGGCCGAGGAATTCCTGCTGCACGCCGCGCGCCTGGCCCCGGAGCGCGAGACGCAGCTGATGCTCGCGCAGCTCTACGAACGGCTGGGCCGCGACCGCGAGGCGAACGAGCGCTACCGGCTGGCCGCGCTTGCCGGACCCGGTGCGTTGCCGCTGCCGGTCGCCGCGGGCGGCGCAGCGCTCAGCCGTGATGCAGCGCCACCGTCTTCAGTGCGGTGAACGCGTACAGCGCCTCGAAGCCTTTCTCGCGGCCGTAGCCGCTGCGGCCCACGCCGCCGAAGGGCAACTCGACGCCGCCGCCGGCGCCGTAATTGTTCACGAATACCTGGCCGGCGCGCAGCCGGCGCGCCAGTCGCAGCTGGCGCGCCCCGTCGCGTGTCCACAGGCCGGCCACCAGGCCGTAGGGCGTGCCGTTGGCGAGCGCCACCGCATGCGCCTCGTCCTCGAAGCGGCTCGCCACCAGCACCGGTCCGAAGATCTCCTCCTGTGCCACGCGATGCGCGGGCGGCACGCCGCCCAGCAGCACCGGCGCCTGGTAGAAGCCCTCGGCGGGCGCGCCGTCGACCACGGCGCCCTGCGCTGCGAAATCGAGCCCTCCGACTTGCGCTTCGGAGAGGAATTCGCGGACGCGCTGCTGCTGGCGCCCGGACACCAGCGGCCCGAGGTCGAGATCGGCGTGCGCCGGGCCGGCGCGCAGCGCCGCGAAGCGCTCGGCAAGCAGGCCGAGCACCCGATCATAGACCGACGCTTCGATCAGCACGCGGCTGCCCGCCGAGCAGGTCTGGCCGGCGTTCTGCACGATCGCGCGCACCAGCACCGGCAACGCCGCCTCGATGTCGGCGTCGGCGAACACCAGTTGCGGCGACTTGCCGCCCAGTTCGAGCGTGACCGGGCAGTGGTGCGTCGCGGCCGCCTGAGCGACGCGGCGGCCGGTGTCCGGCGAGCCGGTGAACGAGACGTGGTCGATGCCGGGATGCCCGGCGAGCGCCTGGCCGGCCTCGCCGCCCAGCCCGGTGACGAGATTCAGCGCTCCGGGCGGCAGTCCGGCCTGCGCACCGAGTTGCGCCACGCGCAGCAGCGACAGGCAGGCGTCCTCGGCCGGCTTGACCACGCAGGCGTTGCCGGCGGCCAGCGCCGCGCCCAGCGAGCGGCCGAAGATCTGCATCGGGTAGTTCCACGGAATGATGTGGCCCGTGACACCGTGCGGCTCGCGCAGCGTGAGCACGGTGTAGCCGTGCCGATAGGGAATCGTCTGGCCGTGCAGCTTGTCGGCGGCGCCCGCGTAGAACTCGAAGTAGCGGGCCAGCGCCTGCGCGTCGGCGCGTGCCTGCGCCAGGGGCTTGCCGGTGTCGCGCGACTCGATCCGGGCGAGCGTCTCGCATTCCGCCTCGACCAGGTCGGCCCAGCGGCGCAGGATGCGGCCCCGTTGCGCCGCGTCGGTGCGTCCCCAGGGGCCCGCGGCAGGCTCGGTGCCGCTGCCGTCGAAGGCGCGGCGCGCGGCGCGCACCGCGCGATCGACGTCGGCGGCGCTCCCGCGCGCGATCTGCGCGAAGACGCGTCCGTCGGACGGGTCGATCACCGGCAGGCTCTCGCCCGAGGCCGGCGCGACAGACTCGTTGTCGATGAAGAGCGCGTGGCGTTCGGTCGTCTGCAGCATGATCGGCCTCTTCGCATCGGGGAGGGTGCATCGCCGGCCGTGAATTCATCGGGGCGCGGTCGCCGGCGTGCGCCCCGACCGGCATTATCCGCGCCTCGCGCGCTACGGGGCGGCGCTCGACTGGCCGGGACTGCCGGATCGCCGCCGCGAGGCCACCTGCGCACGCACCAGCGAGGTCAGGTCGGATCCGATCAGGTGCCGGTCGCGATCGCATCGTCGTCATGCGCGGCCAACAACTCCGGTCCGATGCGATCGACCAGCGGCAGTTCGACTTCGTCGCGCATCGCACGAAACAGCGATGTATATACTCCGTCCTTTCCTGTCCATCCGGCCCTCGCCGTCTCCCGTCATGATCGACGCCGCCCACCGCCAGCGCCTGCCCCTGCTCGTGCCGTCGCTTCTCGCCGCAGCGCTGCTGGTGGCCGGATGCGATCGCGGCTCCGGTGGCGGCCCCGCGCAGGGCCCCGGTGCGGGCGCGCCGCCTGCGTTGCCGGTGACGGTGATCGAGATGCAGCCGCGCCAGGTACCGATCGTTCTGGAGGCGGTGGCGCGCGCCGAAGGATCGCGCGAGGTCGAGGTGCGCGCCAGAGTGACCGGCATTCTCGAGAAGCAGCTGTTTCGCGAGGGCGAGCCGATCAGGGCCGGCGCGCCGATGTATCGCATCGAGCGCGCGCCGTTCGAGATCGCGCTGTCGCAGGCACGGGCCGCGCTCGCGCAGGCGAACTCGCGGGCCGAGCGCGCCCGGCTGGAGGCAGCGCGGCTCGAGAAGCTGCTGGCCGACCGCGCGATCAGCCAGCGCGAGTACGACGACGCGCGCTCCTCGCTGCAGCAGACGCAGGCGGCGCTGCAGGCCGCGCAGGCGGGAGTCCGCGAAGCCGAGCTGAACCTGTCGTACACGACCGTCGATGCGCCGATTGCCGGAATCGCAGGGCGGGCGCTGCGCTCCGAGGGCAGCCTGGTCACGCCGGCCGGCGACAGCAGCCTGCTCACCACGCTCACGCGCACCGATCCGATCTGGGTGCGCTTCTCGTTGTCGGAGTCCGAGTACGGGCTGCTGCGCGGCGCCGACGAGCGTGCGGTGAAGGTGAACCTGGCGCTGCCCGACGGGCGCGACTACCAACGCGACGGACGGCTGAACTACACCGGGTCCACCGTGGATCCGAAGCTCGGCACGGTGCAGCTGCGCGCCGAGTTCGCGAACCCGTCGCTGCAGTTGCTGCCGGGCCAGTACGTCAAGGCGCGCGTCGAGGTCGGCAGGCACGAAGCCTTCCTGGTGCCGCAGACCGCAGTGGTGCAGACCGACCGGGGCCGCTTCGTCTGGGTGCTCGACGCGTCGAACCAGGCGCACCTGCGTGCGGTGCAGACCGGCAGCTGGATCGGCCGCGACTGGGTCGTCGACAGCGGTCTGCAGGCCGGCGATCGGGTGGCAGTCGACAACCTGATCAGGTTGCGCCCGGGCGCGACCGTCGAGCCGAAGTCGCCGCCCGATGCCCGGGCCGGGCAGGAGCCCCAGGGTGGGCAGGGCGGCGCCCCGGCCGCTGGCGGCAGCCGCTGAACTCGCGGGAATCGCATGTCGCGCTTCTTCATCGATCGACCGATCTTCGCGGCCGTCCTGTCGATCGTGATCGTGCTCGCGGGGCTGGTGGCCTCGCAGGTGCTGCCGATCGCGCAATACCCCGAGATCTCGCCGCCGACGGTCACGATCACCACCAGCTATCCGGGTGCGAGCGCCGAGACGCTCGCGAAGACGGTGGCCGCGCCGATCGAGGAGCAGCTCTCGGGCGTCGAGGGGCTGCTCTACTTCAACTCGAGCTCGTCGTCCAACGGCTCGGTGACGATCACCGCCACCTTCGAGGTCGGCACCGACGTCGACCAGGCGACGTTCAACATGAACAACCGCGTACAGCTCGCGCTGCCGCGGCTGCCCGACGAAGTGCGGCGCAACGGCGTGACGGTGCAGAAGCGCTCGATGGACGTGCTGCTGGTGGTCGCGCTCAATTCGCCCGACGGACGCTTCGACACGCTGTACCTGTCGAACTATTCGTCGCTGAACCTGGTCGACGAGCTCAAGCGGCTGCCGGGCGTGGCCGACGTCATGATCTTCGGCGCGCGCGATTACTCGATGCGCATCTGGATCGACCCGGGCCGGATGGCGCGGCTCGGTGTCACCACGTCGGACGTCGCGGCCGCGATCCGGGCGCAGAACGCGCAGTACGCGGCGGGCAAGATCGGCGCGGAGCCGGCCTTGCCCGGCCAGAGCCTCGTCTACACGGTCACTGCGCAGGGGAGGCTGGTCGAACCCGAGCAGTTCGGCGAGATCGTGGTGCGCGCGGGCGGGCCGCGCGGCGTGCTGCGGCTGAAGGACGTGGCGCGCATCGAGCTGGGCGCGCTGAACTACGATGCGTTCAACACGCTCGAGGGCAAGGCCGCGATCGGCACCGCGGTGTTCCTGCAGTCGGGCGCCAACGCGCTCGAGGTCGCGAGGCTGGTCAGGGCGCGGATGGCGGAGCTGAAGAAGGGCTTTCCGGAAGGGCTCGACTTCGTCATTCCCTTCGACACGACGCGCTTCATCCAGTCGTCGATCGGCGAGGTCATCAAGACGATCGCGGAGGCCGCGGTGCTCGTCGTGCTGGTGGTCTTCCTCTTCCTGCAGACGGCGCGCGCCACCTTCATCCCGATGATCGCGGTGCCGGTGTCGCTGATCGGCACTTTCGCCGGCCTGTGGCTGTTCGGCTTCTCGATCAACACGCTGACGCTGTTCGCGATGGTGCTGGCGATCGGCATCGTCGTCGACGACGCGATCGTGGTGCTGGAGAACGTCGAGCGCCTGATGCGCGAGCAGAAGATGTCGGCGTACGATGCCGCGGTCGAGGCGATGCGCGAGGTCTCGGGCGCGATCGTCGCGATCGTGCTCGTGCTGTGCGCGGTGTTCGTGCCGGTTGCGTTCCTGGGCGGGATCGCGGGCCAGCTGTACAAGCAGTTCGCGGTGACCGTCGCGATCGCGGTGGTGCTCTCGGGCTTCGTCGCGCTCACGCTCACGCCCGCGCTGTGCGCGCTGATGCTGCGTGCCGGCGACCACGAGTCGAAGCTGTTCCGCCCCTTCAACAAGGGGTTCGACGCGCTCACCCGGCTGTTCCTCGGCTCGGTCGGGCTGGCGATGCGCCGGCGCCTGCTCTCGGTGCTGGCGTTCCTCGGCGTGCTCGCACTCGTGGCGTGGCTCTTCGTCCGCATTCCCGGCAGCTTCGTGCCGCCCGAAGACCAGGGATACGTGATCGGCGCGCTGGTTCTTCCAGACGGCGCGACGCTGGAGCGCACCGGCAAGTCGGGCGCGAAGCTGCAGCAGATGTTCGCCGACCATCCGGCGATCGAGCACATGTTCGTCGTGAATGGCTTCGACATGATCGGCGGCGGTAACAAGACCAACGCCGCGACGATGTTCGTGTCGCTGAAGGACTGGTCGGAGCGCACGCAGAGCGCACCGCAGGTCGCGGGCGAGATCTTCATGCGCGGCATGGCGCTCACCGACGGCATGGCTCTGGCGTTCAATCCGCCTGCGATCCGCGGCCTGGGCACCGCCGGGGGCTTCGAGGTGTACGTGCAGGGACGCGCGGACCCCGATCCGATGCGCCTGCAGCAGGTGGTGCAGGCGTTCATGACCGGGCTGACTGCCGATACGCGGCTGCAGGGCATCAACACCTTCTTCAGGCCCACCGTGCCCCAGCTGCAGGTGGAAGTCGACCGCGAGAAGGCGCTGTCGCTCGGCGTTCCGGTGCAGGACGTGTTCGAGGCGCTGCAGAGCACGATGGGTGCGCTGTACGTGAACGACTTCAACAAGTTCGGCCGCACCTACCGCGTGCAACTGCAGGCCGACGCGAAGTACCGCTCGACGCCCGGGGACCTCGGCAGGGTCTTCGTGCGATCGACTTCGAGCGGCGAGATGATCCCGCTCGAGGCATTGATCACCACGCGCAGCGTGGTGGGCCCCGAGCAGCTCGAGCGCTTCAACGGCTTCGTCGCCGCCAAGGTGCTGGGCAGCGGCAGGCCGGGCGTGAGCTCTGGAGACGCGATCCGCGCGGTCGAGGAGGTTGCCGCGCGCACGCTGCCTTCGGGCTATCAGATCGCCTGGACCGGGCAGGCGTTCCAGGAAAAGCGTACCGGCAGCGCGTCGGTGTTCGCGTTCGGCTTCGCGATCGTGATGGTCTACCTGATTCTCGCTGCGCTCTACGAGCGCTGGGGCCTGCCGGTAGCGGTGCTGCTGGCGGTGCCGTTCGCGATCGCCGGGGCGCTCGGCTTCGTGTTCCTGCGCGGCCTCGAGAATGACATCTACTTCCAGATCGGAATGGTGGTGCTGATCGGGCTGGCGGCCAAGAACGCGATCCTGATCGTCGAGTTCGCGCAGCAGGGCTTTCTCGCCGGCAGGTCGCCGGCCGAGGCGGCGCTGCAGGCGGCGCGGCTGCGCTTTCGCCCGATCGTGATGACTTCGCTCGCGTTCGTGCTGGGCGTCATGCCGCTGGTGTTCGCCGCCGGTGCCGGCGCGGCGGCCCGGCGCTCGATGGGAACGGGCGTCTCCGGCGGAATGCTGGCGGCGACTTTCGTCGCGACGGTTTTCGTGCCCTTGTTCTTCGCCCTGACCGCGCGGCGCAGGCGCGGGCGCGATCTGCCCGACGCCGGGGCGACTCCGGGAGACGCGCAATGAGCGCCGCGTTGCGGGCGCCGGCGCGCGCCGGGGGTGCATCGGCCGCGCTGATGCGGTGGCGCCGGCTCGCGGCGGCCGGAACCGTCGTGCTGGCGGCGGCCGGATGCACCGTGGTCGGCCCCGATTACCGCCGCCCCGAGCAGCCGCTTCCCGAACGTTTCGTCGACGTGCTTCCGGCCGGCGCGCCGGAGTCGGGCGACGCCGCACTGCCGGCCGACTGGTGGACCCTGTATCGCGACCCGCAACTCGATGCGCTGGTCGCGGCCACGCTCGCGCGCAACGCCGATGTGCGGTTGGCGATCGCGCGGGTCGAGGAGGCCGAGGCGGCGCTGCGCGAGGCCTGGGCGGTGCTGGTTCCGCAGGTCGATTTCGGGGCGGGCGGCTCGCGCTCGCGCGTGAGCACGCTGGGCGCGCAGCCGGTGCCTGCGGGCGTGCCGCTGGTGCGCAACGATCGGCGCATCGCGCTGTCCACTGCCTTCGAAATCGATTTCTGGGGCAAGCTGCGGCGCGGCGCCGAGGCGATCGACGCGCAGTTGATGGCGAGCCGCTACGCGCGCGACGTCGTCGCGCTGGGCCTGGCGGGCGCCGCCACCCAGTCGTGGTTCGCGCTGCGCTCGCTCGACGCGCAGATCGCAGTGTCGCGCGAGAGCCTCGCGGCGAATCTCGAAACGCTCGAACTCATCCGCGCGCGCGCGCGCGGCGGCGTGGCCTCCGATCTCGAAGTCAGCCAGGCCGAGGCCGCGCACGCCGTAGCCGCGCTGCAACTGAACGAGCTGCAACGCCAGCGCGGCTCGATCGAGCGCCAGCTCGGTGTGCTCTCCGGCCAGCCGGGGCTGAGCGTGCCCGCCGGCGACCTGCGAGCGATGCCGGTGCCGCCGTTGCCGCCGCCCGGATTGCCGTCGACGCTGCTCGATCGCCGGCCCGACATCCGGCAGGCCGAGGCCATCCTGCAGGCAGCCAACGCGCGCATCGGCGTGGCGCGCGCCGCGATGCTGCCGACGATCTCGCTCACCGGCTCGTTCGGCGGGCAAAGCGCCGAATTGTCCGACCTGCTCGCCAGCGGCGCCCGGATCTGGTCGCTCGGTTTCGGCCTGACGCTGCCGGTCTTCGATGCCGGGCGGCTGCAGGCGCGCGCCGAGCAGGCCGAGGCGCGCGAGCGCCAGGCGCTCGCCGGCTACCAGAAGTCGATCGAAACCGCCTTCCGCGAGGTGGGCGACGCACTCGGCAACAGCGAGCGCAGCATCGCGGCCGAAGCCGACCTGCAGCGCCGGCTCGACGCGGCACGCAACGGCACGCGGCTCGCCCGGGCACGCTACGAAACCGGCTACTCGGGCTACCTCGATCTGCTCTACGCGCTTCGCACGCAGAACGACGCCGAACTCGCGCTGATCCGCAACCGGCAGGCGCGCCTCTCGTACAGCGTCGACCTGATGAAGGCGCTCGGCGGCGGCTGGACGCCTCAGCCCGCCGGATCGAAGCCACAGGCCGGCGGGTCGGTGCCCGGTTCGGCGGGGGCAACGGCCGCGCGCGGGCGGTAGGGCGAGCGTTCGCGCAACTCGTCCAGGTACGCGCCGAGCATCGCGTCTTCGCGCTGCAGGAAGCGGTCGATCGCCTGCGCGAAGGCCGGTTCGGCCAGCCAGTGCGCCGAGACGGTGGACACCGGCGCGAAACCCCTCGGCACCTTGTGCTCGCCCTGCGCGCCGCCTTCGACCACCTGCAGGCGCGATTCGATCGCCGCCTCGATCGCCTGGTAATAGCAGGTCTCGAAGTGCAGGCAGGGCACCGGTTCGATCGCGCCCCAGTAGCGCCCGTAGAGGCGCTCGTCGTCGTGCATCAGCAGGCTCGAGGCGACCGGACGGCCGTCGCGCTCGGCCAGCACCAGCACCAGGTGTTCGGCGAGCGACTCGCCGATGCGCTCGAAGAACTCCAGGTTCAGGTACGGCGTGGCGCCGTGTGCGGCATAGGTCGCGCGGTAGCAGCGGGCGAAGAAGGCCCAGTGCGCCGCGCCGATCTCGCGGCCGCGCAGGCGGCGCAACCGCACCCCGGCTTCGCGGACCTTGCGCCGCTCGGCGCGGATCTTCTTTCGCTTGGGCTGCGCGAGCGTGGCGAGGAACTCGTCGAAGCCGGCGTAGCCCTGGTTGCGCCAGTGGAACTGCACGCCGTGGCGCAGCATCAGGCCCGCATCGCCGAGCGCCTGCGCCTCCTGCTCGCGCGGAAACAGCACGTGCAGCGACGACAGCCCCGAGGAGCGCGCGAGCGCGAGCAGCGCCCGTGCGGCCGCCGCGCGTGCCGGTGAGTCGCGTGCGGCCAATCGGGTGCCGGGCACCGGCGTGAACGGCACCGCCGACACGAGTTTCGGGTAATAGCGCAGGCCGTGACGACGCCAGGCGTCGGCCCAGGCCCAGTCGAACACGTATTCGCCCCAGGAATGCAGCTTCCGATAGGCAGGCACGGCTGCCTCCAGCGCGCCCGAGGCGTCGCGCAGCAGCAGGTGTTGCGGTATCCAGCCCGCGGCCTCGCCGACGCATCCGGAGAGTTCGAGCGCGCGCAGGAACTCGTGGCGCACGAACGGCTGCCCGCGCGCGCGACCGGCGCCAGTCGCAAACAGCGCGTTCCACTCTGCGGCGGGTACGCCGGAGAGATCTTCGAGAACCTGCGTGCGATAATCGACGCCCACTCGACCGGCAGACAAAGAGCCTCCCCTCCGATGCGAATCGCCGCTGCGCAACTGAACCAGGTGGTCGGCGATTTCCGCGGCAACGTCGAACGGATTATCGCCGCTGCGCAAGAGGCGCTCGCGCGCGGGGTGCGGGTGCTGCTCACGCCGGAGCTGTCGCTCAGCGGCTACCCGCCCGAAGACCTGCTGCTGCGCGAGGCTTTTCACGCTGGCTGCGAGAGCGCGCTGGCCGCGCTGTGCGAAGGCACCGCCGCGCTCGACATCCACCTGCTGGTGGGCCATCCGCAACTGCGCGACGGGCGCCGCTACAACTGCGCGAGCATCGTGCACCGTGGGCGGGTGGTGGGCCGCTACGGCAAGCACGACCTGCCGAATTACGACGTCTTCGACGAGGAGCGCTATTTCGAGCCGGAGAACCGGCCGCTGGTCTTCGAGGTCGACGGCGTGCGCTTCGGCGTGCTGATCTGCGAAGACTTCTGGTACGGCTATGCGCCCGAGTGCGCGCAGGCCGCCGGCGCGCAGGCGATCCTCGTGCTCAATGCCTCGCCGTTTCACATGGACAAGCAGCACGTGCGGATCGACGTCGCGCGCGAGAACGTCTCGCGGCTCGGCCTGCCGATGCTCGCGGCCAACCTGGTCGGCGGCCAGGACGAACTGGTCTTCGACGGCCTGTCGTTCGCGCTCGACGCTGCCGGAGAGCTGCGCGCGCAGGCGCCGGCGTTTCGCGAAGACCTGCTGGTGGTCGAAGTCGCGGGCGGGCAGCCGTTGCGCTTCGCGCCGGGCGCGATCCAGCCCACGCCGCCGCTCGAAGAGCAGGTCTACTCGGCGCTGGTGCTGGGCGTGCGCGACTACGTCGGCAAGAACGGTTTTCCCGGCGCGATCATCGGCCTGTCGGGCGGCGTCGATTCGGCGCTCGTGCTGGCGATCGCGGTCGATGCGCTGGGCGCCGCGCGGGTGCGCTCGGTGATGATGCCTTCGCCCTACACCACCGACATGTCACTGGAGGACGCGCGCGAGATGGCGCGTCGGGTCGGGGTGCGCTACGACGAAATCCCGATCACCGGCTGCTTCGAGGCGTTCCTGGGTGCGCTGGCCGGCGAATTCCGCGGCCTGTCGCCCGACACCACCGAGGAGAACATCCAGGCGCGCATCCGCGGCACGCTGCTGATGGCGCTGTCGAACAAGTACGGTTCGATCGTGCTCACCACCGGCAACAAGAGCGAGATGGCGGTCGGCTACTGCACGCTCTACGGCGACATGGCGGGTGGCTTCGCGGTGATCAAGGACATCGCGAAGACCATGGTCTACCGGCTGGTGCGCTGGCGCAACGCACGGGGTGCGATCGTGCCCGAGCGCATCGTCACGCGGGCGCCGTCGGCCGAACTGAAACCCGGTCAGACCGACCAGGACTCGTTGCCGCCGTACGAGACGCTCGATGCGATCATGAAGATGTACATGGAAGAGAATCGGAGCGCCGCGCAGATCGCCGCCGCCGGACATTCGCGCGAGACGGTCGATCGCGTGGTGCGGCTGATCCAGGCGAGCGAATACAAGCGCCGCCAGGCGCCGGTGGGCATACGGGTCACGCACCGGGCCTTCGGCCGCGACTGGCGCTACCCGATCACCTCCAGATTCCGCGAATGAGCACTGCGCGTGCCGCAGCGGCTCGCCCGGACTCAGAACGTGTGAAGCAATCGGCCGCGCCCGGAAGGCACGCCAGGAAGCGGCCGATTGCTTCACACGTTCTCAGGTACGATTGACGCATGCAATTCACTGCAAACCCGGAGCGACGATGAAAAAAGTGACGGCGATCATCAAACCGTTCAAGCTCGACGAGGTGCGCGAGGCGCTCGCCGAAGTGGGAGTGACCGGTCTGACCGTGACCGAGGTCAAGGGGTTCGGACGCCAGAAGGGGCACACGGAACTGTACCGGGGCGCCGAGTACGTGGTCGACTTCCTACCCAAGGTGAAGGTCGAGGTGATCATCGCCGACCCGGCGGTCGAGTCGGTGATCGATGCGATCGTGCGCGCGGCGCGCACCGGCCGCATCGGCGACGGCAAGATCTTCGTCTCGGCCGTCGAACAGGTCGTGCGCATCCGCACCGGCGAGACCGGCGAAGCGGCAGTCTGAGGCAGGCCGCCGCGGCGCAGGGGTGCCCCCGCCCGTCGAGGGCACTCGTTGCGCGGGCGCTCGACAGGCTCTTCCATGCAGGCGAGTGTGCAAGCGACCGACGCGCTCGCGCGCGCCGGCGCGGTGCTGCTTGCCGCGGGGCGCTCCACGCGGATGGGCGGCCCGAACAAGCTGCTGCTCGAATTCGACGGCGAGCCGATGGTGCGGCGCGCGCTGCGCACGCTGCAGGCGGTGCCGCTCGGGCCGATCGTGGTCGTGCTGGGGCCCGCCGCCGATGCGGTGCGCGCCGCGCTCGAGGGACTGCCGGCCTGCGCCACCTGCGACGCGCCGCAGGCCGAAGACCACCAGGTCTCGGTCGACGCCGGACTGCGCGCGCTCACCGCGCCAGTCGACGCGATCGTGATCATGCTCGCCGACCAGCCGCTGATCGACGCGCACGACCTGCGCTGGCTGCTGGCGCAGTGGCACGCGTGCGCGCGCGGCGGCGCGCTCGTGCCGGTGTTCGCGGGCCGGCGCGCAAATCCGGTGATCGTCGACGCGGCGCTGCGCGCGCCGATTCTCGAAGCCGGACCGACGGTGGGCGCGCGCGGCTACCTCGCCACGCATCCGGACCTGGTGCATCGGGTGGAAGCGCCGAACGATCACTTCGTGGTCGACGTCGACACGGTCGACGATCTCGCGCGACTGGCCGAACGCGGCCTGCGCGGCACGCTCGCGGGTCCTACCTCGCCGGCAGCCTGAGCAGCACGATCAGCGCGCCCGAGCCTCCGTCGTTCGGCCGCGCCTGGCAGAACGCGAGCACCTCCTGGCGCTGCACCAGCCAGCGCGGCACCTTCGCCTTGAGCACCGGCTCGCGCCCGACCGAGCCGAGTCCCTTGCCGTGGATCACGCGCACGCAGCGCCATTCGTCGCGCAGCGCGCGGTTCAGGAACGCGGTGAGCGCCTCGCGCGCCTCGTCGGTGCGCAGCCCGTGCAGGTCGATCTGCCCCTTCACCGCCCATTCGCCGCGGCGCAGCCGGCGGACCACGTCGGGACCGATCCCGTGGCGCCGGTACGAGAGCGCCTCGTCGGTTTCCAGGTACTGCTCGATGCCGATCTCGTCGGACAGCGACGCGTCGAGCACCGCGCGTTCGTCGAGCTCGCGCTGGCGCGGCACGCTCGCGGGGGCGGGGCGCTTCGGGTCGGCGCGCCCGGCGGGCAGCAGCGGCACCGCGTCGGCGACCGCCTCGCGAAACAGGTTCGCCTCGCGTGCCTGCCGGCTCGCCTGCTCGTGGCGCCGGCGTTCGGCTTCGGCCTGCTCGCGCGCCTGCGCCTTCAGCCGGGTGGCCAGCGGCCCGAGCCCGGCCAGTCCGTCGATCCGCTCGGTGCCGGGCCGGCGGGTCGCGCGCGTCATCCCTGCCCAGCCGCCTCGAGATAGCGCTGCGCGTCGAGCGCGGCCATGCAGCCGGTGCCGGCGCTGGTGACCGCCTGCCGGTAGACGTGATCCTGCACGTCGCCGGCCGCGAACACGCCGGGCACGCTGGTGGCGGTGGCCTGTCCTTCGCTGCCGCCACGCGTGAGGATGTAGCCGTTCGACATCCCGATCTGGCCTTCGAAGAGCGTGGTGTTCGGCGAGTGGCCGATCGCGACGAACACGCCGGAGAGCGCGACCTCGCTGGTCTGCCCGCTGCGGTTGTCGCGCAGGCGCGCGCCGGTGACGCCGCTCGCGTCGCCGAGCACTTCGTCGAGTTCGTGGAACCAGTGCACTTCGACCTTGCCGTCGCGCACCTTCGCCATCAGCTTGTCGATCATGATCGGCTCGGCGCGCAGCCGGTCGCGCCGGTGCACGACGACGACCTTGCGTGCGATGTTCGAGAGGTAGAGCGCTTCTTCCACCGCGGTGTTGCCGCCGCCGATCACGGCGACGTCCTGGTTGCGATAGAAGAAGCCGTCGCAGGTCGCGCAGGCCGACACGCCCTTGCCCATGAAGGCCTGCTCCGACGGCAGCCCCAGGTATCTGGCCGATGCGCCCGTGGCGATGATCAGCGCGTCGCAGGTGTACTCTCCGGCGTCGCCCACCAGCCTGATCGGCTTTTCGCCCAGTTTCGCGGTGTGGATGTGGTCGGACACCAGTACGGTGCCGAAGCGCTCGGCGTGGCGCTGGAAACGCGCCATCAGGTCGGGCCCCTGCACGCCGTCGGCATCGGCCGGCCAGTTGTCGACCTCGGTGGTGGTCATCAGTTGTCCGCCCTGGGCCAGGCCGGTGATCAGCACCGGTTCCAGGTTGGCGCGCGCCGCGTAGACGGCCGCCGTGTAGCCGGCCGGGCCGGAGCCGAGGATCAGCAGACGGGCGTGGCGAGTGGTGGACATGGGCGTATGAGTGGTCTGGGCGTTGTAAAAAACTCAAAAAATCATTGGCTTACCCGATCGATCTTTGAGCGCTTTGTGATATCCGGCACGGCTAGGGCAGAATTATAGAAGCGCGGCACCGCTCCCCCGGTGCCGAACGGCGTCGATTGCGAGGTGGGTATGGCTCACGAAGAAAACAAGGCATTCCTGCGAAGGGTGCCCTTGTTGTCCAGTCTGAACGAACAACAACTCGAAACGCTGGCGGCCGGCAGCACGCGGCGCAACTTCCCGAAAGGGCGCACGATCGTCTCCGAGGGCGAGCCGTCGCAGTCGCTGTACATCCTGCTGTCGGGGCGCGCCAAGGTGCAGCGTTCCGACTCCGAGGGCAAGGAGGTCATCCTCGCGGTGCTCGGCTCGGGCGACTTCTTCGGCGAAATGAGCCTGATCGACGAGGCGCCGCGTTCGGCCAGCGTGATCACGCTCGAGTCGTGCGACTTCATGTCGATCAACAAGGATGCGTTCCGCGCGATGCTGCTGCAGAGCGCCGAAATGTGCATGGCGGTGATGAGAGGCATGGTCAGGCGCCTGCGCGAGGCGGACAGGAAGATCGAGACGCTGGCGCTGCTCGACGTCTACGGGCGCGTGGCGCGGGTGCTGCTCGACTTCTCCGAGGTGGTCAACGGCGAACGCATCGTGAAGAACAAGCTGCCGCGCCAGGAGATCGCCAAGATGATCGGCGCCTCGCGCGAGATGGTCTCGCGCGTGATGAAAGGGCTCGAGATCGACGGCTACATCGTGCCGATGCCCGAAGGCCGGTTGATGCTGCGCGAGAAGATCTCCGCGTACATCAGCTGAGCGGGCAGGGGAGCGCACGATCACGATGGCCCGGGCCGCTGCAGTCGCCGCGTCTTCCGCGAGGGCGAGTTCGGGACGAACCCAGTCCGCCGCCGCCGGCTTCGGCCTGCCCGCGCGCGCGCTGCGCCTGGTGCAGGAGGCGCTGTGGATCGGGCTGGCCGCGCTCGCCGCGTTCCTGCTGCTGATCCTGCTGAGCTACGACAAGGCCGACCCGGGCTGGTCGCACGCGGTGGTCGCGCGCACGATCTCCAACGCCGGCGGACGGGTCGGTGCCTGGTTCGCCGACCTGCTGCTCTACCTGTTCGGGCTGAGTGCCTACCTGCTGGTGGTGCTGCTCGGCGCGTCGGTGCTGCGCGGCTTGCGCACGCTGCGCGCCAGCGCCCCCGACGCCGTGGCCGCGCAACGGATCGCCTGGGAGCGCTGGATCGGCTTCGGCCTGCTGTTGCTGGGCTGCGTAGGCATGGAGTCGGCGCGGCTGCACAGCCTGCAGGCCGATTTGCCGATGGGGCCCGGAGGCATGGTGGGCGCAGTGATCACCGATCCGCTGTTCGTGGCGCTGGGCCCGGTCGGCGGCACGCTGGTGCTGCTGGTGCTGGTGGCCGCCGGCTTCAGCCTGTGGAGCGGCTGGTCGTGGCTGACGATCTTCGAGCGCATCGGTTTCGCGCTCGAATGGGCGGGCGAGCGGCTGGTGCAGGCGGTGGTGGCGCGGCGCGACCGGCGCATCGGCGAAGTCGCGGCGACCGAGCGCGACGAGCAGGTGCAGGTGAAGCGGCGCATCCTCGACGACGACCCAGAGCCGGTGCGCATCGAGACGCCGGTGGCGCGCATCGAACGCTCCGAGCGCGCCGAGGCCGAGCGCCAGAGCGTACTGTTCGTCGACCTGCCGGCCGACACGCAGCTGCCGCCGGTGTCGCTGCTCGACGAGCCCCCGGTGGCTGCCGAGGGCGTCTCGCAGGAAACGCTCGAATACACCTCGCGGCTCATCGAGAAGAAGCTGTCCGACTTCAACGTCGCGGCCCACGTGGTCGCCGCCTATCCGGGCCCGGTGATCACGCGCTACGAGATCGAGCCGGCCACCGGCGTGAAGGGCAGCCAGATCGTCAACCTCTCGAAAGACCTTGCGCGCGCGCTGTCGCTGGTGTCGATCCGGGTGGTCGAGACGATTCCCGGCAAGAACCTGATGGGGCTCGAGCTGCCGAACGCGCGTCGCCAGACGGTGCGCCTGTCCGAGATCCTCGCCTCGCAGGTGTACGCGACCAGCGCCTCGCCGCTCACGCTGGCGCTGGGCAAGGACATCGCCGGCAACCCGATGGTGGTCGACCTGGCGAAGATGCCGCACCTGCTGGTGGCCGGCACCACCGGCTCGGGCAAGTCGGTGGGCATCAACGCGATGCTGCTGTCGCTGCTCTACAAGCGCACCTGCTCGCGCCGGTGGTCACCGACATGCGACAGGCAGGCAACGCGCTGAACTGGTGCGTGGCCGAGATGGAGCGGCGCTACCGGCTGATGAGCAGGCTGGGCGTGCGCAACCTCTCGGGCTACAACCACAAGATCGCCGAAGCCGAGAAGCGCGAACAGCTGATCCCGAACCCGTTCTCGCTCACGCCCGATGCGCCCGAGCCGCTCGGCCGCTTGCCGCAGATCGTGGTGGTGATCGACGAACTGGCCGACCTGATGATGGTGGTCGGCAAGAAGATCGAGGAGCTGATCGCGCGCCTGGCGCAGAAGGCGCGCGCGGCCGGCATCCACCTGATCCTCGCCACGCAGCGCCCTTCGGTCGACGTGATCACCGGGCTGATCAAGGCGAACATCCCGACGCGTGTCGCGTTCCAGGTCTCCTCGAAGATCGACTCGCGCACGATCCTCGACCAGATGGGCGCCGAGTCGCTGCTCGGCCAGGGCGACATGCTCTATCTTCCGCCGGGCGGCGGCGTGCCGATGCGGGTGCACGGCGCCTTCGTCGCCGACGGCGAGGTGCACAAGGTGGTCGAGCACTGGCGCCAGCTGGCCGAGCCGCAATACGTCGAGGGCATTCTCGAGGGTGGCGTTCCGGAGGAGGTCGACCCGGGCAGCGCGGTCGGCTTCGGCGGCCTGTCGCAGACGCTGGCCGAGGCCGGCGTCGACGGCGAGGCCGACCCGATGTACGACCAGGCGGTGGCGGTGGTGATGCGGCACAAGCGCGCGTCGATCTCGCTGGTACAGCGGCATCTGCGCATCGGCTACAACCGCGCGGCGCGCCTGCTCGAACAGATGGAGAAGTCGGGGCTGGTCTCCGCGATGGCGTCCAACGGCAACCGCGAGCTGCTGGTTCCGTCGTCGCAGGACGCCTGATGAACGGGCGGCGGCGCTTCGTCGCAGTCCTCCCCATGGTTGCTGCGCTGGCGCTGGGCGTCGCTTCCACGGTGGCGCGCGCGGCGGCGCTCGCGCAGCTGCGCGCGTTCCTGGCCGACACCCGGTCGGCGCGCGGCGAGTTCACGCAGAAGGTGCTGCGCGCCGACGGCAGCGTGGCCGAGTCGATGAGCGGCGACTTCGCATTCGCGCGCCCCGGGCGCTTTCGCTGGGAGGTGCGCAAGCCCTTCGAGCAGTTGCTGGTCGCCGATGGCCAGCGGCTCTGGTTCTACGACAAGGACCTGAACCAGGTCACGGTGCGGCAGCTCTCGGACGCGCTCGCCTCGACCCCGGCGGCGATCCTGTTCGGCGACGCCGATCCGGAGCGCGATTTCAGGCTGCGCGAGCTCGCGCAGCGCGACGGCCTCGAATGGGTCGAGGCGTTGCCGCGCAGCAAGGAAGCGGGCTTCGAGCGCATCGCGCTCGGCATGCGCGACGGCTTGCCGGTCTCGATGGAGGTGGCCGATGCGTTCGGGCGCACCACCGTGTTCGGCTTCGGTGCGATCGCTCGCAACGCGTCGCCGGCGCCCGAACTCTTCAGGTTCGTGCCGCCGAAGGGCGCCGATGTCGTCGGGCAATAGCGCGTCGGCGCCGCCGGCCGCACCCGGCGATCCGCTCGGGCGCGTCGACACGCCCGCGCTGGTGCTCGACCTCGATGCCTTCGAGGCGAACGTCGCGGCACTGCACGCACATGCCGCGGCGCGCGGCGTACGGGTGCGCGCGCATGGCAAGGCGCATCGCTGCCCGGAGATCTCGCGCAGGCAGGTGGCAGCCGGAGCGGTGGGCGTGTGCTGCCAGAAGGTCGGCGAGGCCGAGGGGTTTGCCGAGGCCGGTATTGCCGACATCCTGGTGAGCAACGAGATCGTCGACCCGGCCAAGCTCGAGAGGCTGGCGCGGCTCGCGCGCCGGGTGCGGCTCGCGGTCTGCGTCGATCACCCCGGCGCGGTGGCTGCGCTCGCGCGCGCCTGCAGGCAGGCGCAGGCGCGCATCGACGTGCTGATCGAGCTCGACGTCGGCCAGGGACGCTGCGGCGTGGCCACGATCGACGAGGTGATGGCGCTCGCCCGGGCGGTTGCCGCGGCCGCGCCGGCGCTGCGGCTGCGCGGGCTGCAGGCCTACCACGGCAGCGCGCAGCACCTGCGCACCGTGCAGGCCCGCTCGCAGGCGATCGCCGGCGCGGCGCGCCGCGCGGCGCTGGCGCGCGACACGCTGCGCAGCGCCGGCTTCGGCTGCGACGAAGTGAGCGGGGGCGGCACCGGCACTTTCGCGTATGAGGTTGCCTCGGGCGTCTACACCGAGATCCAGCCGGGCTCCTACGCGCTGATGGACCTCGATTACCGTGCGAACGAACCCGACGCCGCGGCGCCCGCGATGCGGCAGGCGATCGGCGTGATGATGTCGGTGATGAGCGTGCGCGCCGCGCACGCGGTGCTCGACGGGGGCCTGAAGGCGGTGTCGGTCGATTCCGGGCTTCCCGCGTTGCGCCTGCCCGGATGGCGGGTGCGCGGCGTCTCCGACGAGCACACGGTGATCGAGCCGCTCGAAGCCGGGCGCACCGTGCCCGCCGGCGAAGGAAGCAGCGCGCCCGCGCCGCTGCTCTCGCACCTGCCGGTGCCGGGGCAGCGTTGCGTCCTCGACCCTGGGCACTGCGATCCCACCGTCAACCTTCACGACTGGGTGGTCGCGTATCGCGGCGACCGGGTCGAGGCGGTCTGGCCGGTCCTGCCCCGGGATGCCTCCCGGTGAAGATCGCGGGGCTGCGGTAAGCTCGCGGTTTCGGCCAGCAACCGGAGTCCGTTTCCGATGAGCAGCGTGGCACCAGCGACGCCCGCGTCCGGTTCCGGCGACACCCGCGTCATCGTCGTCGTCGGAATCGCGCACGCCGTTTCGCACTTCTTCCACCTGATCCTGCCGCCGCTGTTTCCGTGGCTGAAAGACGCGTTCGGGCTCTCGTACTCCGAACTCGGCGTGGTGGTCACCGTCTTCTTCGTGATCTCCGGCATCGGCCAGTCGCTCGCCGGCTTCCTCGTCGACCGGATCGGCCCGGTGCCGGTGATGCTGGGCGCGATCACGTTGTTCGCGGGTTCGGCCGCAGTGTTCGCGGCGGCGCCCGGCTACGGCGGGCTGTTGCTGGGCGCGGCGCTGGCGGGCGTGGGCAATGCGTCGTTCCATCCGGTCGATTACTCGATCCTCAATCGAAGGGTGTCCGCATCGCGTCTCGGCCACGCCTACGCGGTGCACGGCATCACGGGCAACCTCGGCTGGGCGGCCGCGCCGGTGTTCGTAGTGACGATCGCGCAGGTGGCCGGCTGGCGCGAAGCTTTCGCGGGCGCATCGCTGGTGGCGCTCGCGGCGCTCGCGGTGGTCTGGCTCAATCGCGACGCGCTCGAGACACCCGTGCATCGCGCCGCGGGGTCGGCCGCTGCGGGCCGCGGCGCGCCCGGCGGCGCGTTCGACTTCCTGCGGCTGCCGGCGGTGTGGCTGAGCTTCGGCTTCTTCTTCGCCTACGCGGTCGCGCTGGGCGGCGTGCAGACTTTCGCCCCAGAGGCATCGCGCCTGCTGCACGCAGTGCCGCTCGAGTGGGTGGCGCTGTGCCTGACGATCTACATGCTGGGCAGCGCCGCGGGCACGATCGCCGGCGGCTTTCTCGCGAGTGATCCCGGCCGTGCCGAGCGCATCATCGGCGTGTGCTTCGGCCTTGCGGCGCTGGTGGCGGTCAGCGTCGCGCTGCTGCCGTGGCCGGGCTGGATGGTTCCGGTGCTGTTCGGTGTGATGGGCGTGTGCGGGGGCATCGCCAATCCGTCGCGCGACATGCTGATCAGGCGCGCGGCACCCCCCGGCGCGACCGGCCGCGTCTACGGCGTCGTCTACTCGGGCCTCGACGTGGGCATGTCCATCGCGCCGCCGATCTTCGGATTGATGATGGACATCGGCGTGCCGGCGCTCGTCTGGATCGGCATCGCTTTCGCGCAGGCGACGCTGATCGCCGGCGCGTTCAAGGCCGGCCGCGCGACGCGACTGCGCGATGCCGCGCCGGGCGCCGCCTGAGCGGCCGAAGCCCGGCCCGCAGACCGCTCGCGACGACCTCCTCGCCGCCGGCGGCGAGGGCCTCGCGACCGGAGCACATCAGTTCGCGGCTGCGGCGGGCGACGACGCGCCGCTGGCCGAGCGGCTGAGGCCGCGATCCCTCCACGAAGTGATCGGGCAGTCGCACCTGCTCGGGCCGGGCAAGCCGCTGCGCGTGGCGTTCGAGTCGGGACGGCCGCACTCGATGATCTTCTGGGGGCCGCCCGGCGTCGGCAAGACGACGCTGGCCCGGCTGATGGCCGATGCGTTCGACGCGCAGTTCATCGCGATCTCCGCGGTGCTGGGCGGCGTGAAGGAGATCCGCGAGGCGGTGGGCGCGGCGCAACAGGCGCGCGAGGGCGGCCGGCGCACGATCGTGTTCGTCGACGAGGTGCATCGCTTCAACAAGGCGCAGCAGGACGCCTTCCTGCCGCACGTGGAGAGCGGCCTGTTCACCTTCATCGGCGCGACCACCGAGAATCCGTCGTTCGAGGTGAACAGCGCGCTGCTGTCGCGCGCCCGCGTCTACGTGCTCGAGCCGCTGTCGGCCGACGAACTCGCGACGCTGTTCGAGCGGGCGATCGAGCGCGAGACACAGCGTCGCGCGGCGATCGGCTTCGACGCCGCGGCGCGCGAGCGTCTGGTCGGCTGGGCCGACGGCGACGCGCGGCGCCTGCTCAACGCGCTCGAGATCGTCGCCGACGCCGCGCGCGCGGCCGGGCGCGACACGGTCGACGGCGCGTTCCTGGAGAATGCGCTGTCGCAGAACCTGCGCCGCTTCGACAAGGGCGGCGAGGCCTTCTACGACCAGATCAGCGCGCTGCACAAGTCGGTGCGCGGCTCCGACCCCGATGCGGCGCTGTACTGGCTTGCGCGGATGATCGACGGCGGCGCTGACCCGCGCTACCTCGCGCGGCGCATCGTGCGCATGGCCAGCGAGGACATCGGCCTGGCCGACCCGCGCGCGCTCGCGCTGGCGCTCGATGCCGCCGAAGTCTACGAGCGACTGGGTTCTCCCGAGGGCGAGCTCGCGCTCGCGCAGGCGATCGTCTACCTTGCCTGCGCGGCGAAGTCCAACGCGGTCTACGTTGCCTGGAACCGCGCCCGTGCGTTCGTGCAGGAACACGGCTCGGCGCCGGTGCCGATGCACCTGCGCAACGCGCCCACCCGGCTGATGAAGGGACTGGGCTACGGCAGGGGCTACCGCTACGCGCACGACGAGGCGGGCGGCTACGCGGCCGGCGAGCGCTACTTACCCGACGGCGTCGAACCGGCGCGCTTCTACGAGCCGGTCGAGCGCGGCCTGGAGACGAAGATCCGCGAGAAGCTCGACTGGTTGCGCGCGCGCGACGCCGACGCGGCGAGCAGCGAACCGCGCGAATAGGCGGCGTGCGGGCACGCTGCACAGCCGGCTTGGTACACTGGTTCGTCGCCGCTCCCCCGCTGCGGCTGCCAGTCTGCGCACCATGCTCGACATCGCCCAGCTTCGCAAGGATCCCGAATCGGTTGCCGCGCGCCTCGCGCTGCGCGGCTACGAACTCGACCTCGACGCCTTTCGCGCGCTGGAGGCCGATCGCAAGGCGCTGCAGGTGCGCGCCGAAGACCTGCAGGCGCGGCGCAACGCGCTGTCGAAGGCGATCGGCCAGCTGAAGTCGCGCGGCGAAGACGCCTCGAGGGCGCTCGCCGAGGTTGCCGGCCTGGGCGACGCGCAGAAGGTCGCGGCCGAAGAGAGCGAGTGCGTCCAGGCGCGGCTGCGCGAGTGGCTGCTGCAGGTGCCGAACCTGCCGCACGAATCGGTGCCCGTGGGTCGCGACGAGCGCGACAACCGCGAGGTGCGCCGTTGGGGGCCCGATGGTCCCGAGCCCAGGCCGCTCGGCTTCGAGCCGCGCGACCACGTCGACGTCGGTGCGCCGCTCGGCCTCGACTTCGAGACCGCCGCGAAATTGTCGGGCTCGCGCTTCGCGGTGATGAAGGGCGCGGTCGCGCGCCTGCATCGCGCGCTGGCGCAATTCATGCTCGACGTGCAGACCGGCGAACACGGTTATGCCGAGTGCTACACGCCGTACATCGTGAACCGCGAAACCCTGCTCGGCACCGGCCAGTTGCCGAAGTTCGAGCAGGACCTCTTCGCCGCGAAGAAGGGCGGCCAGGAAGGGGAAAGCGAGGCGCTCTACCTCATCCCCACCTCCGAGGTGTCGCTCACCAACTTCGTGCGCGAGCAGATCGTGCCGGCCGCCACGTTGCCGATCCGGCTCACCGCGCACACGCCGTGCTTTCGCTCCGAGGCGGGTTCGTACGGCCGCGACACCCGCGGCATGATCCGCCAGCACCAGTTCGACAAGGTCGAGATGGTGCAGATCGTGCACCCCGACACCTCGTACGACACGCTCGAGCAGATGGTCGGCCACGCCGAGTCGATCCTGAGGAAGCTCGTCCTGCCGTACCGGGTGATGCTGCTGTGCGCCGGCGACATGGGCTTCGGGGCGGCCAAGACCTACGACCTCGAAGTCTGGCTGCCGGCGCAGCAGGCCTACCGCGAGATCTCGTCGGTGTCGAACTGCGAGGCCTTCCAGGCCCGGCGCATGCAGGCACGCTTCCGCGGCACCGACGGCAAGACCGGGCTGGTGCACACGCTGAATGGCTCGGGGCTGGCAGTCGGGCGCGCGCTGGTCGCGGTGCTCGAGAACTACCAGCAGGCCGACGGCTCGGTGCTGGTGCCCGAGGTACTCGTGCCCTACATGGGCGGCGTGCGCCGGCTCGAACCCTGAAGTGCTCTTTGCTATACTGCCGGGCTTCGCGTAACGGCCCGCGCGGAATCCGGAAAGGTGGCAGAGTGGTCGAATGCGCCGGACTCGAAATCCGGTTTACGGTTACACCGTAACGTGGGTTCGAATCCCACCCTTTCCGCCAGCGACCCCGATTCCTCGTCCGTCCGGCCACGATCGAGCAGGAGAGCATGGTGGCCAACGACAACGCGTTCGAGCGCGACAAGCTGATCCGCTTTCACCACTGCGATCCGGCCGGCATCGTCTTCTACCCGCAGTACTTCATCCTCTTCAACGAACTGGTCGAAGACTGGTTCAACCACGGCCTGCGGTGCGATTACGCCGACATGGTCTACGCCCAGCGCCTCGGCACGCCGATGGTGCGCGTGGAGTGCGACTTCCTGTCGCCGAGCAAGATCGGCGAGATGCTCACGCTGCGGCTGCTCGTGCATCGCATCGGCCGCAGTTCGCTCGGATTGAGGGTCGAAGGCGTCTCGGGCGGCGTTCCGAGGGTGCGGGCACAGCTCACCGTCGTGCTGGCCAACGTCGACACCCTGCGTTCGGTGCCGTTTCCGCCCGAGTTGCGCGCCGGCATCGAGCGCTACCTGTCGGCCTGAGCGCCGCGGCCGGCCGGCCCGCCAGCGGCGCCGGGGCGCCCGTTCGCGACGCGCCCGTGCGCCGGCGCGGCGGCGATTCAGTGCGGAAAGTCCGCTGCGGCGCCGCCGCGGTCGGTGGAATTGACGCCCGGCCGGCTAACTTGTTCACTGATCCGGCGCATCGGTTCCGATAGCATCGCCCGTGTCGCAACGAGCCTCGCTGCGCGCTCCGGCATTCCGGGGCGCGTGTTGCGCGGCTCGCGCCAGAAGAAGTCGATGACCGAATCGAACCTTCCGTTCCCCAGACCTGCGCCGCGCCCGCTGCTGTTCGCGCGTGCCCGCGAGTCGCTTGCCGACGCGCTGTCGGCGGCGGTGACCGACGCGTTGCCGGCGATCGCCGAGGAACTCGATCTGGTGGCCGATCGGGCGATCGACGGGCGCGAGCGTCAGGCGCTGATGGGCGCTGCGCAACGCCTGCGCCGCGAGAGCGCGACGCGGGTCACGCAGGTGGCCGACGCGCTTGCGCGGCGCGCCAACCGCTGTCTCGAGATAGCGCGGCTCACCGACCAGGACGCCGATGATCGGGCGCTGGCGCTGATCGACGACGAGGAACTCGAAACGCAGATCCTGGCAGCCGATCTCGCGCGCGCGGCGCGCGACCATGCCGGCGTGGTCTATCCCCGCTACGCCGGCCGCTTGCGGCAGGTGGTCGAGCGCGACTGGGGCGACGACGAAATGAATCCGCTGGGCGCGCGCACGCTGGCTGGCGCTGCGATCGCGGCGCTGGAGGGCATCGTCGACGGCGCGCGGTTGCGGGCTGTGCTGCGCCGGATGGCATTGGCGACGCTGGCCGAACCGATTGCCGCTGCGATCGCGCGCGCCGATCGGTTGCTCGAAGACGCGGGAGTGCAGCCGCCCGAGCCGCCGCTGCCGGCCGAGCCGCCGCTACCGCCGGAGTCGCCCGAGCCGCCACCGGAGTCGCCCGTGCTGCCACCGCCGGTGCAATCCCCGCTGCCCGAGTCCGGCGCGACCCGGATCGAGGAAGGCGCCACGCCGCCGGTGCCGCCCGGATTCGGCGATTGGGCGCCGGCGCCGGCGGCCGATCGCGAAGCGGTGGAGCAGCCGCCGCAGGCGCCTTGCGAGGAGCACCCGCAGGAAGCGCTTCCCGAACTGCCCGGCGTCGAGCGCCGCGGCGTGGAGGTGGCGCGCGCGGTCGGCGCCGCGTTGCAGGCCGAGCGCGATGCGGCGACGCTCGGAAGCTCGCCTCTGGCCGGCACGCCGCCGGGTGAACGGCTGCGGGTGCTGCCGACGCTGCAGCCGGTGGTCGAGATCGAGCGCGACGCGGTGGCGTTCGCGCACGCGATCGGCGCGATTCCGTACAGCCGCCAGGCGCGCGGCGAGTTCTTCGGCAACGTGCGCGCGCGCATGCGCGAGACCGGCGCCGCGCCTGCGCAGGTCGCGGTGGTGGATCTCGTGGCGGCGATGTTCGACTACGTGATCGACGATCGGCGCCTGCCCGAAGCGGCAAAGCCGCTGGTCTGGCGCCTGCAGCAACCTGCGGTCGCGCTCGCACTGCTCGATCCGGCCTACCTCGGTGACGACCCGCGCTCGCTGCGCAGGCTGGTCGAGCACTTCGGGGCGATCTCGACCGCGTTCGGCGAGGACATCGTGCGCGGCAGCGAGCTTTACCGCCGGCTCGAGACCGTGGTGCGCGCGGTCGAGATCGTGTCGAGCGCGCTGCAGTCGCGCGCGGCGGTGATGGCGCAGCAGGTGGAGAAGGAGTACTCGCGCGCGGCGCGCAACGTCGGCCAGCTGATCGATCGCGTCGTGCGCGAGCGCCGTGCGCTCGAGGAGACGCCGGGACGGCGCAACCGCCGCGACTACGCCAGGCGTCCGAGCCGCGAGCGCGAACGGCTGGTCACCGAGAGCCTGCGCGCGCTGCTCGAAGAACGCCTCGCACGGCACCAGGCGCCCGACTCGGTGCGCGACTTCGTCACCAATGTCTGGCTGCGCCACATGCGCACCGCGGCGTTGCGCAACGGCGAGGAGAGCGCCGAGTTCCGCGTCTCGCTGCAGGTGGTCGACGATCTGCTGTGGAGCCTGAACGGCGGCGAGGAGCGGCGCAGCCGTCGCGAACTCGCACAGCGCATCCCGCCGCTGATCCGGCTGATGACGCAGGGCGTGCGCGAGATCGGCGCGAAGGAAGACGAGTTCA
This sequence comes from Burkholderiales bacterium, assembly GCA_003577305.1. Lineage (GTDB taxonomy): Bacteria > Pseudomonadota > Gammaproteobacteria > Burkholderiales > Burkholderiaceae_E > Zeimonas. The sequence continues at coordinate 82,117 of QEVL01000009.1, forward strand.
AGTCGTTCTTCGACGAGTTGTTCCTGATCCACCTCAGGCGCATGCAGCGGCGCGAGCGCGAACGCGGTGCGAGCACCCGCGCCGGTCTCGATCGGGAGGCGGGTGCCGGCCCCGTCACCGCAGCTGCGGTGCCGACGCTGGCGCAGCCGCTCGACGTCGAGACGGCGATCGCGCCCGGCGAGGGCGGACCGGCCGCTGGGCAGGCGGCCGCGCAGATGCCCGAGCCTGCGACGCCCGAGCCTGCGACGCCCGAGCCTGCGACGCCCGAGCCGCCACCTGCGCCGCCGGCGCCCGTGCCGCCGGCCCCTGCGACCACGCCGTCGCCGGAGGAAGGCACCGAGCGGCGCCTGCTCGAAATCCTCGATTCGCTCGACCTCGGCGACCTGCCGGCGAGGCCGCGGCGCCGCGAACTCGAGCCCGCGCAGGCGCTCGAGCAGATCCGCCGCGGCGACTGGGTCGAGTTGCTGACGCGCGAGCGCGGCAACGCCTATCTGAAAGTCGCGTGGATCAACCGCCGGCGCACCGTGGCGCTGCTGGTGCGTTACGCGGACCGGCGCGCGATGTCGCTGCGCATGGACGAGTTGCGCGCGCGCTTCGAGCAGGCGCGCGCATTCCTGCTCGCCGCAGACTGAGCAGATGCGCTAACCCGCGCTGCGCGCAAGCGACGCCTCGCCGCATCGATCTGCACTATAGTTCTTGACACGATTTCGCGAAGGAATTACGGTTCCTGCGCTGCCGACCCCCGCCCGGGGCCGGCGATGCGTCGCGTGGCGGCGTTGCGCCGGCCCGCCCCATGCCGTTCCGGGGCAGCGTTGCGAATGCAGCGCACTGCTTCGCAATCGGGGTCGCTGCAGGTATCGGGGAAGCCCCGCGCTTGCGCTCATGCGGCCGACAGCGCAATCTTCGTCCGCCAGAGTCTGGAGGTCGCGATTGCGGCGCCCGGTTGCCATCGTCGCCTGACTCGAGCCGGGCCAGCGTTTTTTCAAGCACAGGAGAGCTTTCGATGAACAGGAGACACGCAGTGAAGCTGGCCGCTGCCGCGGTGGTCGCCGCGATGGCGGGCACGGCTGCCGCGCAGGGCAAGCCGGTCAAGGTCGGGTTCATGCTGCCGTACACCGGCACTTACGCTGCGCTCGGCACCGCGATCGAGAACGGCTTCCGGCTGTTCATCGAGGAGCAGGGCGGCAAACTTGGCGGGCAGGCGATCGAGTTCGTGCGGGTCGACGACGAGAGCGACCCGTCCAAGGCCACCGACAACGTCAACAAACTGATCAAGCGCGACCAGGTCGACGTGGTGGTGGGCACCGTACACTCGGGCGTCGCCATGGCGATGGCCAAGGCGGCCAAGGACAGCGGCACCCTGCTGATCGTGCCCAACGCAGGCGCCGACGCGGTCACCGGCCCGATGTGTGCCCCGAACATCTTCCGCACCTCGTTCTCGAACTGGCAGCCCGGGTTCGCGATGGGCGAGGTGGTCGCCAAGCGCGGCCACAAGACCGCGGTGACGATCACCTGGAAATACGCGGCCGGCGACGAGAGCGTCAACGGCTTCAAGGAGAGCTTCACGAAGGCCGGCGGCAAGGTGCTCAAGGACCTCACGCTCCCATTCCCGAACGTGGAGTTCCAGGCGCTGCTCACCGAGATCGCTTCGCTCAAGCCCGATGCGGTCTACACCTTCTTCGCCGGCGGCGGGGCGGTGAAGTTCGTCAAGGACTACGCGGCGGCGGGCCTCGGCAAGACGATCCCGCTCTACGGCGCGGGCTTCCTCACCGACGGAACGCTCGAAGCCCAGGGCGAGGCGGCGCAGGGGCTGCTCACCACGCTGCACTACGCCGACGGGCTGGAAAACCCGAAAGACAAGTCGTTCCGCCTGGCCTACGCGAAGGCGTACAAGCTGCAGCCCGACGTCTATGCGGTGCAGGGCTACGACGCGGCGCAACTGCTCGGTGCCGGCCTGGCTGCGGTCAAGGGCGACATGGGCAAGCGCGACGCGATGTACGCGGCGATGGCCAAGGCGCGCATCGCCAGCCCGCGCGGCCCGTTCACGCTGTCGAAGTCGCACAATCCGGTGCAGGACATCTACCTGCGCAAGGTCGAAGGCAAGGCGAACCAGGTGCAGGGGGTCGCGGTCAAGGCGCTGGCCGATCCGGGACGCGGCTGCCGCATGTGAGTCGCCGACTGCCCGCTGACGCGCGGCCGCTGGCCGTGCGGCAGCAGGGCCTGCACGGCTGGCCCCGGCGCGGGGCGGTCGCAGTCTCGAGAGCCCCTGGCGCATGGATCCCGTCGTCTTTCTTGTTCAATGCCTGAACGCCGTCCAGTACGGGCTGCTGCTGTTCCTGGTCGCCAGCGGCCTCACGCTGATCTTCGGCATCATGGGCGTGATCAACCTGGCGCACGGCAGCTTCTACATGATCGGCGCCTACATGGCGTACGCGCTGGCGCCGCTGGTCGAGCAGACGCTGGGCGGCGGCTTCTTCACGACGCTGGCGGTCTCGATCGTGGCCTCGGTCGCGCTGGGCTACCTGCTCGAGTGGGCTTTCTTCAGCTACCTGTACGAGCGTGAGCACCTGCAGCAGGTGCTGATGACGTACGCGCTGATCCTCGTCTTCGAGGAAACGCGCAGCATCCTGGTCGGCAACGACGTGCACGGGGTGCAAGCGCCCGAGTGGCTGGCGGGCACGCTGCCGCTGGGCGAACTGATGACCTATCCGGTCTATCGCCTGTTCATCTCGGCAGTCTGCGTGGCGCTGGTGCTCGCGCTGTTCTGGGTGATCACGCGCACCCGGCTCGGCATGACGGTGCGCGCGGGCGCCTCGAACCGCGAGATGGTCCAGGCGATGGGCGTCGACATCAAGTTCCTCTATCGCGTGGTGTTCTCGGCCGGGGTGGCGCTCGCGGCGCTCGCCGGGGCGATCGCCGCGCCGGTGTCGTCGGTGTATCCGGGCATGGGCAACCAGGTGCTGATCGTCTGTTTCGTGGTGGTGGTGATCGGCGGCATCGGCTCGATCCGCGGCGCGCTGGTGGCCGCGCTGCTGGTGGGGTTCGTCGACACCTTCGGTGCCGTCTTCTTTCCGCAGGCTGCCGGCGTGCTGGTCTACCTGCTGATGGCGGCAATCCTGCTGTGGCGGCCCGAGGGGCTGTTCCGCACCGTCTGAGCCGCGCCCCATGAGGGATCTGTCCTCGCGCGTCGTGCCGGCGGTGATTGCCGGGCTGGCGCTCGCCGCGTTTCCGATGTTCGGCGGCAAGTTCGCGATCGACCTGGTCACGAAGATCATGATCTTGGCGATCTTCGCGCTCAGCCTCGAACTGCTGGTCGGCCAGACGGGCCTGGTGTGTTTCGGCCACGCCGCGTTCCTCGGCATCGCGGCATACACCGCGGCGCTGCTCACGCCGCAAAGCGGCCCGGCCCCGCTGCTGGCGCTGCTGCCGGCGGCGGTGCTGGCCGCGGGCGGCTACGCGCTGGCGGTCGGGGCGCTGTCGCTGCGCACGCGCGGCATCTACTTCATCATGGTGACGCTCGCCTTCGCGCAGATGGCCTACTACGTCTTCCACGACACGAAGCTGGGCGGCGGCAGCGACGGCATCTACGTCTATTACCGGCCGGTCCTGTCGGTCGGCGACTGGCAGCCGTTCGATCTCGACGGGGGCCACACCTTCTACTATTTCGTGCTCGTCTTCCTCGCCTTCACGTTCGCGCTGCTCGGGTTTCTCGTGCGCAGCCGCTTCGGCCGGGCGCTGGCCGGCATTCGCGTGAATGAGCAGCGCATGCGCGCCGCGGGCTTCGCCACCTACGGCTACAAGCTCGCCGCGTTCGTGCTGGCAGGCATGCTCGCCGGCCTCGCCGGGTTCCTGTACGCGCTGAAGGACGGTTTCGTGAGTCCCGAGCTGCTCTCCTGGCACCAGTCGGGCGCGGTACTGATCATGATCATCCTCGGCGGTCTCGGGAGCCTGCGCGGGGCAGTGGTGGGGGCCTTCGCGTTCGTGCTTCTGCAGGAGCTGTTCCAGTCCGAGGCGGTCTTCGGGGCGCTGGCGCAGCACTGGCAGCTCACGCTCGGCTTCGCGATCATCGCCTGCGTGGCGCTGATGCCCGACGGCATCGTCGGCGTCGGACGGCAGTTCGGGCGGCGCGTGGCGAACCTGCGCAGGTTGCGCAATGCCTGAGTCGCGCGCGGGCGAAGTGCTGCTGCGCGCGAGCCGGGTATCGCGCAGCTTCGGCGGCCTGAAGGCGGTCGACGATGTCTCGGTCGCGGTCCGCCAGGGCACGGTCCACGCGGTGATCGGCACCAACGGCGCGGGCAAGTCCACGCTGATCAACCTGTTGTGCGGCGAGATCCAGGCGAGCCAGGGCACGGTGGAGCTGCTCGGCCACGACGTCTCGCGCTGGTCACAGCCGCGACGCGCGCAGGCCGGACTGGGCCGCAGCTACCAGCGCAACACGATCTATGCCCCGTTCACGGTGTTCGAGAACTGCCGACTGAGCGCACAGGCGCGGCTGCAGCGGCCCTGGGCCTGGTTCACGCCGGCTTCGTCGTGTGCGACCACCTGCGCCGCCGCAAGCCACGCGCTCGAGCGCACCGGGCTTGCCGCGCAGGCGCACCTGATCGCCGGCACGCTCTCGCACGGCCAGAAGCGCCAGCTCGAGATCGCCATGTGCCTGGCCACCGGTCCGCGCGTGCTGGTACTCGACGAACCGCTTGCGGGCATGGGCGCCGAGGAATCCGAGCGCATGCTCGCGCTGCTCGAAGGGCTGAAGGCCGAACACGCGATCCTGCTGGTCGAGCACGACATGGGCGCGGTGTTCCGCGTCTCCGACGAGATCACCGTGATGGTCAACGGCCGCGTCATCGCCACCGGTGCGCCCGAAGAGATCCGCGCCAACGCCGAAGTGCAGACCGCCTACCTGGGCGAGGAGGGCGCGAATTAGCGCGCGAGCACCGCATCGACCCATGACCGGCACGCTCATCGAGATCAGCGACCTGCACGCCTATTACGGGCAGAGCCACGTGCTGCGCGGCGTGAACCTGCGCATCGGGGCGGGCGAGGCCGTGGGGCTGCTCGGGCGCAACGGCATGGGCAAGACGACGCTGATCCGCGGCATGCTCAGGCTGATGCGTGCGACCACCGGGCGCATCGTCGTGCGCGGCCGCGACTGCAGCGCCGAGCGGCCCGATCGCGTCGCGCGGATGGGCATCGGCTACGTGCCCGAAGGGCGAGGCATCTTTCCGAACCTCTCGGTGCGTGAGAACCTGCTGATGGCGGCGCGCCCGGGCGTGCGCGGGCAGGCCGACTGGACTTTCGAGCGGGTGCTCGAAACCTTCCCGCGCCTGGCCGAGCGGCTGCACCACGGCGGCAACCAGCTCTCGGGCGGCGAGCAGCAGATGCTCGCGATCGGCCGCGCGCTGATGACCAACCCCGAGCTCATCGTGCTCGACGAGGCCACCGAGGGGCTGGCGCCGCTGATCGTGCGCGAGATCTGGCGCATCGTCGCCGGCATCCGTGCAACCGGCATCGCGTCGCTGGTGGTCGACCGCAACTATCGCGCGGTGCTGGCTCACACCGACCGCTGCGTGGTGCTCGAGCGCGGGCTGGTGGCGCTCGAAGGCGACTCGAAGTCGCTGGCGGCCGACGAAGGCGCGCTGCAGGCCTATCTCGGCGTCTGAGAGGGTGTAGCCGAAATGATCAGGCGGCCAACCTTGTTGCGAGCATACGCGCTTCGACCAGCCAGACCCAGGCCACCGGTGCCCATGAGGAGCGG
>QEVL01000010.1 GCA_003577305.1 Burkholderiales bacterium
GGCGCGCAGCGGGCGAGGCGCGCGGCGGCAGGCCCGGCCGCGGCGGCGCGCCGGAGACCGCTGCTGTCGAGGCCGGTGCGGCCGGCGGGGGCCCAGCGACGGTCGGGGGAACAGCGATGGGCGAGGGCGCGACCGCTGGTGGCGGCGTCGCAGTCGACGCAGCCAGCGCCGCGGGTGAGGCTGCAACGGCGCGCCAGTCTTCGTCGGGTTCCGCGACGATCGCCATCGTCCGGCCGACCGGAATCCTCTGGCCGGGTTCGGCAACCAGCCGCGCCATGGTGCCGGTATCCCAGATCTCGACCTCGATGGCGCCCTTCTGCGTCTCGACCACGCACGCGACCTGGCCGCGCAGGACCGGCTCTCCCGGCGATACGCGCCATTCGACGAACACGCCGTCGTCCATGTCGGCGCCCAGCGAGGGCATGCGGAACTCGATCATCGACCGAGCACCTCGCGCGCGGCGGTGACGATTCGCCCGACCTGGGGCAGCGCCGCATCCTCGAGGTGCTTGGGATACGGAATCGGCACCTCGGCGCTGCACACGCGCGCCAGAGGCGCGTCGAGGTCGTAGAAGGCGTGCTCGACGATGAGCGCCATGATCTCGGCGGCGAGGCTGCAGGTCTTCCAGCCTTCGTCGACCACCAGTGCGCGCCGCGTCCTCGTCACGCTGGCGACGATCGCGTCCACGTCGAGCGGGCGTAGCGTACGCAGGTCGAGTACCTCGGCATCGACACCTTCGCGCGCGAGCACTTCGGCCGCTTCCAGGCACTTGTGCAGCGATCCGCCGTAGGTGATCAGCGAAAGATCGGTACCCGACCGGCGCACCGCCGCGTGGTCGATGTCGACCGCGCCGGCGTCGGCGTCGAGCTCGCCTTCCATCGGCAGCAGCATCGCGTGCTCGAAGATGACCACCGGGTCGGGATCCTGCAGCGCGGTCCACAGCATGCCGCGCGCGTCGGCGAGCGTGGCAGGCGCCACCACCCGCAGGCCGGGCACGTGCGCGTACCAGACCTCGAGGCTGTGCGAGTGCTGCGCCGCCAGCTGGCGGCCGGCGCCGGTGGTCATGCGGATCACGACCGGCACTTCGATCTGTCCGCCCGACATGTGGCGCAGCGTCGCCGCGTTGTTCACGATCTGATCGAGTGCGAGCAGGCTGAAGTTGACCGTCATCACCTCGACGATCGGGCGCATGCCGTTCATCGCCGCGCCGATGCCCGCGCCGACGAAACCCGATTCCGACAAGGGCGTGTCGCGGACCCGGTCTTCGCCGAATTCCCCGTGCAGGCTCTTGCTGACCGCGTAGGTGCCCCCGTAGCGGGCGACGTCTTCGCCCATCAGGAATGCGCGCTCGTCGCGCGCAAGCGCCTCGCGCAGGCCCATGCGCAGTGCCTCGCGATAGGTGGTGCGGATCGTCGCGCTCATGCGCGCGCTGCCGGCGCCGCCGGGGCGCGTGCGTAGACATCGCGCTCGAGCTCCTCGAGCGGCTCCCAGGTGCCGGCGTGCGCGAAGGCGACCGCTTCGTCGATTTCCGCGGCCACTTCGCGCTCGATCGCCGCGAGGTCGGACTCGTCCAGCCACCCGCGCTCGCGCGCGGTGCGCACGAAGCGCTCGATCGGACAACGCGTGCGCCATTCGGCCACTTCGGCCTTGTCGCGATACAGCTCGGGATCGAACATCGAGTGGGCGCGAAAGCGGTAGGTGCGGAATTCGACGAAGATCGGCCCTTCGCCCCGGCGTGCGGCAGCCACCACGCGCTGCATCGCGTCGCGCACCGCGAGCACGTCCATGCCGTCGACCGACAGCGCGTGCATGCCGTAGCCATGCGTCTTCTCGCACAGGTCGACGTTGGACTGCGAGCGCCCGAGCGCAGTGCCCATCGCGTACAGGTTGTTCTCGCACAGGAAGAGCACCGGCAGCTTCCACAGCGCGGCGAGGTTGGCGGACTCGTGGAACTCGCCTTCGGCCATCGCGCCCTCGCCGAAGAAGCAGGCGACCACGCGGTCGGTGCCGCGCATCTGTTCGGCCAGCGCAAAACCGACCGACAGCGGCAGCGCCCCGCCGACGATCGCGTTGCCGCCGAAAAACCGCCGCGAAACGTCGAACAGATGCATCGAGCCGCCGCGTCCGCCGCTGCAGCCCTCGCGCTTGCCGAACATCTCGGCCATGATCGCCCCGGCCGGCACGCCGCGCGCCAGTGCGTGGCCGTGCTCGCGGTAGGTGCCGAGGATGCTGTCGTCGTCGCGCAGCTCGGGCATCGCGCCGGTGGCGATCGCCTCCTCGCCGATGTACAGGTGCAGGAAGCCGCGGATGTGGCCGGCGCTGTAGAGCTCCGCGCACTTCTCCTCGAAGCGGCGGATCCGCACCATCTGCCACAGCAGCCGGCGCGCTTCGTCGGAGCCGATGCTCATGTCGACTCCAGGGTGGAGGTGTCGCCTTCGGGCAGGCCGAGCTCGCGCGCCTTGAGCAGCCTGCGCATAATCTTGCCGCTGCGCGTCTTGGGCAGGCTGGCGACGAGGTCGATCTCCTTCGGCGCCACCGCGGCGCCGAGGCGCTTGCGCGCGAAGCCGAGCAGTTCGCGCTGCAGCGCCTCGCCGGGCACGAAGCCGGCCTTCAGTGCGACGAAGGCCTTGACCACTTCGCCGACGATCGGATCGGGCTTGCCGATGACGCCGGCCTCGTGCACCGCCGGATGCTCCATCAGCGCCGACTCCACTTCGAAGGGGCCGATCAGGTGCCCCGCCGACTTGATCATGTCGTCGGCGCGCCCGAGGAACCAGTAATAGCCGTCGGCGTCGCGCCGGGCGAGGTCGCCGGTGAGGTACCAGTCGCCCGAGAAGCACTTGCGATAGCGCGCTTCCTCGTTGAGGTAGGTGCGGAACATCGACGGCCAGCCGGCGCGCAGCGCGAGTTCGCCCTCGAAGGCGGGATCGTCGACCGGCTCGGCGCCGCCCTCGGGCGTACGCCGCACGATCGCCGCCTCGATGCCCGGCAGCGGCTTGCCCATCGAACCGGGCCGGATGTCGAGCGAGGGGAAGTTCGCGATCATGATGCCTCCGGTCTCGGTCTGCCACCAGTTGTCGTGGATCGGCAGGTCGAAGGCCTCGACTCCCCAGCTGACCGCCTGCGGGTTCAGCGGTTCGCCCACGCTGGCGATGAAGCGCAGCTTCGGGAACGCGTGGCGGCGCGCGGCTTCGGCGCCGCTCTTCATCATCATCCGCACCGCGGTGGGGGCGGTGTACCAGACGCTCACGCGCTCCTGCCCGAGGATCGCGTACCAGCGCTCGGCGTCGAAGTCGGCTTCGTCGACCACCTGCGTGATGCCGTGCGCCAGCGGTGCGATCACGCCGTACGAGGTGCCGGTGATCCAGCCGGGGTCGGCGGTGCACCAGAAGACGTCGTCGGGGTGGAAGTCGAGTGCGAGCCGGCCGGTCGCATAGTGGGCGACGATCGCCTGGTGCACGTGCAGCGCGCCCTTGGGCTTGCCGGTGGTGCCGCTGGTGAAGTGCAGCAGCGCAGGCGCCTCGGGGTCGGTGGGGCCGATCTCGTACGCCGGGCTGGCCGCGTCGAGCAGCGCCTGCAGCGCGAGCGTGCCGGCGGGCAGGGCGGCGGCGCCTTCGTCGTCGACCAGCAGCACGTGCTCGAGCGCGGGCAGGCTCGCGCGGATCGAATCGACCTTGCGGCGGTACAGGCTGCTGGTCGTCACCAGCACCCTGGCCGCGCCGATCTCCATGCGCGTGGCGATCGGCTCGGGGCCGAAGGCCGAGAACAGCGGCGTGACCACGCATCGGTGCTTGAGCGCGCCGAGCAGCGCGACGTACAGCGCCGGGATGCGCCCGCACAGCAGGAACACGCGATCGCCGGCGGCGACGCCCAGCGTCGCGAGCACGTTGGCGAAGCGCGCGGTGAGATCGCGCAACTGCGCGTAGGTGATGTCCTGCGCGGCGTCGTTGCGTCCGCGCCAGCGCAGCGCAATCCGTGTCGCTCGGGGACCCGCGGCATGGCGGTCCACGGTTTCGTGCGCGATGTTCAGTCCGCGTCCGCCGGGCAGGCCGTCGAGCGAACGGCGGGCCGCAGTCCAGGAGAAGGCGGCGCGCTCGGTCTCGTAATCGAGCAGGTTCGGGCGAACCGGCAACTCCGCGAGTTGCTTGCGAATGACGTCCATGTGTGTCCCGGTGTTCCTGCGCAGGCTATCGCCGCAGGCGCACGGCCGGCATTGCGCCGGATCAATACGGGCGGGTTTTGCGGCCTCGCCCGTGCCGGTCCGGTGTGCGTCGCGCGCTCGCGCGGAAAAGAAAGGCCGGTGTGCACGCGGCACACCGGCCTTCGGATCTGGCTCCCCGACCTGGGCTCGAACCAGGGACCTGCGGATTACAAGTGCCCGGAAGTTTCCAACCGGCTTGGACTTTCTCTTCGCCCTGGCCGGCGATACGCTCGCGCGCATCGCCCGCTGTAGGCGCACCCCGTAAAGTCTCTACACATGCCCGGCAGCGGTTGGTGGCCTCTGCCTGCTTGCTCGGGATTGCCTTAGCGCGTTGCGCCTTAGGGTTCCCCGAATTGGGGGTGTTTTCACCACGCGGTTTCCCGCGTGGGCTGCCATCGTGTCAACAGTCCGTCGCTCTACCGACTGAGCTATCGGGGAACAATCTGCAATTCTAGCGTGAGACCCGGGGCAATGTCGAATTGGCCGGCAACCCTATCCCTTGATCACCGCCGCCATCGCTTTCGCGACGTAATCGATGTTGCGAGTGTTCAGCGCAGCCAGGCAGATGCGGCCGGTGGCCACCGCGTAGATGCCGAATTCGTCGCGCAGGCGCTCGACCTGCGCCGGGTTCAGCCCCGAGTAGGAGAACATCCCGCGCTGGCGCGTGACGAAGGAGAAATCCGCGGTCACGCCATTCTCGCGCAGCTTGCGCACCAGCGCTTCGCGCATCGCGCGAATGCGCTCGCGCATCCCGGCGAGCTCGCTCTCCCAGAGTTGGCGCAGCGCGGGCGTGGACAGCACGGCGGCAACGATCGCCGCGCCGTGCGTGGGCGGGTTCGAATAGCTGGTGCGGATGACCCGCTTGACCTGGCTGATCACGCGGGCGGTCTCGTTGCGATCGGCAGTGACGATCGACAGCGCCCCGACGCGCTCGCCGTACAGCGAAAACGACTTCGAGAACGAGCTGGAGACGAAGAAGTCGAGGCCGGAGTCGGCGAACTTGCGCAGTGCCAGCGCGTCGGCCTCGATGCCCTCGCCGAAGCCCTGGTAAGCCATGTCGAGGAACGCGACCAGGTCGCGTTCGCGCACCGCGGCAACCACCGCATCCCACTGCGCGGCATCGAGATCGACGCCGGTGGGGTTGTGACAGCACGCGTGCAGCACGACGACCGAGCGCGCCGGCATCGACTTCAGCGCGGCGAGCATCGCGTCGAACTTCACGCCGTGCGTGGCCGCGTCGTAATAGGGGTAGGCACGAACCTCGTAGCCCGCCGCCTCGAAGAGCGCCCGATGGTTCTCCCAGCTCGGGTCGCTGATCCAGGTCCGCGCGGACGGATCGAGCCGTCGCAGGAAATCGGCGCCGATGCGCAGGCCGCCGGTGCCGCCGAGCGCCTCGAAAGTGGCCACGCGTCCGGCGGCGAGCAGCGGCGAGTCGGCCCCGAAGAGCAGTTGCTGCACCGCCTGGTTGTAGGCGGCGAAGCCTTCGATCGGCAGGTAGCCGCGGGCCGGTGCGCTGGCGATGCGTGCCTGCTCGGCCTGCTGCACGGCAGCCAGCAGGGGGATGCGGCCGTCGTCGTCGCAATAGACGCCGGCACCGAGGTTCACTTTCTGGCTTCGTTTGTCAGCATTGAAAGCTTCCGTGAGACCGAGAATCGGATCACGGGGCGCCATCTCGACGGTGGCGAACATCGACTGGCTCATGGCGGTCGGTGAAGTGGTTGAGTTGCGGGGGTGGGGGCGGGAACCGGGACTGGGTGCAATGCACAATTTTCGTGCAGGGCACTGGATTTTCGGGGGCGTCGCAGCGATAATTCCAGTTTGCCCGAAAGGCCGGCAAAAGCCTTGCGGCGAAAGACTTCCTTACCCTGCGAGCGAGCCGTGGAACGACCGCCGGACCGGTGAATCCGGCAGTGAATCCAGCCGTCGCACAGTGATTGTGCGACGCAGTATCGCGGACCCCCGCAGGCCATCCGGAACCCCGACGAGTGTAGCACGCCGATACGCGCCACCCGAGCCACACGATGACCGATCTCGCGCCCGAACGCCCGGCGTTCGTCGCCTTTCCAGGTAGCCCGTTCCAGCTGCACCAGCCGTTTGCACCGGCCGGTGACCAGCCGGAGGCGATCGAGCGCCTGGTCGAGGGCATTCGCGACGGGCTGAGCTTCCAGACGCTGCTCGGGGTCACCGGTTCGGGCAAGACCTACACGATGGCGCAGGTGATCGCACGGATCGGCCGCCCCGCGCTGGTCCTGGCGCCGAACAAGACCCTGGCTGCACAGCTGTACGCCGAGATGCGGGAGTTCTTCCCGAACAACGCCGTCGAGTACTTCGTTTCGTACTACGACTATTACCAGCCCGAGGCGTACGTCCCGCAGCGCGACCTGTACATCGAGAAAGACTCCTCGATCAACGAGCACATCGAGCAGATGCGGCTGTCGGCGACCAAGTCGCTGCTCGAGCGGCGCGACACGGTGATCGTCGCCACCGTTTCCTGCATTTACGGCATCGGCAACCCGCGCGACTACCACGAGATGATCCTCGTGCTGCGCACGAAAGACCGGCTGTCGCAGCGCGAAGTGCTGCAGCGGCTGGTGGCCATGCAGTACAGGCGCAACGACGCGGAGTTCGTGCGCGGCAGCTTCCGGGTGCGCGGCGACTCGATCGACATCTTCCCCGCCGAACACGCCGAACTGGCGGTGCGCGTCGAGCTGTTCGACGACGAGGTCGAGAGCATCCAGCTGTTCGATCCGCTCACCGGACGCGTGCGCCAGAAGATTCCGCGCTTCACCGTCTATCCGTCGTCGCACTACGTGACGCCGCGCGAAACCGTGATGCGCGCGCTCGGCACGATTCGCGAGGAACTCGCCGAGCGGCTCGAGTACTTTCACCAGCAGGGCAAGCTGGTCGAGGCGCAGCGGCTCGAGCAGCGCACCCGCTTCGACATGGAGATGCTGCAGGAGCTCGGTTTCTGCAAGGGCATCGAGAACTACACCCGGCACCTCTCGGGGGCGCGGCCGGGCGAGCCGCCGCCGACCCTGGTCGACTACCTGCCCGCCGATGCGCTGATGATCATCGACGAGAGCCACGTCACGATCGGCCAGCTGGGCGGCATGTATCGGGGCGACCGCTCGCGCAAGGAGACGCTGGTCGAGTACGGCTTCCGGCTTCCGTCGGCGCTCGACAACCGGCCGCTGAAGTTCGAGGAATTCGAAGCCAAGGTGCGCCAGTGCATCTTCGTGTCGGCCACGCCGGCCGACTACGAGGCGCGCCAGTCCGGCCAGGTGGTCGAACAGGTGGTCCGGCCCACCGGCCTGGTCGATCCGCAGGTGATCGTGCGGCCGGCGGCGACGCAGGTCGACGACCTGCTCTCGGAGATCCGCGAGCGGGTCGCGCGCTCGGGGCGCGTGCTGGTGACGACCCTGACCAAGCGAATGGCCGAAGACCTGACGGATTACCTCGCCGACCAGGGGGTGAAAGTGCGATACCTGCACTCCGACGTCGACACGGTCGAGCGCGTCGAGATCATTCGCGACCTGCGCCTGGGCGTGTTCGACGTGCTGGTCGGGATCAACCTGCTGCGGGAAGGGCTCGATCTTCCGGAGGTGTCGCTGGTGGCGATCCTCGATGCCGACAAGGAGGGGTTCCTGCGCTCCGAGCGCAGCCTGATCCAGACGATCGGGCGCGCCGCGCGCAATCTCGAGGGCTGCGCGATCCTGTATGCGGACCAGGTCACCAACTCGATGCGGCAGGCGATCGGCGAGACCGAGCGGCGCCGCATGAAGCAGATGGCATTCAACCGCGCGCACGGGATCGTGCCGCGCGGCGTCACCAAGCAGGTGCGCGAGCTGATCGACGGCGTCTACGACGTGCAGCAGGCGCGGCAGGAACTGCAGGCGGCGCAGAGGCAGACGCAGTACGAGACGATGAGCGCGAAGGGAATCGCGCGCGAGATCAGGCGCCTGGAGCGCCAGATGCTCGACTGCGCGAAGAACCTGGAGTTCGAGAAGGCCGCGCAGGCGCGCGACCAGCTCGCGGTGCTCAAGGAACGGTTTTTCGGATCGGATGGGGGCGGCAGCGTGGTTGCGCTGGCAGCGGGAGAGGCTGCGTAGGCCAGGCCGCGAACTGCGTGTGCTGCCCACCCGAACAGATATTTTGTGACTCAGGCAGATACCGACATGGCTAAACGAGAACCGATTTCACTGGCAATGAACACCCGTGTGCTCTTCGTGTGCATGGGCAACATCTGCCGGTCGCCGATGGCCGAAGGAGTCTTTCGGCACATGGTCCGGCAGGCCGGCCTCGAAGAAGTCGTCCGCGTAGCCTCCGCCGGCACGCACGCGTTCCACGTCGGCGAGCCGCCGGACAAGCGCGCGCAGCTCGCCGTCGCGCGGCGCGGCTACGACATCGCCGACCTGCGCGCCACGAGGGTGAGGGAGCGCGACTTCGACGAGTTCGACATGGTCCTCGCGATGGACTGGGACAACCTCGCGCAGCTCCAGCAGCTGGCGCCGAAGTCCTCGCACCACAAGCTGCAACTGCTGATGCGCTTCGCCACCGAGCACGAGACGGCGACCATTGCCGACCCGTACTACGGCACCGTGCAGGGCTTCGAGCAGGCGCTCGATTACATCGAGGACGCCTGCAACGGGCTGCTCGAACTGGCCAAGCGACGGGCCACGCAGGTGGCGGCTGCCTGAGCGGCTGGCTGAGCGGCGGCCGCTCGCGCGCCGCCCGGCGCCCGCCCGTCGCGGCGCCGGGTAGCGGGCTTCGCCGGCAAAGACCACAATGGTCGAATGCCGACTAAAACAGTCGGAAAAACGGGTATACTTGAGCAACCGAGTCAGGTACTCGTCTTTCCGGACGGAGCCAATATGCGACTGACTACCAAAGGGCGGTTCGCAGTTACCGCGATGATCGACCTGGCCTTGCGCCAGCATCAGGGTCCGGTCACGCTGGCGGGGATCAGCCAGCGCCAGAAGATTTCACTGTCGTACCTGGAGCAGCTGTTCGGCAAGCTGCGCCGGCACGAACTCGTCGAGAGCACGCGTGGCCCCGGGGGCGGCTACACGCTGGCGCGCTCGATGAAGGGCATCACCGTCGCCGACATGATCTTCGCGGTCGACGAACCGCTCGACGCGACGCAGTGCGGCGGCAAGGAGAACTGCCAGGACGAAAACGGCCCGTGCATGACGCACGAGCTCTGGACCAACCTGAACAAGCGGATGATCGAGTATCTCGACTCGGTCACGCTGGCCGACCTGGTCGAGCAGCAGAAGGGGCGCGAGACGCGCGCGCAGCCGAAGGAAATTTCGGTGCTCGAGGAGCACCGCGCAGCGCTCGAATTCCCCACCTCGACGCTGCAGCCGATCAAGATCGAAAAAGGCCGCATCACGACGGTCTGACACCGGAGAACGCGAATGGCCGTGAATCTCACCGAAAGGGCTGCCCGCTACGTGGCGCGCTCGATCGAGCAGCGGGGCAAGGGTCTGGGACTGCGCGTGGGCGTCAAGGCTTCGGGCTGTTCCGGCATGTCCTACCAGCTCGAATTCGCCGACGTGCGCAACGCCGACGATCTCGAGTTCGAGAGTCACGGCATCAAGGTGCTGATCGATTCGAAGAGCCTGCCCTACCTGCAGGGGATCGAACTCGACTTCGTCCGCGAAGGGCTGAACGAGGGTTTCCGGTTCAACAACCCCAACGTGAAGGGCACCTGCGGCTGCGGCGAGTCGTTCTCGGTCTAGGGCCGCCCGGGCCGCACGAGCCGCACGACCGCGGCGATCGACGCGAGCGCGCCGAATCCGCAGGCCGCCAGCAGCAACAGTCCGGCGCGGGGCCCGATCGCCTCGACCAGTGCCGAGAGCGCAACCGGCGCGGCCGCCGCGGCGAGCAGGCCCGGTCCGGCGATCCGTCCGAGCAGTTCCGCATAGCCGCGGCTGCCGAACACCGCCAGCGGCAACGCGCCGCGCACGATCGTCATCAGGCCGTTGGCACAGCCGTAGAGCACCACGAACAGGGCCGCCGCCCACGGCTGCGCGGGCAGCGCGAGCGCGGCGACGAACGCGATCGGCATCAGCGCGATCGACGGCAGCGCGACCGCCACCGCGCTGAAGCGCCGCTGAACCGACATTTCGACCAGGCGCGCGGCGACCTGCGCGGGGCCCATCAGCGAGGCGGTCGCGACGACCACCGCCGCCCCGTGGCCGAAGCCGCCCAGCAGAATCACCAGGTGCGCGCCCATCGCCGAGTTGATGAAGGCGTACAGCGTGAAACCGAGCGCGATCAGCGCGAGGGCGCGCCGTGCGCTTTGCTCGGGCAGCGGCGCGTACGCGGCGGCGGACTCCACGGCTTCGTCCACGTCGGGCCGGTGACGGCGCGCCCCCCCGGCGAAGCGCGCGTGCAGCAACGCGCAGGGCAGCAGGTTGAGCAGCGCATAGACCTGCAGCGCGCCGCGCCAGCCGAACGAGGCATCGAGCCAGGCGCCGATCGGCCAGAAGACGCTCGAGGCGAAGCCGCCGAACAGCGTCACCAGCGAGATCGCGCGGCGCGCCCGGTCGCCGGCCAGCACGGTGAGCGCCGCGAAGGCGCCGTCGTACAGGATCGAGCGCATCGCCAGTCCGATCAGCGTCCAGCCCGCGTACAGCCCCGGCCAGCCGCGCGCCAGCGAAATCGCCAGCAGGCCGGTCGCGGCCAGCACCGAGGCGATCGTCATCACGCGCCCGGCGCCGTGGCGGTCCATCAGGCGCCCACTCGCTCGTGCGCTCGCGCCGGCCACCAGCAGGCCCCAGGAGAATCCGCCGAGCACCGTCGTCAGGCTCAGCCCGAGTCCGCCGGCGATCGGGCCGGCGAGGATCGCCGACATGTAATGGGTGGTGCCCCAGCCGACGATCTGGGTCACCCCCAGTGCGCCGATTGCGGCGCCGATCGACCGGGACGACACGCCGGGTCGCCGGATCCGGACGCGCGACGCGCTATTCCTCGCGCTTGAGCGCGGGGAACAGCACCACGTCGCGGATGCTCGGACTGTCGGTGAGCAGCATCACCAGCCGGTCGATGCCGATGCCGCAGCCGCCCGCGGGCGGCATGCCGTACTCGAGCGCGCGGATGTAGTCGGCGTCGAAGTACATCGCCTCGTCGTCGCCGGCGTCCTTGGCCGCGACCTGGCGCAGGAAACGCTCGGCCTGGTCGTCGGGGTCGTTCAGCTCGGAGAACCCGTTGGCGATCTCGCGGCCCGTGATGAACAGCTCGAAGCGCTCGGTGACGCCGGGGCGCGCATCGGAAGTGCGCGCCAGCGGCGAGACCTCGACCGGGTAGTCGACGATGTAAGTGGGATCCCACAACTGGTGTTCGGCGACTTTCTCGAACAGCGCGAGCTGCAGCGCGCCGAGCGCCGCGGACTTCAGCTGCAGGCCGTCGACCTCGGTGCCCAGGCGCGCCAGTTCGGCGCGCAGGAAGCCGGCGTCGTGCAGTTGCGCGAGCGCGTAGCGCGGCGCGTACTTCGCGATCGCGCCGGTGATCGACAGCCGCTCGAAGGGCCGGCCGAGGTCGATTGCACGGCCCTGGTAGTTCACCGTGGTCGAGCCGGTGGCCGCGAGCGCGGCGTCGCGGATCACCTGCTCGGTGAAGTCCATCACCCAGCGGTAGTCGGTGTACGCGGCGTAGAACTCGAGCATCGTGAACTCGGGGTTGTGCCGCGGGCTGATGCCTTCGTTGCGGAAATTGCGATTGATCTCGTAGACGCGCTCGAAGCCGCCGACGATCAGCCGCTTCAGGTACAGCTCGGGCGCGACCCGCAGGTACATCTGCTGGTCGAGCGCATTGTGGTGCGTGACGAACGGGCGCGCGGCCGCGCCGCCGGGAATCGGATGCAGCATCGGCGTCTCGACCTCGAGGAAGCCGTTCGTGCCCATGAACCTGCGGATCGCGCTGATCATGCGGCTGCGCGCGATGAAGGTGTCGCGGCTCTCGCCGGTGACGATCAGGTCGACGTAGCGCTGGCGGTAGCGCAGTTCGGGATCGGCGATGCCGTGGAACTTGTCGGGCAGCGGCCGCAGCGACTTGGTGAGCAGCCGCACGCCGGTGCAGCGCACCGACAGCTCGCCCTTCATCGTCTTGAACAGCACTCCTTCGCAGGCGACGATGTCGCCGAGGTCCCAGTGCTTGAACGCCGCGTGCGTGTCGGCGCCCACGCCCTCGTCGTTCAGGTACAGCTGCAGGCGGCCGGTGGCGTCCTGCAGCGTGGCGAAGCTCGCCTTGCCCTGCACCCGCTTGAGCATGATGCGCCCGGCGAGCGACACCGCCACGCGCTCGGCCTCGAGCTGCTCGCGTGTCTTGAAGCCGTAGTGCTCCGCGAGCGCGGCGGCGCGATGCGCCGGGCGGAAGTCGTTGGGGTAGGCGACGCCGTCCTCGCGCAGCCGGGCGAGCTTGGTGCGCCGCTCGGCGATGATCGCGTTGTCGTCGCGATGGACCAGCGCGGCGGCCGGCGCTTCGTCGTGCCCGGAACTGTCGCTCACGGCTCAGACTCCCTGTTTGAGGCTGGCGACGATGAACTCGTCGAGGTCGCCATCGAGCACTGCGCGCGTATTGCTGGTCTCGACGTTGGTGCGCAGGTCCTTGATGCGCGACTGGTCGAGGACGTACGAGCGGATCTGGTGCCCCCAGCCGATGTCGGTCTTGCCGGCCTCGACCTTGTCCTGTTCGGCCCGGCGCTTGCGCATCTCGAGTTCGTACAGGCGCGCGCGCAGCATGCTCATCGCCTCGTCGCGGTTGCGGTGCTGCGAGCGGTCGTTCTGGCACTGCACGACGATGCCGGTCGGGTTGTGCGTGATGCGCACCGCCGACTCGGTCTTGTTCACGTGCTGGCCCCCGGCGCCCGAGGCACGGTAGACGTCGATGCGCAGGTCGGCAGGGTTGATGTCGATCTCGATCGACTCGTCGACTTTCGGGTAGACGAAGACCGACGCGAACGAGGTGTGGCGTCCGCCGCCGGAATCGAACGGCGACTTGCGCACCAGCCGGTGGATGCCGGTCTCGGTGCGCAGGTAGCCGTAGGCGTATTCGCCGTCGACGCGCACCGTCGCCCCCTTGATGCCGGCCACGTCGCCCGGCGACTCTTCGAGGATCTCGGTGGCGAAGTCCTTGCGCTCGCAGTAGCGCAGGTACTGGCGCAGCAGCATCGCGGCCCAGTCCTGGGCTTCGGTCCCGCCGGCGCCGGCCTGGATCTCGAGGAAGCAGGGGTTGGGGTCGGCCGGGTTGGCGAACATGCGCCTGAACTCGAGCTCGGCGACCCGCGTCCCGATCGCCTGCGCGTCGGCCTCGACCGCAACCAGCGTGTCGTCGTCGTTCTCGGCCGAGGCCATCTCGAACAGCTCGACGACGTCCGTCAGCCCGCGGTCGATCTCGCCGATGCGCCCGACCACGGCTTCGAGCGCCTTCTTCTCGCGGCCCAGCTCCTGTGCGTGCTTCGCGTCGTTCCAGACGTCGGGAGTCTCGAGCTCCCGGTTGATCACTTCGAGACGGGTCTTCTTCGTCTCGTAGTCAAAGATACCCCCGGAGCTCGCCGACGCGCCGGCGAAGGTCGTCGACCAGCGATTCGAGTTGGTTGAGGCGCTCGGCTTCCATGGGGGTGATGATCCTTCGGTAAAACCAGAAATTATACCGGCTCGACTGCCTCGACGACCAGGCGCACGCTGGCGAGCCCCTGGTACTCGTCGCGCATCAGCCGATAGGCGATGCGTGCCGCCGAGGGCAGCGGCTCGACGCGGCCGAACGCGATCGCGTCCAGCGGCCGCGCCGCGCCCGTGCGCAACTGCGCGCGCAGGTGGCGGCCGGCGACGATCGACTGGCGCGCCACCGCGAACTCGCCGCAGAACAGCGGCGGCGCGAAGCCCTGGCCCCAGACCTCGGCCTCGATCGCGTCGACCAGCGGCAGGTCGATCTCGCCGGCGGCCAGCGGGCCGTCGGTAGGCAGGGATGCCGAGAAACACGACGGATCGGCGAACTCGCCGACTGCGCGCTCGAGCAGCGCCGCGAATTCGTCGCGTTGCGCGGCGCGCAGCGTCAGCCCCGCGGCCATCGCGTGGCCGCCGAAGCGCAGCAGGAGGCCCGGCGCGAGCTTGTCGACCAGGTCGAGCACGTCGCGCAGGTGCACGCCGGGAATCGAACGCCCCGAGCCGCGCAGCAGCGACGGATCGGACGCGGCGGCCGCCAGCGCGAAGACCGGCCGGTTCACGCGTTCCTTCACGCGGCTGGCGACGAGGCCGACGAGCCCTTCGTGCCAGCCCTCGCGATGCAGCACCACCGATTTGCGGTCCGCGGCGGGTTCGGGCAGCGTGTCGAGCGCGGCGAGCGCCTGCTCGCGCATCGCCGCCTCGATGCCGCGGCGCTCGCGGTTGATCGCATCGAGCGCGGCGGCCAGTTCGGCCGCGCGCGCCGGGTCGTCGGCGAGCAGGCACTCGATGCCGATCGAGATGTCGGCGAGGCGACCGGCCGCGTTCACCCGCGGGCCCACCGCGAAGCCGAGATCGCCGCTGCCCGCGCGTCGCTCGTCGCGGCCGGCCACCCGCAGCAGGGCGCGCACGCCGGCGCAGGCCGCGCCAGCGCGGATCCGTTGCAGCCCGGCCGCCACCAGCAACCGGTTGTTCGCGTCGAGCCGCACCAGATCGGCTACGGTACCCAGCGCGACCAGATCGAGCAGTCGCTGCAGTGGCGCGCGCGCCGCCGGACTCGAGGGGTCGCGACGGCGCCACTGCGCGCGCAGCGCGAGCAGCAGGTAGAACATCACGCCGACGCCGGCCAGGTGCTTGCTGGGGAACGCACAGCCGGGCTGGTTCGGATCCACGATCGCCTCGGCTGGCGGCAGCGTCGCACCCGGCAGGTGATGGTCGGTGACGATGACGCGCATGCCGGCGGCGTGCGCTGCCGCGACCCCGTCGTGACTCGCGATCCCGGCGTCCACGGTGAGCAGCCAGTCGGGGCGGCCGAGGCGCGGATGAGCGGCGGCCAGCGCGGCCACCGGCGGTGTGAGACCGTAGCCGTGCTCGAAGCGGTTCGGCACGATGTAATCGACCTGGGCGGGGGCAGCGCCGAGCGCCCTGAGGCCGCGGATCGCCACCGCGCAGGCGGTCGCGCCGTCGCAGTCGTAGTCGGCCACCACGCAGATCCGCTCACCGCGCGCGATCGCGTCGGCGAGCAGGCCCGCAGCGTGGGCCAGCCCCTTCATCGAGTCGGGCGCCGCCAGGCCCGCGAGATCACGCGAGATCGCCCGCGCGTCGTCGACGCCGCGGGCAGCCAGCAGCCGCGCCATCACCGGGTGCACGCCGGCGGCCAGCAGGCGACCGAGCGCTGCCTGCGGCACTTCGCGGACAGTGATCACGCGTCCTCGCGCAGCAGTGCCGCGAGCGCGAGACGGCGCCACGGCTTCCAGCGATCGGCGGGCAGACCCAGCAGTTCGATGGTGCTGCGCTCGCCGGTCAGCACCAGCCGTATCCCGCCCGCGGCCAGCTGTGGGCTGGCCGCGAGTAGCGCCTCGAACCAGCGATCGAAGGCCCGCCAGGCCTGCGTCCAGCCCGGTTCGTCGCCGTCACCCACGGCGCGTCGCCAGAACTCGGGCACGAGCAGCAGGGCGCCCGATCCGGCGAGCGCATCGCCCACCCGCTGCAAGGCGGGATCGTCGGCGCCGGGCTCCGCGGCGAGCGGGTGCGACTCGATGCCGGCGCGCCGCGCCAGCCCCGCGACCGTTTCGTCGGCGCTCAGCACGCGCTCGAAGGGGCGCGCCGCGGGACGGCCCGCGCGTCCTTCGAGCCACAGGCCGTTGACCACCGGGCGTCCGTCGGCCTCGCGCGCGAGGTTCAGCGGATGCTCGAACCAGCTCATCTGCACGAGGTTCGAGAGCTGGCGCCAGCGCCGCGCGGCCGCGCCGCTCGGCAGGTAGGCATCGACGTTGCGGCCGATCGCCATGCGTGCGCTGCGCGCCAGCAGCCGCGCGAGCGCCGCGATCTCGTCCCGTGCGCGCTCCGCATCGATCGCCTCGAGCCGCCACGCGCCCGGATCGAGCGCGCGCAGGCGCAGGCCCTCGTCGGCGAGCACCGCGTTGGCACGCTCGGCGAGCTGCGCGGCTTCGTCGGCGTCGAGCCCGAGGCCTTCGGGCGGCGCGAGCACGAGATGATCCAGCGCGAGGTGCAGGTGCACCGGGCGCACCATCAACCCGCACGCGTCGGCTCCGTCGATCGCCGGCAGCGCGCAGGCGGCCACCGCTCCTTCGAGCGCGAAGCGTTCGCGCAGCCAGGCTTCATGGGGCAGTTCGTCGGGCACCAGCGCGCTCTGCCGGCTGCGGCCGACGATGCGCGCACGCCGGATCGTGCGGGCGAGCGCGCCGTCGGCAGCCAGCGCGAGCGTGCCGGCGCCGGTTTGCGGATCGTCGCCCGGCGTGACCGGGCGTGGACGGGCGAGCGCCCCGGCACACAGGATCGTCGTGGTCACCGGGGGATTCTATGGCAAACTGCCGCGGTCCCAGATGCCATTGCCCTACGAACTCTTCATCGGCCTTCGCTACACGCGAGCCAGCAGGCGCGCGGGTCGGCGCAACGGCTTCATCTCGTTCATTTCGGCGCTGTCGGTCGCGGGCATCGCGCTCGGCGTGGCGGCGCTGATCACCGTGCTGTCGGTGATGAACGGCTTCCAGAAAGAGGTGCGCGACCGGATGCTCTCGGTGCTCGCGCACATCGAGGTGCTGGCCGGCCGCACTCCGATGACCGACTGGGAATCGGTGCTGGCGCAGGCGCGGCGCAACCCGGCGATCGTGGGCGGCGCGCCCTACGTCGCCGGTCAGGCGATGCTCACCCACGACGGCAGCGTGCGCGGCGTGCTGGTGCGCGGCATCGACCCGGCGCTCGAGCCTCAGGTGGCCGATTTCGCGCGCAAGATGCTGCGCGGCAGCCTGGCCGGGTTGCGCCCGGGCGAATTCGGGGTAGCCGTCGGCAGCGAGCTCGCCGACCAGTTGCTGCTCGACGTCGGCTCCAGGCTCACGCTGATCGCCCCGCAGGGCACGGCGACGCCCGCGGGGCTGGTGCCGCGGCTGCGCCAGCTCACGGTCGTGGCGGTGTTCAGGGCCGGGCACTACGAATACGACTCGAGCCTGCTGCTGATGAACATCGAGGACGCGGCGAAGCTGTTCCGCGTCGAGGGGGTGAGCGGCGTGCGGCTGAAGACGCGCGACATGCTCGCCGCGCCCGGGGTCGCCGACCAGCTGGCGCGCTCGATGAGCGGCGACCTGATGATTCGCGACTGGTCGGCCGAGAACCGCAACTGGTTCGCCGCGGTGCAGATCGAGAAGCGGATGATGTTCATCATCCTCACGCTGATCATGGCGGTCGCCGCGTTCAACCTGGTCTCGATGCTGGTGATGACGGTCACCGACAAGCAGTCCGACATCGCGATCCTGCGCACGCTCGGCGCCACGCCGGCGAGCATCATGCGCATCTTCGTGGTGCAGGGCGCCTCGGTCGGGCTGCTCGGCACGCTGCTCGGCGTGGTCTTCGGCGTGCTGCTCGCGCTGAACATCGGTCCGGCCACGGCCTGGGTCGAATCGGTGTTCGGCTTCCAGGTGCTGCCCAAGGGCATCTATTTCATCAACTACCTGCCCAGCGACCTGCGGCTGCCCGACGTAGTGGCGATCGGCGGCACCGCCTGCGCGCTGGCGCTCGGCTCGACGCTGTATCCGAGCTGGCGCGCCTCGCGCGTGCGGCCGGCCGAAGCGCTGCGCTACGAATGAACGGCGAACCGCTGCAGGTCACCCCGGGCGCACAGGCGACGGCCGGCGGCGCGGCGGGCGCCGGGGTGATCGGCGGGCGCGCGCTGCGCAAGGTCTACGGCAGCGGCGCACTGGCGGTGCCCGTGCTGCACGGCGTGGACATCGAAGTCGGCGCGGGCGAACGCGTGGCGATCATGGGCGCGTCGGGCTCGGGCAAGAGCACGCTGCTGCACCTGCTGGGCGGCCTCGACGAACCCAGCGGCGGCCAGGTGCTCTGGCGGTCGCAGCCGATCGCCGGCCTCTCGCAGGCCGAACTGGGCGCGCGGCGCAATCGCCTGCTCGGCTTCGTCTACCAGTTTCACCACCTGCTGCCCGAATTCAGCGCGCTCGACAACGTCGCGATGCCGCTGCGCATCCGGCGCATGGCCGCGCCCGAGGCGCGGCGCCGGGCCGCGGCGATGCTCGCGCGGGTCGGGCTCGGGGCGCGGCTCGAGCACCGGCCCGGCCAGCTGTCGGGTGGCGAGCGCCAGCGGGTGGCGCTGGCGCGTGCGCTGGTGACCGAGCCGCGCTGCGTGCTGGCCGACGAACCGACCGGCAACCTCGACAGCGCGACCGCCGAGGCGGTCTATGCGCTGATGGACGCGCTCTCGCGCGAGTTGGGCGTCGCGTTCGTGATCGTCACGCACGATCGCGACCTCGCTGCGCGCGCCGACCGGGTGCTGCTGTTGCGCGATGGCCGCATCGTGGCGCACGAGCACGGCCGCTGAGCGCGGCCGGCCGGGTCGTCGCAGGGCAGGCCAGGACGCTGTGGGGGCCAGGATGCTGATCGACACCCATTGCCATCTCGATGCCGCCGAGTTCGACGCCGATCGCGACGCGGTGCGCGAACGGGCGTTCGCGGCGGGGCTGGCGGCGATCGTGGTGCCCGCGGTCGAGGTCGCGAACTTCGGCGCGGTGCGCGCGCTGGCCGCGGCCGATCGGCGCATCGGCTACGCGCTCGGCATTCACCCGATGTACGTCGGGCGCGCCGGCGAGCGTGATCTCGCGCTGCTGCGCCAGGCGATCGAGGCCTCGCTCGGCGATCCGGCGTTCCTCGCGATCGGCGAGGTCGGGCTCGATTTCTTCGAGCCGGGCCTGGATCGGGTACGCCAGGAGCGCTACTTTCGCGCCCAGCTGGAACTCGCGCGCGAATTCGGGCTGCCGGTGCTGATGCACGTGCGGCGCTCGCAGGACGTGATCCTGAAGCACCTGCGCAGCGTGCGCCCGCCCGGCGGGATCGCGCATGCGTTCAGCGGCAGCCTGCAGCAGGCGGGGCAGTTCCTCGGGCTGGGCATGGTGCTGGGCTTCGGCGGCGCGGTGACTTTCGATCGCGCCTCGCGGCTGCGCCGACTGGTGCGCGAGCTTCCCGCCGAGGCGCACGTGCTCGAGACCGACGCACCCGACATCCCGCCGGCGTGGATCGTGCGACGCCGCAACGAGCCGGCGCAACTCGCGCGCATCGCGCAGGTGTTCGCCGATGTACGCGGCGAGCCGGTCGGGCTGGTCGTGCAGCGCACGGGAGCCAACGCCGGCCGCGCGATCCCGAGGTTGTCGGCGCTTCTGGCGCGAGCGGACCGGAACCTTTGAACGTGCGCCGGCCTCGCGCAACCGCGCACCGATCAGGCCAGAATCGCCCAGTGGTTGCCGGCCGAGAGTCCCTGTGGCCAGCGCAGCATCCCGGCAGGTTCGCTCGGATGCCAGCGCGCCAGCCCCAGGCCCGCTCCTACCGCGACGCCGGGAGCGTCGTCCATCGGCCAGAGGCCGCAGGGGTTTTGCACCTTGCCGATGATCGTGAAGTCGGCGGATCGCTGCGGCTGCCACAGCAGAAGGCGGTTGGCGAACTGCGCCGTGAGCACGAAGCCGCCATTGGGTCCGGGCGCGATGTCGCCCGTGTAGCCATTGGCCATCGTGAAGCTGGGAATGGCGAGATCCTTGCCGTCCCACAAGGCCAGCAGCGGCGCTTCCCGGCGCCGATCGGGATCGTCGTGCTCCGCCTGCAGGCCGATGCCCAGCAGCGTGGGGCCACCCGCACCGGCCGGGCGGTTCCAGGCGATGTGATGCGGGCTCAGGCGCTTGTCGCGCAGGCGCCATTCTCCGAGCTTCTCGCCGGTTGCGGCATCGAGTTGCACCAGTACCGGATTCATCGACTCCAGGTTGCGCTTGTGCCCGGTGGGCGTGCGTGGAATGCCGCCGTTGGCGATCAGGAGCCTGCCTTGCCGGTCTACCAGGATCTGGTGCGGATCGATGCCATGCGTCCGGTGCTGTCCCACCTTGCGCAGGTTGCGCACGTCGCGCACGCTGACCCAGCCTTCACCGGTCTTGCGGTCGGTCTCTCCGGTATACAGCCAGTCGCCGTCGTTGCTCGCGATGACGTGCCCGTCGAACGTGCGCGCATCGCCCTCGTCGGACGCCGACAACTGGTGGACGACGCGTCCCTGCGCATCGAGACGCAGCATCCAGGTGCCCGGGCGCGTGGCCACCGCGAGAAAGCCTCCTCCCGGCTCGGGAACGATCGCATGCGGCAGTGTCGGCGTCGTCACGGCGTACTCGATGACCACCTGGCCCCGGGTCCAGTCCACGCGCAGCGCCCCGACCTGGTAGTCGCGCTCGTCCATGCGCCAGCCGCCTCCCACGCGCATGACGCCACCCTCGTCGGCGATCGCCGGCACCACCGAAGAAGCTGTCGCGGCAACGGCACCCAGTTGCAGCAGAAAATGTCGTCGATCCATGATCGCTCCCGTGCGTAGTGCTTCGCGAACGTCGTCGCTCGTGCCTGTCGACGCTCCCGGTCAGAACCGGTAGGAGACAGCAGCCTGCAGCGTGCGCGGGCGCCCGGGGACGTAGTGCCCCCGATACAGGAAGTCGGCGTAATGCCGATCGGCGAGGTTGAACAGGTTCAGCTTGAAGCTGAAGTCGCCGCGGATGTACTCGGCCATCAGGTCGACCGACACGAAGCCGGGCGCCTGCACGCGGCTGGTCGCGGCCAGTCCGACCGGCTTGTCGTTGCTGCGCGCGGTGACGCCTCCCCCGACGCGCCATTCGGGACTCAGTCGCAAGGTGCTCCACAGCGATGCGGTGTGCTTCGGCGTCAGCCCCGGTCGCGAACCGACGGGCTCGGTGCCCGCTGCGCCGCTCGAATCGTCGACCCGTGCGACCGGGATGAACGCGTAGGACGCATAGATCTCCCAGCGCGGCGTGATTCGCCCGGCCAGGTCGAGTTCGAGGCCCGCGGCGTGGCGCTTGCCCGAGAGCACGTAGTTGCACGCGTCGACGGTGTCCGCGTCGCGATTGCGCTCGTTGTACTTGGTCGAGTGGAACAGTGCGAAGCGCGTCGACAGCCGGCCGCTGGCGGACTCGATCCGTCCGCCGAGCTCGATGTTGCGGCTCTTCTCCGGGTCGACGTCCACGGTGCCGGCGTCGTACTGATAGGCATCGCCCGACGTGTTGAACGAAGTGCCGTACGACAGGTGGTACGACTGGTGCGGCGTGGGCTGGTAGAGCAGGCCCAGCCGCTGGCTGAGCAGCGAATCGCTGCGGCCGATCGTGGTCGCGGGCGTCACCGAGCACGGGTTGGCCGCGTTGGCGGCCACCGCGATGTTCCGGTAGGTACCCTCGAAGCGGTCCCAGCGCAGGCCACCGAGCAGCTTCCACGACGGCGCGATGGTGACCAGGTCCTGTGCGTACACGCCCAGCGCCTGTGCCTCGAAAGTGCGGTTCTTCGTGAGCACACGCGTCGCCTCGCTGACCCGCGCGCCGTCGTCGGGCGTGCCCACCGTGGTCGTCGGCTTGGCGAGCGAGACGCCGGGCGGCACGCCTGCGGCGAAGTTCTCGAAGTCTTCGTCGGCCAGGTCGACGCCCGCCTGCACCGAATGCTCCAGGCCGAACCAGCGGTGCCTGCCGCTGTAGTCGCTCTGCAGGTAACGGGTGTCCATGTTCATGATCTTGTTGTTGGTGCCCCGCCTGAGCACGGTCGCATCGCCGAACGTGTCGGTGTTGACCGCCAGGCCGGAGGGCTGCAGGGTCGCGGCCGCGAAGCGGATCGCGCTCGCGCGCTGGTCACGCTCGTACTCGGCGACGCGCATCGCGGTGCGCAACTCGGCGTCGTCGCCGAAGCGGAACACGTGGGTGAAACCGGCCTGCGTGGTGCCGGTCTTCGCGTAGTCGCTCGCCATGCCGTAGTAGTTCTTCGGATCGGTCTTCCACAGATAGTTGCCGCCGGAGACGGGGCCGGGGGGCAGCCACGGCAGGCCGTAGTGGATGCCGTTGTCGTTGCGCAGGTGATACAGGCTGGCGGAGAACTCGTGCCGCGTTCCGATGCCCCACCGCAAGGTCGGCGCGACACCGTAATTGTCGAGCGGCACGCCGTAGTTGTCAGCGCGCGTCACGACCATGTTCAACCGCAGCGCCGCGTTCTGGCCGGTGCGCTTGTTGAAGTCACCGAGGGTGCGAAGGTATCGACCGGTGCCGAAGGTTACGCCCACCTCGTTCTGGTCGACCAGCAGCGGTCGCTTGCTGACCTGGTTGACCGCGCCGCCGGTGGAGCCGCGGCCGAACAGCATCGAGGCCGATCCGCGCAGCACCTCCAGGCGGTCCCAGTTGAAGCTGTCGCGCTCGTAGAACGCCGGATCGCGCATGCCGTCGATGAAGATGTCGCCCGAGGCCTGCAACGAGAAACCGCGCAGGCGGATGTCTTCCTCCGCGCCCTCGGCTGCCTGGAAGCTCACTGCGGAGGTCTGCTTGAGCGCCTCCTTCAGCGTGTCGAGATTGCGGTCGTCGATCAGGCGTTCGGTGATCACGGTGACCGACTGGGGAATGTCGCGAAGCGGCTGGTCGCCCTTGCCGATCGTGCTCGTCGTCGCCCGGAACGACTCCTTGCTGCCGGTGGTCGTCTCGGGTGCCGCGGTAGCGCGCACCGCGGGCAGGACCGCGTCGCCCGAAGAAGCGTTCTGGTTGCGCGTTTCGGGCGCCGTTTGTGCGAGCGCGAGGCCGAATGTGCCGAGGCCGGCCACGAGTGCGGCGATCGGCGACAGGCGCAGCGAAGCGGACTGAGGGCGTCGAGTGCGATCAGCGTGCATGAACGGGTCCGTGATGTCGGTGAAAGGGGACGAGTGCAGGGGTGAAGCGCTGCGTCAGTGGCGCTCGGGCTCGCTGATGAAGCCGATCCGCGTGAGTCCGGCGCGTGCGGCGTCGGCGAGCGTCTCGGCCACGAAGCGGTAATTGGCTGACTGGTCGGCGCGCAGGTGAATCTCGGGCTGCGGCTCGCGCTGGCTTGCGGCGGCGAAGCGCTGCGCGGCTTCCTCCCGGCTGACCGGTTCGCCGTTCCAGAAGCGTTCTCCAGCCGCGCCGATCGCGAACTCGATGCGATCCGGCTCGGCATGGTTGACCTGTGAATCCGCCCTGGGCAGTTCCAGTCTGACCGCGTGGGTGAGCAGCGGCGCGGTGACGATGAAGATCACCAGCAGCACCAGCATCACGTCGATCAGCGGCACCATGTTGATGTCCGCCATCGGCGCGGTTCCGCTCTTGCGGTCGAACGAGGCGAAGGCCATGACGATCGCTCCTTCAGGCGCCGGCCACTGCGTGCAGCGACGGCATCGAACCTTGTTGCGGACGTTCCGCCGACTGCAGCGCCTGCCCCATCGACAGGAAAGTGAGCAACTCGAACGCGAATGCGTCGAGCTTGCCGTTGAGCACGCGGTTGCCGCGCGAGAACGCGTTGTAGGCGACGACCGCGGGTACCGCGACCGCCAGGCCGATCGCGGTCATGATCAGCGCCTCACCGACCGGGCCGGCGACCTTGTCGAGCGTGCCGGCCCCCGAGATGCCGATCGCGACCAGCGCGTGATAGACGCCCCAGACGGTGCCGAACAGCCCCACGAAAGGCGCGGTCGCGCCGATCGTCGCGAGCGTGGTCAGTCCGTTTTCGAGCCGGGTGTTCTCCTCGTCGAGCACTTTCTTGATCGTGCGCGTGACGAAGTCCTGCGCGCTGCCGGCTTCGGACAGGCGCGCTGCACCGTATTTCGCGTGATGCGCCTGCGCGTGCATCGCATGCGCGGCCAGGTGCGAAAAGGGGTCGCGGGCACCGTGCGTCGCGATCTCGGCGTTCACCTCCTCGAGCGAGCGCGCGTTCCAGAACAGGCGCAGGAACTGTTCGCTTCGGCGTGCGCGCACCGCCTGCGACACGCCCTTGATCGCGATCAGCACCCAGGAGATGACCGACATCGCGAGCAGCAGCACCAGCAGTGCCGTGCCCACGAAGTCGGTCTGCGCAAGGAAGTGGGAGATTCCCAGCGGGGTTTGGGGTTGCGGCACGTCAGCTCTCCAGTTCGAAAATCAGCGGCATCACGACCCAGAACGGCATCGCGACGCCGTTCTCGGTATAGGGCTTGAAGCGGGTGGCGCGCACCGTGGCA
Source organism: Burkholderiales bacterium (assembly GCA_003577305.1). Classification (GTDB taxonomy): domain Bacteria; phylum Pseudomonadota; class Gammaproteobacteria; order Burkholderiales; family Burkholderiaceae_E; genus Zeimonas. The sequence continues at coordinate 24,401 of QEVL01000010.1, forward strand.
AGTGCCGCTTCGTCCAGGCGCGGGTAGCCCGAGGAGCGCAGGACGACGGTGTCACGCGGCGCGCCGCCCGCGTCGACCAGCACCCGGACGTCCACGCGTCCTTCCTCGAGCAGCCGGCGCGACGCCGGCGGATAGCGCAGCACCGGCAGCTTCAGGTATTGCACCGCGCGGATCGAGACGTCCTTCGGTGCGGGGGGGGGCGGTGCGACGGGCGCCGGCGGCGACGGGGCGGCCGCGATCGGCGGCTGCGCAGCCGGCTCGGGCGCCGCAGCGGGCGGGGCGGTCGCGGCGGGCGCGGCCGGCTCGGCCGGGGCGGGAGACGGCTCGGGAAGCTTCTCCGGCTTCGGTGGTTCGGGCGGCGCGACGAATGCCGGTGCGACCTGCTTCCTGGTCTTCCTGGCCGCGATCACCGGACGGCGCGGCGCAGGCTCGGGAGCGGCGGCCGGGGGCAGGGGCGGCGGGGGTGGCGCAAGTCTCGGCGGCTCGGGAGCCGGCGGGACGATCAGCTGGGCAAAGATCGGGGCGTCTGTCGCGACGGCGGGGCGCAGCGGTGCCAGCTGGATCAGCGCGTAGATGGCCAGCGCGTGCAGCGCGAGCATCGCGAGCGCGATCGCGGTGCGCGCCGTACAGGGCAGCGGGACGATCGGGTCCGGCACGGACTTGCGCAGACAGGCTTGCACGTCGCAGTTCTCTTGCGGATCAGGACGCGAATGATAATGGTTCCGACTCGCAAATACAACTCGTTCTCGATCGTGGGTGCGGCCGCCGGACCCCGGATCCGGGATCGATCGCCATCCGATCGCGGATTCGCGCCGCACGAGGCGTGCCGGCCTAGCACGCTCGTCCAATGGGCGAACGCGCCGCGCCTGCCTAGCATCGGCGCATGCGATCGGTCGTCGCTCTTGCAGGCTCCGTGCCGCTGGCCGCGGCGATCGTGCTCGCGGCCCTGCTGGTGCACCGGCTTCCGGCACTGCCCGGCCAGGGGGTCGCGCAGGGCCTGCTGGCCGCGGGGCTGGGTGCGTTCGTCGCCGCGTCCCGGCGTGAAGCGCGACACGGCTGGCAGTGGCTGGCGGTCGCCGTCGCCGCGGCCGGCTGGACCCTGCTGGTCGCCGGGCGCGCGCTCGACGAACGGCTGCTGCCGGAGCAGGAGGGGCGCGATTACGTGGTCGTGGGGCGCGTCGCGTCGATGCCGATCGAGGCCGAACGCGGCACCCGGTTCACTTTCGACATCGAGCGCTGCATCCAGGCGCCGGCCCCGTGTCCGCAGCGCCGTCGCGTCCGGCTGAGCTGGCTGGCCTTCGGCTCGGCGGGCGATGGCGGCGTCACGGGCGGTACGGCGCCACAGGCGCATGGTTCCGGAGCGCAAGCGGGTCCGGCGCCCGGCGAACGCTGGCAACTGAACCTGCGGCTCAAGCGGCCGCACGCGCTCCACAACCCCGGAACCTTCGACGCCGAACTGCGCGCGCTCGAAGAGGGCATCGCGGCCAACGGCTACGTGCGTTCGTCGCGGCGCCAGGCGCTGCCGAACCGGCGGCTCGACGCAGGCCTCGCCGTGGCCGCCGTCTTCGAAACCGCGCGAACGCGCCTGCGCGCCGCGATGCGCGAGGCGCTCTCCGGCACCCGTGACGATGCCGCCGGCGTGCTGGTCGCGCTGGTGGTGGGCGACCAGGCGGCGATTTCCGGTCGCTGGTGGGAGATTTTCAACAAGACCGGCATCGGCCACCTGATGAGCATCTCGGGCCTGCACATCACGATGCTCGCAGGGCTGTCGGTGCTGCTCTCGCGGCGCGCACTGCGCACCCGTCTGGCCGCGCGCAGCGGGGTGCTGTTGCGCTGGCCGGCGCATCGCATCGCCTGGCTTGCGGGCGTGGCGACCGCCTTCCTCTATTCGGGCCTGGCAGGGTGGGGCATCCCGGCGCAGCGCACCTGCTGGATGCTGATGGTGGCCGGCCTGTCGCTGGCGGCCGGACGTTCGCGCTCGATGCTGCACGTACTCGCGCTGGCCGCCGGGGTGGTCACGGTGCTCGATCCTTGGGCACCGCTGGCGCCCGGCTTCTGGCTCTCGTTTGCCGCGGTCGCCGCGATCACGCTGCACGGATCGGCGCGCACCGCGCGTGCGGTGCGCCCAGCCGGCCTGCGGCCGCGTACGCGAATCCTGCTGGTCGAGGCGGTGCGCACGCAATGGGCCGCGACGCTCGCGCTGGTGCCGCTCGGCGCACTGTTCTTTTCTTCGGTGTCGCTGGTCGGGCCGATCGCCAATGCATTCGCGATTCCGCTGGTTTCGGCGCTGATCACGCCGCTGGCGATGCTCGCCGCCGCCTGCCTGCCGTGGGCGCCGGCCCTCGGTTCGGCGCTGCTCGCGCTCGCGGCACTCGCCACCGGCATGATGCTCGATCTGCTCGAGCCGCTCGCGGCCTCGCCGCTGTCGACGATCGTGCTGGCCCGCCCCGACGAACCGGCGATGCTGCTCGCGGCCGCCGCAGTGGCGCTGCTGTTGTGGCCGGCTGCGGTGCCGGCGCGCCCCGCAGCCATCGCGGGCCTGCTGCCGCTGCTGGCGCCCGGGGGCGAGCTGCCGCCCGGCGGTTCGTTGCGGATCACCGCGCTCGACGTCGGCCAGGGAATGGCGGTGCTGGTCGAGACGCCGCAGCGGCGCCTGCTCTACGACGCCGGGCCTCTCTACGGCGGCGATTCGGAAGCCGGCGCGCGCGTGATCGTGCCGTGGCTGAGGGCGCGCGGCATCGACCGGCTCGACGCCCTGGTGGTTTCGCACCTCGACTCGGATCACTCGGGCGGCCTGCCGACGCTGCTGCGCAGCCTGCGCATCGACTGGCTCGCCGGCTCGCTGCCGGCGGAGCATCCGGCGCGCGAGGCGGGGCGCCCGTTTCACGACTGCAGGCGCGGACACGCGTGGCGCTGGGGCGAGGTTGCGTTCGAGATGCTGCACCCGGGGCCGGACGCCACGCGCGGCGCGAAGTCGCCGACCAACGCATCGAGCTGCGTGCTGCGCATCGTCGCGCCTGCGGCGCGCGTGCTGCTCACCGGCGACATCGAGGCCGCGCAGGAGCGGGCGCTGGTCGCCGCCTACGGATCGGCCGGCCTGCGCTCGGAGCTCATGCTCGCTCCACACCACGGCAGCGCAACCTCGTCGAGCCCCGAGCTGCTCGCGGCGGTGGCGCCCGCACACGCGATCGCGCAGCTCGGCTATCGCAATCGCTTCGGACATCCGGCGGCGCGCGTGCAGGCGCGCTATCGCGAGGCCGGCATCGCCGTGCTGCGCAGCGACCGCGACGGCGCGATCACGCTCACCTATGCACCGGGACAGGCACCGCTCGTGCAGCGCGCGCGCGTCGACGATCGCCGCTACTGGCGGGTGCGGCTCGCCGACGACCTGAACGAGGCCGGGGTCGAAAACCGGGATGCCGATGCGGCCGGCGAACCTGGCGCCAGGCCGGCCCCGAAACCCGCCGGCAAACCGGCTACTGCGCCGTCCAGCCCCCGTCGATCGCCCAGGCCACGCCGCGCACCTGGTCGGCCGCCGGCGAGCACAGGAACACCGTGAGCTCGCCCAGTTGCGCGGGCGTGACGAACTCCTGCGAAGGCTGCTTCTCCGAGACCAGCGCGAGCTTCGCCTGTTCGACTGTCTGTCCGGACTGGGCCGCGCGCGCGTCGATCTGCTTCTGCACCAGCGGGGTGAGCACCCAGCCCGGGCAGATCGCGTTGCAGGTGATCCCGGTGCGCGCATTCTCGAGCGCGACCACCTTGGTGAGTCCGACGATGCCGTGCTTGGCCGCCACGTAGGCCGCTTTTTCGACCGACGCGACCAGCCCGTGGGCCGAGGCGATGTTGACGATGCGGCCCCAGTTGCGCTGCTGCATCGCGGGCAGCGCGCAGCGCGTCGCGTGGAACGCCGCCGACAGGTTGATCGCGATCACGGCGTCCCAGCGTTCGGGCGGGAACTGCTCGACCCGGGCGACGTGCTGGATGCCGGCGTTGTTCACCAGGATGTCGACGGTGGCGCCGCGCGCCGCGATGCGCGCGAACATCGCGTCGATCTCGGCGGGCCTGGAGAGATCCGCGCCTTCGTAGCTCGCCTCGATGCCGAACTCCGACGCCAGCCCGGCGCGCAGCCGCTCGATCTGCGCCGCGTCGCCGAAGCCGTTGAGCACCAGGTCGGCGCCCTGGCGCGCCAGCGCCCGGGCGATGCCGAGTCCGATGCCGCTGGTCGAACCGGTGACGAGCGCGAGCCTGCCTTTCAGCATGATTCCTCCCTGTACAATTGGCTCCGATTGTAGCGACTCGGCACACACTCCAGGATCAGTGGTCTCCGAAGATGCTCGAACCCAGATTGCGCCACGTCACCTGCGCCAGCCCGAAGGGCCTTCACCGGCTCGCCTACTGGGAATGGCTGCCCCCGGCGATGGCGCCCGGCGCTGCGCCCACCGTGGTCTGCGCGCACGGCCTGACCCGCAACGGACGCGACTTCGATGCGCTGGCTGCGCGGCTGTCGCGGCGCTGGCGGGTGGTGTGTCCCGACATGATCGGGCGCGGCCGCTCCGATCGGGTCGCCGATCCGCAGCTGTACGCGCTGCCGCAGTACATCGCCGATTGCGTCACGCTCGTGGCGCGGCTCGACGTCGAGCGGGTGGCCTGGGTGGGCACCTCGATGGGCGGACTGATCGGCATGCTGCTCGCGGCCCTGCCCGGCACGCCGATCGGCCGCCTGGTGCTCAACGACATCGGGCCCGAGATCGACGCGGCCGGGCGCGCGCGCATCGGCGGCTACGTCGGCCAGGATCCGCAGTTCGCGACCGAGGCGGAAGGCGTCGCTGCGCTGCGTGAGCTGATGCGCGACTTCGGCCCGCACACCGACGACCAGTTCCGCCTGCTCACCCGAAATTTCCTGGTGCCGCGCGACGCCGGTTTCACTTTTGCCTACGACCCGGCGATCGCGCTGGCGTTTCGCGAACAGCAGGCCGCACCGGCGCCCGATCTCTGGCCGGTCTACGACGCGATCCGCTGCCCGACGCTGGTCACGCGCGGCGCGCAGTCCGACATCCTCTCGGCGACGACCGCGGCGGCGATGACGCAGCGCGGGCCGAGGGCGCAATGCGTCGTCTTCGACGGCGTCGGCCACGCGCCGACCTTCATCGCTGCCGACCAGGTCGACGCGGTCGAACGCTTCCTGTCGGCGCAATTGCAATGACGATCCGGCGGCTGCACGTGGGCTCGCGCATGTCCGAGGCGGTGATCCACAACGGCGTGGTCTACCTGGCCGGGCAGGTGGCCGAAGATCCCGCCCTGGACGTGGGCGGGCAGACCCGCCAGGTGCTCGAGGCGATCGACCGCCTGCTCGCCGAGGCCGGCAGCGACCGCACCCGCATCCTGCAGGCACAGGTGTTCCTGGCCGACATCGGCGATTTCGCCGCGATGAACGCGGTCTGGGACGCGTGGGTACCGGCCGGGCACACGCCGGCACGCGCCACGGTCGAGGCGCGGCTCGCCGCGCCCCGGTACCGGGTCGAGATCAAGGTCGTCGCCGCGCAGGCCTGACCAACACCCTCGCGGCGGCGGTGCGTCAGCGCCAGCCGGTGCGATCGATGATCTTCGAGGCGGCGATCTGCGCGCGCCCGATCGAGGCGAGCGGCAGCGAGTCGGCCTTGAACGCTCCGAGCGACTCGAGTTCGCGGTTGTTCAGCTTCACCGAACTCACCACCGGCCACTCGTTGTTGCCGCCGGCCAGATAGGCCTGTGCCGCATCGCCGGCCAGGTATTCGATGAAGCGCACCGCGTTCTCGCGATGCGGGGCATGGCGGGCCAGCGCCGCGCCCGAGACGTTGACGTGGGTGCCGAAGCTCTTCTGGTTCGGCCAGACCATGCCGACGCGCTCGGCGACTTCACGGTCGGCCGGCTTGTTCGAGCGCATCAGCCGCACCAGATAGTAGGTGTTGGTCAGCGCCACGCCGCATTCGCCGGTGGCCACCGCGCGGATCTGGTCGGTGTCGCCGCCGCGCGGCGAGCGCGCGAAATTGGCCACGACGCCGCTCGCCCACTGTTCGGCCTTCGCCTCGCCCAGGTGCTCGGACATCGCACCGATCAGCGACAGCATGTACGGGTGTGCGCCGGAGCGGGTGCAGACCTTGCCCTTCAGTTCGGGGCGCGCAAGATCCTCGTAGTTCTGCACCAGCGCCGGATCGATCTTCGCCTTGTTGTAGACGATCACGCGCGCGCGCGTCGAGATGCCGAACCACTCGCTGCCCTTGCCGTCGTCCTTGCCGCGCAGCGTCGGCGGGATCCGCGCCTCGAGCAGCGCCGACTTCAGAGGCTGGAACAGGCCCTCGACCTGCGCCTTCCACAGCCGCGCCGCGTCCACCAGCAGGATCACGTCGGCAGGGCTGTTCGCGCCCTCGTTGCGCAGGCGCTCCAGGATCGCCTCGTCTCCGGCCTCGATGCGGTTGATCCTGATGCCGGTCTGCCTCGTGAATTCGGCGTACAGATTCTCGTCGGTCTGATAGTGGCGCGCCGAGTAGAGGTTGAGCACCTTGTCCTGCGCCTGTACGGCCGGGACGGCGACTGTGGTGCCGAGCGCCAGGGCGGCGGCGATCGCGGAGAGCTTGGATCGGAGCATTGCGGGGATCTTTCGGTATGGTGGATCGGGGAGGAGCGGGAAGAGAGGGAAAAGAGCGGCAGGCGCCGCTGGGAACCAATCTAAACGAGAAACACTCGCAATAGGCATGACATTTAAGTGGGAATGGATATCATTTGTCAAGCAGCGCCTGCGGCTACGATACGTCACGACGGCCACGACGCCCGGCAGGGCGCACCGACGCACGGGACACGAAGATGAAGGCTCTGGTGGTAGGCGCCGACAGGCTCGGCAACATTCCGCAGGTGCTCACCGAATACGGCATCTCGATCATGCGTCATGTCTCGGGACGCGACCCGTCGGCGCAGCGCGCCGACCGCTCGGTGCCGGCCGGCGCCGAACTGCTGATCCTGTTCACCGACTTCCTGGGCCACAACGTCATGCGCGGCTACCGCGACGCGGCACGCCGCCAGGGGCTGCCGGTGCTCGCGTGCCGCCGCTCCACCTGCAGCCTGCGCGGCGCGATCGAGTCCTGCTCGTGCTGCCCGCATCGGCGCGACTGTTCCCGCCAGGAGCAATAGCCGGCCCGCGCCACGGCGTGCGCCGGTGGTGCGCACCGGTGCGTCGCGCCCGTATCGCCTGGTCGTAGAATGCGGATCAGACCGCAATCGACGCAACGGAGGAGACGGAATGGGTGCTGGCGACGTCATCGGGGCGGGCAGCCTGAGCGGGTTTCACGCGCGCTCGATTGCCGATCGCGAGGGGTTCTGGGGCGAACTGGCGGCCCTGATCGACTGGCAGGCGCCGTTCGAGCGCGTGCTCGACTACTCCAGGCCGCCGTTCACGCGCTGGTTCGTCGGCGGGCGCACGAATCTCTGCCACAACGCGGTCGATCGCCACCTGGCGGCGCGGCGCGACCAGCCGGCGCTGATCTACGTCTCGACCGAAACCGACGACGAGCGCGTCTACAGCTTCGGCGAGTTGCACCGCGAGGTGATGCGCATGGCCGCGATCATGCGCGAACTGGGCGTGCGCCGCGGCGACCGGGTGCTCATCTACATGCCGATGATCCCCGAAGCGACCTTCGCGATGCTCGCCTGTGCGCGCATCGGTGCGATTCACTCGGTGGTGTTCGGCGGTTTCGCCTCGCACAGCCTGGCCAGCCGCATCGACGACGCGAGCCCCGTGCTGGTCGTCAGCGCCGACGCCGGCTCGCGCGCCGGCAAGGTGGTGCCGTACAAGCCGCTGCTCGATGCGGCGATCGACCTGGCGCGCAACAGGCCGGCCAACGTGCTGATGGTCGATCGCGGTCTCGTGCCCTTCGAGCGGGTGGCCGCGCGCGATCGCGACTACGCGCAGCTGCGCGAGCGGCACCTCGACGCCGAAGTGCCGGTCGAGTGGCTCGAATCGAACGAGATCAGCTACACGCTCTACACCTCGGGCACCACCGGCGTGCCCAAGGGCGTGCAGCGCGATGTCGGCGGCTACGCGGTCGCGCTGGCCGCTTCGATGAAGTACATCTTCTGCGGCAACGCCGGAGAGACCTACTTCTCGACCAGCGACATCGGCTGGGTGGTCGGCCACTCCTACATCGTCTACGGACCGCTGATCGCCGGCATGGGCACGATCATGTACGAGGGCACGCCGCTGCGCCCCGACGCCGGCATCCTCTGGAAACTGGTCGAGAAGTACCGCGTGACCGTGATGTTCTCGGCGCCCACCGCGATCCGCGTGCTGAAGAAGCAGGATCCGTCCTGGCTCACCCGCTACGACCTGTCGTCGCTGCGCACGCTGTTCCTGGCCGGCGAGCCGCTCGACGAACCCACCGCGCGCTGGATCGGCGAGGCGCTGGGCAAGCCGATCGTCGACAACTACTGGCAGACCGAAACCGGCTGGCCGATCCTCACTGTCGCGCACGGCGTCGAGAAGACCCCGACGCGCCTCGGCTCGCCCGGCATGCCGATGTACGGCTACGACGTGCGGCTGCTGCACGAACAGACCGGCGAGGAGGTCGGCACCAACGAAAAAGGGGTCGTGGCGATCATGCCGCCGCTGCCACCGGGCTGCATGCAGACCGTCTGGGGCGACGACGAACGCTTCGTGAAGACTTATTTCTCGACCATTCCGGGTCGCCTGGCCTATTCGACTTTCGACTGGGGGATCCGCGACGAGGACGGCTACTACTTCATCCTCGGGCGCACCGACGACGTGATCAACGTCGCCGGCCATCGGCTCGGCACGCGCGAGATCGAGGAGAGCCTGTCGAGCCATCCGGCGGTCGCCGAGTGCGCGGTGGTCGGCGTGGCCGATGCGCTCAAGGGCCAGGTCGCGATGGCGTTCGTGGTGCTGAAAGATCCTTCGCGTGCTGCCGCCGACGATGCGCGCATGGCGCTCGAAGGCGAGCTGATGGCCACGGTCGACAAGCAACTCGGGGCGGTCGCGCGGCCCTCGCGGGTGCACTTCGTGACGCTGCTGCCCAAGACCCGCTCGGGCAAGGTGCTGCGTCGCTCGATCCAGGCGATCTGCGAGGCGCGCGATCCGGGCGACCTCACCACGATCGAGGACCCGGGTGCGCTCGAGCAGCTGCGCCGGGCGGTGGGTTTGCAGGCATGAAGGGCACCGCCCGCACGGAGAACCGATGAACACCAGGCCGGTACTTGCCGCAGTCGACGTGAAGGCGATCGCCGCCGCGGCCGAAGCCGAGGCGCTGCGCAACCAGTGGGCGGTGTCGATCGCGATCGTCGACGACGGCGGCCACCTGTTGTGGCTGCAGCGCCTCGACGGCGCGGCGCCGGTCTCGGCGCAGATCTGCGAGGCGAAGGCACGCACCGCCGCGCTCGGGCGGCGCGAGTCGCGGATCTACGAGGAAATCATCAACGGCGGGCGCACTGCGTTCCTGTCGGCGCCGGCGCTGGAAGGCATGCTCGAAGGCGGGGTGCCGATCGTCGTGGACGGGCACTGCGTCGGCGCGGTGGGTGTCTCGGGCGTGAAGTCTTCGGACGACGCGCGAATCGCCCGGGCGGGAATCGCGGCGCTGTCCGCAGGCTGAGTTGTCCGCCTCACCCGCCGCCTCAGCCGAGCGAGCTCGCGATCTGGTACAGGCCTTCGAGCACCAGGTTGTCGTGGTAGGTGAATTCGATCGTCAGGCGCGGCCCGAGCGTGCGCGCCGCGCCGCCCGACAGGATGCAGCGCAGGTCGGGATGGTTGCGCTTGTGCAGGTAGTAGAGCCGCTCGACCGCGCCTGCCTGCGCGTGTGCGCACCCCGACGCGATCGCGTCCACCGTCTGACGCGGGTAATCGACGTATTCGCCCTGCGCATCGGGCAGCGTGGCCGTGTTCTGGTGCAGCGCGCGCACCATCAGCCCCAGCCCCGGCATGATGCCGCCCCCAAGGAAGTGCCCGTCGGCGGTGAGCAGGTCCATCGTGGTCGCGGTGCCGCACACCACGACCAGCGCGGCGCGCTCGCCCACCAGCGCGCGAGCGCCGATCATCGCGGCCCAGCGATCACAGCCCAGCGCGGCCGGATTCAGGTAGCCGTTCTTCACGCCGCACTGCTCGGCGCGCGAGGTGATCCAGTGCGGCTCGGGTGCGTCGGGCCAGATCTCGAGCGAGCGCAGCGTCGGGTTCACGACGCCGGTGCCGGCGACGTTGGAGATCACGATCGCGCCCGGAGTCGGCTGGCGTCGCCACTCCTTGGTCACCATCGAGACTTCCTCGAGCAGCACGCGGCCGAAGGCCAGTTGCTTGTCCTGCGCGAGCGACCGGCCGGCCGATGACGGCGGAGAGTAGGTTCCCCACTTGAGGAACGTGTTGCCGATGTCGATCAGCAGGTAGCTCATTCGGAGCTCACCGGGAGTTTCCCTATCCGGGCCTGCCACTCGCGCGGACCGGTCTCGTGCACCGAGGTGCCACTGGCATCGACCGCCACCGTCACCGGCATGTCCTGCACCTCGAACTCGTAGATCGCCTCCATGCCCAGGTCGGCGAAGCCCACCACGCGGGCCCTGCGGATCGACTTCGAGACCAGGTAGGCAGCGCCGCCCACTGCCATCAGGTAGGCCGCCTTGTGCCGGCGGATCGCGTCGATGGCCCCGGGTCCGCGTTCGGCCTTGCCGACCATCGCCAGCAAGCCGGTCTGCGACAGCATCATGTCGGTGAACTTGTCCATCCGCGTCGAAGTCGTCGGCCCCGCCGGCCCCACGACCTCGTCGCGCACCGGGTCGACCGGGCCGACGTAGTAGATCACGCGCCCGGCGAAGTCCACCGGCAACTTCTCGCCGCTCGCCAGCATGTCCTGGATGCGCTTGTGGGCCGCGTCGCGGCCGGTGAGCATCCGCCCCGAGAGCAGCAGCGTCTGCCCCGGAGCCCAGGAGGCCACTTCCTCGCGCGTGAGCGTGTCGAGGTCGACCCGCCTCGAGCTGCGTACGTTCGGCGTCCAGTGCACGTCGGGCCAGGCCGACAGCGGCGGAGGTTCGCAGAAAGCGGGTCCGGAGCCGTCGAGCACGAAGTGTGCGTGCCGGGTCGCGGCGCAGTTCGGGATCATGGCCACCGGCTTGGAGGCCGCGTGGGTCGGGAACATCGCGATCTTCACGTCGAGCACCGTGCTCAGGCCACCCAGCCCCTGCGCACCGATGCCCAGTGCGTTCACCTTCTCGTACAGTTCGACGCGCAACTCCTCGAGCCGGTTCGACGGTCCGCGTGCCAGCAGGTCGAACATGTCGAGCGGCTCCATCAGCGCCTGCTTGGCCATCAGCACCGCTTTCTCGGCGGTGCCTCCTATGCCGATGCCGAGCATTCCCGGCGGGCACCAGCCGGCGCCCATCGTCGGCACCGTCTTCAGGACCCAGTCGACGATCGAGTCCGAGGGGTTGAGCATGGCCAGCTTCGACTTGTTCTCCGAACCGCCACCCTTGGCGGCGACCGTCACCTCGACCGTGTCGCCCGGCACGAGTTCCACGTTCACCACCGCCGGCGTGTTGTCGCGGGTGTTCCTGCGCTCGAACTGCGGGTCGGCGACCACCGAGGCGCGCAGCGTGTTCGACCGATCGAGATAGGCGCGACGCACGCCCTCGTCGATCGCGTCGGCGAGCGAGCCGCCGAAGCCCTCGAAGCGCACTCCCATGCCGATTCTCAGGAACACGTTGACGATGCCGGTGTCCTGGCACAGCGGGCGGTGCCCTTCCGCGCACATCCGCGAATTGGTCAGGATCTGGGCGATCGCGTCTCTTGCAGCCGGGCTCTGCTCGCCCTCGTGGGCTCGCGCCAGGTGCTCGATGTAGTCGCGCGGATGGTAGTAGCTGATGAACTGCAGCGCAGCACGCACCGATTCGATCAGATCGTCCTGCCTGATGACGGTCATGGCCTGTCCTCGCTGGAACCGGGCGTCGATTCTAGCGGAACGTGGATATGGCTCCCTCGCGGGCCTCATCGGGACTATCCTATTGCGACGCATCAAGCGCATGGGGCGGCGCACGGGGTCCGACCGGAAGCGGTCGGCGTAAGCGAGTCGTAAGGCATCGCTCGTAAGGTGGCCGCAGTCGACAAAGGCAGGAAGTGCGAACAGGAGGGTGAGCGATGTCGGCTCAGATCGAATCGGTGCTCCAGGAGGCCAGGTTGTTTCCGCCGCCCGAAGCATTCCGCAAGCAGGCAACGATTTCGGGCATGGAGCAGTACGAGGCTCTGTGCGCCGAGGCGTCGAAGGATCACGCAGGATTCTGGGCGCGCCTGGCGCGTGAGCACCTGGTCTGGCACAGGCCCTTCACCCGCGCGCTCGACGAGTCGAATGCGCCTTTCTACAAGTGGTTCGACGACGGCGAACTGAACGTCTCCTGGAACTGCCTCGATCGCCACATCGGCACGCCGGTCGAGAACAAGACCGCGATCATTTTCGAGGCCGACGACGGCAGCGTCACCACCGTCACTTACCGCGAGCTGCTCCACAGGGTGGGCCGCTTCGCCAACGGGCTCAGGGCGCTGGGCTACAAGCGCGGCGACCGTGCGATCATTTACCTGCCGATGTCGATCCAGGGCGTGGTCGCGATGCAGGCCTGCGCGCGGCTCGGCATCATCCACTCGGTGGTGTTCGGCGGCTTTTCGGCCAAGAGCCTGCACGAGCGCATCGTCGACGTGGGCGCGACGCTGGTCATCACTGCCGACGAGCAGGTGCGTGGCGGCAAGCGTGTGCCGCTGAAGAACGCGGTCGACGAAGCGTTCGCGATGGGCGGCTGCGAAGCGGTGCGCAAGGTCATCGTCTACCAGCGCACCGGCGAGGGCGCGACGATGCAGCCCGGCCGCGACCTCTCCTGGGAGCAGGCGATCGAAGGCCAGTCGACCGACTGCCCGCCCGAATGGGTCGGTGCCGATCATCCGCTCTTCGTCCTCTACACCTCGGGCTCCACGGGCAAGCCCAAGGGCGTGCAGCACTCCTCGGCCGGCTTCCTGCTCGGGGCCGCGCTCACCGTGAAGTGGGTGTTCGATCTCAAGCCCGCCGACGTCTACTGGTGCACCGCCGACATCGGCTGGGTCACCGGGCACACCTACATCGCCTACGGCCCCACGGCCTGCGGCGCGACGCAGGTGATCTTCGAGGGAATTCCCACCTACCCGAATCCCGGCCGCTTCTGGGAGATGATCGACCGTCACAAGGTCAGCATCTTCTACACCGCGCCCACTGCCATTCGTTCGCTGGTGCGCGCGGGGCAGACCTCGCCCGGGCATCATCCGAAGAAATACGACCTGTCGTCGCTGCGCCTGCTCGGAACTGTCGGCGAACCGATCAATCCGGAAGCCTGGATGTGGTACTACGAGAACGTCGGCCGCGGGCGCTGCCCGATCGTCGACACCTGGTGGCAGACCGAGACGGGCGCGACGATGATCTCGCCGCTGCCCGGAGTGCATGCGCTCAAGCCGGGTTCGTGCACGATGCCGTTGCCGGGCATCTCCGCGGCGATCATCGACGAGGCCGGAGGAGAGGTCGACAAGGGCAAGGGCGGCTTCCTCGCGATCACCAGGCCCTGGCCGTCGATGATCCGCACGATCTGGGGCGATCCCGAGCGCTTCAAGAAGACCTACTTCCCGCCGGAGGTGCAGGGCGGGCGCTACTACGTCGCCGGCGACGGCGCGATGCGCGACGAGGACGGCTACTACCGCGTGATGGGCCGCATCGACGACGTGCTCAACGTGTCGGGTCACCGCCTCGGCACGATGGAGATCGAGTCGGCGCTGGTCGCGCATCCTCTGGTGGCCGAAGCGGCAGTGGTCGGACGACCCGACGAGGTGACGGGCGAGGCGATCTCCGCCTTCGTCGTGCTCAAGCAGGAGCGGCCCACCGGCGAGGCGGCGGCAAAGGTCGCGAAGGAACTGCGCGACTGGGTCGGCAAGGAAATCGGGCCGATCGCCAAGCCGAAAGACATCCGGTTCGGCGACAACCTGCCGAAGACCCGCTCGGGCAAGATCATGCGCCGGCTGTTGCGCTCGCTTGCCCGCGGCGAGGAAATCACGCAGGACGTGTCCACGCTCGAGAACCCGGCGATTCTCGAGCAGTTGAAGCAATCGCTCTGAGCCAGGCAGGCCGGGCCGCCGTGGCGGGCCGCAACAGGGGCGGGCAGGCAACGGATCTGCCCGCCAGGGGGAGACAGCAAGCGTGCTGGGCGTGGTGATCGTACTCAAGGGGTTCGTCGAGTTCGTCGGGCTGCTGCTGCTCGCCCAGGGGCTCGTCTTCCTGATGAGCTTCGGTCGGCACGAGTCCAACCCGGTCTACCGTCTGATCCGTTTCCTCGCCTCTCCGGTCACCCGGCTCGTGCGGCGCGTCGCGCCCCGGTTCGTCGTCGATCGCCACGTTCCGGCGCTGGCGTTCGTTCTGTTGTTCTGGATCTGGGTGGCCCTCGCGGTGGCCAAGCTCAGGCTCCAGATGCCGACGGGCTGAACCGATGGGTGCCGCCGCGATCGGCTTTCTCGAAGTCTGGTACTACCGCCAGATGGCGCTCTGGGCCGGACTGCTCGGACGCACCGGACTCGAGCTCGAATACTGGGAGCGCGTGCGCGCGCTGCGCCCGCGCGACACCGGCACGCTGGCGGCGATCGCGAACCGGCGCGCCGCGCAGGGGGACACGCACGGCGCGATCGCGGTGCTCGAGTATTCGGTGCAGGTCGATCCCGGCACGTCTCACGCCTGGTTCAACCTCGGTTTCCTGCGGCAGGAGCTCGGCGAGCACGAGGCTGCCTGCGATGCGTTCGACCGGGCGATCGCGCTCGATCCGAAGCTCGACCGCGCCTGGTACGGCAAGGCGCTGTCGCTGGTCAAACTCGGCCGCGTCGAGGATGCGGTCGGGCCGCTGAAGAAAGCGATCGAGCTGCAGCCGATGTCACCCTACGGCTACTACCAGCTCGCACACGTCTGGCACCGGCTCGGAGACGCCGGGCGGGTCGCGTCCACCATTCGCAGGCTCTCGGAGTTCGAGCCGAAGGTGGCGCTGCAGCTGCAGCGCGAAACCGGCGTGGACGCCGGCGTCGAGGATCCGTTCCGGCCGGGCGCGCGCGCGGCCCGCAATGGTTCGTGACACGGGTGGCAAGCACCCGACGAGGAGAGGAGAGGAGAGCAGACATGGAACTGAGTGCCAAGCACCATGAGTACTGGCGACGAAACCTGCGCATCGCGTCGATACTGCTCGCGATCTGGTTCGTCGTCACTTTCGTGATCGCGTATTTCGCGCGATCGCTGACCTTCGATTTCTTCGGCTGGCCATTCTCGTTCTGGGTGGCCGCGCAGGGGGCGCTGGTCGTCTACCTGCTGCTGATCATCTACTACGCGCGCTACATGAACAAGATGGACCAGGAGTTCGGCGTAGCGGAAGGAGACCTCGAATGAGCGCCGCCCAGCAATCGCAGAAAGCGTTCACCCAGCAGCTGAAGAAGGTCTACGCCTTCTACACCGGGGGCTTCGTCGCCTTCGTGATCGTGCTGGCGATCCTCGAGCAGATGGGGATGCCGCGGCAGATCATCGGCTACGTGTTCCTGATGGCCACGATCCTGCTGTACGCCGGCATCGGCATCATCAGCCGCACCAGCGAGGCGGCCGAGTACTACGTGGCGGGACGCCGCGTGCCGGCGGTGTTCAACGGCATGGCGGTGGGCGCCGACTGGATGTCGGCCGCTTCGTTCATCGGCCTGGCGGGCACCTTCTACCTGGCCGGCTACAACGGCCTGGCGTTCGCGATGGGATGGACCGGCGGTTACGTGCTGACCGCGATGTTCCTCGCGCCGTACCTGCGCAAGTTCGGGCAGTTCACGATTCCCGACTTCCTGGGCGCGCGCTACGGCGGCAACATCCCGCGCTTCATCGGCATCGTGATCGCGATCCTGTGCTCGTTCACCTACGTGGTGGCGCAGATCTACGGCGTGGGCATCATCACTACGCGCCTGACCGGCGTGGCCTTCGAGATCGGCGTGTTCCTCGGTCTGGCCGGCATCCTGGTGTGCTCGTTCCTCGGGGGCATGCGCGCGGTCACCTGGACGCAGGTGGCGCAGTACATCATTCTCATCATCGCCTACCTGATTCCGGTGGTCTGGCTGTCGGTGCAGCAGACCGGTTTCCCGATCCCGCACCTGATCTACGGCAAGCAACTGCAGCGGGTGACCGCGCAGGAGGAGAAGCTGATTGCCGATCCGAAGGAGATCGAGGTCAGGAAGATCTTCGCCGACCGGGCTGCAGCCGCATCGGAGAAGCTGAAAGACCTGCAGGGTTCGTTCGCCGCCGGCAAGGCCGCGCTCGACAAGGCGGTGGCCGACGCGACCGCCTCGGGCGACGCCGCCGCGCTGAAGAAGGCGCAGGACGACCTGGCCAAGTATCCGCAGACGGTCGAGGACGCCCGCACCGCGTGGGCGAAGGAGAGGGGGCTGGCGGCCCGTGCCGCACCGCCGCTGCGGCATGCCGAGCCGTTCCCCGGCAAGGACGAGGCCGCGCGCGACGTCTCCCGCAGGAACTTCCTCGCGCTGATGTTCTGCCTGCTGGTCGGCACGGCCTCGCTGCCGCACATCCTGATGCGCTACTACACCACGCCGTCGGTGCGCGAAGCCCGCGTCTCGGTCGGATGGTCGCTGTTCTTCATCCTGCTGCTGTACCTGTCGGCGCCGGCGCTGGCGGTGCTGGTGAAGTACGACATGTATCACGACGTGGTGGGCCTTCCGTTCGCGAGCCTGCCGGCGTGGGTGCAGTCGTGGGCGGCGGTGGATCCGGGCCTGCTGTCGATCTCCGACGTCAATGGCGACGGCATCGTCCAGGCCGCGGAGATCTCGATCGGCGGCGACATCGTGGTGCTGGCCACTCCGGAGATCGCGGGCCTGCCATACGTGATCTCCGGCCTGGTCGCCGCGGGCGGCCTCGCGGCTGCGCTGTCGACCGCCGACGGCCTGCTGCTCACGATCGCCAACGCGCTGTCGCACGATCTCTACTACAAGATGATCGACCCGACCGTCTCGACGCAGCGGCGCGTGCTGCTCTCGAAGATGCTGCTGCTGGTGGTCGCCGTCCTGGCTGCGCTCACCGCCGCGCAGAAGCCGGCCGACATCCTGTTCCTGGTGTCGGCCGCGTTCTCGTTCGCCGCGGCCGGGTTCTTCCCGGCGCTGGTGCTCGGCATCTTCTGGAAGCGCGCCACCGGCATCGCCGCCACCCTGGGCATGCTCGCGGGCATCGGCATCACGTTCTACTACATGACGCTGAACCAGGTCTGGCTGCGCGAGATGTTCTACGGTACTCCGCGCGCCGTGCCGATCACCGATCTGTGGTGGGACATCCAGGCGATCTCGGCCGGCGTGTTCGGCGTGCCGCTGGGCTTCGCAGTGATGATCCTCGTGTCGCTGGTCACGCCGGCGCCCGATCGCACCACGCAGGAACTGGTGGAGAACGTCCGCTATCCGAGCCTGAAAGCGGCCTGAGCGCCACGCTCTGGCCGCGGCGCGCGAGCCGCAGCGGCCAGCGCGCGAAGCCGCGGCCGACCCGGCCGCGGCGCATCGGGGGCGATCGGAGGATCGCCCCCTTTTTCTTTTGTTTTCAGGGTCTTGGATGCGGGCTTCGCAGCCCCGGGTGCGGTATACTGCGCGCCCTCGGAGGGATGGATGAGTGGTTTAAGTCGCACGCCTGGAAAGCGTGTAGGGGTGAATAGCCCCTCGGGGGTTCGAATCCCCCTCCCTCCGCCAGAAACACGGTGCAAGCCGGCTGCGCTCGGCACCGGCCCCCGCTGCAAGGCGCCCGCCGGTCAGCGCGGCAACAGGCTCGCGCCCATCAGGAAGGCGTCGATCGCGCGCGCGGCCTGCCGGCCCTCGCGGATGGCCCACACCACCAGGCTCTGGCCTCGGCGCATGTCGCCGGCAGCGAACACGCCCCTGACGTTGGTGCTGTAGCCGCTCGCGTCCGAAGTGTCGGCTCTCGCGTTTCCGCGGCTGTCCTTCTCGACGCCGAAGCCCTCGAGCACGGAGGCCACCGGACTGCTGAAACCCAGGGCGAGCAGAACCAGGTCGGCCGGCCACTCGCGTTCGGTACCGGGCAGTTCGACCAGCCTGCCGTCCTGTTGCTTCACCTGCACCGTCTCGAGTGCTCGCACGCCGCCGGCCTTGCCGCGGCGGCCGATGAAGCCCCGGGTGGAAATCGCGAATTCGCGCCTTGCGCCTTCCTCGTGGCTGTCGCTGGTGCGCAGCCTGAGCGGCCAGTAGGGCCAGGTGAGCAGCCTGTCTTCGTGCAGCGGAGGCATCGGCATGAGTTCGAACTGCGTTACGCTCCTGGCGCCATGGCGATTGCAGGTGCCCACGCAGTCGCTGCCGGTGTCGCCGCCACCGATCACGATGACGTGCTTGCCGCTGGCCGATATCGGGTCCCCGACGCGGTCGCCCGCGTCGATGCGGTTCTGCTGCACCAGCAGTTCCATCGCGAAGTGGATGCCGTGCAGTTCGCGTCCCGGCACCTGGAGGTCGCGCGATTGCTCGCAGCCACCCGCGAGCAGCACCGCATCGAATTCCTGCAGAAGTCGAGCCGCCGGCACCGCCTCGCGCGACATGTCGGCGATCTTGCCCGCCGGCCCCTTTCCCGGCAGGGAACCCACGAGCACGCCGGGGCGGAAAGCGACGCCCTCGGCCTGCATCTGCTCGATGCGCCGGTCGATCCAGGACTTGTCGAGCTTGAAGTCGGGGATGCCGTAGCGCAGCAGCCCTCCGATGCGATCGTTCTTCTCGAACACCGTCACCGCGTGACCGGCGCGCGCCAGTTGCTGCGCCGCCGCCAGACCCGAAGGACCCGAGCCGACCACTGCCACTGTCCTGCCGGTCTTCCGCGCTGCGATCTGCGGCACCACCCAGCCTTCCTTCCAGGCGCGATCGACGATGGCGCGCTCGAGCGACTTGATCCCCACCGCTCGACTGTTGATGTACAGCGTGCACGCGGCCTCGCACGGGGCCGGGCAGATGCGGCCGGTGAACTCGGGGAAATTGTTGGTCGAGTTCAGGACCCGGAACGCGTTCTTCCAGTCGTTGCGGTAGACGAGATCGTTGAAGTCGGGGATGACGTTGTTGACCGGGCAACCGTGGCTGCAGAACGGGACGCCGCAATCCATGCAGCGCGCCGCCTGCTGGCGCGCATCGGCCTCGCCCAGTGTCGTGACGAACTCGCGGAAGTGTCCGAGCCGCTCGGCGACCGGCGCATGCGGTTCCTCGATGCGGTCGAACTCCAGGAAACCGGTGACCTTGCCCATGAAGTGATGTCCTGCTCGGGGTTCTGGCGTGCTGGCGCCGCCTCAGGGGCCGGAAGGTGCTTCCCGGTTCACGACCGCGTGCCGGGCTGCCCCTGCCGCCGCGGTGGGCGGCGGCGCATGCAGATCCCTCAGCGCGCGTCGGTAGTCGTTGGGGAACACCTTGACGAACCTGGCGCGTGCCGCGTCCCAGTGGTCGAGCAGGGCGCGCGCCCGGCGGCTGCCGGTCCAGCGCACGTGGTCGTCGAGCAGCGCCTTGAGCTGTTCCTCGTCCGGGCGGCCGCCGTGCATGAGGCCGGCATCCTCGCGCGCCTTCTGTTCGGCGGCGGGCAACACTTTCTCGAGCCTGACCATCGCGAGGTTGCAGCGGCTGGCGAACTGGCCATCCTCGTCGTAGACGTAGGCCACGCCGCCCGACATGCCAGCTGCGAAGTTGCGGCCCGTGCGACCCAGCACCGCCACAGTGCCGCCGGTCATGTACTCGCAGCCGTGGTCGCCGGTGCCCTCGACCACTGCCGTGGCGCCCGACAGCCGTACTGCGAAGCGCTCGCCCGCCACCCCCGCGAGGAACGCCTCGCCGCTGGTGGCGCCGTACAGCACGGTGTTGCCGGCGATGATGTGTTCGTGCCACGCGCCACGGAAGTCCAGACTGGGACGGATCACGATGCGCCCGCCCGACAGGCCCTTGCCGGTGTAGTCGTTGGCGTCGCCGACCAGGTACAGCGTGATGCCGCGGCACAGGAAAGCGCCGAAACTCTGGCCACCGGTGCCCTCGAGCTGGATGTGGATGCTGTCGTCGGCGAGGCCTTCCGGGTGCGCCCGGGTCACGACGCCCGAGAGCAGGGCGCCCACCGACCGGTCGCCATTGCGCGCGACGTCGAGGAGGCGTACGCGTTCGCCCGCCTCGATGGCCGGGCGCACCTTGTCCAGCAGACGCTGGTCCAGTGCGCGCGCCAGCTCGTGCTCCTGCTCTTCGCAGTGCCGGCGAGCCACATCGTCCGGTGCGGCCGGCGGAGCGAACAGGCGCGAGAAATCGAGCCCCTGCGCCTTCCAGTGCTCGATGCCGCGGCGCATGTCGAGCAGATCGCTGCGCCCGATCAGGTCGTCGAACCGGCGAACACCCAGTTGCGCCATGATCTGGCGCACCTCCTCGGCCACGAACAGGAAGTAGTGCACGACGTGCTCGGGCTTGCCGGTGAACCGCTTGCGCAGCACCGGATCCTGTGTCGCGATTCCCACCGGGCAGGTGTTCAGCTGCCCCTTGCGCATCTGGATGCAGCCCTCGACCACCAGCGGCGCGGTGGCGAAGCCGAACTCGTCGGCTCCGAGCAATGCCGCAATCACGACGTCGCGGCCGGTCTTCATCTGGCCGTCGGTCTGTACGCGGATGCGCCCGCGCAGGCGGTTCAGCACGAGCGTCTGCTGCACCTCCGCCAGGCCGATTTCCCACGGGCTGCCCGCGTGCTTGATCGACGACCAGGGCGAGGCGCCGGTGCCGCCGTCGTGCCCGGCGATCACGAGGTGGTCGGCCTTGCACTTGGCGACCCCGGCGGCCACCGTGCCGACGCCGACCTCGGACACCAGCTTGACGCTGATGCTGGCGTGCGGGGCGACGCTCTTGAGGTCGTGGATCAGTTGCGCGAGGTCTTCGATCGAATAGATGTCGTGGTGCGGCGGCGGGCTGATCAGGCCGACGCCGGGCACGCTGTGGCGCAGGCGGGCGATGTAGCCGGTCACCTTGCCGCCGGGCAACTGGCCGCCTTCGCCCGGCTTCGCGCCCTGCGCCATCTTGATCTGGATCTGGTCGGCCGACACCAGGTATTCGGTGGTGACGCCAAAGCGCCCGGAGGCCACCTGCTTGATGCGGCTGCGCAGGCTGTCGCCCGGCGCGAGCGGCTGGTCCACTTCCACCACGTCGGCGCCGATCACGGAGGCCAGTGACCTGCAGCCGTGTCCGGCCGTCGGAGCGGGCTCCTCGCGATACCGGCGCTCGTCCTCGCCGCCTTCACCGGTGTTGCTCTTGCCGCCCAGGCGGTTCATCGCGATCGCCAGGGTTGCATGCGCCTCGGTCGAAATCGAACCCAGCGACATCGCACCGGTGGCAAAGCGCTTGACGATCTCGCTGGCCGGTTCCACTTCGTCGAGCGCGATCGCCCTGGCCGGATCGACCCTGAACGCGAACAGCCCGCGCAGTGTCATCAGCCGCTCGGACTGGTCGTTGATGATCTGCGCGTACTCCTTGTAGGTGCCGAAGTTGCCGCTGCGCGTGGCGTGCTGCAGCCTGGCGATGGCGTCGGGCGTCCACATGTGCTCCTCGCCGCGCACGCGCCAGGCGTACTCGCCGCCGGCAGCCAGCCCACCGGCCAGCGCCGGATCTTCGCGAAACGCCGCACGGTGGCAGCGCAGGGCCTCCTCGGCGATCTCGAACACGCCGATCCCCTCGACCCGGCTCGAGGTACCGGTGAAGTACTTGTCGATCGTGTTGCTGTCGATGCCCACCGCCTCGAACAACTGCGCGCCGCAGTAGCTCATGTAGGTGGACACGCCCATCTTGGACATCACTTTCGACAGGCCCTTGTCGATCGCCTTGATGTAGTTCCGGATCGCCTGCCCGGCGCCGGGCGCACCAGGCGAGCCCTGGTGCATGGCCTGCAGCGTCTCCATCGCGAGCCAGGGGTGCACCGCCTCGGCGCCGTAGCCTGCCAGCACGGCGAAGTGGTGCACTTCGCGCGCGCTGCCGGTCTCGACCACCAGGCCGGTGCTGGTTCGCAGGCCAGTGCGCACCAGGTGCTGGTGCACGCTCGAGAGCGCCAGCAGCGCCGGAATCGCCACCCGTTCGCGGCTCACGCCACGGTCGCTCAGGATGAGCACGTTGTGCCCGCTGCGGATCGCATCGACGGCCTGCGCCGACAGGCTGGCCAGGCGCGCCTCCACGCCCTGGGCACCCCAGGCGAGCGGATACGTGATGTCGATCACCTGCGAGCGGAACTTGTCGTGGGTACGCCGCTGGATGTCGCGCAGCTTCGCCATGTCGGCCGGGTCGAGGATCGGCTGGCTCACCTGCAGCCGCATCGGCGGGTTGACCTGGTTGATGTCGAGCAGGTTCGGATTCGGGCCGATGTGGCTCACCAGGCTCATCACGATCGACTCGCGAATCGGGTCGATCGGCGGGTTGGTGACCTGCGCGAACATCTGGCGGAAGTAGTCGTAGAGCGGCTTGTCCTGGCCCGACAGCACCGCCAGCGGACTGTCGTCGCCCATCGAGCCGACCGCTTCCTCGCCGCTGGCTGCCATCGGGCCGAACAGGAACTTGAGGTCCTCCAGCGTGTAGCCGAAGGCGCGCTGCAGGTGCAGCAGATCGGGCGGCACCGCTTCCATCCCGGTGCCCTGCGGTTCGGCCGCGCCCATCGGCGGCTCATGCGCATCGGCGCCGGCCACCGGGTGCAGCACGTCATCCAGGCGTACGCACAGGTTCTCGATCCAGCGCCGGTAGGGCTTGGCGTTCGCGAGGCTCGCCTTGATCTCCTCGTCGTCGATCATGCGCCCCTGGTCGAGGTCGATCAGGAACATCTTCCCCGGCTGCAGCCGCCACTTCTTCACGATCCTGTGTTCCGGAATCGGCAGCACGCCTGATTCCGAGGCCATCACCACCAGCTTGTCGTCGGTGACGCAGTAACGCGCCGGGCGCAGGCCGTTGCGATCCAGCATCGCGCCGATCTGGCGGCCGTCGGTGAACACGATCGCGGCCGGGCCGTCCCAGGGCTCGAGCATCGAGGCGTGGTATTCGTAGAACGCGCGGCGGCGTTCGTCCATCGTCGCGTGCTGCTCCCAGGGCTCGGGGATCATCATCATCGCCGCCTGGGCCAGCGGATAGCCGGCCATGGTGAGCAGTTCCAGGCAGTTGTCGAAGATCGCGGTGTCGGACTGGTGCGGCAGGCTGATCGGGTAGAGCTTCTGCAGGTCCGCGCCCAGCACGGGCGAACTCATCACGCCCTCGCGCGCGCGCATCCAGTTGTAGTTGCCGCGCACCGTATTGATTTCCCCGTTGTGCGCGACGTAGCGATACGGGTGCGCGAGCGGCCATTCGGGGAAGGTGTTGGTCGAGAAGCGCTGGTGCACCAGCCCCAGCGCCGAAACGCAGCGCTCGTCGCGCAGGTCGAGGTAATAGGCACCCACCTGATGCGCCAGCAGCAGGCCCTTGTAGATCACCGTGCGGCTGCTCATGCTCGGGACGTAGTACTCCTTGCCGTACTGCAGCCCCAGGTTCTCGATGGCCGCGCTGGCGGTCTTGCGGATGACGTACAGCTTGCGCTCCAGCGCGTCCTGCACGATCACGTCGGCGCCGCGACCGATGAACACCTGGCGGATCACCGGTTCCTTGGCGCGCACGGTGAGCGACATCGGCAGGTCGCGATCGACCGGCACGTCGCGCCAGCCCAGCAGCACCTGGCCTTCGGCCCGGATGGCGCGCTCCATTTCCTCCTCGCATGCCAGGCGCGAGGCGTGTTCCTTGGGCAGGAAGATCATGCCGACGCCGTATTCGCCGGGCGGCGGCAGTTCCACCCCCTGGGCTGCCATCTCCGCGCGGTACAGGGCATCGGGAGTCTGGATCAGGATGCCGGCGCCATCGCCCATCAGCGGGTCGCTGCCGACCGCGCCGCGATGGTTCAGGTGCTGCAGGATCTGCAGCGCCTGGGTGACGATGGCGTGGCTCTTCTCGCCCTCGACGTGGGCGACGAAGCCGACGCCGCAGGCGTCGTGCTCGCAACGGGGGTCGTACAGGCCGCGGCGGGCGGCGGCTTCGATCTCTTCGGCGCCTGGGGCGCGGACGGAACGGCTCAAGGCATTCCCCGATGCATCTGCGATGTACCAGCAACACTAGCACCCGATCTGGTGCACCACAACAAAAAATAAATGGGGTCGGAGCATAATTTAATGGTCATGTTCCAGATGGTAGTTTAATTGGGGACATATTAAGAAACGGCCGATGCCCTGCGACGCGGGCGCCCCCGCGGGCGCGGCGCGCCGGGGCGGCCCGGGCGCGCGGCAGAGGCAGCGAAGGCGGGCGAACCGAAAGCCCAGCCACCGCGCAGTGCGCGCTCGAGGCGTTCGGCCAGGCGCTCGTCCACGCCGGCTTCGAGGCGGCGGCGCCACGCGGCTTCGCGCTCGAAGGGGGTGTTCCCCAGACCCCAGTAAGCCTGGGGGTCGGTGATCAGCGTGTCGCGCCGGGCGCCGACGTGGTGCGTTGCACTGCTCGCCTTGCCGGCCGCTTCGCTGCCTTCGACCCAGGCCATCGCCGCCAGCACGAATTCGCCCGGTTCTACCGGGCAGGCGCGAAAGCGCCCGTCCCACAGCGTGCCGCGCCGACCGTGCCGCCGGTTGCAGGCCGCGACATAACGTCGGCCGATTGCCTGCATCAGGCGCGCGAGCGCCTGCGGCACGGCCGGGGTGACGAGCAGCCGCAAGTCGCCGGCCTGCAGTCCGTAGGCGTGCAACTGCACCTGCTCCATCGCCAGGCCCTCGCGCAGGATGCCCATGAAGTGCGCCCGGTCGGTGTCGTCGGCGAACGCGGTGCGCCCGTCGAGCGCACGCTGCTGCACCAGGTGCGGGTGCCCGGCGAGCACGAGGCGCGGCAGTCGTGCCATGCAGCAGTATTCGGCGGGTGGCGGGTCAATCGCCGCCGCGGCGCCGCGGCGCGCGTCGTGCGCGTGGGCAGGTGCGGAGCGCGCACGGATTCCGTGGCCGTTCAGTCATCCAGCCCGAGCTCCTGGATCTTGCGTGCGATCGTGTTGCGGCCGATGCCGAGCCTGAGTGCAGCCTCCTGGCGGCGGCCGCGCGTGAGCCCGAGCGCCGCGCGCAGCAACTCGCCTTCGAAGCGATCGCAAAGACGCTGCCAGACGTCGGTTTCGCCGGCCTGGATGCGTGCGCGCACCTCGCGGCCGAGTGCGGCAACCCAGTCGTCGCAGGGCGCTGTGGCTGCATCGACTGCCGGCGTGGCAGCGCCAGCCTCGGGCGATGCGGCCAGCAGTTCAGGAGGCAGGTCTTCGCACTCGATTCGCTGCCCGGGCGCCATCACCGTGAGCCAGCGGCACAGATTCTCGAGCTGGCGCACGTTGCCGGGAAAGTCGGACCCCTCCAGCCGTGCGAGCGCGGCCTCGCTGATCCGCTTGGCCTCGACGCCGAGTTCGCGTGCGCTGCGTGCGAGGAAGAACCGCGCCAGCAGCGCAATGTCCTCGCGCCGCTCGCGCAGCGGCGGCAGGCGCAGGCGAATCACGTTGAGGCGGTGGTACAGGTCCTCGCGAAACGTGCCCTCGCGCACGCGTTGCTCCAGGTGCTGGTGCGTGGCGGCGATCACGCGCGCCTGCGCCTGCAGCGGCTGCTGGCCTCCGACGCGGTAGAACTGCTGGCTGCTGAGCACGCGCAGCAACCGTGTCTGCAGCTCCAGCGGCATGTCGCCGATCTCGTCCAGGAACAGCGTGCCGCCGGCGGCCTGCTCGAAGCGGCCGGGCCGGGTGGCCTGCGCGCCGGTGAAGGCGCCGCGTTCGTGGCCGAAGAGCTCGCTCTCGAGCAGATCCCTCGGGATCGCTGCCACGTTGATGGCGACGAACGGGCCGGCGGCGCGCGGGCTGTGGCGGTGAAGCGCGTGGGCGACGAGTTCCTTGCCGGTGCCGCTGGCGCCCGTGATCAGCACCGTGACCTCGCTCTGGCTGAGGCGCCCGATGGCACGGAAGATGTCCTGCATCGCGGGCGCCTGGCCCAGCATCTGCGGAAGTTCCAGGCCGCCGGCGTCGGCAAGGTCCCGGCCCGGGCGCTCGGCGGCTGCGCGACGAATCAGCTCGACCGCCTTCTCGACGTCGAAGGGCTTGGGCAGGTACTCGAACGCCCCGCCCTGGAACGCAGCCACCGCACTGTCGAGGTCGGTGTAGGCGGTCATGACGATGACCGGCAAGCCGGGGTGGCGGCGCCTGATCTGCGCCAGCAGTTCGATTCCGCTGGTTCCCGGCATGCGGATGTCGCTCACCAGCACCTGCGGCGCGCTGTCGGCGTCGAGCGCGGCGAGCACCTCGCGCGGATCGGCAAAGGCCCGCACCGGAAGTTGCGCGCGGGCGAGCGCGCGCTCGAGCACGAAGCGGATCGACTGGTCGTCGTCGACGATCCAGATCGGCTTCATTGCGCGCCGCCGTTTCCGGCCTGCCCGTTCGCAGCGCCCAGCGGGAGCAACAGCGTGAACCGCGTCGCTCCGGGGCGGCTGTCGCATTCGATCGTGCCGCCGTGCTGCTGCACGAAAGCCTGCGTCAGCGTGAGTCCGAGCCCGTGACCGGCCGGGCTGCCCGACACCAGCGGCTGGAAGATGCGCTCGCGCAGCGCTTCGGGCACGCCGGGGCCGTTGTCTTCGACCTGCAATTCGATCGCCAGCCTGAAGCGCTGCCCGCCAAGCGTGACCTGGCGTGCGATGCGCGTGCGCAGCACGATGCGCGCATCGCCCGCCGCGATCCGCCCGGCGAGCGCCTGCGCGGCGTTGCGCACGATGTTGAGCAGCGCCTGGACCAGTCGTTCGCGGTCGCATCGGAGTACGGGCAGCGAGGGGTCGTAGTCGCGCTGCACCTCGAGGCCGCAGGGAAACTCGGCCAGCGCCAGTGTGCGCACGCGCTCGCAGATCTCGTGGATGTTGACTTCGGTCCACACCGGCGCCCCGCGGTGCGGTGCCAGCAGCCGGTCGACCAGCGCCTGCAGGCGGTCGGCTTCCCGGACGATGACCTCGGTGTAGTCGCTGAAACCGCTCGTCGCGGACTCCAGCGCCAGCAGCTGCGCGGCGCCGCGGATGCCGCCCAGCGGATTCTTGATCTCGTGCGCAAGATTGCGCAGCAGTTCCTGGTGGGCGCGTATGAGGCCGTGCATGCGCGCCTCGCGATCGGACTGGACCTGCCGCTCGACTTCGATCATCTCCAGCATCGCGCAGGCGTCCGGGCCGCCGCGCCCGATCGGACTGACGATCACCCGTACCGGGAGTTCGTGCGTGTCCGGCGGCTGGCAGCGCAGCGTCGCCTCGAAGCGGCTGACGACCAGGTGTTGGCCGGCCACGCTTTGCAGCGCCGCCTGCAGCGGCGCCGGATCGGCGAACCAGTCGAGCACCCGGGCGTGCACCAGCCTGCGGCGAGATTGCCGGATGGCATTCTCGAGCGCGGAATTCACCATCAGGCAGCTTGCGTCCATGCGCACGATCACGACCATGCTGGCCAGCCGGTCGTAGGCCTCCTGGTCGTGGGTCATCGCGGGCGCGGGGCGCATCGGAACCACAGGGATGAAACGGATCGGCAGGCGCCTGGCGCGACCCTGCCCACGCATCAGTGTAATGCGACATCGCCGATACCCCTCGATGCCGGATGTGCCGTCCATCTCTCAACGGCCTTCGGCATCGACGAATGCCAGGACGCGCTCGAGCGCCTCGCGCGTGCGCTCGGCGGTGTTGAAGGCCGTCAGGCGCAGGTAGCCTTCGCCGGCGGGGCCGAAACCCGATCCGGGAGTGCCGACCACCTGCGCCTGGTGCAGCAGGCGATCGAAGAACTCCCAGGAACCCTGGCCACCTGGTGTCCGCAGCCAGACATAGGGCGCGTGCAGGCCACCGAAGACCTCGAGCCCAGCGCCCCGAAGCGCCGCCACGATGCGATGCGCGTTGTCGGTGTAGGTGCGCACCTGGGCTGCGACCTGCGCACGTCCTTCGGGCGAGAGCGCGGCCTGCGCCGCACGCTGGACCGGGTAGGACACGCCGTTGTGCCGGCACGCGGCGCGGCGCCGCCACAGGGTGTTCAGGTCGACCTTCTTCCCGCCGGCCCGGCCGACAAGCGCCTTCGGGACGATGGTGTAGGCGCAGCGCGTGCCGGTGAAACCGGCGGACTTCGAGAACGAGCAGCATTCGATCGCGACCCGGTCGGCGCCCGGAATCTCGTAGATGGAGCGCGGAATGGCGGGATCGGTGACGTAGGCCTTGTAGGCGGCGTCGAAGACGATCAGCGTTTCGGTCTCGAGCGCGTAGCCGACGAAACGCGCGAGCTGCTCGCGCGTCAGGACGGTGCCGGTGGGGTTGTTCGGATAGCAGAGGTAGAGCAGGTCCAGGGGCCGGGTCGGCAGTTCGGGAACGAAGCCGTTCTCGGCCCGGCAGGGCAGGGTGACGAGTTCGCTCCAGGCGCCGCGCCGGTATCGGCCCAGCCGCCCGGCCATGGCGTTCGCGTCGACGTAGGCGGGATACACCGGATCGGTGACACCCACTCGCGCATCTGCCGCCAGCAGTTCCGGCAGCGCCGAGGTATCGGTCTTGGCGCCGTCGCTCACGAAGACCTCGTCCAGCTCGAGTTGCACGCCCAGCGGCGCATATTCGGCCTCGACGATGGCGTGTCGCAGGAATGCATGGCCCTGCTCGGGGGGGTAGCCGTGGAAGCCCCCGGGGCTGCCCATTTCCTGCGTGGCGCGGACCATCGCCTCGACGATGGCCGGTGCCAGCGGTTGCGTCACGTCGCCGATGCCCAGGCGGATGAGCGGTCGCGGGGCGACGGGTTCGTAGGCCTGGACGCGGCGCGCGACTTCGGCGAACAGGTAGTCGCCGGGCATCGCGGCAAGGTGTGGATTGAGCCGCATGTCAGGCTTCGAGCCAGACGCCGTCGAACACGAAGGCTGCCGGGCCGCTCTGATGAACACGGTTGCTGTGCGCATCCCAGTCGATGAGCAGTTCGCCGCCCGCCAGTCTCACCACTGCACGGCGATCGGCCGCGCCATGCATGACCGCAGCCACCAGGCTGGCCGCGGCTCCTGTGCCGCAGGCGAGCGTCTCGCCGCTGCCGCGCTCCCAGACGCGCATTTCGAGCAGGTCACGCCGCACGACGCGGACGAACTCGACGTTGGTGCGATTCGGAAACAGCGGATCGCTTTCGATCCGCGCGCCGATGCCGTGAACGTCGATCGACTGTGGGTCGTCCACGAAGATCACCGCGTGCGGGTTGCCCATGCCCACACAGGTGATGGCCCAGGTTCGTCCCATCACGACCAGCGGGTGATCCTGCACCACGTCGCCCGGCAGGTCGACCGGAATGCCTGCCGGGGCGAGCGTGGGCTCGCCCATGTCCACCGTGACCCGTTCCACGCGGCCACCGCGCACCTGGAGCTCCAGCGCCTTCGTGCCACCGCGGGTCGCCAGCGTGAGGCGGGTCTTGCGGGTCAGTCCGCGTTCGTACACGTACTTGCCGATGCAGCGTGCGGCGTTGCCGCACATCTCGCCTTCGGAGCCGTCCGCATTGAACATGCGCATCGCGAAATCGGCTTCGGCAGACGGTCCGATCAGCACCAGTCCGTCGGCGCCGACCCCATGGTGCGGGCGCGACATCGCGACTGCCAGCGCCCGGGGGTTCGCCACCGTTTCGGTGAAGGTGTCGACATAGACGTAGTCATTGCCCAGGCCGTGCATCTTGGTGAACTTCATGGCGGCCGCGGCTCACAGGCTGTAGTACATGTCGAACTCGATCGGGTGCGTGGTCATGCGCAGCCGCGTCACCTCCGCCATCTTGAGTTCGAGATAGGCGTCGATCATCGCGTCGGTGAACACGCCGCCCCGGGTGAGGAAACCCCGGTCCCGGTCGAGGTAGTCCAGCGCCTGCTCCAGGCTGTGGCAGACGGTCGGGACCCTGGCGTCCTCCTCGGGGGGCAGGTGGTACAGGTCCTTGTCGAGCGGCTCGCCGGGGTCGATGCGGTTCTCCACGCCGTCCAGTCCGGCCATCAGAAGGGCGGCGAACGCCAGGTAGGGATTCGCCGTGGGATCGGGGAAGCGCACTTCGATGCGCCGGCCCCTGGGATCGGTCACGAACGGGATGCGGATCGACGCCGAGCGGTTGCGGCTGGAATAGGCCAGCTTGACCGGAGCCTCGAAGTGCGGAACCAGGCGCTTGTAGCTGTTGGTGCCCGGGTTGGTGATTGCGTTCAGCGCGCGGGCGTGCCTGATGATGCCGCCGATGTAGTGAAGCGCCATCGGGCTCAGGCCCGCGTAGCCATCGCCGGCGAACAGGTTGTGCCCGTCCTTCCAGACCGACTGGTGCACGTGCATGCCCGAGCCGTTGTCGCCGACGATCGGCTTGGGCATGAAGGTCGCGGTCTTGCCGTGGAGGTGTGCGACGTTGTGGATGACGTATTTCTGCAACTGGAGCCAGTCGGCCCGCTGCACCAGCGTGGAAAAGCGCGTGCCCAGTTCCATCTGGCCCGCGGTGCCGACTTCGTGATGGTGCAACTCGACCGGCACCCCCATCTCTTCGAGCCGCATGCACATCTGCGAGCGCAGGTCCTGGAAGCTGTCGACCGGGGGCACCGGAAAGTACCCGCCCTTGACCGCCGGACGGTGGCCGCTGTTGCCGTGCTCGTAGTCCTTGCCGCTGTTCCAGGCGGCTTCCTCCGATTCGATCTCGACCATGCAGCCTGACAGGCCTGCGTGCCAGCGCACGCTGTCGAAGACGAAGAACTCGGGCTCGGGACCGAAATAGGCGACGTCACCGATCCCGCTGCCCTTCAGATAGACCTCGGCGCGCCGCGCCAGCGAACGCGGATCGCGTTCGTAAGGCAGGCCGTTGCCCGGTTCCAGGATGTCGCAGGTGAGGATCAGCGTCGGCTCCTCGAAGAAGGGGTCGAGGCTGGCGGTGCCCGGGTCGGGCATCAGCAGCATGTCCGATGCCTCGATGCCCTTCCAGCCGGCGATCGACGAACCGTCGAACGGATGGCCGGAACTGAACTTGTCCTCGCCGAACGCGCTGGCCGGCAACGTGACGTGCTGCTCCTTGCCGCGCGTGTCGGTGAAGCGCAGATCGATGAACCTGACCGCGTTCTCCTTCACCATCTTCATGACGTCTGCTACGGTTCTCGACATGCGTGCGCTCCATTTGCGACCTGAATGCCGGATTCGAAGCACGGACCGTGCCAGTGGCGGTGCCAGGCCACGATCGACGAACGCGAAGGCCGCGTGATGCCGCGAGCGCGACCGAAGTGCACCGACCTGGTGCAACCCGGGCCCGGCGCGTGCACCGCACAGGTGCATCGCGCTGCCCCCTGGAATCAGGCCCCCTGTCGTGCGATCAGGGTCACGCCGAGCACGATGAAGGCGATCCCGAGCCAGCCGTTCAGGCCCATGGTCTCGCCGAGCCAGAAACGCGCGATCAGCGCGTTGATGATGTAGCCGATCGACAGCATCGGGTAGGCGACCGTGACCGGCACGCGGGTGAGCGCGGCGATCCAGACCACCAGGCTCACCGCGTAGCAGGCCAGCCCGAGCAGGAACGGCCAGTCGCCCAGGACGCGAAGGCCCACCGGCAGCGCCTGCGACAGCGAGAACCCGACCGGACCGAGCCGGTTGGTGCCGTGCTTGAGCAGCGTCTGCGCCACCGCGTTGAGCACGACGCCGGTGAGCACGAGCGCGAGACTGAGCGGATTCATCGGCGCACATCTTAGCTGCTAAACTCGCCGCCCATGTCCGCAAGCGAGCGCCCAGGCCGGCCCGCGGTGACGCTCGCCGCGCTCGGCGTCGTCTACGGCGACATCGGCACGAGTCCGCTGTACGCGTTCAAGGAAGCCTTCGGCGGCACGCACTCGCTGCCGCTCACGACGGGCAACGTCTTCGCGGTGCTGTCGATGATCTTCTGGGCGGTGACGATCGTCGTCTCGCTCAAGTACGTGTCGATCATGCTGCGCTTCGACAACCGCGGCGACGGGGGCGTGCTCGCGCTGCTGTCGTACTGCGCGCAGCAGGTGCGCGAGCGGCCGCGGCTGCTGTGGCTGGTCACGATCCTGGGCGCGTTCGCGGTGTCGCTCTTCTACGGCGATGCGGTGATCACGCCGGCGATCTCGGTGCTCTCGGCGGTGGAGGGAATCGTCGTGCTCGCGCCGGGGCTGCAGGTGCTGGTGGTGCCGATTGCGCTGGGCATCATTCTGGCGCTTTTCGTGCTGCAGCGCCGCGGCACCGCGGCGGTCGGGGCCTTCTTCGGGCCGGTGATGCTGGCCTGGTTCCTCGTGCTCGCCGGGCTCGGAATCTCGGGCATCGTGCAGAATCCGGCGGTGCTGCAGGCGCTCGACCCGCGCCATGCGCTCGCGTTGATCGTCGAGCAGCCGGGACTCGCCTTCGTGGCCGCCAGCGCGGTGTTCCTGTGCATGACCGGGGCCGAGGCGCTGTACGCGGACATGGGCCATTTCGGCCGGCGCCCGGTGCAGAGGGCGTGGTTCGCGCTGGTGCTGCCGTCGCTCACGCTCAATTACTTCGGCCAGGGCGCGCTGGTGCTGCGCGACGCCGGGGCGGCGCGCAATCCGTTCTACATGCTCGCGCCCGAGCCGCTGCTGCTGCCGCTGATCGCGCTGGCCACCGCAGCCACCGTGATCGCTTCGCAGGCGACCATCTCGGGGGCGTTCTCGGCGACCCAGCAGGCGTCACGCCTGAACTTCCTGCCGCGGCTGCGCGTGCTGCACACCTCCGACGTGGCGCAGGGGCAGGTCTACATCCCGGCGGTGAACTGGCTGCTGCTGGTGTTCGTGCTCGCGCTGGTGCTCGGCTTTCGCAGTTCGGGGGCGCTGGCCTCGGCCTACGGGATCGCGGTTTCGGGCGATCTGCTGATCACCAGCCTGATGATGCTGATCGTGCTGCCGCTGGCGATCGACGCGCGGCTGCGCTGGCTGTGGCCGCTGTTCCTGCTGTTCGCCGCCCTCGAGGCGTCGTTCTTCGCGGCCAACGCCGCGAAGCTGCTGCACGGCGGCTGGTTCCCGATCGTGCTGGCGCTGGCGGTGTTCACCGTGCTGACCACCTGGCGGCGCGGAATCGAGATCATGCGTGCCCGCAAGGAGGCGGCGCCGAACGCGGTGCGCGACGGACTGAGCCTGGACCTTGCCGAGGTGCCGCGCGTGCCCGGCGCCGCGGTGTTCTTCTCCTCGTCTGCCGGCGGCTGCCCGAGCGCGTTCCTGCACAACCTGAAGCACAACCGGATCGTGCACGAGCAGACGGTGTTCCTCACGGTGCAGTTCGACGAGGCGCCGCGCGTGCCCGACGACGAGCGCATCGAGGTGATGCGCGGCGCCAACGGGATCGTCCGGATCACGGCGCACTTCGGCTATCGCGAGCAGCCCGACGTCGACCGCGTGTTGCGCCTGGCGGCGCGCAAAGGGGTGGCCTGCCCGGTCGGGCAGACTTCGTTCTTCACCAGCAAGCCGACGCTGGTGTCGGTGAGCAGGCGGGGGCTGTTCGGCTGGCGACGCTCGCTGTTCGGCTGGATGCTGCAGAACAGCACCAGCGTGGCGAACTACTTCGAGCTGCCGCCCGACCGGGTGGTCGAGCTGGGCACGCAAGTTGCGATATAGGCGTCATGCTGATCGTCCTTTCCGATTCGCAGCGGCTCGATTTCGGGTCCGCGCAGCGGGTCGGCCGCCACACCCGGCCGCGCTTCCTGGCGCAGGCACGCCTGCTGGCCGGGTTGCTGAAGAAGCTCGATCCGCGCGAACTCGCGTCGTTGATGTCGATCAGCGACCCGCTGGCGGGATTGAACGCCGCGCGCTACGGTCAGTGGAAGCCGCCGTTCACCTCCCGCAATGCGCGCCCGGCAGCGTTCGCGTTCGCGGGTGATGTCTACCGCCAGCTCGATGCGCGGACACTCG
Organism: Burkholderiales bacterium; assembly: GCA_003577305.1. GTDB lineage: Bacteria > Pseudomonadota > Gammaproteobacteria > Burkholderiales > Burkholderiaceae_E > Zeimonas. The sequence continues at coordinate 58,379 of QEVL01000010.1, forward strand.
ACGAATCCGGCCTGGACTGGGCGCAGCGGCATGTGCGCATCCTCTCCGGTCTGTATGGCCTGCTGCGCCCGCTCGACCTGATCCAGCCGTACCGGCTCGAAATGGACGCGCCGCTGCGCAATCCGGGCGGCGCCGATCTCTACGCGTTCTGGGGTGAGCGGTTGGCGCGCGCGCTGGACCGGGAACTCGCTGCGCATCGTGTGCCGGTCGTGGTGAACCTGGCATCGGTCGCGTGCTTCAAGGCGCTCCGCGCCTCGCGTTCGCGCATCGTGAAGCCGGTCTTCCAGCAGCGGCGAGCCGATCGCTGGAAGGTCCTCGCCTTCGACGCCAAGCGTGCGCGCGGCGCGATGGCGCGCTACGCGATCGAGCGGCGCATCGACGATCCGTACGAACTGCGCGACTTCGATGCGAATGGATATCGCTTCGCACCTGCCGCGTCGGAAGCATCGATCTGGGTCTTCCGGCGCGACTGACCGCTCGGTGCCGACGGTCGTGGCGATCGCGCCACGCAAGCCTCGACCTCCATGGTTCCGGCAACCACGAGCACGTCACGACAACCATTGTTCCGCGATCGTCCGGATGCTATGGTGTGCGCGCCCCTGCAGTCAGTGTTCCCTCGGGGCGTGCGGCACGGGCGGCACGCCATTTGCGGTCACCAGCACTCGAAGTCGGGCCATCTATTCTGGACAAGGCCGGTTGGCGGGTGTCGAACGGATCGCGAATGGCCATCCGCCCGCGACCGCGACAAGCCACCATCCGCCGATGAACGGGTGGCGTCGAACGACAAGGAGACCTCGCGATGGACATGAACCGCAGACAGTTCTTCCGCGTCAGCGCGGCAGGACTGGTCGGGTCCAGCCTTGCGGCAATGGGTTTTTCACCCACCGCCGCACTGGCCGAGACCCGCGCCTTCAAACTCGCCCACGCCAGCGTGGCGCGCAGCACCTGTCCGTACTGTTCGGTCAGCTGTGGAATGCTGATCTACAAGCTCGGCGACGGCGCGAAGAATGCGAAGGAGCGCATCATCCACGTCGAGGGCGACCCCGATCATCCGGTGAGCCGCGGTTCGCTTTGCCCGAAAGGCGCAGGCGTTCTCGACATGATCAACTCGCCCAACCGCGTGAAGTACCCGCAGGTGCGCGAGCCCGGCAGCAAGGAGTGGAAGCGCATCGGCTGGGACGAAGCCCTCACGCGCATCGCGAAGCTCATGAAAGCCGACCGCGACGCGAACTTCGTGCAGAAGAACGACGCCGGCGTCACCGTGAACCGCTGGCTCACGACCGGCTTCCTGATCTGCAGTTCTTCGTCCAACGAATCCAGTTACCTCACCGTCAAGGTCGCGCGCGGCCTCGGAATGGTAGGAATCGATACGCAGGCACGTGTCTGACACGCACCGACGGTGACCAGTCTGGGCCCGACGTTCGGTCGCGGAGCGATGACCAACTCCTGGAACGACATCAAGAACGCTGATCTCGTTCTCGTGATGGGCGGCAATGCCGCCGAAGCCCACCCCGTGGGGTTCAAGTGGGTGATCGAAGCGATGCGCAAGCGCAAGGCGCGTCTGATTTCGGTCGACCCGCGCTTCAACCGCACCTCCGCAGTGGCGGATCTGTACGCGCCGATCCGCAACGGCAGCGACATCGCCTTCCTGGGCGGCGTCATCAACTGGCTGTTGAGCAACGACAAGATCCATCGCGATTACGTCAAGTTCAACACCGACGCCACGTTCCTGCTCAAGCCGGGCTTCAGCTTCGACGGCGGCTTCTTCAGCGGCTACGACGAAGCGAAGCGCAGGTACGACAAGTCGACCTGGGGCTACCAGCTCGACGAAAACGGCCACATCCGGGTCGACGACAGCATGCAGGATCCGCTGTGCGTGTTCCAGCAGCTGAAGAAGCACTACAGCCGCTACACGCCGGAAATGGTGAGCCGCATCTGCGGCACGCCGCAGGACAAGTTCCTGAAGATCTGCGAGATGCTCGGCGAGATGTCGGCACCCGACAAGACCAGCACCATCCTGTATGCGCTGGGCTGGACGCAGCACACGGTGGGCAGCCAGAACATCCGCACCATGGCCATGATCCAGCTTCTGCTGGGCAACATGGGACGGCCGGGCGGCGGCGTGAACGCGCTGCGCGGGCACTCGAACGTGCAGGGCGTCACCGACATGAACGCCTACGCCGAGGTGTTCTCGGGCTACATGACCGCGCCGGGCGACAGCGACGACACCTACGCGAAGTTCCTCGCGCGGGCCACGCCGAAGGCGCTGCGCCCGAACCAGTTCAACTACTGGAGCAACTTCCCGAGGTTCTGGGTCAGCCTGATGAAGTCGTACTACGGCAAGGCGGCCCAGCCCGAGAACAGCTTCTGCTACGACTGGGTGCCCAAGTTCCCGGGCGGCTTCGACGTGATGCATATGTTCGAGCTGATGCACCAGGGCAAGATGAACGGCTTCATCTCGTCGGGTTTCAACCCGCTGGCCACGGTGCCGAACAAGAACAAGCTGTCGGCGGCGCTCTCGAAGCTGAAATACCTGGTGATCATCGATCCGCTCGAAACGGAAACGAGCGAGTTCTGGCAGAACTTCGGGTCTGTCAACGACGTCAAGCCCGAGAGCGTCCAGACCGAGGTCTTCCGCCTGCCGGCCGCGTGCTTCGCCGAAGAGGCGGGCAGCTTCACCAACTCCAGCCGCGTGATGATCTGGAAGGAAAGGGCGATCGATCCGCCCGGCGAAGCGAAGGTGGATGCCGAGATCATGGCCCGGCTCTTCGTCAGGCTGCGCGAGATGTACGCGAAGGAAGGAGGGGCGCTGCCCGAGCCGATCCTCGGGATGGCCTGGGACTACGTCCAGCCCAACGAACCCTCGTCGAGCGAGTTGCTGCGCGAGATCAGCGGCAAGGCGCTCTCCGACGTCCTCGCTCCGCCCGACCCTGCAAACCCGTCGGCGCCGCGCGCGGTGCTGGTCAAGGCCGGGCAGCAGGTGCCGGGCTTTGCGATGCTGCGCGACGACGGTTCGACCGCCTGCGGCAACTGGCTGTATTCGGGCTGCTGGTCCGAGGCCGGAAACCTCACCGCCCGGCGCAGCCTCTCCGACCCGACCGGCCTGGGCGTCTATCCGCAGTTCGGGTATTCGTGGCCGGCCAACCGCCGCATCATGTACAACCGCGCGAGTGCCGACAAGGACGGCAAGCCCTGGTCGGAGAACAAGAAGTACGTGTACTGGAACGGCAAGACCTGGACCGGTGCCGACGTGCCCGACATGCTGCCGACCGCGGCGCCGAGCATCGGCATGGGCTCGTTCATCATGACCCCCGAAGGCGCGGCGCGACTGCACGCCATCGGCATGGCCGACGGGCCGTTCCCGGAGCACTACGAACCGTTCGAGACCCCGATCGGCGTCAATCCGATGCACCCCGACAACCCGAAGGCGATCAGCAATCCGGTCGCACGGGTGTTCAAGAGCGACATGGACGCGTTCGGCAAGAAGGACGAGTTCCCGTATTCGGCAACCACCTACCGGCTCACCGAGCACTTCCACTACTGGACGAAGCACTCGAAGCTCAATGCGATCGTGCAGCCCGAGTCCTTCGTGGAAATCAGCGAGGAACTGGCCAGCGAGAAGGGCATCCGCCACGGCGACACGGTCAAGGTGAGCAGCAACCGCGGCCATATCGTCACCAAGGCGGTAGTCACCAAACGCATCAGGCCGTTCGACGTCAACGACCAGAAAGTGCATCTGGTGGGCATTCCGTTCCACTGGGGTTTCAAGGGGCTGACGAAGACCGGCTATCTCGCCAACACGCTGGCGCCGTTCGTGGGAGACGCCAACTCGCAGACGCCGGAGTTCAAGGCGTTCCTCGTCAACATCGAAAAGGTGTGAACCATGTCGAGTCTGCAATCACAGGACGTGGTCGCGCGCTCGGCCACGACGACCCCGACGCCCCAGGCGCGCTCGCAGGTGCCGCGGGTTGCCAAGCTCATCGACGTCTCCGCGTGCATCGGCTGCAAGGCCTGCCAGGTGGCGTGCATGGAGTGGAACGACCTGCGCGACGAGGTTGGCAGCAACATCGGCGTCTACGACAACCCGACCGACCTGACGCCCGATTCCTGGACGGTGATGCGGTTCTTCGAGGTCGAGCCGGAGAAGGGCAGGCTCGAGTGGCTGATCCGCAAGGACGGTTGCATGCACTGCGAGGATCCGGGCTGCCTGAAGGCCTGCCCCGCGCCGGGTGCCATCGTCCAGTACGCCAATGGCATCGTCGACTTCATCAGCGAGCACTGCATCGGCTGCGGGTACTGCGTCAAGGGCTGCCCGTTCGACGTGCCGCGCATCAGCGAGAAGGACAACAAGGCGTACAAGTGCACGCTGTGTTCGGATCGCGTCGGCGTGGGCCTGGAGCCGGCGTGCGTGAAGGCCTGCCCCACCGGTGCAATCACTTTCGGCCCGAAGGACGATATGCTGGCCGCGGCCGGAGAACGCGTGGCCGAACTCAAGGAGCGCGGCTGGGCGAACGCGGGGGTCTATGACCCGGCCGGCGTGGGCGGTACGCACGTCATGTACGTGCTCAAGCACGCCGACCAGCCCGGACTGACCGGGTTGCCGGACAATCCGGCCATCAGCCCGTGGGTCTCGCTGTGGAAAGGCTGGGCCAAGCCGGTGGCCCTGGCCGTCATGGCGGGCGCGACCCTCACCGGGTGGTTCCACTACCTGCGCAAGGGTCCGCTCGAAGTCCCTGAAGAGGAGGAGGAGTACGAAGGCGGCACTTCCGGCGCCAAAGGAGAGCAGCGATGAAAAAGGTTCAACTGCAACGCTACAGTGGCGCCCAGCGGTCGAATCACTGGGCAGTGGTGGCCTGCTTCGTCTGCGCGGGCATCACCGGATTCGCGCTGTTTCATCCGGCGCTGTTCTGGCTGAGCTCGCTGGCGGGCGGACCGCAGTGGACGCGCATCCTGCATCCGTATCTGGGCATCGCGATGTTCCTGCTGTTCCTGGTCATGTTCTTCACTTTCGCCGGCGCCAACGTCTGGCGAAAGGAAGACTCGGCCTGGCTGGGATCGGCCGGAAAACTCGTGTCCGGAGGGCAGGTGCCGGCGGCGGGCAAGTACAACGCGGGCCAGAAGCTGGTGTTCTGGGTGTTCACCCTGAGCCTGATCGTGCTGCTCGTGACCGGCCTGTCGTTCTGGCAGGCCTGGTTCGCCGGCAGTGTCCCGATCGGGGTGCAGCGCATTGCCGTGCTGCTGCACGCCATTGCCGCTTTCGTCCTGGTGCTGGCCGTGATCGTCCACGCGTATGCGGCCATCTGGGTCAAGGGTGCCGTGGGTGCGATGGTGCGCGGAACGGTGAGCGCCGGCTGGGCGAAACACCACCACCTCTTGTGGTACCGCGAGCTCACGCAGGGCCGTCCCCCGAAGGCATAGCGGGGAGTGCCCGGCTTTCGCTGATCGACGGCTGCCGTGCGGCGGCACCCACCGCCGGCAGCCCATTCTGCTGCTGCCCACCTTGACCTCCACGACCCACTCCTCCAGCGCTCACGCGCCCGAAGAGATCGCGCTGCGCTCCGGGATCGAAGTTCCCCCGTTGCTGCTGCCCGATCCCGCAAGAGTGTTTGCCGCGCGCGGGCTGCGCCTGCGCCAGCTCGCCGCCGGCCACGCGATGCGCGACTATCTGATGCTGCTGGCGCTGGTTTGCGAAGCCCAGCATGCCCGGGCAGTCGGGGGCCCGGCGCTGCCACTTCCCGCCCAGGTTCGGCGCGAGGCCGCCGCCGAGGCGGGCGAGCCCTTGCTGAATGCCCTGGGCTGGCCGCGCGATGCGCTGTGGCGCACCGAGCTGCGCGCCCTGCTCGGGCAGGTGATCGACCGTCTTGCGCACGACAACCCGGCCCGCACCGCGGTGCACAGCGCAATCGCGCTGCCCGACGAGACGTTGGAGCAGCAGGCCGACCGTCTGCTGGCGGGCATCACGACAGGCGTCGATCTCGCGACTGCACCCCTGATCGCGGCCGGGCTGCAGCTGTATTTTACCCGCATGGTCGCTGCCAGCGGCGCGGCGCATGCCGATGCCTTTGCGCTGCCCGAGGCGGGCACCCGTTGTCCCTGCTGCGGGAGCCTTCCGGTGGCCAGCCTCACGCGCCTGGGCGGCGTGCAGGAAGGGCAACGCTATCTGCATTGCACGCTGTGCAACGCCCAGTGGCACCTGAACCGCATACGGTGCACCCACTGCCTGGCGACCGAGGGCATCGGGTATCGGGCGCTGCAGCCGGTCGCCGAAGAGAGCGCGCCCGCGCAGCCGGCGGCGATCGAGGCCGAAACCTGCGAGGGCTGCCGGCATTACCTGAAGATCATGCACATGGCGCGCGACCTGCACGTCGAGCCGGTTGCCGACGACCTGGCCACGCTGACGCTCGATCTGCTGGTTTCCGAGGCCGGCTTCGAGCGGCACGGCACCAACATGCTGCTGCTGTTCGGCGACAGCGACTCCGTTTCCGAGGAAGGCACCGGGCAGGCGGGAGCGCCCCGATCGTGACGGTGCATGCGCCACCCGACCTCCATTACCTGATGGAGCACCAGGTCTGGGCAAGGCTCGAAGACGACGAAACGGCAACGGTCGGCATCACGCAGCTCGGAATCCAGTTGTCGGGTGAAGTCTTCATGTGCCGGCCCAGGCGCGTGGGCACCGAAGTGGCGCAGGGCGGCACCGTGGCAGTCGCCGAACTGTCCAAGGCCATCGTCGCGGTCAAGTCGCCGGTCACCGGCGTGGTGGTCAAGATCAACGAGACGCTCGACGAGCATCCCGAACAGGTGCACCGCGATCCCTACGGTGCCGGCTGGATCGCGCGGCTGCGGCTCACCGACTTCGCCCGCGACCGGACTGCGCTGGTGACGGGCGACGCAGTGGCGCCCGCGATGCAGGAACACGCCTGGTCGCACCGCGACGAAATGGTGCCGGCCACGACGCCCGGACTCGGGCGTCCGGTGGAGCGCGGCATCTCCTGAGCCCGGGCGCATGCCCGATGCGCAGCAGGGTCGGGAAGGCGCGGGTACCATACGGGCGAATCGGAAGATGCACGCGCATGCACATTCTGTTTGCTGCTTTCGCGAGGCTGCGGGCGGGTCGTGGACGGACCTGACGAGTCCCTGATCGACAGTCGGGAGCTGGCGCTGCGCAGGCTGCCTTCGGTGGATCGCGCGCTGCGCCACGAGGGCGTGGCACGTCTGGTCGACGAGCATGGGCGCAGCTTCGTGACTGCGCAGTTGCGCGCATTGCTCGCCGAGCTGCGCGCGCGCACCGGCACCGGCGAACCGCCGGCCGAGGCACTGGACGACGCTGCGCTCGCACGCGCGCTCTCGGAGCGCTGCGCGCGCCGCCTCGCGCCGAAGCTGCGCAGCGTGCTGAACCTGAGCGGCGTGGTGATCCACACGAACCTCGGACGTGCGGTGCTCGCGCAGCCCGCGCTGCAGCAGGTGCTGCGCAGCGTGAGCGGGGCGTGCAACCTCGAATACGACCTCGACACCGGGCGTCGCGGGGAGCGCGACTCGCTGGTCGAGGGCCTGCTCGCGGAACTCACCGGTGCCGAGGCGGCGACCGTCGTGAACAACAACGCGGCCGCGGTGCTGCTGACCATCGCCGCCTTCGCGCGCGGTCACGAAGTGGTCGTCTCGCGCGGCGAACTGGTCGAGATCGGCGGCGCCTTCCGGATGCCGGAGATCATGGAGTGCGCGGGTGCGCGCATGGTCGAAGTCGGCACCACGAACCGCACGCATCCGCACGACTACGAACGCGCGATCGGACGGCGCACCGCGCTGCTGATGAAAGTGCACACCAGCAACTACCGCGTGCAGGGCTTCACCGCATCGGTCGACGAGGCGACGCTGGCGCGCATCGCCCATGCCCACGGTCTTGCGCTGGCGAGCGACCTCGGCAGCGGAGCGCTGGTCGATCTGTCGACTTACGGGCTGCCGCGCGAGCCGCAGCCGCAGCCGATGCTCGCCGCCGGCTGCGACGTAGTCACTTTCTCGGGGGACAAGTTGCTCGGCGGCCCGCAAGCCGGGCTGATCGTCGGTACGCAGGCTGCAGTCGGAAAGATCCGGCGCCATCCCCTGAAGCGGGCGCTGCGCCTGTCGAAACTCCCGCTGGCGATGCTCGAAGCCACGCTGAAGCTGTACCTGAGGCCGGAACGCCTGCCGATCGACCTGCCGACGCTGCGGCTGCTCGTGCGCCCGCTCGCGGCAATCCGCGAGTCGGCACAGGCTCTGGCTCCCCGATTCGCCGAGGCGGTCGCGCCGCGCTACCAGGCAAGCGTGGTCGAGCTCGCCAGCCAGATCGGATCGGGGTCGCTGCCGACCGAGACCCTGCCCTCGGCTGGCCTGGCGATCGAGCCGGTGCGCGGGTTCTCGTCGGGCATCGGGTCGGCGCTCGAGGAATTGGCGGGCGTGCTGCGGTCCTTGCCCACGCCGGTGATCGGCCGGGTATCGCAGGACCGGCTGCTGCTCGACCTGCGCTGTCTGGAGGACGAGTCCGCCCTCGTCGCGTTGCTGCCCGCGCTGCGAGAGCGTCTGGCCCGATGAGGCGAGGCGCTCGCATCGCGGCCCGCGCCGCACGCTGCTTCCGCTCATGATCGTCGGCACCGCGGGTCACATCGACCACGGCAAGTCCACCCTGGTGGCCGCGCTCACCGGCGCCGATCCCGATCGCCTGCCGGAAGAGAAGCGCCGCGGCATCACGATCGAAGCGGGGTACGCATGGCTCGAGGTGCCGGGCGGGGATGGACAGCGCATCGGTTTCGTCGACGTACCCGGCCACGAACGGCTGGTGCGTACGATGATCGCCGGCGCGAGCGGAATCGATTTCGCGCTGATGCTGGTGGCGGCCGACGATGGGCCGATGCCGCAGACGCGCGAGCACCTGGCGGTGCTTTCGCTGCTCGGGCTGCGCCGGGGCGCCGTTGCGGTGACCAAGTGCGATCTGGTCGAGCCGGCGCGCGTGCAGCAGGTCTGCGCTCAGGTCCGGGCGCTGTTGCGCGCAACGCCGCTGCAGGATGTGCCGATCCTGCCGCTGTCTGCGCACACCGGTAGAGGAATCGACGCGCTGCGCGCGCTTCTGTACGCGGCGGCCGCCGAACCGGTGGCGCTGGCCGCGAACCGGGCCTTCCGGCTCGCGATCGACCGGGTCTTCGTGCTCGGCGGAAGCGGCGTCGTGGCGGCCGGAACGATTCATGCGGGCAGCGTGCGGCCCGGCGACGAGCTCGCGATCGCTCCGTCGGAGCGTGGGCTGCGGGTGCGCGTGCGCGGGCTGCACGTGCACGATCGGCGCGCCGACGAGGCCCACGCCGGCCAGCGCTGCGCCCTCGCGCTGGCCGGCGTGGAACGCGGCGACATCGGGCACGGCCTCTGGCTGGTCGATCCTGCGGTGGCCTTGTCCACTCATCGCGTCGACCTGCGGCTCGCGTTGTGGCGCGACGAGGACAAGGCGTTGCGCTCCGGCACCCGCGTGCACGTCCATGCCGGCGCGTCCGACACGGTGGGCAGCGTCGTGCTGCTGGACGGCGACGCGCTCGAGGTCGGCGCGAGCGCTCGCGCGCAACTGGTGCTGCAGGAGCCGATCGCGGTCTGGCGCGGCGACCGGGTGGTGCTGCGGGACGCGTCGGCCTCGCGAACGATCGCTGGCGGCAGCGTGCTCGATCCGTTCGCCCCGGCGCGCTATCGGCGCACCGTGCAGCGGCTGGCGGTGCTCGACGCCTGCGAACGCGACGGCGCCGCGCAGCGGCTGGCCGCGCTGCTGGCGGTGTCCTCGCACGGCGTCGACCTCGCGGCGTGGGCGCGAGCCGAAGGAATCCCGGCGTCGGCGCTTCCCGAGCCCGCGCAGAGTTGGCTGCGGGCGCGCGAGGCCGGGCACGATTGGGTGCTGGGCGAGGCGCAGGCGAGCGAAATCGGCGAAGCGGCGCTCGCCGCGCTGCACGAGCATCATCGCCGCGAGCCGGACGAAATCGGCCCGGACGCAGCGCGCCTGCGCCGGACCTGCGCTCCGCGCCTGCCCGCACCCCTGTGGTCGGCGCTGCTCGGGCGCCTCGCAGACGGAGCTCGTGTGCAGCGGCGCGGGCCGTTCGTGCACCTGCCCGAGCATGCGGTGCGCCTGTCGGAGTCGGAGAGCCGCATTGCGAAGAAGATAGCGCCGCTGCTCGAGGCCGCCGGCTTCAACGGCAGCTGGGTGCGCGACCTGTCGCGCGAGACGCGCGAATCCGAGGCCCTGATGCGCACCACGCTCGCCAGAATGGCGCGCCACGGTGACCTGCACCAGGTCGTGAAGGATCTCTACTTCGACGTGCGGACGATGCAGCGGCTGGCCGCGATCGCGCGCGCCGAGGCCGAGCGTGGCGACGGCGGGGTGACGGCGGCGCGCTTTCGCGACGCAACCGGGCTCGGCCGCAAGCGCGCAATCCAGATCCTCGAGCATTTCGACCGGATCGGTTTCCTGCGCCGTATCGGCGATCTGCACCGCCTGCGCACCGACACGGCCTTGTTCGCGACCGCACCTGAGGGTGCCGAGCGAACGACCTGAGAGCGAACGAACCGGGCGAACGAACTGAGCGGGGGTGCCGGGACGGCGGTTCCGGGGTCATCCGGGCCGGCAAGTAAAATGACGCCTCATGAACCCTACAAGCCTGCAACGTTCACCGACCCCGATTCCGGTCCGCACGGCCGCCGTGCCCGATTCGCGATGAGCCTGGGGCTGCGCATCGTCGTCTTCGTCGCGGGCGCGCTGGCGCTCGGCTTCGCGATCACCTGGGCGTTTCTCGCCTACCTGAGCCCCGAGATGGTCTTCGACTTCGCGGCGCTGCTGCAGAGCTGCGGCATCCCGCTGGCCCGCTGAAGCGCTTCTTCCTCCCGTTTTCCGACATGGCGACACGCAAGAGCGATTACCGCGAATCGTCGATTCGTGTTCTGAAGGGCCTCGAACCGGTGCGGCAGCGGCCCGGCATGTACACGCGAACCGAGAACCCGCTGCACATCGTCCAGGAGGTGATCGACAACGCTGCCGACGAGGCGCTGGCGGGGTTTTGCCGCGAGATCGCCGCGGCATCCCGGTCGGGCCGCATCCCGAGGAAGGGTTGCCGGTGGTCGAGATCGTGTTCGCGCGGCTGCACGCCGGCGGAAAATTCGACAAGGCGGGTGGCGGCGCCTACGGTTTTTCGGGCGGCCTGCACGGGGTGGGCGTGTCGGTGACCAACGCGTTGTCGAAGCGCCTGGAGGTCACGGTCTGGCGTGACGGGGCGGTGCACCGCATTGCGTTCGCCGGCGGCGAGGTCGCCGCGCCGCTTGCCTCCCGGCCGGCCGGGCGCGACGAGCGGCGCAGCGGCACCCGGGTGCGCTGCTGGCCCGATCCGAAGTACTTCGATTCGCATGCGATTCCGCAAGGCGAGCTCGCGCGGCTGCTGCGCTCGAAAGCGGTGCTGCTGCCCGGCGTGAAGGTCGCGCTCGTCGACGAGAAGAGCGGACGGCGCCAGTCGTGGCACTACGTCGAAGGCCTGCGCGGCTACCTGTCGGAGTCGCTGGCTGCGCTCTCGGACGCCGAGCCGGTGATTCCGCTCTTCGAGGGCGAGCAGTCGGTGGGCCCAGGCCACGACGTTTTCGCCGAAGGCGAGGGCGCGCACTGGGTCGTCGCCTGGACCGAGGATGGCGGGCTGCTGCGCGAGTCGTACGTGAACCTGATCCCGACCCCGGCCGGCGGCACGCACGAGTCGGGCCTGCGCGAGGGCCTGTTCGCTGCGGTCAAGGGCTTCGTCGAGCTGCACAACCTGCAGCCCAAGGGGATCAGGCTGCTGCCCGAGGACGTCTTCGCGCGCGCGAGCTTCGTGCTCTCGGCCAGGGTGCTCGATCCCCAGTTCCAGGGGCAGATCAAGGAGCGGCTGAACTCGCGCGACGCGCTGCGGCTCGTCTCGTCGCTGGCGAAGCCGCAGCTCGAGCTGTGGCTGAACCAGCACGTCGAGCACGGCCGCAGGCTGGCCGAACTCGTGATCCGCCAGGCGCAGGCGCGCAGCCGCGCGGCGCAGAAGGTCGAGAAGAAGAAGAGTTCCGGGGTCGCGGTGCTGCCCGGCAAGCTCACCGATTGCGAGTCGAACGACATCGCCCGCAACGAGCTGTTCCTGGTCGAGGGCGACTCGGCCGGCGGCTCGGCCAAGATGGGGCGCGACAAGGAATTCCAGGCGATCCTGCCGCTGCGCGGCAAGGTGCTCAACACCTGGGAGGCCGAGCGCGACCGGCTGTTCGCCAACAACGAGATCCACGACATCGCAGTGGCGATCGGCGTCGATCCGCACGCCGCCGGCGCCGAACCCGATCTCTCGAACCTGCGCTACGGGCGCATCTGCATCCTGTCGGATGCCGACGTCGACGGCGCCCACATCCAGGTGCTGCTGCTCACGCTGTTCTTCCGTCATTTCCCGGCGCTGATCGAGCGCGGACACGTCTACGTCGCGCGCCCGCCGCTGTACCGCGTCGACGTGCCGGCACAGGGCAGGCGGCCGCTGCGCAAGCTCTACTGCCTGGACGATGGCGAGCTGCGGCACGTCGAGGACAAGCTGCGCAAGGAAGGCGTGCGCGAGGGCAGCTGGACGATCTCGCGCTTCAAGGGGCTGGGCGAGATGAGCGCCGAGCAGCTCTGGGAGACCACGATGAACCCCGACACACGGCGGATGCTGAGGGTGTCGTTCGGCGACGTCGATCCCGCGGGCACGCGCGCGCGATTCACGATGCTCATGGGCAAGGGCGAGGCGGCGTCGCGGCGCGCGTGGCTCGAGGAGCGCGGTAACGAGGCGGAGGTGGACATCTGATGATCTCCGTCTTCGTTCGAAGCGCGGCGCGCTCGCGGCAGGTGGCACCGAGGCGGAGCCGTGCGCAGGGGTGCGCCGGGCCGCGGGCAGGGCAATGCGGGTCGCGCCCCGCGTGGCGGAGTCACTGAAATGCAGGAACCCGATCTGTTTGCAGACGATCAGCCGGCCGAGGACTCGCTGGCGCTGGCCGACTACGCCGAGCGCGCCTATCTCGACTACGCGGTCTCGGTGGTCAAGGGGCGCGCGCTGCCCGACGTCTGCGACGGCCAGAAACCGGTGCAGCGGCGCATCCTGTACGCGATGAACGAGATGGGGCTCGGCCCCGTCGCGAAGCCGGTCAAGTCGGCGCGCGTGGTGGGCGACGTGCTCGGCAAGTTCCATCCGCACGGCGACGTCGCCGCCTACGACGCGCTGGTGCGCATGGCGCAGCCGTTCACGCTGCGCTATCCACTGGTCGACGGGCAGGGCAACTTCGGTTCGCGCGACGGCGACGGCGCGGCAGCGATGCGCTACACCGAGGCGCGGCTGACGCCGTACGCGAGATTGCTGCTCGACGAGATCGACCAGGGCACGGTCGACTTCACCGCGAACTACGACGGCTCCACCGAGGAGCCGGTGCTGCTGCCGGCGCGGCTGCCGATGGTGCTGCTCAACGGTGCCTCCGGCATCGCGGTCGGCATGGCCACCGAGATTCCGCCGCACAATCTGCGCGAAGTCGCGGCCGCCGCCGTGGCGATGCTGAAGAATCCGAAGGCCGATCTCGACGCACTGCTTGCGCTGGTGCCCGGGCCCGATTTCCCCGGCGGCGGGCAGCTGATTTCGCCGCCGGCCGACATCCGCGAGATCTACGCGAGCGGCCGCGGCTCGGTGAAGGTGCGCGCACGCCACGCGATCGAGGAGCTGGCGCGCAACCAGTGGCAGCTGGTGATCAACGAACTGCCGCACGGAGTGTCGGCGCAGCGCGTGCTCGAGGAGATCGAGGAGCTGACCAATCCGAAACTGCGCCCCGGCAGGAAGTCGCTCACGCCCGAGCAGCTGCAGTTGAAGCAGACGGTGCTCGCGGTGCTCGACGCGGTGCGCGACGAGTCGGGCAAGGACGCGCCGGTGCGGCTGGTCTTCGAACCGAAGACCTCGCGCATCGACCAGCACGAGCTGCTGCGGGTGCTGCTCGCGCACACCAGCCTCGAGACGGGCGTGCCGATGAACCTGGTGATGATCGGCATCGACGGGCGGCCGCGACAGAAGGGGCTCGCCGCGATCCTCGCCGAATGGTGCGAATTCCGGGTGCGCGTCGTCACGCGGCGCAGCGAGCACCGGCTGGGCAAGGTCGGCGAGCGGATCCACATTCTCGAGGGGCGGCAGCTGGTGCTGCTGAACATCGACGAGGTGATCCGCATCATCCGCGAGTCCGACGAGCCGAAGCCGGCACTGGTTGCGGCGTTCGGGCTGAGCGACCGGCAGGCCGAGGACATCCTCGAGATCCGGCTGCGCCAGCTGGCGCGACTCGAGGCGATCCGCATCGAGCGCGAGCTCTCCGAGCTGCGCGCCGAGCGCCAGGGGCTCGAGGCGCTGCTCGCGAGCCCGGCTGCGATGCGTCGCCAGGTGATCCGCGAGATCGAGGCCGACGCGAAGCAGTACGGCGACGCCCGGCGCACGCTGATCGAGGCGGCCGAGCGCACTGCGGTCGAGTTGCGCGTGGCCGAGGAGCCGGTCACCGTGATCGTCTCGGAGAAGGGCTGGGTGCGCGCGCGCCAGGGCCACGGCCACGATGCGTCGCAGTTCGGCTACAAGGCGGGCGACGGACCTTACGGCGCGTTCGAAGTGATGACCACCGACCAGTTGTTCGCGATCGCGACCAACGGCAGGGTCTATTCGGTGCCGGTGTCGCAGTTGCCGTCGGCGCGCGGCGACGGCGCACCGATCACCAGCTTCGTCGAGCTCGAGCCCGGCTCGCGCATCGACCACGCGTTCGCCGCGCCGCTCGACACCGGGGTGCTGCTCGCCACCAGCGGCGGCAACGGGTTGCTGTGCCAGGCGGCCGACCTGGTGGGGCGCACCCGCCAGGGCAAGGCCTTCGTGTCGCTCGAGGACGGACAGGTGCCGCTGCGCCCGGCGCTCTTCGCGCCGGGCATGGCGCGGGTGCTGTGCGTGTCGGGCGAGGGCAAGGCGCTGGTCATCGGGCTGAACGAGGTGAAGGTGCTGAAGAACGGCGGGCGCGGCGTGATCCTGATGGGTCTGGACGCGAAGGATGCGCTGCGCCAGGCGCTCGTCTACGGACCGGCCGGCGTGCGGGTGCGTGGCGCGGGACGCGGCGGCAAGGCAATCGACCGGGTGTTCGGCGCTGGCGCGCTCGAAGCCTGGGCGGGCGCGCGTGCGCGCAAGGGGCGTTATCTCGAGCCGCGCGTGAAGGACGCCGTGCTCGAGTGCGCGAAGTGAAGGAAGAGGAGCGTGAAATGGGTGCGATGAAGGAAACACTGGGGTTCCAGGCCGAGGTCAGGCAGTTGCTGCAGCTGATGATCCACTCGCTGTACAGCAACCGCGAGATCTTCCTGCGCGAGCTGATCTCCAATGCCTCCGATGCCTGCGACAAGCTGCGCTTCGAGGCGCTCGATCGGCCCGAACTCTACGAGGGCGATGCGGAGCTGGGCATCCGCATCGAGGTCGATGCGGCCGCCCGCACGATCACG
This sequence comes from Burkholderiales bacterium, assembly GCA_003577305.1. Classification (GTDB taxonomy): domain Bacteria; phylum Pseudomonadota; class Gammaproteobacteria; order Burkholderiales; family Burkholderiaceae_E; genus Zeimonas. The sequence continues at coordinate 73,893 of QEVL01000010.1, forward strand.
GTCTCGGACAACGGCATCGGGATGTCGCGCGACGAGGCGATCGAGCACCTGGGCACGATCGCGCGCTCGGGCACGCGCGAGTTCTTCGGCAGGCTCTCGGGCGACCAGGCGAAGGACGCGCGCGGGGCTGGCCGCCGGCGAGGCGGTGCGCTGGGAGTCCGACGGCAGCGGCGAGTTCTCGGTCGAGACGGTGGGCAAGGCCGGGCGCGGCACCGACGTGATCCTGCACCTGAGAACCCGCCGGGCCGGTGCCGCGGGCGGCGAGGAGGGCGCTGCGGACGAGGACCAGGGTTTCGACGACCTGCTCTCGCGCTGGAAGCTCGAGTCGATCGTGCGTCGCTACTCGGACCACATCTCGCTGCCGATCCGGATGCGCAAGGAGCAGTGGGATGCCGGGGCGAAACAGATGCGCACCACCGACGACTGGGAGACCGTCAACCAGGCGAGCGCGCTGTGGGCGCGGCCCCGCTCGGAGATCACCGACGAGCAGTACCGGGCGTTCTACAAGCACCTGTCGCACGGCGACGACGAGCCGCTCGCGTGGACGCACAACCGGGTGGAGGGCCGCACCGAGTACACGCAGCTGCTCTACCTGCCCTCGCGCGCGCCCTTCGATCTCTGGGACCGCCAGCGCCGCAGTGGGGTGCGCCTGTACGTGCGCCGCGTCTTCATCATGGAGGACGCCGAGCAGTTGCTGCCCGCGTGGCTGCGCTTCGTGCGCGGCGTGATCGACTCGGCCGACCTGCCGCTGAACGTCTCGCGCGAGATTCTGCAGGAGAGCCGCGACGTGCGCGCGATCCGCGAAGGCTGCACGAAGCGGGTGCTGTCGCTGCTCGAGGAGATGGCGGGCGCGCGCGCCGACGACTATGCGAAGTTCTGGTCGGAGTTCGGCCAGGTGGTCAAGGAAGGCATCGGCGAGGACCAGGCCAACCGCGAGCGCATCGCCAGGCTGCTGCGCTTCGCATCCACCGTCTCCGAAGACGACGCGCAATCGACCTCGCTGGCCGACTACGTGGGCCGGATGAAGGAGGGCCAGAAGAGAATCTGGTACATCACCGCCGACACGCCGGCGGCCGCGCGCAGCAGCCCGCACCTCGAGGTGTTCCGCAAGAAGGGCGTGGAGGTGCTGCTGCTCACCGACCGCGTCGACGAATGGATGCTGTCCTTCTTCGACCAGTACGAGGGCCACGAACTCGCGTCGGTGGCGCGCGGCGGGCTCGACCTCGACGCGCTCGAGGACGAGGCCGAGAAGGCCGCCTCGAAGCAGGCCGCCGAGGAGTTCGCCGGGCTGCTCGCGAGCATCCGCGAGGCGCTCGGCGACGCGGTGAAGGAGGTGCGCGTCACCAACAGGTTGACCGATTCCGCCGCCTGCCTGGTCTCCGACGAGGGCGAGATCAGCGGCCATCTCGAACGGCTGCTCAAGCAGGCCGGGCAGAAGGCGCCGCCGCGCAAGCCGATTCTCGAGATCAACCCGCAGCATCCGCTGCTGGCGCGCGCGCGCGCCGACACCGAACGCATCGCCGACTGGTCGCGGCTGCTGCTCGACCAGGCGGTGCTGGCCGAGGGTGGGCAGCTGGACGATCCGGTCGCGTTCGTGCGGCGGATGAACGCGATGCTGGTGGCGCCGCCGCTGGCGCCCGAGGCGCCGGCGAGCACGGCCTGAACGCATGCTGCGCGGGCTCGCTCCGGTCGTCGATCGCGGCTCGCGATTGCTGGTGCTGGGCAGTTTCCCGGGCGAAGCGTCGCTGACGGCAGGGTACTACTACGCGCACCCGCGCAACCAGTTCTGGCCGATTCTCGGGGCGGTACTCGGGCTGCCGCTGGCCGACTGGCCGTTCGAGCGGCGCTACCGCGCGGTGCTCGAATCGGGGCTTGCGATCTGGGACGTCTACGCCGGATGCCGCCGCGAGGGCAGTCTCGACGGGAGCATCCGCGACCCGTCGGTCAACGACTTCCAGGCGCTGTTGCGGCGCGCGCCGGGCCTGCGTGCGGTGCTGTTCAACGGCCGCACTGCCGCGCGCCATGAAGCCTGGTTCGCCGGCCGCGGGCTGGCCACGCGGGTGCTGCCGTCGACCAGTCCCGCCTTCGCCGGCATGAGCGTGGCGGACAAGCTCGAGCGCTGGCGCGAGGCGATCGAGGTACTTCGATGACGATGCGCAAGCGGGGGCGCGCCGAAAGCGGGATCACCTTGTCCGAAGAGGCCGGCGTGCGCTACCTGCACTTCGGCTCGCCGTGGGTGCAGGGCGCGATGCGCATTGCGCGGCCCTATGCGCTCGAGATCGATTACGTGCGCGACATGATGGCCTGGCTGCTGTTTCTCGCGCCGCCGGCGCACATCCTGCAGCTGGGCCTGGGTGCGGCCGCGCTCACCAAGTACTGCTGGCGCCGCTTTCCGGAGTCGGCGATCACCGTGGTGGAGCGCAGCGCGGCAGTGATCGCGTGCGCGCACCGCGACTTCGCGCTGCCCGCGGACGACGCGCGGCTGCGCGTGGTGCGCGCCGACGCCGGCGAATTCGTGGCGCGACCCTCCGAACGGGGCCGCTACGGCGTCGTCCAGGTCGATCTCTACGACCGGCACGCGCGCGGCCCGGCGATCGACACGCCGGCGTTCTACCGTCGCTGCCGCGGCGCGCTGGCAGCGTCGGGCGTGCTGGTGCTGAACCTCTTCGGCGAGCACGAGTCGTACCGGCGCAGCACCGCGCGCGTGGCCGAGGCCTTCGACGGGCGGCTGATCGCCTTGCCGCCGGTGCCCGCGGGCAACGTCGTGCTGCTCGCGCTCCAGGGCCCCCCGCTGCAGGTCGACTGGCCGGTGCTGCGGCGGCGCGCGCGCGAGCTCGAGCGCGCGGGACTGCCGGCGCGCGCCTGGTTCGACGCGCTGCACGGTCAGCAGGGGCGGTTCGCGCAGTTCGTGGTCTGACCCTCCGGGGCTGCGCAGCGGCATCGCGGGCCGGCCGTCCGTTTCGACCGTTCGTCCGTCGCGCTCTGCCCCTGGCGGGCCGCGCTGCTAGCCTGCCTGCATGAACGCGCGTACCGATCCGGGTGCTGCCCTGGCCGCCGCCCTGCCGCCGCTCGGCCAGCCCGGGCGCCGTGTCGCCGTCGAGGACCTGCTGCCGGCGCTGGTGGCCGACGGGCTGCTCGCGCCGGCCGACGCCGAGGCGGTGGCCCGCTATGCGCGGCTCTCCAGCGCCGACCAGCATGCGCTCGTGGCGCTCGCGCGGCGCAAGCTGAAGTCTCCCGACGGCCACCGGCTGCTCGACCTGGACGTGCTCTGCCCGTGGTTCGCGCAGCGCGTGGGCCTGCCGTACGTGCACATCGACCCTCTCAAGGTCGACCTGTCGCGCGTGGCCGAGGTGATGTCGAGCCAGTACGCGACGCGCTTCAGGATCCTGCCGCTGGAAGTGAAGGCCGGCGAGATCACCATCGCCACCGCCGAGCCGTTCGTCACCGACTGGGTCGACGAACTGCGCAGCCTGCTCAGGCGCGAGATCCGGCGGGTGATCGCCAATCCGCAGGACATCGCCCACTACACCGTCGAGTTCTTCACGCTCGCGCGCACCGTGCGCGGCGCGCAGAAGAACGGGCAGGTCGCGCACCAGAACAACTTCGAACAGCTGGTCGAGCTGGGCCGCTCGGGCCGCAGCCTGGACGCCAACGACCAGCACGTGGTCACGATCGTCGACTGGCTCTGGCAATACGCGTTCGAGCAGCGCGCGAGCGACATCCACATGGAGCCGCGGCGCGACGCCGGAACGATCCGCTTCCGCATCGACGGGGTGCTGCACAACGTCTACCAGGTGCCCGCGTCGGTCTTCGCCGCGATGACCAGCCGCATCAAGCTGCTCGGGCGCATGGACGTGATCGAGAAGCGTCGCCCGCAGGACGGCCGGATCAAGACGCGCAATGCCGACGGCCGCGAGATCGAGCTGCGCCTGTCCACGCTGCCCACGGCCTTCGGCGAGAAGCTGGTGATGCGCGTGTTCGACCCCGAAGTGCTGGTGCGCGACTTCGCCGAACTCGGGCTGCACGACCACGACCTCGAAACCTGGGAGTCGATGACCGCGCGGCCCAACGGCATCGTGCTGGTCACCGGCCCGACCGGCTCGGGCAAGACCACGACGCTGTACTCCACGCTCAGGCAGCTGGCCACCGACGAGGTGAACGTGTGCACCGTCGAGGACCCGATCGAGATGGTCGAGCCGCGCTTCAACCAGATGCAGGTGCAGCACGGCATCGACCTGAGCTTCGCCGACGGCATCCGCGCGCTGATGCGCCAGGATCCCGACATCACGCGACGCTGATCGGCGTGATGGCGCAACGGCTGGTGCGCACGCTGTGCGAGTCGTGCAAGCAGGAGGCCGACGCGCTGGCCGAGGAGGAGTGGAACGCGCTGATCGCGCCGTTTCGCGCGGCGAGGCCCAAGCGCGTCTACCGGCCGGTCGGTTGCCTGGAGTGCCGGATGACCGGTTACCGCGGGCGCACCGGTCTCTACGAACTGCTGGTTCTCGACGCCGGACTGCGCCAGCTGATCGACGAAAAGCCCGATCTCGGGGCGATCCGCCGCCGCGCGATCCGCAGCGGCCTGAAGCCGCTGCGGCTGGCCGGCGCGCAGAAGATCGCGGCCGGCCTGACCACCCGCGACGAAGTGCTGCGCGCCGCCCCGCCGATCGGCGATCAAATGCGCTGACCGCGCCCGCCGGGCGCTGTCAATCCCGCGTCACTTCGACAGCTCGCGCATCGCCCGCTCGAGGCCCTGGAGGGTGACCGGGTACATGCGGTTGTGCAGGATCTGCTTGATCACCGCGATCGACTGGCGGTACTCCCAGACCCCTTCCGGCTCCGGATTCAGCCACGCGAATTTCGGAAACCGCTCGACCAGCCGCCGCAGCCACACCGCCCCGGCTTCCTCGTTGTCGTACTCGACCGAGCCGCCGGGCTGCAGCACCTCGTAGGGGCTCATCGTCGCATCGCCGACGAAGATCAGCCGGTAATCGGGGTTGTACTTGCGCAGGACGTCCCAGGTCGCGAAGCGCTCGGCGTGCCGGCGCCGGTTGTTCTTCCACAGGTAGTCGTAGACGCAGTTGTGGAAGTAATAGAACTCGAGGTGCTTGAACTCGCTCTTCGCGGCCGAGAAGAGCTCCTCGGTCTGCCGGATGTGGTCGTCCATCGTGCCGCCGACGTCGAGCAGCATCAGCACCTTG
>QEVL01000011.1 GCA_003577305.1 Burkholderiales bacterium
GCGCCGGGCGCGCCGGCAGCGCCGGCCAAGACCGCGGTCACCGGCACGCTGCACCGCCCCGCTGGCGGGCGGCCGGCGCCGGGCGCGGCGCCTGCAGCCGATGCCCAGAAGAAGCACGTCAAGAGCGAGAAGCTGTCGTCGACCTGGTCGGAAGAGGCCGCGAAGAAGCGCGGCATCAAGACCCGCGGCGACACCGTCGATGCCGGATGGCGCGGCAAGGGAGGCGCGCGCCATCGCGCCGGCGCGCGCCACGAGGCGGCCGGTCCGATGCCGGCGGCCGCGAGCGAGCCGATCGTGCGCGAAGTGCACGTGCCCGAGACGATCACCGTGGCCGACCTGGCGCACAAGATGTCGGTGAAGGCGGCCGAGGTGATCAAGGCGCTGATGAAGCTGGGCCAGATGGTCACGATCAACCAGGTGCTCGACCAGGACACGGCGATGATCCTGGTCGAGGAGATGGGGCACAAGGCGCTTGCCGCGAAGCTGGACGACCCCGAAGCCTTCCTGGTCGAGGACGCGAACCACGGCGAGGCGGCCCGGGAGCCGCGTCCGCCGGTGGTCACCGTGATGGGCCACGTCGACCACGGGAAGACCTCGCTGCTCGACTGCATCCGGCGCGCCAAGGTCGCCGCCGGCGAGGCGGGCGGCATCACGCAGCACATCGGCGCCTATCACGTCGAGACGCCGCGCGGCGTGGTCACTTTCCTCGACACGCCCGGACACGAGGCGTTCACCGCGATGCGTGCGCGCGGCGCGAAGGCCACCGACATCGTCATCCTGGTGGTGGCGGCCGACGACGGCGTGATGCCGCAGACGATCGAGGCGATCAACCACGCCAGGGCGGCGGGGGTACCGCTGGTCGTCGCGATGAACAAGATCGACAAGCCCGAGGCGAACCCGGATCGGGTCAAGCAGGAACTGGTGGCCAACCAGGTGGTTCCCGAGGAGTACGGCGGCGAAGTGCCGATCGTCCCGGTGTCGGCCAAGACCGGGCAGGGCATCGACGACCTGCTCGAGAACGTGCTGCTGCAGGCCGAGGTGCTCGAACTCGACGCGGTGCGCGACGGCGCGGCCAAGGGACTGGTGATCGAGGCGCGGCTCGACAAGGGCAAGGGCGCGGTGGCCACGGTGCTGGTGCAGTCGGGCACGCTCAGGCGCGGCGACATCGTGCTGGCCGGCTCGTCGTTCGGACGCGTTCGCGCAATGCTCGACGAGAACGGCAAGGCGGTGGCCGAGGCCGGCCCGTCGATTCCGGTCGAGATCCAGGGCCTGCAGGAGGTTCCGGCTGCCGGCGAGGAAGTGATCGTGCTCGGCGACGAGCGCAAGGCGCGCGAAATCGCGCTGTTCCGCCAGGGCAAGTTCCGCGACGTGAAGCTCGCCAGACAGCAGGCAGCCAAGCTCGAGAACATGTTCGAGCAGATGACTGCCGGCGAGGTGAAGACCCTGCCCCTGATCGTGAAGGCCGACGTCCAGGGCTCGCAGGAGGCGCTCGCGCACGCGATGCTGAAGCTCTCCACCGACGAGGTGAAAGTGCAGATCGTGCACCAGGGAGTGGGCGGCATCAGCGAGAACGACGTGAACCTGGCCACCGCGTCGAAGGCGGTGATCATCGGCTTCAACGTGCGCGCCGACCAGCACGCCAAGCGCCTGGCCGAAACCAACGGCATCGACATCCGCTACTACAACATCATCTACGACGCGGTCGACGACGTGAAGGCGGCGATGTCCGGCCTGCTGTCGCCCGAGCAGAAGGAAGAGACGATCGGCCTGGTCGAGATCCGCCAGATCATCCGGGTGCCCAGGGTCGGCAACGTCGCCGGCTGCATGGTGCTCGAGGGCGTGGTGCGCCGCGGCGCGAAAGTGCGCCTGCTGCGCGACCACACCGTGGTCTGGACCGGCGAGCTCGATTCGCTCAAGCGTTTCAAGGACGACGTGCGCGAGGTTCGCGAGGGCTTCGAGTGCGGCCTGTCCCTGAAGAACTTCGGCGACATCAAGGAAGGCGACCAGCTCGAGGTGTTCGAGATCAAGGAGGTCGCGCGCACGCTGTGAGGCGTGCGCCGGGGGCACGATGACCACTCGTCGCCAGGGCGGCGTGAGCCGCAACGTGCGGGTCACCGAGCAGGTGCACCACGAGCTCGCCGATCTCGTGCGCGCGCAACTCGAGGACCCGCGCGTGGGCATGGTCACGATCACCGGCGTCGAGCTGACGCCCGACTATGCCTACGCGACGGTGTACTTCAGCGTGCTGCCCGATGACGAGGCGGCAGTGGCGAGCACGCTCGCGGGACTGCGCCACGCGGCCGGCTTCCTGCGCTCGCAGCTCGGCCGCCGCGTGCGCATCCACACCACGCCCGAGCTGCGCTTCGTCCACGATGCGTCGGTCGGGCGCGCCATGGTCCTCTCGAAGCTGATCGACGAGGCGAACAGGCAGCACGCCGAGGATTGAGAACGTGTGAAGCAATCGGCCGCGCCGCCGGCATCGATCGCGCCGGCCCCGCGGCTGGCGCGGTGCGGGCTGGTCGGGCCGGTGGTGAACGAAGCAGCATGTCCCCGAACAAGCAGACTCGCGAACCGATCGACGGCATCCTGCTGCTCGACAAGCCGAAAGGCCTGAGCTCGAACGACGCCCTGGTGCGGGCGCGCCGGCTGCTGAACGCGCGCAAGGCCGGCCACGGCGGCACCCTCGATCCGCTGGCCACCGGCCTGCTGCCGCTGCTGTTCGGCGAGGCGACCAAGTTCGCACACGATTCGCTCGATGCCGACAAGACCTACCTGGCCGAACTGGCGCTGGGCGTGGTCACCGACACCGGCGACGCCGAGGGGCGGGTGCTCGCGCGGCGCGAAGTCGGCTGCGACGAGGCGCAATTGCGCGCCGCGGCTGCCGCCTTCGTCGGAGAGATCGAGCAGGTGCCGCCGATGCATTCGGCGCTCAAGCGCGAGGGCCGTCCGCTCTACGAGTACGCGCGTGCCGGCGTGACGCTGGAGCGCGCGCCGCGGCGGGTCGTGATCCACGAGATCGAAACGCCGGCATTCGCCGGCTCGCGCGCGACGATTCGCGTGCGCTGCGGCAAGGGCACCTACATCCGCACGCTGGCCGCCGACATCGGCGAGTGCCTGGGATGCGGCGCCCACCTTGCGGGCCTGCGCCGCGAGCGCGTCGGCGCGCTGTCGGTGGCCGACGCGATCACCCTCGAAGCGCTCGAGGCGCTCGAGCCGGCCGCGCGCCGGGCGCGGCTCGCGCCCGCCGACGCGCTGCTGGCGGATCTGCCGCGCGTCGACCTCGACGCACCTGCCGAAGCGCGCTTCCTGCACGGGCAGAAGCTGCGCGTAGCGGCCGCGACGGGCAGCCGTGACCTCGCGCGCGTGCGCGTCTACGGCGCGCAGCGCCTGCTGGGCGTGGCCGCGCTGCGCGACGGCGTGCTGGTGCCGCAACGTCTGGTCGCCGCCGGCGCCGGCGCGACGAAACACACCGAACCGGAAGCGTCCCATGAGTCTCGCCATCCGTAACATCGCGATCATCGCGCACGTCGACCACGGCAAGACCACGCTGGTCGACCAGTTGCTGCGCCAGTCGGGTACTTTCCGCGCCAACCAGCAGATGGTCGAGCGCGTGATGGACAGCAACGAGATCGAGCGCGAACGCGGCATCACCATTCTCGCGAAGAACTGCGCGGTCGAGTACGCCGGCACCCGCATCAACGTCGTCGACACGCCCGGGCACGCCGACTTCGGCGGCGAGGTCGAGCGGGCACTGTCGATGGTCGACGGGGTGCTGCTGCTGGTCGATGCGGTGGAGGGGCCGATGCCGCAGACGCGGTTCGTGACCCGCAAGGCGCTCGCGCTGGGCCTGAAGCCGATCGTGGTGGTGAACAAGATCGACCGGCCCGGCGCGCGTCCCGACTGGGTGGTGAGCCAGACCTTCGACCTGTTCGACAAGCTGGGCGCCACCGAGGAGCAGCTCGACTTCCCGGTGATCTACGCGTCGGCGGTCAACGGCTTTGCGCTCGGGAGCCTGAAGGATCTTCCCGGGCAGGGCGTCGAGGGGCCGGCCGAGGCCGCCTCGGCGGGACTGTCGATGAAGCCGCTGTTCGAGGCGATCCTGCGACAGGTGCCGGCCCGCGAGGACGACCCCGACGGGCCGCTGCAGCTGCAGGTCTCGGCGCTCGACTATTCGAGCTACGTGGGCAAGATCGGCATCGGCCGGATCAACCGCGGGCGCATTCGCGGCGGCCAGCCGGTGGCGGTGCTGTACGGCGATCCGGCTGCGACCGGCGTGGCGCCGGTCGCGGCCAGGGTGAACCAGGTGCTGCGCTTCAGCGGCCTCGAACGCGTCGTGGTCGACGAGGCGCAGGCGGGCGACATCGTCGCGATCAACGGGATCGAGCAGCTCGACATCGGTTGCACCGTCTGCGACCCGGCGCAGCCGCAGGCGCTGCCGGTGCTGAAGGTCGACGAGCCGACGATGTCGATGGAGTTCATGGTCAACACCTCGCCGATGGCCGGCCGCGAGGGCCGGTTCGTCACCAGCCGGCAGATCCGCGAGCGCCTGGAGCGCGAACTGAAGAGCAACGTCGCGCTGCGGGTCGAGTTCACCGCCGACTCCGACACCTTCGTCGTGTCGGGGCGCGGCGAACTGCACCTGACGATCCTGCTCGAGAACATGCGCCGCGAGGGATACGAGCTCGCGGTGTCACGGCCCAGGCCGAAGCTGCGCATCGTCGACGGCGAGCGCCGGGAGCCGTACGAGCTGCTCACCATGGACCTCGAGGAGGCCCACCAGGGGGCAGTGATGGAGCTGCTCGGCCGGCGCAGGGGCGAGCTGCAGAACATGGAGCCCGACGGCAAGGGCCGGGTGCGGCTCGACTACCGGGTGCCGGCACGCGGCCTGATCGGTTTTCACAACGAGTTCCTCAACCTGACCCGCGGCACCGGCGTCGTGAGCCACGTGTTCGACGACTACGGCCCCTGGGCCGGCGACATCGAGGACCGCCGCAACGGCGTGCTGGTCTCCCGGGACGACGGCGAGGCGGTCGCCTACGCGCTGTGGAAACTGCAGGAGCGCGGCCGGATGTTCGTCAGCCCGGGCGATCCGCTGTACGAAGGCATGATCATCGGCATCCATTCGCGCGACAACGACCTGGTGGTCAATCCGGTGCGCGAGAAGAAGCTCACCAACGTGCGCGCCGCCGGCAAGGACGAACACATCGTGCTGGTGCCGCCGATCCAGCTCACGCTGGAGAAGGCGGTGGAGTTCATCGCCGAGGACGAGCTGGTCGAGCTCACGCCGAAGAGCATTCGCCTGCGCAAGCGCCACCTGAAGGAGCACGAGCGCAGGCGCGCGGCGCGTGAAACCGAGGCTGCCTGAGTACGCAGGGCGGCGCGGCGGGCGCACTGCCTGGCGATGATTGCGTCGCCGATACAACACTCCCGACGGACGGCGCCTTCGCAGCGCTTGTTTTTGTTGGCGTTCCGTGCAAGACGCGTCATGCTTCGCTCCTGTGGAGAGAGCGCGTTTTCCCTCTGAAACCGCGCTGTTCGAAACGAACATCGCACACATGGATTCAGGAGGATCGAGAATGGCCACTGCCAAGAAGGCTGCGAAGAAGGCCGCTGCGAAGAAGGCGCCGGCGAAGAAGGCGCCGGCGAGGAAGCCCGCCGCGAAGAAGGTCGCTGCGAAGAAGCCGGCCGCCAAGGCGCCGGCGAAGAAGCCCGCCGCGAAGAAGTCAGCCGTGAAGAAGGCCGCTGCGAAGAAGCCGGCCGCGAAGAAGGCCGCCGCGAAGAAGCCGGCCGCGAAGAAGGCGCGCAAGCCCAATCCCGCCTTCATGAAGGCGCTCACGCCGAGCGCCGCCCTGGCGTCGATCGTCGGCGACAAGCCGCTGCCGCGCACCGAGGTGGTCAAGCGGCTCTGGGACTACATCAAGAAGGGCAAGCTGCAGGACGCGGTGAACAAGCGCCTGATCAACGCCGACGAGAAGCTCAGGCAGGTCTTCGGCAAGGCGCAGGTCAACATGTTCGAGATGACCGGCCTGGTCGGCAAGCACCTGAAGTAATCCGGGCGTCCACCGACCTCGAACAGGGCAGCCTTCCACGGCTGCCCTTTTTTCATGAACCAACGCTCCGACACCTGCTGGCGCCGCGGCGGGCTCGCCCTCGCCGCAGCTGCGCTTGCCGCGATCGTCGGCGCGCTGCTGCGCGAACGAGGCGGCCTCGACGTCTGGACGCTGGTTCACTGGATCGGAAAGCCGCTGGCCACCGCGGTGCTGGTGGTGCTGGCGTGGCGTGTCGGCGAGGCCGGCGATGCGCGGCTGCGCCGCGGCGTGCTCGCCGGTCTCGTCTTTTCCCTCGCCGGTGACGTGCTGCTGATGCTCTCGCCGCGGCTGTTCGTCGGCGGTCTGCTCGCGTTTCTCGTTGCGCACCTGTGCTACCTGCGCGCGTTCACCGTCGACACGCGGCTGTTCGCGCGGGTGCTGCCGCTGGCCGCACTCGGTGCGGTCGGGCTCGCGGTTCTCGCCTTCCTCTGGGGCGGGCTCGCGCCGGCGCTCAGGGGGCCGGTGATCGCCTACGTCGTGGTGCTGGTGGCGATGGCGGCGCAGGCGATCGTGCGATGGCAGGAACACCCGGAGCCGGGCACGCGGATGGCGGCGATCGGCGGCGTGCTGTTCGTGGTCTCCGATGCGCTGCTCGCGACCGACCGCTTCCGCAGCCCGATCGCTGCCGCACCCGTCTGGGTGCTGGGCACCTACTGGGCGGCGCAGTGGGGCATCGCGCAGAGCCTGCGCCGCGCTCAGCGCCAGTAGGCCGGGTCGCCGTAGGCGGTCTTCAGGTAGTCGACGAACACGCGAACGCGCAGCGGCAGGTGCTTGCGCTGCGGAAACACCGCGTGGATCGCGTTGTCGGGCGCAGCGAACGCGTCCAGCACGCTCTTCAGGCGCCCGGCGCGCAGGTCTTCCCCGACTTCCCACATCGATCGCCAGGCCAGTCCGCGGCCGGCCAGCGCCCAGTCGCGCAGCACCGCGCCGTCGTTGCACGCCAGGGTTCCGGATACCCGCATCGACACCAGCTGCCCGTCGAGATCGAACTGCCAGCCACGCGCCTGGTTGCCGTAGGTGCCGAAAGTCAGGCAGTTGTGCTGCGCGAGCTCCGCGGGCGTGGACGGCGTGCCGTGCGCCTCGAGGTAACCGGGGCTGGCGACGACGACGCGGCGGTTCTCGGCGAGCTCGAGCCCCACCAGGCTGGAGTCGTCCAGCGCACCGATGCGGATCGCGACGTCGATCCCTTCGTTCACGATGTCGGCGAGCCGGTCGGTGAGGTCGAGCGAGATCGTCACCTCGGGGTGTGCGTCGAGGAAGGCCGGCAGCAGCGGAGCGACGTGCGCGCGGCCGAACCCGGCCGGCGCGGTCACCCGCAGGTGCCCGCTCGCCTTGACCCCGCCGAGCGACACCGAGGCCTCGGCGTCGTAGAAATCGTTGAGCAGCCGCTGGCAGTCCTCGAGGAACGCGCTGCCTTCGAAGGTGAGCGTGATGCGCCGCGTGGTGCTAACCAGCAGCTTGACCCCCAGGCGCTCCTCGAGCGCGTCGATCCGGCGCCCGATCACTGCCGGCGCCACCCCCTCGGCCTGCGCCGCGGCCGACAGGCTGCCGCGGGTCGCGACCGCGACGAAAGTCTCGATCTGCTTGAAGCGGTCCATGTTCGTTCGTGGTTTCCGCGGGCGATTATTCCAGAGACGACGACCGGCCGTGCGCGGCTTGCACGCCCGGCCGTTCGCGCCGCAGAATCGCGCCAATGACAGCGACCCTGCGCGCCGTTCTGGCCGACATCACCACGCTCGACGTGGACGCGATCGTCAATGCCGCCAACTCCACGCTGCTCGGCGGCGGCGGCGTCGACGGCGCGATCCATCGCGCTGCCGGCCCCGGCCTGCTCGAGGAATGCCGCGCCCTGGGCGGCTGCCGCACCGGGGACGCCAGGCTCACCGGCGGGCACCGGCTGCGTGCGAAGTACGTCATCCACACCGTGGGCCCGGTGTGGCGCGGCGGAGGCCACGGCGAAGCCGGGCTGCTCGCGTCGTGCTACCGGCGCTCGATCGAGCTCGCCGCCGGCGCCGGCGTGCGCAGCATCGCGTTTCCGTCGATCAGCACCGGTGCCTATGGCTATCCGCGGCAGGCCGCGGCGCAGATCGCCGTGGACACGGTGCGCGCGGCGGTTGCCGGGCATCCGACGATCGAGGAAGTGATCTTCTGCTGCTTTTCCGAGGCCGATCTCGAAGCCCATGCAATGCTCCTGCGCGCAAGCGCGCCCGACGGACGATCGATGCCATGAACCAGGATCCGGTGCTCTGGAGACTCGACCCGCGCGGCGTGGCGACGGTCACGCTGAATCGTCCCGAGGTGAACAACGCCTACGATGGCGGCCTGCTCGACGGCATCATGGCGGCCATGGACGCGCTCGGTGCGCAGCCGTCGCTGCGCGTCGTGGTGCTCACCGGCGCCGGGCGGCACTTCCAGGCGGGGGCCGACCTCGGATGGCTGCAGTGGGTCGCGCAGGGTTCGCGCGACGACAACCTCGATGCGTCCCGGCTCACTGCCCGCGCGGTGCAGCGGCTGAACGCGCTGCCCGTGCCCACCGTGGCGCTGGTGCAGGGCGCGTGCTTCGGCGGGGGCACCGGCATCGTGGCCGCCTGCGACGTGGCGATCGCGGCCGACAACGCGCAGTTCTCGATCGCCGAGACCCGCTGGGGGCTGATGGCCGGCATCATCATTCCGCAACTGGCCGATGCGATCGGCGTGCGCCAGATCCGCCGCTACGCGCTCACCGGGGAGCGCTTCGATGCGCACGAGGCACGCCGGATCGGCCTGGTTCACGAGGTGGTCGCAGCCGGCTCCCTGGCCGAGGCGGGCGCGCGCGTCGTCGATCACCTGCTGCAGAACGCACCGAAGGCCAACGCGCAGACCAAGGCGCTGGCGCTCGAGCACGCCTGGGGCGACGTGCCGCACCAGGTGTTCGAGCGCCTGGTCGCGCAGCACGCGGCCAGGCGCCAGTCGGCCGAGGCGGCCGAAGGCTTCGCGTCGTTCCGCGAGAAGCGTCCGGCGAACTGGTACCCGGGCCCGGCTCCCGAAACCACCTGAGATCGCGTCGGCCGCGCGCAGCCGCGGCGGTCACGGGCAGATGCAGCACGAACATCCGAACCCCAGCGTGCGCTTCTTCGAGCGCCAGTTCCGCGGCCAGGCCGAGGCGGGCGACTTCCGGCTCAATCCGTTCGAACTCGCCGCGCTGCCGCACCTGCACGGGCGCATGCTCGACCTGGGCTGCGGCATGGGCAACCTGTCGATCGAGGCGGCGCGCCGCGGCTGCCGGGTGCTGGCGCTCGACGCCAGCGAAACCGCGATCGCGTCGCTGCGCGAGCGCGCCGCGCTGGCCGGGCTCGACGTGGACGCGCGCCGGGCCGATCTGGCCAAGTGGACGATCGACGAGGACTTCGACGCGATCGCCTGCATCGGCCTGCTGATGTTCTTCGATTGCGACACCGCGCGCGGCGTGCTGCGCCACGTCCGCGAACGCGTGCGCCCCGGCGGCGTGGCGATCGTGAACGTGCTGTGCGAGGGCACGACCTACCTCGACATGTTCGATCCCTCGGCCTTCTGCCTGTTCGGCCGCAACGAACTCGAACGGCGCTTCGCCGACTGGCGGATCGTCGAGGCGCGCCTCGACGAGTTCCCCGCCCCGGGACAGACCTCGAAAGTGTTCTCGACGGTGATCGCGCTGCGGCCGCCCGCCTGAGCGGCTCAGGCGAGCTGCGCGCGCCGGATCTCCATCAGGCGCAGGATCATCGGCGTGAGGATCAGCTGCATCGCCAGGTCCATCTTTCCGCCCGGCACCACGATCGTGTTGGCGCGCGACATGAACGATTCGCCGATCATCGACAGCAGGTAGGGGAAGTCGATGCCGCGCGGGTTCCTGAAGCGGATCACCGTCATGCTCTCTCCCGCGGTCGGGATGTCGCGGGCGATGAACGGGTTCGAGGTGTCGACCACCGGGACGCGCTGGAAGTTGATGTCGGTCTCGCCGAACTGCGGGCACACGTAGTGAATGTAGTCGTGCATGCGGCGCAGGATCGTGTCGGCCACCGCTTCCTTCGAATACCCGCGGTCCTTCGTGTCGCGATGGATCTTCTGGATCCACTCCAGGTTGATGATCGGCACGACCCCTATCTTCAGGTCGACGCGGCGCGCGAGGTCGACCTCGGCGGTCTTCACGCAGCCGTGCAATCCCTCGTAGAACAGCAGGTCGGTGTCCACCGGCGTGTCGTGCCAGGGCGTGAAGGTGCCGGGCTCCTGGTTCCACGGCGCCGCCTCGGCTTCGTTGTGCAGGTACAGGCGCGTGCGGCAGCGGCCGTCGCGCGCGTAGTTGCCGAACTGCTTCTCCAGCTCGACCCATTCGTTCGCTTCGGGCCCGAAGTGGCTCATCTGCCGGCCTTCGCGCTCGGCCGCGGCGATGCGCTCCTTCATCTCCTTGCGCTCGTAGCGATGGAACGCGTCGCCCTCGATGGTGGCGGCGGTGATGCCCTCGCGGCGGAAGATCGTCTCGAAGGTGCGCTTGACCGTGCTGGTTCCGGCGCCGCTCGAGCCGGTGACGGCGATGATCGGATGCTTTCTGGACATGGCGTTGGCGAGGTCGGGGCGGTTCAGGCGCGCACGAACAGCGAGCGCGAGCCGAAGAGCTGCCACGAGACGTTCTCGCTCGGATCCTCGTGGTAGCGCACGATCAGCTCGACCTCCTCGCGCGAGCCGACGATCACCGGCACCCGCTCGTGCAGGGTGTCGGGCACGACGTCGAGCAGGTGGCGGGTGCCGGTGACGGCGGCCGCGCCCGCCTGCTCCATCAGCCAGGCGATCGGGGCGGCTTCGTACATCAGCCGCAGCCGTCCGGGCTTGTACGGCGTCTTGGTGTCGCGCGGGTACAGGAACACGCCGCCGCGGCTCAGGATGCGGTGCACCTCGGCAACGAGGCTCGCGACCCAGCGCATGTTGAAGTCCTTGCTGCGCGGGCCGCTCTCGCCGGCCAGGCATTCCGAGACGTAGCGCTGCACCGGTTTTTCCCAGAAACGCTGGTTCGACGCGTTGATCGCGAATTCGCGCGTCTGCTCGGGCACCCTGATCGCGTCGCGGGTGAGCCGCCAGTGACCGTCGCGACGGTCCAGCGTGAATGCCGTGACGCCGTTGCCGCAGCTGAGCACCATCACCGAGGCCGGACCGTAGATCGCGTAACCCGCAGCGATCTGGCGGCGCCCCGGTTGCAGGAAGCCGGCCGCGCCGGGCGAGGTGCCGCGAAACGGGTGCGGCAGGATCGAGAAGATCGTGCCCACCGAAATGTTCGCGTCGATGTTCGACGAACCGTCGAGCGGATCGAACACCACCAGGTATTCGCCGGTCTCGCCGTGCTCCGGCGAGATCGACGGCTCGTCGTGCTCCTCGCTCGCCCAGCCGGCGACGTGCCGGCAGCCCGCCAGCGCCTGCGCGATGCACTCGTCGGCGAACAGGTCGAGCTTGGTCTGCATCTCGCCCTGGCTGTTGGCGTGCTCGGTGTAGCCCTCCAGGCCGGCCAGCTGGCCGAGCGCCGCCGACTCGGCGATTCGCGCGCACGAACGCGCCAGGGTTTCGATCGTCGCAGCGAGCGCGGGCGGTTGCGTTGCCAGCCAGTCGTGCAGGTCGGTCGGCGTCGTCATAGCGGTCTCCCGGCGATCGGGCGGGATCGATCGCCGGATCCCGCGTCGGCAGTGGTCGGTGCCGCCGGCGCGGCGAACACGCGGCTGGCGCGAATGTCGGCCTCGGCGATCGTGCACAGGTCGTCCAGATCGAGCGCGCGGTCGCGCTCGGCGAACAGGCGGCTGGCCTGCCGAAGCCTCGCGCGATCGAGCGCGTTGCGCACGCTGCGCGCGTTGGCGAAGTGCGGCTGGGTCACGCGGCGCGCGAGGTACTGCGCGAACGCTTCGCGCGCGCCCGCCCCGAAGCGGTAGTTCTGCCGTGCGAGCATCCGTTCGGCGATCGCGAGCAGTTCGTCTTCCGTGTAGTCGGGGAAGTCGAGATGGTGCGCGATGCGCGAACTCATGCCGGGGTTGCTGCGAAAGAAGGTGTCCATCCGGTCGGCGTAGCCGGCCAGGATCACCACCAGGTCGTCGCGCTGGTTCTCCATCACCTGCAGCAGGATCTCGATCGCTTCCTGGCCGTAGTCGCGTTCGTTCTCGGGCCGGTACAGGTAGTAGGCCTCGTCGATGAACAGCACGCCGCCCATCGCCTTCTTCAGCACCTCGCGCGTCTTCGGCGCGGTGTGCCCGATGTACTGGCCGACCAGGTCGTCGCGGGTCACCGCCACCAGGTGGCCTTTGCGCACGTAACCGAGCCGGTGCAGGATCTGCGCCATGCGCATCGCGACCGTCGTCTTGCCGGTGCCGGGGTTGCCGGTGAAGCTCATGTGCAGCGAGGGCGACTGCGCGGCCAGCCCGAGGTTCAGGCGCAGCTTGTCGATGACCAGCAGCGCGGCGATGTCGCGGATGCGCTGCTTGACCGGCGCG
This sequence comes from Burkholderiales bacterium, assembly GCA_003577305.1. Classification (GTDB taxonomy): domain Bacteria; phylum Pseudomonadota; class Gammaproteobacteria; order Burkholderiales; family Burkholderiaceae_E; genus Zeimonas. Next base: position 12,569 of record QEVL01000011.1, read on the forward strand.
AGCCCGACCAGTTCGCGGTCGAGTTCGTCGAGCACCGCTTCGACCTGGCTGCTCGCCAGCACTTCGGCGACGGTGCGCGCCGGCGCTGCCGCGCCCCCCTCGGGCGCGCCCGAGGGGGGCGCGGTGCCCGATGTCCCGGACGGCGCCGGTTCGCCGCCGGCTTCGTTTGCCCGCGGCGCAGCCGCAACGGCGGCGGGCGTGGCGCCGGGGATGCGGTAGAGCGGAGCGGTCATCGCGAATTCCGCCGGGCGCGTCGCGCTAGTAGCGCTCGTTTTCGGGGCGGTCGGTGGCGTAGGCGCGCACCGCGTAGCGCTGCGTGCGCCCGACTGTCTCGGTGCGCTCGAGCGCGAACCCCGGCTCGTCCTTCGGCCGGTTGACGATGAAGCTCATCGCGATCGACTCCACGCCCGCGCTCGAATCGAAGGCCAGCATGCGGATGTAGTGGTTCGGGAACGCCTTGCGGCAGCCCGCCAGCTCCATCATCACGCCGGCGGCGTCTTTCAGGTCGAACATCGGGTTGCCGTACATCTCCCAGTAGGTGTTGCGCGGGTGCGGATCGTCGGTGTACTCGACGCTCCAGGCGTAGCCCTTGTTCAGGCCGTATTCCACCTGCATCGAGATCTCGGCGTCGGTGAGGTCGGGCAGGAAGCTGAATTGCCCCTGCGTCAGGCGGCCGATCGGGTTGGTCATCATGGTTCGGTTCTCCCGAGTGTCGTCGTCGGTGCGTCAGGCGGAGGTGGCCGGCGTGACCGCGTAGTCGCTGGAATCGGTCGACGCGTAGTCGAAGGTCACGTCTTTCCAGGTGTCGAGCGCCGCTTTCAGCGGCCCGCAGTGCGCCGCCGCCCGCTGCAGGATCGCGGGACCCTCGGCGAGGATGTCGCGGCCCTCGTTGCGCGCCTTCACCATCGCTTCGAGCGCAACCCGGTTGGCCACCGCGCCGGCCTGGATGCCTTGCGGGTGCCCGATCGTGCCGCCGCCGAACTGCAGCACCACGTCGTCGCCGAACAGGTCGATCAGCTGGTGCATCTGGCCGGCGTGGATGCCGCCCGAGGCGACCGGCATCACCTTGCGCAGCCCGGCCCAGTCCTGGTCGAAGTACAGGCCGCGCGGCAGGTCCATCCGCGTGACGCTGTCGCGGCAGACGTTGTAGTAGCCCTGCACCGTGAGCGGATCGCCTTCGAGCTTGCCCACCGCGGTGCCGGTGTGCAGGTGATCGACGCCGGCCAGCCGCAGCCACTTGGCGATCACGCGGAAGCTCACGCCGTGGCTCTTCTGGCGGGTGTAGGTGCTGTGGCCCGCGCGGTGCATGTGCAGGATCATGTCGTTCCTGCGCGCCCAGTTCGCCATCGACTGGATCGCGGTGTAGCCGATCACGAGGTCGATCATGACGATCACGGAACCCAGTTCCTTCGCGAACTCGGCGCGCTCGTACATGTCTTCCATCGTCGCGGCGGTCACGTTCAGGTAGCTGCCCTTGACCTCTCCGGTGACCGCGCTCGCCTTGTTCACCGCCTCCATCACGTACAGGAAGCGGTCGCGCCAGTGCATGAACGGCTGCGAGTTGATGTTCTCGTCGTCCTTCATGAAGTCGAGGCCGCCCTTCAGGCCCTCGTAGACGACGCGGCCGTAGTTGCGCCCGGACAGGCCGAGCTTGGGCTTGACGGTGGCGCCCAGCAGGGGCCGCCCGTACTTGTCCAGCCGCTCGCGCTCGACCACGAGCCCGGTGGGCGGGCCCTTGAAGGTCTTCACGTAGGCCACCGGCACGCGGATGTCCTCGAGCCGCAGCGCCTTGAGCGGCTTGAAGCCGAACACGTTGCCGATCAGGCTGGCGGTCATGTTGGCGATCGAGCCTTCCTCGAACAGCGACAGGTCGTAGGCGATCCAGGCGAAATACTGGCCCGGCGCGTTGGGCACCTGCTCGACCTTGTAGGCCTTGGCGCGATAGTCGTCGCAGGCGGTCAGGCGGTCGGTCCAGACCACGGTCCAGGTCGCGGTCGACGACTCTCCGGCAACCGCCGCGGCCGCCTCCACCGGATCGACGCCCTCCTGCGGCGTGATGCGGAACAGGCAGATCACGTCGGTATCCTTCGGGACGTAGTCGCCGTCCCAATAGCCCATCTGGCGGTACTTCAGCACACCGGCCGCGTAGCGCTTCTTCGTATCGGTGATCATGCCCTCGTCGAGAATCTGGTTCACGGTGGGTTCTCCGCTGGATTCGCTGCCGGCCCCGTGGCGGCAGCGCGATACCCGGACAATATGGCTCTTCTCGAATAAGGAAAATTCAGATATTATTTCTCACGACTTCAGTTTTATCTGAATGAGCAACATCACCTTTCGCCAGCTCAAGGTGTTCGCCGAGGTGGCGCGCCACCTGAGTTTCGCGCGCGCCGCCGAATCGATGCACCTCACCCCGCCGGCGGTGACGATGCAGGTGAAGGAACTCGAAGACCGGATCGGCCTGCCGCTGTTCGAGCGCGAGGGACGCAAGGTTTCGCTCACGACCGCCGGCGAGTACTTCCTCGTCTACGCGCGCCGGCTGATCGCGACGCTGAAGGAAGCCGACGACGCGATGGCGCGCTTCAAGCGCCTCGAGACCGGTCTGCTGACGATCGGCATGGTGAGCACCGCGAAGTACTTCGTGCCGCACCTGCTGGCGCGCTTCCGGGAGCAGCATCCGGGCGTCGACGTGCGGCTGCGCGTCACCGCCAACCGCGAGCAGCTGGCGCGCCTGCTGCAGGCGAGCGAAGTCGACCTCGCGGTGATGGGGCGCCCGCCGAAGGAAGCCGCGGCACGCGCCGAGCCCTTCGCGGCGCATCCGCTGGTCTTCGTCTGCCCGCCGGGCCATCCGCTGCTGCGGGTCGGCCATCCGCCGGTGCATGCGCTCGCCCCGTACCCGTTCATCGTGCGCGAGCCCGACTCGGGCACCCGCAGCGTGATGGAGGCGTTCTTCAAGGCTCACCAGTTCGAGCCGCGCATCACGATGGAGATGTCGAGCAACGAGACGATCAAGCAGGCGGTGATCGCGGGCATGGGCATCAGTTTCCTGTCGCTGCACACGATCGGCCTGGAGGTGCGCAGCGGGCTGATGCAGGTGCTGGCGGTGGAGGGCACTCCGGTGATGCGCAGCTGGAACGTGGTGCACCTGCTGTCGAAGGTGCTCTCGCCGGCTGCCGAGGCGTTCCGCTACTTCATCATCGAGGCCGCCGAGGAGTTCCTCGTGGCGCACGACACGCCGCTGCTGAAGGACATGAAATGAGCACTGCCGCGCGCTCGCCGAAGGTGCGCGAGGACGAGATCGAGTTCACCGCGATCCGTGCGCAAGGGGCCGGCGGCCAGAACATCAACAAGGTGTCCAATGCGGTGCAGATCCGCTTCGCGATCGGCGGCTCGTCGCTGCCGGCGCGCGTGAAGGAGCGCCTGCTCGCGCTCGACGACCGGCGCATCTCGGCCGGGGGCGTGGTGGTGATCAAGGCGCAGCGCTTCCGCAGCCTCGAGCGCAATCGCGAGGATGCGATTGCGCGTCTTCAGGCGCTGGTCGATCTGGCGGCGCACCAGCCCGCGGCGCGCGTGCAGACGCGGCCGAGTGCGGCGGTGCGGGCGAGGCGCATCGACGAGAAGGTTCGGCACGGCCAGGTCAAGGCGCTGCGGCGCCGGATCGTCGCCTAGCACCGGGCCTGCGGCGCGGCGCGCATCGGCGAATCCGGTGCGTCCGGCCGGCCGGGTGGCGCCGCGACCGAAGAGCCGCGACAATGCGGCTGGGAAACGCAACGTCACAACCCGCGGAGGGACCGCAGATTGGCAAAACCGAACTACGCATTCGCCAAGAGGCAGCGCGAGCTCGCCAAGAAGCAGAAGAAGGAAGAAAAGCTCAAACGCAGGGCCGAGCAGGCGGCGCTGGGGGAGGCGCCCGCGCAGGCCGATGCCGGTGAGCACGAGGCCGGAACCGAAGAGGCCGGCGCGCAGCAAGCCGGCGAAGACCAGCCCTAGGGCGCGGCGGCCCGCTTCGGGCCGCTACAGTCTGGCGAGGCGCCCGAGCGCCTCTCGCAGCGTCTCGTCGGCCTTGGCGAAGCAGAAGCGCACCGTGCGGTTCTCGGCCGGCTCGCCGTAGAACGCCGACAGCGGAATCGCCGCCACGCCGATCTCGGCGGTCAGCCATTTCGCGAATTCGACCTCGCTCAGGTCGGAGATCGCGCTGTAGTCGACCACCTGGAAGTAGGTGCCCTCGCAGGGCAGCAGCCGGAACCGCGTCGCAGCGAGTCCGGCACGGAACAGGTCGCGCTTGCGCTGGTAGAAGGCCGCGAGTCCGCGCCACGGCGCCGGATCGCGCATGTAGGCGGCCAGACCGTGCTGCATCGGCGTGTTCACCGAGAACACGTTGTACTGGTGGATCTTGCGGAACTCGGCGGTCAGCGGCGCCGGTGCCGCGCAGTACCCGACCTTCCAGCCGGTGACGTGGAACGTCTTGCCGAACGACGAGATGACGAAGGCGCGCTCCGCCAGCCGCGGATAGCGGCTGACCGACTGGTGCGGCTCGTCGTCGTACACCATGTGCTCGTAGACCTCGTCGGAGACGACGAACAGGCCGTGCTCGACCGCGATCGACTCGAGTTCGCGAAGATCGGGCTCGCGCAGGATCGTTCCGCTCGGGTTGTGCGGCGAGTTGACCAGGATCGCGCGGGTGCGCGGGCCGAGCGCTGCCCGCACCGCCTTCCAGGGCACGCGGAACTGCGCGTCCATCGGCACCGGGACCGCGCTCCCGCCGGCGAGTTCGATCGCCGGCACATAGCTGTCGTATGCCGGCTCGATCACGATCACTTCGTCGCCGGGCCTCACGATCGCCAGCACTGCGGTGAGGATCGCCTGCGTGGCGCCCGCCGTGATCGTGATCTCGTGGTTCCAGTCGTAGCGCGCGCCGCAGGTTTCGGCGATCTTCTGCGCCACCACCCGGCGCAGTTCGGGATTGCCCGCCATCGGGGCATACTGGTTCAGGCTGCTGCGCATCGCGTCGGCGACCGCGTCGGCCAGGCGCGGATCGCAGTCGAAGTCGGGGAACCCCTGGCCGAGGTTGACCGCGTTCTTCTCGACGGCCAGCGCCGACATGACCGTGAAGATCGTCGTGCCCACTTTCGGCAGCCGGGTTTCGATCGGGGGCGGGGCGAAGCTCTGCGCGGCGTCCATGGCGGGGTCGTTCCTCCGGTCCCCGATTATAGGTTCGCCTCGTGCGTCGACAGCGCGGCCAGCAGCGCCGCGGCGTCGGGCCGCACGATCGACAGCGCGTGCGCGCGCGCGGCCTGCCGGGCCAGTGCGAGAAGCGCCTTGTCGCGGGTGACCAGCCAGGTCGCGCGCTCGGCCACCGCCAGGTCGACGAACTTCTGGTCGTCGCGGTCGCGGCACGCCAGTGCGCAGCACGGCGCGCGCGCGCACCGGTGCACCCAGCGGTCCCAGGCCGCGCTCGCCGCGGCGCGCGCGCGCTCGTCCAGTCCGAAAGTCGGGCGCGCGATCACGTCGAGCCATTCGGCCCGGATTTCGTCGCTGCCCAGCACCGTGAGTGCGCCCGTCTCGATGCCGCGCGCGATCGGTGCGACCGCGGGCTCGGCAAACACCAGCCAGTCGAGCCAGACGTTCGTGTCGAGTACCGCCTTCATGGCCTCGCGGCGTGCCTCGCGCGCGAGGCCCCGGCGCGCGAGGCCGTCGCCGGGGGCGGGGCGGCGCCGCGCCTATTGCGCCGGATAGACGTCGACGCGTCGCGCCTCGCGGTCGTCGCCGCCACCGGTGGTTTCCTGCGGCCTGACCATCACGATGCGCTCGGCGGGCACGCCCGCGGCGAGCAGCGCTTCGCGTGTCGCGATCGCGCGATCGCGCGCGAGGACCGCGTTTGCTGCTGCATCGCCGTGCCGATCGTGAAAGCCCGAGATGCCGATCTTCGCCGACGCGTCGCCGCGCGCCCACTCGGCGATCGCCGCGAGTTGCGCGGCGGCATCGGACGGAAGTGCGGACTTCCCGGTCTCGAAGTGAAAGCGCACCTGCGCCGGATACCCGGCGCCGACTGCCGGGGCCGGGGCGACGTCGACCTCGGCGGCAGTGGGGCTGCCGCCGACGGCTGCCGCGCCGGCCTGCGCTGCTGCCGCGGCGCCCTCCTGTGAGGCCGCAGGGAGCGCGGCTTGCACCGGGGCGGATCCGCCCCCGCTTGCCGAGAGGATGCCGATCACGATCGAGGCGGCGACCGCGATCGTGACTGCGATGCCGAGAATCCAGGCGAGCAGCGCCTGGTGCTCGTTCTGTTGTTCGTCGTCCATGATCGAGCGTCCCCGAAGCAAACCCGTGATTATAGCGAGCCGTGGCGGCGCGGCCGCGCGCACGCCCTAGACGACGACCGGCTCCGGTTCCAGCTCGATGCCGAATCGCTGCCTGACCGATTCACGGATTCGCGTGGCCAGCGCGACGATCTGCGCGCCGCTCGCATTGCCGTGATTCACCAGCACCAGCGCGTGCCGCTCGTGCACGCCGGCATCGCCGTCGCGCCAGCCCTTCCAGCCGCACCGATCGATCATCCAGGCCGCCGAGAGCTTGGCGGTGGCGGGCGAGATGCCCGGGTAGATCGGCATCCCGGAATGTGCCCGGGCGAGTTGCTCGGCCCGCGCGCGCTCGACGACCGGGTTCCTGAAGAAGCTGCCCGCGTTGCCGATTTCGGCCGGGTCGGGCAGCTTGCGGCGGCGAATCGCGCAGACCGCGTCGGCGACTTCGCGAGCGCCGGGCGAGGCCACGCCGCGCGTACGCAACTCGTCGCGCAGTTCGCCGTAGTCGAGACAGGGCCGCGGCGTGCGCGACAGCCTGAAGCGCACTGCGGTGATCAGCCACTGCGCGTCCGCGCCGTGCCTGAAGACGCTGTCGCGATACCCGAAGCTGCAGTCGCCGGCGTCGAAGCGGCGGAGCGCGCCATCGGGAAGCGACACCGCATCGAGCGAATCGAAGCGCTCGCAGACCTCCACCCCGTAGGCGCCGACGTTCTGCACCGGGGCTGCGCCGACGGTGCCCGGAATCAGCGACAGGTTCTCCAGCCCGTTCAGGCCGAGCCCGAGCGTCCATTCGACGAACCCGTGCCAGTTCTCGCCCGCGGCCGCCTCGACCAGCGTCTCGCCCGCCCGCTCGCCGAGCACCCGGCGGCCGCCGAGCATGACCCGCAGCACCGTGCCGGGCGGATCGCGACTGAAAAGCAGGTTGCTTCCGCCGCCGAGCACGAGTGCGGGCGGCCGCTCGCGCAGCAGCGCGAGCACGGCGGGAAGCTCGGCCGGGTCACGCAGTTCGACCAGGCGCTCGGCGCGCGCGTCGACGCCGAAGCTGTTCAGCGCCTTCAGGGAGACCGCGCGGCGGACGATCGGCGCCATCTCGGGCGGCGAGGTGTTCAGCTCGGCTGGTAGGCGAGCCGCACGTAGATCGGCGCGAACGCCTCGGCCTGGGTGATCTCGATCAGCGATTCGCGCGCCAGCTCGAGCAGCGCGATGAAAGTGACCACCACCACCGGGATTCCGCGGCCGACGTCGAACAGCTCCTCGAATTCGGCGAAGCGGCGGTCCTGCAGCTTGCGCAGCACGAAGGTCATGAACTCGCGCACCGACAGTTCCTCGCGGCTGATCCGGTGGTGTTGCGTGAGCTTCGCGCGGCGCAGGATGTCGGCCCACGCGCTCTGCAGGTCGACCGGATGAACTTCGGGCAGCCGCGTGGTCACCGCCTCTTCGATCCAGGCCTGCGCGCGCAGGAAGTCGCGCCCGAGCTGGGGCAGCGTGTCGAGCTGCTGTGCGCCCAGCTTGATGCGCTCGTACTCGATCAGCCGGCGCGCCAGTTCGGCACGCGGATCCTCGACCTCCTCGCCGCTGTCGGCCTTCTTCATCGGCAGCAGCATGCGCGACTTGATCGAGATCAGCAGCGCCGCCATCAGCAGGTATTCGGCCGCGAGTTCGAGATTGCGGCTGCGGATCTCGTCGATGTAGGCGAGGTATTGCCGCGTGACCTCGGCCATCGGGATGTCGAGGATGTTGAAATTCTGCCGCCGGATCAGGTAGAGGAGCACGTCGAGCGGCCCCTCGAAAGTCTCGAGGAACACCTCGAGCGCATCGGGCGGGATGTACAGGTCTGCGGGCAGCCGGACCATCGGCTCGCCGTACAGCCGCGCGACCACCTTCAGCTCGAGTTGTTCGGGCTCGGCGTGCGGCGCCGCCTCGTCGTCCGGCATCGGCGTCGTGTCGACCGCGGTGTCGGCGGATGCTGCGCTCAAGTGTAGTCTTTCGGGTAATAGACGTAGGGCTGCTGCGCGACCCGCGATTCACGGTAGCGGCGGGTGGCGCCGGCATCCTGCGGCCGGTCCCAGAGCAGCGCGCGGCCCTCGCGCTGCGAGGCCTCGAGCCGGGGATTCTTCCGCTTCAGCTCGGCGATGAAGCGGGTGATCTCGGATTCGTACATGGCGGGGTTCTCCAGCGCGATTCTAAGCGATCCCGGGAGGCAGCCCGACGCGGCGGATTCGACGATACTTGCGCCGATCCCGGGAGATGTCCATGAAGCGTTCGATCCTGACAGGCTGGCTGTGCTCGCTGCTCGCGCTGATGGGCGCCTGCGACTTCATCGCGCAGCGCGACCTGCGCCCGGGGCAGTCCACCGTCGAGGAGGTGCGCAAGCTGATGGGCAAGCCGGGCACCATCTGGGAGGAGCGCGACGGAAGCCAGGTGTTCGAGTACGCGCGCGGGCCCGAAGGCTCCGAGACCTGGATGGTCGAGATCGGTCCCGACGGCGTGTATCGCGGAATGGAGAACGCGCTGGCCCCGGGGAACCTCGCCCGGGTCCGTGCGGGGATGAGCCGCGACGACCTGCGCCGGATGCTCGGCAAGCCCGGTTCGGAGGAGTCGTTTCCCGCCCTGGGCGAGGTCGTCTGGACCTGGCGGGTCAAGGGCGACGTCGTCGCCACCGAGATGTTCCATGCGCACCTCGACGCGCAAGGGCGCGTCGTGCGCACCAGCCGCTCGCCGGACCCGAACCTGCTCAAGGGCGGATAGGCGGCGCGATTCAGCTGACCTTCATTCCGGGCTGTGCCCCCTCGTCGGCGTCGAGCAGGTACAGGCCCGAAGGCGACCCCGCGTCGTCGGCCGACGCGGACAGCACCATGCCCTCGGAGACGCCGAACTTCATCTTGCGCGGAGCAAGATTCGCAACGAGCACGGCCAGCCTGCCGACCAGTCGGGCCGGATCGTAGGCGGCCTTGATGCCCGAGAAGACGTTGCGCAGTCGTCCTTCGCCCGCATCGAGCGTGAGCCGCAGCAGCTTGTCCGACCCCTCCACCGCCTCGGCCGCGACGATGCGCGCGATCCGCAGGTCAATCCGCGCGAAGTCTTCGATCGACACTGGCGCGGGCGCGCCGGCGCTTTCGGCTGCACCCGCGGGCGCCGCGGCGGCAGGCGCGTCGGCCGTCGCCGGCAGCTCGAACAGCTCGTCGAACGACTTCGGGTCGACGCGGGTCATCAGATGTTCGTAGCGGCCGATCGCGTGAGCCGGCGAGGCGGTTCCGGGGCGCACGCCGAGGTCGTCCCAGCGCAGCTGCGGCGTGCCGAAGAACGTCTCGACCCGCGCGGCGGTGACCGGCAGGATCGGCTTGAGCAGGATCGTCATCCGGTGGAACGCCAGCAGGCAGCGCGAGCACACCTCGTGCAGCGCCTCGCGTTGCGCCGGGTCTTTCGCGAGCTCCCACGGCCTGTTCGCATCGAAGTACTGGTTGACCTCGTCGGCGTAGCCCATGACCAGCCGGATCGCGCGGCCGAACTCGCGCCCCTCGTAGGCGGCCGCCACCGCCGCCTCGAGCTCGGCCACGCGGGCCGTGTGCGGGTCGGCCGGGTCGGCGGCAAGCGTGGCCAGCTTTCCGTCGAAGTGGCGATTCACGAAGTTCGCGGCGCGGCTGGCGATGTTGACGTACTTGCCGATCAGGTCGCTGTTGACCCGCGCGACGAAGTCGTCGGGGTTGAAGTCGACGTCTTCGACGCGCGCGTTGAGCTTGGCCGCGATGTAGTAGCGCAGCCACTCGGGGTTCATCCCGATCTCGAGGTAGCGCAGCGGCGAGATGCCGGTGCCGCGGCTCTTGCTCATCTTCTCGCCGCTCACCGTGATGAAGCCGTGCACGTTCACGCGGTCGGGCGTCTTGTGGCCGCCGAACTTCAGCGTGGCCGGCCAGAACAGCACGTGGAAGTAGATGATGTCCTTGCCGATGAAGTGCACCTGCTCGGTGGACGGGTCGGCGAGCAGGGCGTGGAAGTCGATGCCGAGCTTCGCGCAATGCGCTTTCAGCGACGCGAGGTAGCCGATCGGCGCGTCGAGCCAGACGTAGAAGTACTTGCCCGGCGCGTCGGGGATCTCGATGCCGAAGTAGGGCGCGTCGCGGGAGATGTCCCAATCGGCCAGCGACCCGCCCTCGGTGCCGATGCCCAGCCACTCCTGCGCCTTGGCGAGCACCTCGGGCTGCAGCCGCGGTTCGCCGTGCCGATCGGTGCCGGCGGTCCACTCGCGAAGGAACGCCTGGCAGCGCGGGTCGGACAGCCTGAAGAAGTAGTGGTCGGAGGAACGCAGCTCGGGCTGGGCGCCCGAGAGCGCCGAATAGGGGTTCTTCAGCTCGGTGGGCAGGTAGACCGATCCGCAGACCTCGCACGAGTCGCCGTACTGGTCTTTCGCGCCGCAGCTCGGGCACTCTCCCTTGATGTAGCGGTCGGGCAGGAACATGCCCTTCACCGGGTCGAAGAACTGCTCGACGCGGCGCACGTCGATCAGGCCGTGCGCCTCCAGGCTGCGGTAGATCGACTGCGACAGCTCGGTGTTCTCGGGCGAGTCGGTGCTGTGCCAGTGATCGAAGCTGAGGTGAAAGCCGTCGAGGTAGGCCTTGCGGCCGGCGGCGATGCGCGCGACGAAGTCGTGCGGGCTCAGCCCCTCTTTCTCGGCGGCGATCATGATCGGCGCGCCGTGTGCGTCGTCGGCGCCGACGAAATGCACGGTGTGGCCGCGCATGCGCTGGAAGCGCACCCAGATGTCGGCCTGGATGTACTCCATGATGTGGCCGATGTGGAACGGGCCGTTCGCGTACGGCAGCGCGGTCGTCACGAAGAGCGTGCGGGCAGGAGCGGTCATGGCTTGGCGCAGGGCGGGTCCGCGTAAACCTCTCAGTCTAGCAGGCGACCTGACGCCGTCCGGGGTATCGCGGCAAGGTCGCGGCGGCTCGATTAGACTTCCCGTTCCCGTTCTTTACCCAACGTCCAGAGTGCATCCATGAGCGTGACTGTCGAGCAGGTGAACGAGGCCCTGAAGGCCATCGTCGATCCCAATACCCAGAAAGACCTGGTGGCGAGCCGGGAGGCGCGCAACGTACGGGTCGAAGGCGGCGAGGTGGCGGTCGACGTCGAGCTCGGCTATCCGGCGCGCAGCCAGATCGAGCCGATCCGCCAGCAGGTGGTGGCGGCGCTGCGCGCGCTTCCGGGCGTGAGCAGCGTGTCGGCCAACGTCTACCAGAAGATCGTCGCGCACTCGGTGCAGCGCGGCGTCAAGACGCTGCCGGGCGTCAAGAACATCATCGCGGTCGCCTCGGGCAAGGGCGGCGTCGGCAAGAGCACCACCGCGGTGAACCTCGCGCTGGCGCTGGCTGCCGAGGGCGCGAGCGTCGGCATGCTCGACGCCGACATCTACGGCCCCTCGCAGCCGACGATGCTCGGCATCACCGGACGACCCGAGTCGCGCGACGGCAAGACGCTCGAGCCGATGGAGGGGCACGGCATCCAGGCCAGCTCGATCGGCTTCATGATCGACCTCGACACGCCGATGGTCTGGCGCGGCCCGATGGTCACGCAGGCGCTCGAGCAGCTGCTGCGCGACACCAACTGGCGCGACCTCGACTACCTGGTGGTCGACATGCCTCCCGGCACCGGCGACATCCATCTCACGCTCGCCCAGAAGATCCCCGTGACCGGCGCGATCATCGTCACCACGCCGCAGGACATCGCCCTGATCGATGCGCGCAAGGGCCTGAAGATGTTCGAGAAGGTCGGCGTGCCGATCCTGGGCATCGTCGAGAACATGGCGATCCACGTGTGCTCGAACTGCGGCCATGCCGAGCACATTTTCGGCGAGGGCGGCGGCGAGCGGATGGCGAAGGAATACGACATCGAGTACCTGGGCGGGCTGCCGCTCGACATCCGCATCCGCGAGCAGGCCGACTCGGGCAAGCCCACGGTGGTGGCCGACCCCGACAGCCAGGTCGCGGCCACCTACCGCCAGATTGCACGCCGTGTCGCGGTCAAGATCGCCGAGAAGGCGCGTGACATGAGCCTGAAGATCCCGTCGATCGTGGTGCAGAACACCTGATCTCCCTGCGGCGGCCGATCGCTCCCCGGCCGCCCGCAGAAGCTGCCTTGTGCCGCCGCGGGCGCAGCCCGCGCGCGGGGCCCACGCCGGGCCGCCGGCGGGCCACAAGAGCTCGACAAGCTGATATCTTCGAGCACCATGGAGAGGCAACGACCCTGGTGGGTCGGCCGGGCTTCAAACCCGGTGGGCGGCGCCACGCGTTGCCGGATGGGTTCGACTCCCGTGCCTCTCCGCCAATTCGCGCCGTGCCGGTTGCGGCCGCGGCGTCGTGGCGGTCGGGCCGGCCGGGTCGATTCGCCCGGCGCGGAGATCGCGGGGAACGTGCCGTGAACGAAGCAGCCACGAATCTGGCGATCCTGCTGTGGGCCTGCGACCCGGACGACCCGGTGCGGCTGGCCACGCCGTTCTTCCACGCCTCGGCCGCCGCCGCGATGGGCGCGCAGGTCGAGGTCTACTTCACTGCGCGCTCGGTGCTGTTGCTCGAGCCCGGCGTCGCCGAGTCGCTGTATGCCGCAACCGATCGCCGCAAGTCGATCCACGGCTACATGCGGGAAGCCGCCGCGCACGGGGCGCGCTTCTTCGTCTGCGGCGACGCGCTCGCCGCGCACGGCCTTTCGCGCGACGTGCTGGCGCCGCAGGCCGCAGAGCTGGCCGGAGCGGTGAGCTTCATCGACCGGGTGATGGATCCGGGCTGGCGCACGCTCACCTATTGACGGGTGGCCGCTAGGCGGCACTCTCCCGTCCGGACTCCTGGCTCGCCACTGCGAGAACCACGTCCGGCGCCTTGACCAGCGCGACCGCGCGCACTCCGGGGGCGAGCGCCAGTTCCGCGACGCTCGTTTCGGTGACGATCGCCACGATCCGCACTCCGCTGTCGATCTCGAGCGTCACCTCGGCGTTCACCGCGCCTGGCCTCACCGAACGGACGGTGCCCCGCAGCTGGTTGCGCGTCGACAGCTTCGCCTGGCCGATGTCGGTGGCGAGCACCACGTTGGCGGCCTGGATCAGCGCCATTGCGGGCTGCTGGATGCGCAGGCCCAGTGCGTCCACGCTCTCGCGCGTGACGATCGCCACCAGGCGCGTGCCACCGGGCAGCGTGAGCTCGACTTCGTCGTTGACCGCGCCCGAGCGCATCGCGGTCACCGTGCCGGTGAACTGGTTGCGCGCCGTGGTCTTCAGCTTGAGCACGTCGAGCACCGAGAACGGTCGCGACAGGTCGAAGGCCTCGTCGGTGAGCAGCCTCACGAAGCGCTGGTGTACCGCATCGATCTGTGCATGGCGATCCAGCAGGCGCCGGCCGTGTTCGGTGAGCCGCGTCGAGCCGCCGCCACGCCCGCCCGCGCTGCGCTCGACCAGGTCTTCGCCCGCCACGCGGTTCATCGCGTCGATCGCATCCCAGGCGGCCTTGTAGCTGATTCCGAAGGCCCTGGCCGCCTGCGTGATCGAGCCTTGCTCGGCCACCGCGCGAAGCAGCGCCATGCGGCCGTGCCCGCCCAGGCTTTCGCCGTCCGCGGTGATCCACAACGAGCCCCTGGCTTCGAGCCGGGGCGTCCTGCTACGCCCGGGCATGGCAGGCCAGCGGCATTGCCGGATCCTCGACCACGCGGCCGCGCTGCAGGTGGACCACCTCGGCGTCGAGCGCGTGCACGTCGTCGAGGTCGTGCGTGATCAGCAGCAGCGGCAGGCCGAGCCCGGCCTGCAGTTCGGCGAGCTCGCTGCGCAGCCGACGGCGCAGTCCGATGTCGAGCGCCGCGAACGGCTCGTCGAGCAGCAGCGCGGACGGCTCGTTGACCAGCGCCCGGGCGAGTGCGGTGCGCTGGCGCTGGCCGCCCGAGAGCTGGTGCGGATGATGGTTGGCGACCGCCTCGAGGCGAAATGCGCCGATCCAGTGCTCGACGGCTTCGTCGGTGCCTGCGCGGCCCGGGTTGAACCAGCCGGTGCGGCGGCCGAATGCGATGTTCTGCCGCACGGTGAGGTGGGGGAACAGCGCGTAGTCCTGGAACAGGTAGCCAAGGCGCCGCTGCTGCGGCGACAGTCGCAGCCCGCGGCCCGTGTCGTGAAGCATCCGGCCGCCTATGCAGACGCGCGCGGCGTCGGGCCGCACGATGCCGGCTATCGTCTTCAGCGTGAGCGTCTTGCCTGCGCCCGACGGGCCGTAGAGCGCCAGGCGCGGGGCGTCGCTCGCGAAACGCACGTCGAGCTCGAAGCTCGTGCCCGCATGCCTCAGCAGCCTGCGCAGCGCGACGTCCCAGATCACGGCGCGCGCCTCATGTGCGCGCCGGCACGCGGCCCGGCACCAGCCGGCCCGCGCTCAGCAGCACCGCAATGCAGGCGATCGAGGTGACGGCGACCAGGAAGTTCGCGATGTCGTCCTGGCCGGCCTGGACCGCTTCGTAGACGGCGATCGACAGTGTCTGCGTCTTGCCGGCGATGCTGCCGGCCACCATCAGCGTTGCGCCGAACTCGCCGAGTGCGCGCGCGAACGCCAGCAGCAGCCCGGCCAGGATGCCGCGCCAGGCGAGCGGCAGCGAGACGCGGAAGAACACCGCGGTCTCGCCGATGCCCAGCGTGCGCGCCGCGTCCTCGAATTGCGGGTCCACCTGTTCGAAGGCTGCCCGTGCCGCCTTGAACACCAGCGGGAACGACACGACGGCGGCCGCGATCACTGCCGCCTGCCAGGTGAAGATGAGCCGTATGCCGAAGTGCGCGAGCAGCCACCCCCCGATCGGGCCGTGGCTGCCGATGAGCACCAGCAGGTAGTAGCCGAGCACCGTCGGGGGCATCACCATCGGGAGCGTGAGCGCCGCATCGAGCAGGTCGCGCCCGGGAAAGCGCCCGTGTGCCATCGCGTAGCCGATGCCGACGCCCAGCAGCAGGTTGATCGCGGTGGCGCAACCCGCCACCTTCAGCGTGAGCAGCAGGGCAATCCAGGCGCCGTCCATCGCGACCGGGCCCGTCGTTCAGGGCCTGCCGAACCCGTACCGGGCCAGCAGCGCCTGCGCCGCCGGGCTCGTCAGGAACTCGACAAAGCGCTGCGCCATGGCCGCGTTGGGCGCTGCCGCGAGTGGCGCAACCGGATAGAGAATCGGCCGCGTGGCGGGCAGCGTCAGCGCGATCCTGACCTTGTCCGGCATCAGCGCAGCGTCGGTCGCATAGACGAACCCGGCGTCGACTTCCGCGCGCGCGACGTAATCGAGCGCCTGGCGAACGTTGTTCGCACCGATCATTTTCGGCTCGATCGCGCCCCACTGGTTGGCGGCTTCGAGCACGCTCTTCGTGTAGCGGCCCACCGGTACGCTTGCGGGCAGGCCGATGGCGATGCGCGCGTAGCCGGCGTCGGCCAGATCGGCCACGGCCCGCGGCGACTTCGCCGCGGTCGCCGGAACGATCACGACCAGCGCATTGGAGGCGAAATCGCGCCGTTGCGCCGCCTGCACCAGGCCCTGCTTCTGCGCCTCATCCATCGTCTGCTGGTCGGCGCTCGCGAACACGTCGACCGGTGCGCCCTTCGCGATCTGCTGCAACAGGGCGCCCGAGGCGCCGAAGTTCAATTGCACCCTGGTGCCGGGGTTTTCCGCTTCGAACAGCGGCGCCAGTTCGCGCAGTGCATTGGTCAGGCTGGCCGCGGCCGAAACCGTCAGTTCGGCAGCCAGCGTCGCCACCGGCAGCGCCGATGCGAGCAGGAGCGCAAGCGCCCGATGGAGCGTGACCCTCACGGCTGACTGGTTTGCGGAGAACCGGGCGAGGCGGCGATGGAGATATTAGAGCATATATGACGATTCTCGCGAATCGGCCTCCGTGGGCTCCCCTTGTGTTCCGAAGCGCTACCGGGGCTGACGATATGGAAATATTCTTTTGTATATGACGAATGGGCGGCGCAGTCGATGTCTCTAGCGATACCAGGGCAGCGTGCGCCTGAGCGAGACGATCTCTCCGGCGCCCTGCGCCGAATAGCCGGCCAGTTGCGCGACCTGTTCGCGCCAATGCTCCGAAGCCAGCAGCGACACCAGCGCCCGGGCGGGCGGCGGACCGCATCGTCAAGGGCGAACCAGCCGAGGTGTTCGCCTCGGCGAACATGATGCATCCGGCTTCGCTCGCTGCCGCCGGCAAGGCGATGTCGCCGCTACCGTTCACGCGCAACGTACTGTGCGCGCTCACACGGCCAGAGGTGAACGTGCGCTCTGACAACCTGCTCGAACGCATGCTCGATCCCGCCGTGCGTCTGGGAACGTCGACGCCGAAGGCCGATCCGTCAGGTGACTACGCATTCGAGCTCTTCGCGCGCGCCGAAGCACTGCGTCCGGGTGCGCGCAAGGCGCTCGAAGCGAAGGCGCTCGAGCTCACCGGAGGCCCCGACTCGCCAGCGCCACCGCCCGATCGCAGCCTTTATGGCGACCTGGTCGCGCGAAAGCAGGCCGACATCTTCCTCACATACTGCACCAACACGCTGCTCGCGCGTCGCGACTTCCCCGATCTCGTCTCCGTCGCGATCGCGCCCGAGCTGTCCGTCGGTGCGCAATACGGGCTCACCGTGGTGCGCGGTGCCCGGGAGCCGGCGTGGCGCTTCGCATGGTTTATCCTCACCGACGATGCGCAGGCGATTCTCACCCGGCACGGATTCGGTTCGCTACGTTGACGCTGCCGGCCCTTCCCGCGGCGCTGAATCCCTCGCCTGGCCCTGGGTAGTCGGCGCGCTGGCGATCGCGCTCGTCGCGCTGGCGCTGTACGCGCTGGGCAGCGGGCGCTTCCATCTTCCGCTGGGCGAGGTGCTGCGGATGCTCGCCGGTGCGCAGGACGTGCCGCCGGCCGCCGAAACCGTGCTTTGGCAGATCCGCGGACCGCGCGTGCTGGCCGTGATCGTTGTCGGCGCCGCCCTGGCTGCCTCGGGCGCCGCGCTGCAGTCGGTGTTCCGCAATCCGCTCGCGGCACCGGACCTGCTCGGCGTCTCGGCGGGCGCCGCGCTCGGCGCCGTGCTGGGCATCTTCCTGGGCTGGAGTGCGATCGTGATCCAGGCCTCGGCGTTCGCGGGAGGGCTCGCGGCGGTGGCGCTGGTCTACGCGGTGGGCACCGTGCTGCCGCTGCGCGATCGCACGCTGAGTCTGGTGCTCGCGGGCATCGCGATCGGCAGCATGCTGGGCGCACTGATCGCACTGGTGAAGACGCTGGCCGACCCCTATGCGCAATTGCCGGCGATCACGTTCTGGCTGCTGGGCAGCTTCGCGTCGATCACCGCGGTCGACGTCGCGCTGCTCGCGCTGCTGGCGGCGCTCGGCCTGGTGCCGCTCGTGCTGATGCGCTGGCGCGCCGATGCGCTCGCGCTCTCCGACGACGAGGTGCACGCACTGGGCCTGGGGCTGCCGGCGCTGCGCCTGGCACTGATCTGCGGCGCGACGCTCGCCACCAGCGCCACGGTCGCCGCTGCGGGAGTCATCGGCTGGATCGGCCTGGTGGTGCCGCACGCCGCGCGGCTGATGGTGGGCGCGTCGTTTGCGCGCACGCTGCCGGTGTCGATGCTGCTCGGCGCGCTGCTGATGCTGCTGATCGACACGCTCGGCCGCAGCATCGGACAGTCCGAGGTGCCCCCGGGTGTGCTCACCGCGCTGGTGGGCGCGCCGGTGCTGTTCGCGTTGATGCTGCGCCGCGCCGATGGCTGAACTGCTGCGCACCCGCGCGCTCGCATTCGGCTACGACCGCCGAGCGCTCACCGAGCCGATCGACCTCGCGCTGCATCCGGGTGAGATCGTCGTCGTGCTCGGACCCAACGGAGCGGGGAAGAGCACGCTGTTTCGCACCTTGCTGGGCAGTGTCGCCGCACTGTCCGGAACGGTCTTCTGGGGCGGATGTGCGCTCGCGGAACTCGCCCCCCGCGAACTGGCCGCACGGGTTGCGTGGGTGCCGCAGCAGCCGGGCGCCGCGTTCGATTTCAGCGTCGAGCACTACGTGATGCTCGGCCGGCTCGGCCGGCTCGCGGCTGGCGCCGCGCCTGGCCGCGGCGACCGCGAAGCCGTTTCCCGAGCGATCGACCGGCTCGGGCTCGGGCGCTTCCGCGGCCGGCCGCTCTCGAAGATGTCGGGTGGCGAGCGCCAACTGGCTGCGATCGCGCGCGCGCTCGCCCAGCAGGCCTCGACGCTGTTGCTCGACGAACCGACTGCGAGCCTGGACTTCGGCAACCAGGGCAGGGTGCTCGACACGCTGCGCAGCCTCGCCGCCGACGGGCTCGGGATCGCCTACGCGACGCACGACCCGAACCACGCGCTGCGCGCCGGCACCCATGCGCTGGTCTACCTGCCGGACGGGGCGATCGCGTTCGCGCCGGTCGGGGAACTGATCGAACCCGAGTTGCTCACGCGCGTCTACGGAGCGCGCGTCGAAGCAGCCCGCACTGCGGACGGGCGCACGGTCTTCACGCTTGCCGATGCGACCCTGGCGCACCGGGCCGGCTCGCCCCGGGCCGACGCGGGTCCGCGGCAGGCCGGCGAGGGCTGAGAACTTCCTGGCGCGCCTTCCGGGTGCGGCCGATTGCTTCACACGTTCCGGCTTGCGCCGAGGCTTGCCTCGGGCGCGTTCAGCCGGTGGCGAGGCAGGCTTCCTGTTCCGCCTTCTTCTGCACCGGTTCGACGCCGTTCTTCACCGACACGATCTCGGCCAGGATCGCCACGGCGATTTCGGCCGGCGTGCGGCTGCCGATGTGCAGCCCGATCGGCCCGTGCAGCCTCGCGATCTCGTCGGGGGACAGCTCGAACAGCGCCAGCCGCTCGCGCCGCTTCCCGGTGTTACGGCGCGAGCCCAGCGCGCCGACGTAGAAGGCCGGCGACTTCAGCGCTTCGATCAGTGCCAGATCGTCGAGCTTCGGGTCGTGCGTGAGCGCAACCACCGCGGTGTGCGCGTCGGGCCTGAACGCCGCGATCGCGTCGTCGGGCATGCCGGGCAGCCAGGTGACCTGCGGCAGTTCCAGCGTGGTGTAGTACTCCTCGCGCGGGTCGCAGACGAAGACCTGGAAGTCGAGCGCCTTGGCCATCTCGGCGAGCACGCGTGACAGTTGTCCTGCGCCGATCATCAGCAGCCGGTAGCGTGGGCCGAACACCGCGCGTGCGGTCTTGCCGTCGAACGAGAACGCCTCGCCGCGCTGCGCGGGCGCAAGCGTGGCCTGGCCGGTTTCGAGATCGAGCGTGCGAACGATCAGTTCCTGGCGCGAGGTGCGTTCGAGCACCTCGTCGATCCACTTCACGTCGGTCACGGGCTCCTGCAGCAACCGCAGCGTGCCTCCGCAGGGCAGGCCGAAGCGCGCAGCCTCTTCCTTGGCCACGCCGTAGACGATCATCGAAGGCTTGCCGACCCGCTCGCCGGTTTGCACGCGCTTGATCAGGTCGTCTTCGACGCATCCGCCGGAGACCGAGCCGACCACCAGGCCGTCGTCGCGCAACGCCAGCAGCGCCCCGGGCGGGCGCGGCGCCGAACCCCAGGTCTCGACGACGGTCACCAGCCAGACGCCGCGCCCTTCGGCGAACCAGTCACGCGCATGTTCGAGGACTTCACGATCCAGGCTGTCCATCGGGCCCTCCTCAACGCAAGAGGTAAGAGACGAGCGCGGCCGCAAGCAGTGCGACGACGATCCATCTGAGCCAGCGCCGCCTGGCGGCCGCCCTGGCGGCCAGCACGTCGACCGCGCGGGCTGTCGGCAGCGCCTCGGGCACTGCTGCCGCCGCGGCCGGAGCGGGTGCCAGCCGCGCTTCGAAGGCGGTGAAGAAATCGTCGGTGATCTTGGCCGCCGCGCCCTCGATCAGCCGCGAGCCCACCTGGGCCAGTTTACCGCCGACCTGCGCGGTGGCGGCATAGGTCAGGCGGGTACCAGTGGCTTCCGGAGCGAGGCTGACATCGGCCGAACCCTTGCCGAAACCGGCGACGCCGCCCTGGCCGTCGAAGGCAATCGTGTACGAGCGCGGCGGCACGACGTTCTCGAGCTTCAGGCGGCCCTTGAAGCGCGCGTTCACCGGGCCGATCCGCATCGCCATCGTCGCGAGGAACTCCTCGTCGGAGACGCGCTCGAGCGACTCGCAGCCGGCGATGCAGGCCTTCAGCGTCTCGGGGTCGTTCAACGCGGCCCAGGTGGCCTCGGGAGTCGCGGCAATCAGGCGTTCGCCGTGCAGGTTCATCTCGAATGCTCCATCGGAGGGGGGCGCCGGCCCGGGCGCTGCACGGGCTTGCGCAGTTCGTGCGCGAGATCGGCGAGGCTGGCAAGGTTGTGCATCGGCAGCATCCGGTCGACCTGCGGCAGCAGCGCACGCACGCCGGCCGCGCGCGGAGCGAAGCCCTCGTAACGCAGCAGCGGATTGAGCCAGACGAGCTCGTGCGCGAAACGCGCCAGGCGTGCCGCCTCGGCCGACAGCGAGCCGTGTTCGTCGCGGTCGAGGCCGTCGGTGACCAGCAGCAGCGCGGCGTTGCCCGTGAGCATTCGCCGCGCCCAGCGCCGGTTGAATTCGGCAAGGTTCGAGGCGATGCGCGTGCCGCCGCGCCAGTCCTGCACCAGCGCGTCGGCGCGCTCGATCGCCACGTCGGGATCGCGGTGGCGCAGGCAGCGGGTGATGTCGGTCAGGCGCGTTCCGAACACCAGCGTGTGCACGCGATGGTGGTGTTGCGTGAGCCCGTACGCGTAGTGCAGGAACGCGCGCGCGTACCGGTCCATCGAGCCCGAGATGTCGATCATGATGACCAGCGGCGGCGGGCGCAGCCGCGGCGCCGAGCGCGAAAGGTCGATCGTGTCGGGAGAGCGGGCGAGCCGGCGCAGCGCGCGGCGCAGGTCGATGCCCCCGCGCGGCGACGCCGTGCGCCGGCGCGTACGCAGCGGGCGCACCGGCAGCGGCACCGTCTCGGCCAGTCGACGGGCGATCGCGAACTCGTGGGTCGACATGCTCTCGAAGTCGGCGCGCTGCAGCCGCTCGCGCTCCGAGAAACTCATGACCGCGTCGATCGTGCGCTTGTCCTCCTCGTGCGCAGGCGGCTGGGGCGGCGGCGTGGCGGAGGGCGGCGACAGCGCCTCCTCGACGCGGCGTGGCCGCCGCGGCGGCTCGAGCGTGCCCGGCCGTCCGGCGATTTTCGGCAGCAGCAGGTACATCAGCCGCTCGAGCAGCTTCGGATCGCGCCAGAACGCGGCGAACGCCGCATCGAACACCGGCTGCTCCTCGTGCCGGGTGAGCATCACCGCAGCCAGCGCTGCGTGCACGTCGTCGCGCCGGTCGAGCCCGACCAGCTCCACCGCGTTGATCGCCGCGAGGATGCGGTCGGACCCCACGGGCAGGCCTGCCGCGCGCAACACGCGCGCGAAATGCACGATGTTGTCGGCGACGCGCCCGCTCACGAATGCGTTTCCAGAATGCCTTCGGCGTGCAGCTCGTCGAGAATCGATTTCGCGGCGCCGCCCTCCATCAGGGCGATGTCGTCCTGGTACTTGAGCAGCACGCCCAGCGTGTCGGAGACCGACTGCGGGTCGAGCGAGAGGGTGTCGAGCGCGAGCAGCGCATTGGCCCAGTCGATGGTCTCGGCCACGCCCGGCGCCTTGAAGAGGTCGAGGCGGCGCGCCCGCTGCACGAAGCCGACCACCTGCGCGGCGAGCCGCTCGCCGGCGCCCGGAGCCTTGCGCCGGATGATGTCGAGTTCGCGCGCGGCGTCGGGGTAGTCGACCCACGCGTACAGGCAGCGGCGCTTGAGCGCGTCGTGGATCTCGCGGGTGCGGTTCGAGGTGAGGATCACCACCGGCGGGTGTTCGGCGCGGATCGTGCCCAGCTCGGGCACCGAGAGCTGCGATTCGGCCAGCACCTCGAGCAGGAACGCCTCGAACGGTTCGTCGGCGCGATCGAGCTCGTCGATCAGCAGCACCGGCGACTCTGGCTGCGTGAGCGCCTGTAGCAGCGGGCGCTCGATCAGCATTTCGCGCGAATACAGGTTCGCGAGCAGCTTCTCGCGGCTGGCTTCGTGGCCGGCTTCGGCGATGCGGATCTCGAGCATCTGCCGCGCGACGTTCCACTCGTAGGCCGCCGAAGCGATGTCGAGCCCCTCGTAGCACTGCAGGCGGATCAGAGGCACGTCGAGCGAGCGCGCGAGCACCTTGGCCAGTTCGGTCTTGCCCACGCCGGCCTCGCCTTCGAGCAGCAGCGGCCGCCCGAGGTTCAGCGCAAGGAACACCGCGGTCGCCAGCGAGCGGCTCGCCAGGTAGTCTTCACGCGCAAGGATCCCGAGAGTCTCGTCGACGTTGGCTGGGCGGGGCATGGGGGGATTCGGTGGAGGCCTGCAACGACAGCGGAAGGTACGGGGGTCGCGCGTGCGAGGCTGCGCGCGACCCCGGCAACGGCCGGTTCGATCAGCCGGCGAGCGCCTTCTCGATCGCGCGCCGCGCCATGACGCTGACCATCGCGGCACGGTATTCGGCCGATCCGTGCAGGTCGCTGTTGCAGCCGGCCGCGTCGATGCGGATGCCGTCGAGCGCCCCGGGCCGGAAATCGCGGGCGAGCGCCTGCTCCATCTCAGGCACCCGGAAGACGTGCGAGCGCGCGCCGGTGACCGCGACGCGCACCCCGGCGGCGCTCTGGCTCACGAAGACGCCCACCAGCGCGAACCGCGACGCGGGCTGCTTGAACTTCACGTAGGCCGCACGCTGCGGTACGGGAAAGGAGACCGACACGATCAGTTCGCCCGGCTCCAGCGCGGTGGTGAACAGGTCCTTGAAGAAGTCGTCGGCGGCGATCGACCGGCGGTCGGTCTGGATCGTGGCACCCAGCCCGAGCACGCCGGCCGGATAGTCGGCGGCCGGATCGGAGTTGGCGATCGAGCCGCCGATCGTGCCCATGTTGCGCACCATCTGGTCGCCGATGCCGCCGGCGAGGTCCGCAAGCGCCGGAATCGCGGCGCGCACCTCGGCCGAGCGAGCGACTTCCGAGTGGCGCGTCATCGCGCCGATCTTCACCGACGAGCCTTCCCGGCTGATGCCGTGCAGCCCGTCGATGCCGCCGAGGTCGACGAGCGTGCTCGCCGACGACAGCCGCAGCTTCATCGACTGCACCAGGCTCTGTCCGCCGGCGAGATAGCGCGCCTCGCCTCCGCCTGCGCCAACCGCCTTCGCGACACTGTCGGGGCGCTGGTATTCGAATTCGTACATGAGTTGTCTCCTCGATCAGGCGATCTTGTTGGCGATGCGCCAGACGCGTTCCGGCGTGGCGGGCATCGGCACGTCGCTCACTCCGAGCGCATCGGTGAGCGCGTTGATGAAGGCGGCCGGGGAGCCGATCGCGCCGGCCTCACCGCAGCCCTTCACCCCGAGTGGGTTGTGCGTGCATGGCGTGACGTTGGTGCCGACGGTGAACTTCGGCAGGTCGTCGGCCCTGGGCATCGTGTAGTCCATGTACGAGCCGGTGAGCAGCTGCCCCGATTCGCGGTCATAGGCGCAGCCTTCGAGCATCGCCTGGCCCAGGCCCTGCGCCAGCCCACCGTGCACCTGGCCCTCGACGATCATCGGGTTGACTACGTTGCCGAAGTCGTCGACCGCGACGAACTGGATGACCTTCGTCTTGCCGGTGTCGGGATCGACCTCGACCTCGCAGACGTACGAGCCGGCCGGATAGGTGAAGTTCGTCGGATCGTAGAAGGCGTTCTCGTTCAGGCCCGGCTCGAGCTTGTCGAGCGGATAGTTGTGCGGCACGTAGGCCGTCAGCGCGATCTGCGCGAACGGCACTTTCCTGTCGGTGCCGGCCACCTTGAATTCGCCGTTGTCGAACTCGATGTCGGTGTCGGCGGCCTCGAGCAGGTGCGCGGCGATCTTCTTGCCCTTGGCGATCACCTTGTCGACCGCCTTGACGATCGCGGTTCCTCCGACCGCCAGCGAGCGGCTGCCGTAGGTGCCCATGCCGAACGGCACGCGCCCGGTGTCGCCGTGCACGATCTCGACGCTCTCGACCGGAATGCCGAGCTTGCCCGCCACCACTTGCGCGAAAGTGGTCTCGTGGCCCTGTCCGTGGCTGTGCGAGCCGGTGAACACCGTCACCGATCCGGTCGGGTGCACGCGCACTTCGCCGGCCTCGAACAGGCCCGCGCGCGCGCCCAGCGCACCGGCGATGTTCGACGGCGCGAGCCCGCAGGCCTCGATGTAGCAGGAATAGCCCAGGCCGCGCAGCTTGCCGCGCCTGGCGGCTTCGGCCTTGCGCGCCGAGAAACCGGCCACGTCGGCCATCGCGACCGCCTTGTCGAGCGTCGCGGCGTAGTCGCCGACGTCGTAAGTGAGACCCACCGGGGTCGCGTAGGGGAACTGCGTGATGAAGTTGCGCCGGCGGATCTCCGCCGGGTCGATCTTCATCTCGCGCGCGCACTGCTCGACCATCCGCTCGATCAGGTAGGACGCCTCGGGGCGGCCCGCGCCGCGATACGCGTCGACCGGCGAGGTGTTCGTGAACACCGCCTTGACTTCGGCGTAGATCGCCGGCGTGCGGTACTGGCCCGCGAGCAGCGTCCCGTAGAGGATCGTCGGTACCGCGGTGGAGAAGGTCGACAGGTAGGCACCGAGGTTGGCGGTGGTCTTCACGCGCATTGCCAGGAAGCCGCCCTGCGCGTCCATCGCCATTTCGGCAGTGGTGACGTGGTCGCGGCCGTGCGCGTCGGTGAGGAACGACTCGCTGCGCTCGGCGGTCCACTTGATCGGCCGGCCGACCCGCTTCGAGGCCCACACCAGCGCGGTCTCTTCCGCGTACAGGAAGATCTTCGAGCCGAAGCCGCCGCCCACGTCGGGGGCGATCACGCGCACTTTCGACTCGGGCAGGCCGAGCACGAACGCGCACATCAGCAGGCGCTCGACGTGCGGGTTCTGGTTGGCGACGTACAGCGTGTAGCTGTCGTCGTGGCGCGAGTACACCGCGTTGGCCGCGCGCGGCTCCACCGCGTTGGGGATCAGCCGGTTGTTGACCAGATCGAGCCGGGTGACGTGCGCCGCCTTCGCGAAGGCCGCGTCTACTGCTGCCTTGTCGCCGTGCCCCCAGTCGTAGCAGACGTTGTCGGGCGCTTCGTCGTGCACCGCGGCCGGCGCCTTGTCGGCGGTGGCCGTGTCGATCACCGCCGGCAGCGGTTCGTAGTCGACGTCGATCAGTTCGGCGGCATCCTTCGCCTGGTTCAGGCTCTCGGCGACGATCAGCGCCACCTGGTCGCCGACGTAGCGCACCTTGCCCTGGGCCAGCACCGGATGGGCCGGCTCCTTCATCGGGCTGCCGTCCTTGCTGTGGATCAGCCAGCCGCAGGGCAGCCCGGCCACCTTGGCCTCGGTCAGGTCGGCGCCGGTGAAGATCGCGACCACGCCGGGCGCTTTCAGCGCGCGCGAGGTGTCGATGCCGCGGATCCGGGCGTGCGCGTGCGGCGAGCGCAGGAACACCCCCCAGGTCTGGCCCGGCATCACCACGTCGTCGGTGTACTGCCCCAGTCCGGTGAGGAAGCGCTGGTCTTCGCGCCGCGCCAGCGATTTGCCGATCGGTGAATTCGACATGTCGGTCATGGCTCGTGTCTCCCCGGTGTCAGCCCTGCGCGGCGACCTGCTCGATCGCGCGCACGATGTTGTGGTAGCCGGTGCAGCGGCAGATGTTGCCGTCGAGCCCCTCGCGGATCTGCGCCTCGGTGGGCTTCGGGTTGTCCTGCAGCAGCTGGATCGCCGACATCACCATGCCGGGCGTGCAGAAGCCGCACTGCAGTGCGTGGCACTCGTTGAAGGCCTTCTGCATCGGGTGCAGCTCGCCGTTGGCCGCGAGACCCTCGATCGTGGTGATCGTGGCGCCGTCGGCCTGCACCGCCAGCATCGAGCACGCCTTGACCGCGCGCCCGTTCATGTGGATCGTGCAGGCGCCGCATTGCGCGGTGTCGCAGCCCACGTGGGTGCCGGTGAGTTGCAGGTTCTCGCGAATGAACTGCACCAGCAGCGTCCGGGCATCGATCGTTGCCGTCACCTGCCTGCCGTTCACCGTCATCGTCACGGTCCGGTCCATGAATTGCCTCCTGGTTCGAGTTTCTTGTTGCCGCCTGCGGCGACGCGATGTTCCTACCCGTGATGATGCCAGCTTCCGGTCGAGGCGGAAGGCTTGCACGCGTCGCCCGAGGGGCTGAGCCGCGCCTTGCGCGGCGGGCAGCGCCGCTCGCGCACGGCGCGCCGGCAGGCCGCCATTCGGTTGTTGCATCGCAACAGACAAGGCGGCCGCGCCGCTCGGGCTAGAATGCCGCCTCCCGCGGCGCGCCGTGCGCCGCTTCCGGGCCACATGATGAGCATCAAGTCCGACCGCTGGATCCGCCGCATGGCCGCGCAAGGCATGATCGAGCCCTTCGAGGCCGGCCAGGTGCGCGAGATCGACGGCAAACGCATCGTCTCGTACGGCACCTCGAGCTATGGCTACGACCTGCGCTGCGCCGACGAGTTCAAGATCTTCACCAACATCAATTCGACGATCGTCGACCCCAAGAATTTCGACGAGAAGTCGTTCGTCGACTTCAAGGGCCCGGTCTGCATCATCCCGCCCAATTCGTTCGCGCTGGCGCGCACGGTCGAGTATTTCCGCATTCCGCGCAGCGTGCTCACGGTCTGCCTGGGCAAGTCGACCTACGCGCGCTGCTTCAGCGGTGATACGCGCGTGGCTTTGGTCGACGGCACCTCGCCAACGCTGGAAGAAATGGCGCGACGACATGATCGCGGCGAGCTGTTCTGGGGCTACAGCATCGGACCGAACGGACGTCTGATCGTGTCGTTGCTCGATGCGCCACGTCTGATCGGTCGAGATTCGCTACTTTCCATCGAACTGGACAACGGCGAGTCGATCCACGCGACCCCCGACCACGACTTCATGATGCGTGACGGACGCATGGTGCCGGCGAGCCAATTGCGTGTCGGAAATTCGCTGATGCCGCTGTACCGGGACCTGTTCCGCGGCTACGAGATGGTCTATCAGCCCCTGAACGGTCACCTGCTGCCGACGCACCGACTGGCGGACGAGTGGAACGTTCGCAACGGCATCTATGCGCACGTGTCGGGGACGCACCGGCATCACATCGATTTCGACAGGCGCAACAATCGGCCGACCAACCTGGAACGCATGGACGCAGCGGAACACATCCGCATGCACAACGCGGACAATTACGGCGACGAGTTCGACGCGGAGGCACACGGTGAATCGATCCGGAGTGCGTTGGCGCAACGGGCGCTGGACCCGAATTGGGCAGCACGATTCGCCGATGCGCAGCGTGAGCGCGCCCTGTCCTTGTGGCATGACGAGCGCTACGGCGCAATTCGCGAGCGGTTGATCGAGGCGCGGCGCAATCCATCCGACGCGACTCGCGAGGCGCATCGCGACGCAGCGATCAACCGCTATGCCGATCCCGAGGAGCGTGCGCGCTGCGCACAGAGCGCTCGAAACGCCTGGGCTGCCGACGATGGTTCACGCCGCCGTCGCCAGGCAGAGGTGGCGCGAAACATCAATCTGCGCGAGAACATCACGCAGGAAACCGTACGTGCGGCGCTCGATCGAGCCGGTTCGATCCGCGGTGCCGCCCGCCTGTTGGATTGCGATCGATCGGTGTTCCGCCGTTTTCCGGAGACCGTGGCAGGTTTTCGCGGCGCGGCCGCGCCGCGCAATCACAAGATCGTCGGCATCCGGGAACTACCGGGTGAGCATGACGTGTTCTGCCTGACCGCGCCCGAGGCGGGAAACTTCGCGCTGGAAGCCGGCGTCTTCGTCCACAACTGCGGCATCATCGTCAACGTAACGCCGCTCGAACCCGAGTGGGAGGGGCACGTCACGCTCGAGTTCTCCAATACCACGCCGCTGCCGGCGAAGATCTACGCGGGCGAAGGCTGCGCGCAGGTGATCTTCCTCGAGTCCGACGAGGTCTGCGAAACCTCGTACCGCGACCGCGGCGGCAAGTACCAGGGCCAGACCGGGGTCACGCTGCCGCGCACCTGAGCCGGCACGCGGTTGCGTGCGCTGCACAAAGCCGCTATATTTTTTCGATGCCATCGCGCTTGCATCTTCGGTCCACGCCTCTTGCCACGACCCTCTCCCGGTCGTGCGGCGGCCTGCACCTTCTTGCGGTGCTCGGTCCGCTACTGCGCCCCGCGCGCTGATACCCCCTTACCCCCATTACCGACGCAGTCCTTTCTGCCTCCCGCCACGAGCGGGACCGGCAATACCGGAGTATTCAGATGGCCGACAAACTGATCATTTTCGACACCACCTTGCGTGACGGCGAGCAAAGCCCGGGCGCCTCGATGACCCGGGAGGAGAAGCTGCGCATCGCCAAGCAGCTCGAGAAACTGCGGGTCGACGTGATCGAGGCCGGTTTTGCCGCGTCCTCCACCGGCGACTTCGAGGCGGTGCGCGCGATCGCCGACGCGATCAGGGATTCCACCGTCTGTTCGCTGGCCAGGGCCAACGACCGCGACATCTCGCGCGCGGCCGAAGCGCTGAAGGGGGCGAAGTCGATGCGCATCCACACCTTCATGGCCACTTCGGCGCTGCACATGGAGAAGAAGCTGCGCATGACGCCCGAGCAGGTCCACGAGCAGATCCGCCTGGCGGTGCGCTTTGCGCGCAGGTTCACCGACGACGTCGAGTTCTCGCCCGAGGACGCCAGCCGCTCCGACCCCGACTTCCTGTGCCGCGTACTCGAAGCCGCGATCGCCGAAGGCGCCACCACGATCAACATCCCCGACACGGTGGGCTACGCGGTCCCGGAGATGTTCGGCCATCAGATCCGCACGCTTCGCGAGCGCATTCCGAACTCGGGCAAGGCGATCTGGTCGGTGCACTGCCACAACGACCTGGGCATGGCGGTGGCCAATTCGCTGGCGGCGGTGAAGATTGGCGGCGCCCGCCAGGTCGAGTGCACGGTCAACGGGCTGGGCGAGCGCGCGGGCAACACCTCGCTCGAGGAGGTCGTGATGGCGGTGAAGACGCGCCGCGACTACTACGATCTCGAGGTCGGCGTGGACACCACGCAGATCGTGCCGGCCTCCAAGCTCGTCTCCAGCATTACCGGCTTCCCGGTGCAGCCGAACAAGGCGGTGGTGGGCGCCAACGCCTTTGCGCACGCCTCGGGCATCCACCAGGACGGCGTGCTCAAGCAGCGCGACACCTACGAGATCATGCGTGCCGAAGACGTGGGCTGGACGGCCAACAAGATCGTCCTGGGCAAGCTCTCGGGCCGCAACGCGTTCAAGCAGCGGCTGCACGAACTGGGCATCGAGCTCGAGTCCGAGCAGGAGGTCAACGCGGCGTTCCAGCGCTTCAAGGATCTCGCCGACCGCAAGTCGGAGATCTTCGACGAGGACATCCACGCGCTGGTCTCGGACCAGGCGGTGCACCACGAGGCCGACGAGCACTACCAGCTGGTCTCGATGGCGCAGGCCTCCGAAACCGGCGAACGCCCGCACGCGCGGGTGACGTTCAGCGTCGACGGCAGCGAGCAGACCAGCCACAGCGAAGGCAACGGTCCGGTCGACGCCACCTTCAAGGCGATCGAGGCGAAAGTGGGCAGTGGCGCCGAGCTGATGCTGTACTCGGTCAACGCGATCACCACCGGCACCGAGTCACAGGGCGAGGTCACGGTGCGGCTGGCCAAGTCCGGCCGGATCGTCAATGGCGTGGGCGCCGACCCGGACATCGTGGTCGCATCGGCCAAGGCCTACCTGAACGCGCTGAACAAGCTGCATTCGCGGGCCGATCGGGTCAATCCGCAGGCCGGCGTCTGATGCGGCGCGGCGGGCGTCGCCGCCTGGCCGCCGCGATCGGCGCCTCGGCGGTGCTGGCTGCCGTGCCCGCCGGCGTGGCAGCCGCGAAGAGCGCGACCGCGCGCGCGCAGCCCGGAACAGCGGGCGCGCGGGCCCCCGGCGATCCGGTCCGGCTGGCGGTCATCGAGGGCTTCTCCGGCGCCTTCGCCAACGCCGGCGACTCGGTCTGGCGCAATCTCGCGTTCGCGGTCGACCGGGTGAACGCACGCGGCGGCGTGCGCGTGGGCGCTGCGTGGCGTCCGCTGCAACTGGTGCGGCTCGACAGCCAGGGCCAGGTGGAGGAGGCGATCGCGATGCTGCGCAAGGTCACCGACCAGCGCATCCCGTTCGTCCTGCAGGGCAACAGCTCGGCGGTCGCGGCCGCGCTGATCGACGCGGTGTCGGCGCACAACGAGCGCGAGCCGGGCAACCGGCTGCTGTTCCTGAACTACTCGGCGGTCGATCCGTCGCTCACCAACGAGCGCTGCAGCTTCTGGCACTTCCGCTTCGACGCGCATGCCGGAATGCGCATGAGCGCGCTCGCCGACGCGCTCGCGCAGAACCCGCGCGTGCGCCGCGTCTACCTGCTGAACCAGGACTACAGCTTCGGCAAGCAGGTGGCGAGCCTCGCGCGGCAGATGATCGTCGCCAGGCGCCCCGACGTCGAGATCGTGGGCGACGAACTGCATCCGCTCGGCCGGATCAAGGACTTCGTCCCCTATGCCGCCAAGATCAAGGCGGCCGGCGCCGACACCGTGGTCACCGGCAACTGGGGAAACGACCTCACGTTCCTGGTGCGCGCGGCGCGCGAGGTGGGACTGGCGGCCGACTTCTACACCTTCTACGGCAACGGACTGGGCGCGCCGGCGGCGATCGGCGAAGCGGGCGTGGGCCGCGTGCGTGCGGTCGCCGAGTGGCACCCGAATGCCGGCGTGCCCGCGGCCGAGCGGATCTATCTCGACTTTCGCCGGCAGCTGCGCGACCCGCGCGAGGACTACTTCAACCTGCGCCACGTGGTGATGATCGAGATGCTGGCGGCGGCTGTCGAGGCGGCCGGCAGCACCGAGGCCGCGGCCGTGGCCCACCGGCTCGAGGGCCTCACGCACCGCGGGCCGCCTTACACCGCGACGATGCGGGCTGCGGACCACCAGTTGCTGACGCCGCTGTATGTGTCGGTGATGGAGCGCGCAGGCCGGCAGGCCGGCGACGGCGCGCCCGAATACGACCTCGAAGGCAGCGGGCTGGGCTTTCGCACCGAGCGCTTCGTCGAGCTGCAATCGTCGGTCCTGCCCCATTCCTGCGCGATGCGGCGTCCGGACGGCTGAGCCCGTTTCCGGCTATAATTTTCTGTTTCCGGCCCGCCCGGGCGCTCTTCGAGAGCCGGCGGAGCGGGCAAGCACGGCATCGCAACCCGGCGATGCCGCAAGTCGAAGTCTCTTCACAGGGGAAACTCATGGCTGTCGCCAACATCGACAAGGCGAAGATCGTCGCCGACTACCAGCGCGGCGCGAAAGACACCGGCTCGCCCGAGGTCCAGGTCGCGCTGCTCACCGCTCGCATCGTCGAGCTGACCGAGCATTTCAAGGTCCATGCGAAAGACCACCATTCGCGCCGCGGCCTGCTGAAGATGGTCAGCCGCCGCCGCAAGCTGCTCGATTACCTGAAGGGCACGAACCCTTCGAGCTACAAGGCGCTGATCGAAAGACTCGGTCTGCGCGGCTGACAGGACACACCCGAAACCCGCAAGCGAACCTTGCGGGTTTCTTGTTTCGAAAGGAATCGAAGTGTTCGAAATCGCAAAGAAGACCTTCCAGTGGGGGGGCAATACCGTCACGATCGAGACCGGCGAGATCGCCCGCCAGGCGTCGGGCGCGGTCGTCGTGAACATGGACGACACCGTGGTGCTGGCCAGCGTCGTGGCGGCGCGCAGCGCCAGGCCGGGCCAGGACTTCTTCCCGCTCACCGTCGACTACGTCGAGAAGTTCTACGCCGCCGGCCGCATCCCGGGGGGCTTCTTCAAGCGTGAAGGCCGCCCCACCGAGCGCGAGATCCTGATCTGCAGGCTGATCGACCGGCCGATCCGTCCGCTGTTCCCCGAAGGCTTCTACAACGAGGTCCAGGTCATCGTCCAGGTGATGTCGAGCAACCCGGAAGTCGACAGCGACATCCCGGCGATGCTCGGTGCCTCGGCGGCGCTTGCGCTGTCGGGCATCCCGTTCGACGGCCCGATCGGCGCCGCACGCGTCGGCTACATCGACGGCCGGTACGTGCTCAATCCGAGCGCCACCGAGATGGACAACTCGAAGCTCGACCTGGTCGTGGCCGGCACCGACGCGGCCGTGCTGATGGTCGAGTCCGAGGCTCACGAATTGCCCGAAGACGTGATGCTCGGCGCGGTGGTCTACGGCCACGAGCAGATGCAGGTCGCGATCAAGGCGATCGACGAGCTGGTCGAGATGGCCGGCAAGCCCGCCTGGGACTGGACCCCCGCTCCGAAGAACGAGGGCCTGATCGCCCGCGTGAACGAACTGGCCGAGGCCGAGATGCGCGCCGCCTACGCGCTGCGCAACAAGCAGCAGCGCATGACGCGCATCGGCGAGATCGAGAAGGCGACGATCGCGAAGATCGTCGAGGACGCCGCCGCGCACGGCCACCCGCCGCCCGACGCCAACGAGCTGGGCAACATGCTGTTCGACCTGCAGTACCGCATCGTGCGCAGCCAGATCCTCGCGGGCGAGCCGCGCATCGACGGCCGCGACACGCGCACGGTGCGCCCGATCGCGATCCGCACGAGCGTGATGCCGCGCGCGCACGGTTCGGCGCTGTTCACCCGGGGCGAAACGCAGGCGATCGTGGTCGCCACGCTGGGCACCTCGCGCGACGAACAGATCATCGATGCGATCACCGGCGAGTACCGCGAGCGCTTCATGTTCAACTACAACATGCCGCCGTTCGCCACCGGCGAGACCGGCCGCTTCGGCTCGCCGAAGCGCCGCGAGGTCGGTCACGGCAACCTCGCCAAGCGCGCGATCCGCCCGCTGCTGCCGGGTGCCGAGGAATTCGCGTACTCGCTGCGCGTGGTCTCCGAGATCACCGAGTCGAACGGCTCGTCGTCGATGGCGTCGGTGTGCGGCGGCTGCCTCGCGCTGATGGACGCCGGCGTGCCGGTCAAGGCGCACGTGGCCGGCGTGGCGATGGGCCTGATCAAGGAGGGCAGCCGCTTCGCGGTGCTCACCGACATCCTGGGTGACGAGGATCACCTCGGCGACATGGACTTCAAGGTGGCCGGCACCACTGCGGGCATCACCGCGCTGCAGATGGACATCAAGATCCAGGGCATCACGAAGGAGATCATGCAGGTCGCGCTCGCGCAGGCGCGCGAAGGCCGCATGCACATCCTGGGGCTGATGCAGTCGGCGATCGGCGGCGCGCGCGAGGAACTGTCGGACTTCGCGCCGCGCATGTACACCATGAAGATCAACCCGGAGCGCATCCGCGACGTGATCGGCAAGGGTGGCGCGACGATCCGCCAGATCACCGAGACCACCGGCACGCAGATCGACATCAAGGACGACGGCTCGATCACGATTGCCGCGGTCGACGGCGCAGCCGCCAAGCGCGCGCAGAAGATCATCGAAGACCTCACCGCCGAGGTCGAGATCGGGCGCATCTACGAAGGCACGGTGCTGAAGATCCTCGACTTCGGTGCGATCGTCCAGGTGATGCCGGGTCGCGACGGGCTGCTGCACGTCTCGCAGATCGCCAACGAGCGCGTCAACCAGGTCTCCGACTACGTGAAGGAAGGCCAGGTGGTTCGCGTCAAGGTGATCGAGGCCGACGACAAGGGCCGCCTGCGCCTGTCGATGAAGGCGGTCACCGCCGAGGAAGCCGCCGCGCAGTCGGCGAGCTGAACCGGCCTCAGGCCGGCTCCCAGCGCGACGACCGCTCGTCCAGGGTCGCGCGTTTCTCGTCGCGCAGCTTGAGCAGATGCGCGGTGAGCGAGCGTGTCGCCACCGGGTGCAGGATCGGGTCGACGTCGTCGTAGGCGAGCTTCACCAGTTCGGCGATCGTACCCCCGCCCAGGCGATCGAGCGCCTCGACCACCTTGGCCTCGCGCGCCATGCGGTGCGCGATCAGCCGCGCGATCTCGGTCTTCGCGCGTGCGATCGCGTGGCCGTGCGCCGGCAGGATGTACTCGAACGGCTCGGCGGCGAGCCGCTCGAGCGACGCCACGTAGGCGCGCATGTCGCCGTCGGGCGGGTCGATCACGGTGGTCGAGCCGTTCAGGATGTGATCGCCGGAAAACAGCAGGCCATCTTCCTCGAGCAGCAGGCACACGTGATGCCCGGTGTGGCCCGGCGTGTGCAGCACCCGCAGCGTGGAGTCGCCCACGCGCAGGCGTTCGCCGTCTTCGAGTTCCTCGTCGGGCGTGAAGGCCCAGGCGGGATTGAAATGCGGGCCGCTGCGCCGCCCGACGATCCGCGCACCGGTACGCCGCTGCAGCGGGGCGGCGCCGGGCGCGTGATCGGGGTGCGCGTGCGTGCACACGATCGTCTTCAGTCCGTCGCCGACGAAAGCGGCGATGCGCTCGATGTGCGCGGGGTCGTCGGGACCCGGGTCGATCACCAGCCAGTCGCCCGGGGCGCCGACCAGGTAAGTGTTGGTGCCCGGTCCGGTCATCCGGCCCGGATTCGGCGCAGTCAACCGGTGCACGTGCCGCAGCAGCGGCACCGCGCGCTCGGATTGCCAGTCGAGTGAATGCTCGACGTTGCTGCCGTCCGGGCTGACCAGTTCCAGTTCGCCGAAAGGAAGGTCTTCGTCGCCGAAACGCTCGATGCGCCCGCGCAGGCGCCCGCCACGCGAGGTGGAGATCTTCACCTGCCGCTGTGCCGCCGTGTGGTCGATGATCTCGTCGACGCTGCCGAAACCCTGCAACCGGCGCAGCGTGTGCAGCGTCGGAAACATCAGCTCGAAGCCGCCTTCGGCGTAGCGGGCGAGGCCCTCGGCCGGCGTCACCCAGGTGGGTTCGAACTGCTCGCACTCGTCGGCGATCGGCTCCTGGTGCTCGGGCATGCGGGCGACGAAGAAGCGCGCGTCGAAGCGTTTCGGCAGGTCGCCGTCGGTGATCCAGCGGCTCAGCCAGTGAAGCTCGTCGAGCGCCAGGCGCAGCCCATGTGCGGAGATCTGTCCCAGCAGGTCGGCATCGTCCCGGCGATCGAGCCGGCGCGCGAGCGCCGCGAGCGATGCCGCGTCGCCGCGTCCGCGAGCGAGCAGGATGCCGAGTTCCTCGAATGCCTCGCGCACCGCGGCGGTTGCATACGACAGGAGCACCTCGTCCTGGTCGCGGCGAGCGCGGGCGAGCTCGCGCGCCAGTGGCGAGGCGTCGCGGGGATCGACCACTCCGCCCGGAAAGACGTAGGCGCCGGGACCGAAACTGGCCGTCGCCGAGCGCCGCGTCATCAGCACCTGCGGGCCATCACCGGTGTCGCGCAGCAGCAGGATCGTGGCCGCGGGGCGAGGGGTGACCGGCGCGCGCCAGGCGCGCAGCCGCTTCTCCGGGCGAATGGTCGTCGTCACGGGCAGGGCTTCTCGATGAATTCAGTCCGCTGCACCATGGCGGCCCGCTCCTGCGGCGAACCGCGCGGCGCCGGCCATGGCTTCATCGCCGGCGAGCGTGCGCATTCCGAGCGCGAATTCGTTGGCGAGTGCCGCGTCGAGCGTCAAGCCGGACTGCTCATAGGTGGAGCGCCGGTCGCTGCGCAGGCAGGCCTGGGGCAGTGCGGCCAACTCGTGCGCCAGAGCGATTGCGGCGGCGCGCGCCTGGCCTTCGGGCACGACCCGGTTGGCCAGGCCGATGCGCAGCGCTTCGTCGGCCTTCACCGGCCGCCCGGTGAGGATCAGGTCGAGCGCGTGCGACAGTCCGATCAGCCGGGGCAAGCGCACCGTACCGCCGTCGATCAACGGCACGCCGAAGCGCCGGCAGAAGACGCCGAGCGTCGCCGACGCCTCCACGACGCGCAGGTCGCACCACAACGCGAGTTCCAGGCCGCCGGCGACCGCGAAGCCCGAGATCGCTGCGATCACCGGCTTCGACAGCAGCATCCGGCTCGGCCCCATCGGGCCGTCCCCGGCGGGTTCGAGCCGGTTGCGGCGGCTCGCGTCGGCCAGCGCCTTCAGATCGGCGCCGGCGCAGAAGTGACCGTGCGCTCCATGAAAGACCGCGACGCTGCGTGCGGAGTCGGCATCGAATCGCGCGAACGCCGATGCGAGCGCTTCGGCGGTTGGGCGGTCGACAGCGTTGCGCGCCTGTGGACGCGCGAGCGTGACGATCGTGACCGGCCCGTCGTGCTCGACCGTGACTGCATCGTGCTGTCGCTTCGCGGCGCCGGACGAACTGCTTGGCATCGCGTTCCCGTCTCCTACAGCGGCGTGTCGTCGGCGGCGTGCTTCGTCAGGAGTTCCGGAGGCGCGAAGCGTTCGCCATGGCGTTGGGCGAGTTCCTGCGCGCGCGCGGCGAAAGCGCGCGCACCGACGTGGTTGACGAACTGGATCGTGCCGCCCGTCCAGGCAGGAAAGCCCCAGCCGAAGATCGAACCGATGTTGGCGTCGCGCGTCGATTCGAGCACGCCCTCCTGCAGGCAGCGGATCGTCTCGATCGCCTGTGCGTAGAGCAGGCGGTCCTTGATGTCCTCGAAGGGGATCGATCGGCCGCCGCGCTCGAACACGCTCAGGCCCGGCCACAGCGTCTTCTCGCCGTGCTTCGGATAGTCGTAGAAGCCGCCGCCGTGCGCACGGCCCATCCGCCCGAAGCCGTGGGCCATCTTCTCGAGCACGTAGACCGCCGACTCGGGAACGCGGCGGCTCTTCACCTTGTGGGCGTGCCGATGTCCGTGTCCATGGTCGTGCCCGTGCTCATGTTCGTGGCCGCAGGCATGGTCGTGCGCGTGGTGCTCGTGTCGCTCGCGCTCCAGGTCGGCGAGTTCCTGGTGAAGCACGTCGTCGGCGAGCTTGAGCGACACTTCGTCGAGTACCGCAAGCGGCCCGACCGGCATCCCGATCTGCCAGGCGGCGTTTTCGACCACTGCGGCAGGCACGCCTTCGCCGAGCAGCGCCATTCCCTCGTTGACGAAAGTGCCGAACACGCGGCTCGTGTAGAAGCCGCGC
This sequence comes from Burkholderiales bacterium, assembly GCA_003577305.1. Lineage (GTDB taxonomy): Bacteria > Pseudomonadota > Gammaproteobacteria > Burkholderiales > Burkholderiaceae_E > Zeimonas. Next base: position 49,887 of record QEVL01000011.1, read on the forward strand.
GCATCGTTGACGACGATCGGCGTCTTGCCGATCTGCAGCACGAAATCGAACGCCTTCGCGAGCGTCTCGATCGAGGTGCGCTCGCCCTTGATGATCTCCACGAGCTGCATGCGGTCGACCGGCGAGAAGAAGTGCAGGCCGATGAACTGCTCCGGGCGCGCGGACGCCTCGGCCAGCCCGGTGATCGGCAGCGTGGAGGTGTTCGACGCGACCACCGCGCCGGCGTCGAGCACCGCCTCGGCCTCGCGCGTCACCTGCGCCTTCGTCTCGCGGTTCTCGAATACCGCCTCGATCACCAGGTCGCAGTCCGAGAGATCGGCGACGTCGGCGCTGGGCGTGATCGCCGCGAGCACCTTGTCGGCGTCGGCCGCCGAGCTGCGTCCCTTCTCGACCCGACCCGCGAGCAGCCGGGCGGAGTACGCCTTGCCCTGCTCGGCCTTCGCCAGGTCGAGGTCTTTGAGCACGCACGGCACGCCGCGGCTCGCGCACGCCCATGCGATGCCGGCGCCCATCATTCCGGCTCCGAGGATGCCGACGCGCCTGGCGCGCCAGCGCGGCGGGCCGATCGGCCGGCTCTTGCCGGCCTTCACCTCGTTCAGCTGGAAGAACAGCGTTCCGATCATGTTCTTCGCGACCTGGCCGGTGACGAGCCGGGTCATGTGGCGCGACTCGATGCGCATCGCGGTGTCGAAGTCGACCTGCGCGCTCTCGACCGCGGCGGCGAGAATCGCCTCGGGTGCCGGGAAGTTGCCGCGCGTCTGCTGGAGAAGAAGGGCCGGCGCGATCGGAAGCACGGCCGCCACCGCAGGGCTCGACGGGGTGCCGCCGGGAATCCTGTGCCCGGGATTGTCCCATGGCTGGCGCGCGTCGGGATGTGCGTCGATCCAGGCCAGCGCGCTCGCGAGCAGTTCGTCGCGATCGCGGGCCAGGCCGTCGACGAGACCCATGGATCGCGCTTTGGCGGGCGCGACGCGGCGTCCCTCGGTGAGGAAGGGGAGCGCTGCCTGAAGACCGAGCAGGCGCACCGTTTTCACGACTCCCCCGGCTCCCGGCAGCAGGCCCAGCGTCACCTCGGGAAAGCCGATCTCGATCGAAGGGTCGTCGATGCACAGTCGCGCGTGGCACGACAGGGCGATCTCCAGGCCGCCACCGAGCGCGCTGCCGTTGAGCGCGGCGACCACCGGGCGGCCCAGCTTCTCGATGCGGCGCAGGCAGGCCTTCATCGCTTCGAGTTCGCGAAAGAACGCCGCGGCGTCTTCGGCGCGCACCGCCATCAACGCCTTCAGGTCGCCGCCCGCGAAGAACGTGCGCTTGGCCGAGGCGAAGATCACGCCCCGGATCTGGTCCCGCTCGGCCTCGAGCCGATCGACCACCTCCCGCAAGTCGGCCTGGAAGGCCGCGTTCATCGTGTTGACCGGCTGGCCGGGGGCATCGAGAAGCAGGGTCACGACGCCGTTGGCGTCCTTCTCGTAGCGGATGCTGGACATGCGGTCTCCGGGCGGGCGGAAGTGACTGGAAGCGCCCAATCATAAACCGTCGCCGGCGCCGAAGCCGCCGTTGCGGGCCGCGCTCAGATCGGGATCGTGATCCGGCGCTCCGCGTTGCCCGATTCGAGCGATCTGCCGGTGATGAGCTCCGCGGTTTCGCGGTCCTGCACCAACGTGACCGAGCTGGAGACCGCGAGCAGTCGTTCGCGGTCCAGCGGCCGGCAGATTCCGAACCCCTGCGCGTAGTCGACCCGCAGATCGATGAGCGACTTGATGATCGCCGCATTCTCGGCCCATTCGGCCACGCAGCCCATGCCGAGCTCATGCGCGAGGTCGACCACCGCGCGCGTGATCGCGTAGTTCTCGCGGTTCAGGTTCACGTCGCGGATGAAGTTGCCGTCGATCTTCACCAGGTCGGCGGGAAGCTCTTTCAGGTAGCTGAACGAGGTGTAGCCGGCGCCGAAGTCGTCGAGTGCGACCATCGCTCCGAACGACTTGACCCGGTCGACGAAACGGCGCGTGGTCTTCAGGTCGTACAGGGCGACGCTTTCAGTAATCTCGAAGCAGATCTTCCGGGTCGATTCGGGGTGCGCCCGGATCAGCGCGATTGCGTCCTGCAGGAACTTCTCGTCGTTCAGCGACGCGCCGCTCAGGTTCAGGGTGCAGAAATCGACGCTGTCGCGGTGGGCAGGCTGCGAGTCGAACCACTCGAGCGTGCTGCGCAGCACCCAGCGGTCGATCTGTGTCATCAGACCGTTACGCTCGGCGGCCGGGATGAAGCGCCCCGGCGGAACGACCTTGTTGGCGGCATCGCGCATCCGGATCAGCACCTCGTAGCAGAGGCTCGACTCCGGGTTGCGCAGCGAGACGATCGGCTGCAACTGCATGAAGAAGCTTTCGACCGGCAGGCGCTCCTTCATGCCCGCCACGAGCTTGAGCTCGTCGAGATGGTTCAGCAGTTCGGTACTGGTTGCGTCGTAGCTCACGACGGCTGCGCCTCCGGAGGCCTTCGCCTCGCGACACGCACGGTCGCTCGCGGTGAGCGCATCGGCAGGACGCATCTCGTCGAGCACCCGGATCAAGCCGATGCTCGCGGTGACGTTGAACACCTTGTCCTGGTACTGGTAGCCGCGGTCGCTCAGGTCGCTGCGCAGCTTCTCGCACAACGATCGCGCAGCGCCGAGCGAAAGCCCGTCCATGATCACGACGAGCTCGTCGCCTCCGACCCGCGCCGCAACGTGTGGCGGCTTGATCACTTCGCGCACGCGGGTCGCCATCTGGCGCAGGATCTGATCGCCAGCGGCGTGCCCGAACAGATCGTTCACCAGCTTGAAGCGGTCGAGGTCCACGTAGGCAAGGCAAATGGGACGATCGCCGGACGACGCGATGGCCTTCAGCAGTTGCAGCTCGAAGCCACGCCGGTTCAGCAGGCCCGTCAGCGAATCGTGGTCGACGAGGAACTTGAGCTGGCCTTCGGCATCCTTGCGTGCGGTGATGTCCTCGATCCATCCCTCGTAGCGGTCGACCTTGCGAACCGCCCGCGTGTGGAGCCAGCGCCGCTTGCCGTCGGGCCTCTCGATCGCCAACTCGGTATCCATCATCCGGTTGGCGGTCGTTGACTCCTCGATCGCCGTCAGGGCCTGGCGGCTGGTCAGATCCACCCAGTTCTCCCCGGTCTTCGAGTGATGGCGGCCGCTGTCCTTGAACAACTCACCGAAGCTCGGGTTGTGCTCGATGATGGTTCCGTCGAGCCTCATCGAAAAGATGCCCACCGGCATCGCGTTGTAGTTCTCCCGGAAGCGCTGAAGGGCGCTGATGGCGCTGCGTTGCGCGGATAGGCGGGCGGTCCGTTCGAGTTGAAGCTTTGCAGCAAGGGCGATCCCGGCAAGTACGGCAGACGAAACCGCCGCGACTTGGCTGTTCATCACCTTGGTGAGTGGGTGTTGATACCCGAGTGCATTTACGATCTCGCCGAACATGCCAAGTCCCGTTACGAACCAGGACATGGCGTACCAAATGGCGACCGTCGATACATCTCTGCGCAGAGTCTTGACCAGGAAGAAAAAGATCGTGACTGTTGTAGCGATCCCGAGTACCCAAATGAGGGCGATGCTGGCGTGAGCCGGCAAGAAACTGCTAACGGCGGCAGTCAGTCCGTATATCGTGTAAAGAAACGGAAAGAGAAACAATGCTCGATCAGTCTGTAATCGCCGGCCAAACAACTCCTGAAACAAAGCAAGGGTCAGTACCAGATGGAGGAGAAGCGTGAGATTCTTTGCGATTGGGACGAATGTGGCATCCAAGGTCCAGCCGATCCACTTGAGGTCCCACCCGAAGTTGAATCCGGCAATTCGCAGACTCGTAACCAGCAGAGCCGCCAGCAGGAAGAAAGTCTTGTCGCGATTGAGGAGCGATACGATCGCGCCAAAGGCTGCAAGTCCCAGCATTCCACCGAAGAGTAGCCCTCCCAGTCTTTCCGACGAGACAAGGTGTTCACTAAGGTCCTGACCGCTCTGAAGGACGACCTGAGGCTTGACGACTGATTCGCCTCGCAGCCGACCCACGATTCGGACATGCCCTTTGGTGACATGAAGGCCCTCGAACGCGATCCCGCTGCGCGTTTCGGTGACGCCCAACCTTTTCGGCACGACGGCGTCAAGGTCATCACGCGTTGGGACCACTTGCCAGAACTCTGCGTTGCTTCCACGAAGTTGACGCAGTTCAATGGACAACTCCGTGACTGCTGGGCTCACGTCGGCGTCCAGCGATATCCAGAACTCCCCTTCCGGAGTGAGCCCACGACTGGGCTTTGTACGCGGCGTCTCCGGGGAGAATTGGGCGATGGCTGCCTCGACCGAGGCGCCAACCACTTGAGTTGGGAGATAGCGCAGCGACACCGTGCCATCGAGTTCCTCGAAAACGCTCTGAGAAACCAGAAGTCCGGCAGACGTGAACCCCAGAATAATCGCCGTGGAGGCTGCGAGCATCTTCACCACATGAAGAAGCTCCGGTGCGCCCCAGAACGCGCGCGAGAGGAAAGCACCTCGCCGGCCCAGGCTCCGAGCAATCGTGGTCACCAACATTTCTCCCTTGCCTAGTGGCAAGGATTGGGGGAAGCGGCTGTCTGCTGGCCCGCATGCCGACGAAAGGCGGAATGCGTGGCGTCAGTGGGTTGCGTTGCATAGTTGCAACACAACCCGAGCTTGGACCGGCATTCCACCTCGCCAAGAGTCGATCTTTATCGTTGTTAGATCACCGGCACATCGAATGTCATTGTAGGCGTACGCCTAGTCGGCCTCCCGTTGGTCCGCATCGCTCGGCTATTTGCCCATGCGCCACTGACTGAATCGAAGATCCGAATGTCTTCGTGTATCTGGTTGCACATGAAATCGTAGAAAGGGTGGTTCCCCTCGCGCCAACGTTGCTCTGCAGTCCGAACGTTGAATGCGAGCAGGCGAGCAGGTATCCCAATGGATGAGGGCAACGTGACCATTCGGGCGTCGTTGAATACATCCTCAAACTGCAGATTAACGTAGTCGCGATCGCGCGGTGGGATGCCGGTGACCATGATCCATTCGATCTGTCTCGCCAGACAGTACCGATAGAGCGCTTTGAACAGGGCAAGCTTCACCTGAGTGCCAGATTTCCCGCCAACAACGCCCAAACGCGAGACATGTGCGATGCTGTTCCCTTGGAACCTCGAGGGCAACGCCAATTCCCTCTCAAACTCTGTGGGGCCATGGATGTTGGTATGGATTCGCAGCGTTCCGACCGGCGCTAGCGTCTCTTTCGACTCCGCGAGGAGAACAATGCTGTCTGGGTCGCTGTCCTCAGACTCGGCGTTGCCCAAGGCACGCGCCAAGGACGGAAGCCGCTTGGCGTACGCCACGGTTCTAACGTTCACGGCGCGCACTAGTTGATCATTGGTTCTAACCAGTCGGATAGTGAACGGCAACGACACGTGCCGCGAGCGCTGGTTTTCGGGTCGAATGGAGATCTCATTGAACGACGCCGACACGTTCCGGGCGTTCGTTGTAAGCGTTGTTGGCATTGAAGAACCTTGGCCGTTTGGCCTATAGACAGGTAGTAGCCACCCTCTCTAGGCTGATTCTGCTGGTTGAGACGTGAGCAGTAAAGCTTGATGTTACTCGACAACAGTCCTTACGACCTGAGATTCGCTGTGTGGTCACATCCCGGCGATCGAGTGCCTCGAAGGGTGGCTTCTCCCGACGTAAAGGGTGACACTCCTGCCCCTGCATGCCCAAGCGCGACTCGCACACCCAGGAGTCTGGAGGTCGGTAGCGCGAGAGAAGAATCGGGGCGCAACGGATATCCCCGCTGCTCTGGCAAATAGGCGAAGAACGGTGCTAATTGGACTCCCAAGGAGGTTTGAGGCTGCTAACGTGGAGCAGGAGTTCCTTGCGCAGTATCGGTCATCGGGGCTCCGATTCGTTCGTCTCGCTTTGTTGCTCGGATCGGTCCTCGCACTTGTCTTCTTTGTCCTTGTTCTGTCGATCAAGGACGACGAGGTACCTACGAATCCACGCCAAGCTTTCAGGCTGGTGCTGTTTGCCGGGATGGGTTGCATGTCCATGGTGGCCACGTGGCGGCCAGAAAGGATTTTGCAGAAGTACGATCTCGTCGTCGGCATTGCCGTCTCCGCGGCCTGCTTGGCAATTGGTGCAATGAGCCTCATGCCAGCCGATCTTGAAGAACCAAGATCGGGTAGATGGACTGTCGCCATGAGCCTCGTCTGCTGGCTAGCCTACGGGTTCACACGATTACCAGTCGGGATTGTTGCCGTCGCATGTGCGACCGGATCAGCGGCAATCCTGGCCAGTGCCGCGATCTATGGTGATGAATACGTGCGGGCGCTATTTGTCTACCTGCTCATGGCCAACCTCATCGGCTGGATAATGTCCGTCGAGATCGAGCGCCGCGAGCGCGCGCTCTTCTGGAGTTCGAGAGAACTGGCCGAGGCCACCCGGTCGCTCGAGGAGATGGCGCGCAACGCCGCCGATGCGGACGCTGCGAAGACGCGGGTGCTGGCAGCGGTCAGCCACGATTTGCGCCAGCCATTGGCCAGTCTTGCGCTGTATGCGCAGTTGTTGCGTTCTCGCAACGAAGTGTTGGAGCCCGCAGGCCTGACCGGAACGGTCGAGCGGCTCGATGCCTGTGTTTCCGCGTTGAGCGGAAACCTCGACAGGCTCTCGGAGTTGGGTGGCTTGCGCGACCGCGCGGCGCCGGTGCCGGTGGCGGCTACCGACCTGCGAAACGTGCTCGAACGTCTCGACAACGTCTATGCGGCCGAGGCCGCGCGGCGTCGCGTGCGCCTCGTCGTTCGTTGCCCGCGCGGTGGTCGCCGCTTCGCTCTCACCAACGACAATCGGCTCTGGGACATTCTGTCGAATCTGACTGGCAATGCACTGAAGTTTGCGTCGGCTGATCGGGCCGCATGGGTGCTGGTGCGCGTCCGGCGTTCGGGCGCCAGTCTCGTGATCGAGGTGCGCGACAACGGTATCGGCATCGCGCCGGCCGACCAGCGCCGCATCTTCGACGAATACTTCCAGGTGGCCAACCACGCCCGCAACCCCGAGCACGGACACGGTTTGGGTTTGTCGATCGTTCGCGAGGCGGTCTCGCGCCTGCCCGGGCACTCGCTCGAGTTCGAGTCGCGCGTCGGGTGCGGTACGCGCTTCAGGCTGTCGATGCCCGCAAGCGGTGCGCAGCACCCGGTTGCCGGGGTCTCGTCCGAGATCGCCGCTTCCGGTGCCGTGCCTGGCTGCGGGCAGCCGGATCGCCCGATCGGAGCGGGCGCCATCGCGCAACGCGCCTTAGGGACGGCGCCCGCCGAGGCTGGAGTCATGCGCGGCGGTGTTTCGGCAGCCGGTGAGTGGCGCTGCGAGACTCCCGTGGCCCGCTACCAGGCAGACGCGTCATCCCGTCGCAGCCAGGCAGCGCAGGACGAGCGCGTGGCCGGACAGGAACCGGGCGGCGCTGCCCGGTGTGAGGCCCTCGCGGGCGTCTACGTGCTCTTCATCGAAGACGACGCCTCGATGCGCGATGCTCTGTGCCAGGTGCTCCAGCAGTGGGGCGTCCTGGTCGATGCGGCGGCAAGCGGCGAGGAGGCGCTGGCGCTGGCTGCACAGGCCGAGCGCTCGTTCGACGCGATCATCTCGGATTTCAGGCTGCCCGGCGCGTGGGACGGGCTGCGCCTCATCGACGAGTTGCGCCGGCTCGAAGGGCGGCGCACGCCGGCGATCCTGCTGTCGGGCGAGTTCCGGGTGGACACCCTGGGCGAGAAAGCGCCCAGCGACGTTCAGGTGATGGCCAAGCCGCCCCAGCCCGCCCGACTGCGCGAACTGCTGGCCGCTTGCGGGGAGAACAGGGCCCAGGCCTGAGACGAACCCTTTGGAGCGCCCTACAGGCGCTCGACGATGGTGGCGATTCCCATGCCGCCGCCCACGCACAGCGTGACCAGGCCGCGCCGCAGCGCGCGGCGCTCGAGTTCGTCGATCAGCGTCCCGAGCAGCATCGCGCCGGTGGCGCCCAGCGGGTGGCCCATCGCGATCGCACCGCCGTTCACGTTGATCTTCTCCTCGGGCACGTCGAGCTCGCGCATGAAGCGCATGACGACCGCAGCGAATGCTTCGTTCACTTCGAAGAGGTCGATGTCGTCGATGTCGAGGCCGGCCTTGCGCAGCGCCTTGCGTGTCGCGGGCATCGGGCCGGTGAGCATGATCGTGGGGTCGGTGCCCACCAGTGCGGCGGAGACGATGCGCGCACGCGGAGAGAGGCCGAGCCGCTTGCCGGCCTCTTCGCTGCCGACCAGCACGAGCGCCGCGCCGTCGACGATGCCCGAAGAGTTGCCGGCGTGATGCACGTGCTCGATGCGCTCGACCTGCGGGTACTTGCGCAGCGCGACCGCGTCGTAGCCCATCGCGCCCGCCTTCGCGAACGAGGGCTGGAGCTGGCCGAGCTTCTCGACCGAGGTGTCGGCCCTGATCGTCTCGTCGCGCTCGAGGATCGCCAGGCCGAGGTCGTCGCGCACCGGCACCAGCGAGCGCCCGAAGTACCCGTCGCGCTGCGCGGCAGCGGCCTTGCGGTGCGACGCGACGCCGAACTCGTCGACCATCTCGCGCGAGAAGCCGTCGAGCGTGGCGATCAGGTCTGCGCCGATTCCCTGCGGAACGAAGCTGGTGGCCAGATTGGTCTGCGGGTCGAGCGCCCAGGCGCCGCCGTCCGAACCCATCGGCACCCGCGACATCGACTCGACGCCGCCCGCGACGACCAGCTCTTCCCAGCCCGAACGCACCTTCTGGGCGGCCATGTTGACCGCCTCGAGCCCCGAGGCGCAGAAGCGGTTGATCTGAACGCCCGGGACATCGAGCGCCCACCCGGCGGCAAGCGCCGCGGTCTTCGCGATGACCGCTCCCTGGTCGCCCACCGGAGTCACGCAACCGACGACCACGTCCTCGACCTGCGAGGTGTCGAGATCGTGGCGGCGCCGCATCTCGTGCATCAGAGTGGTGAGCAGCCGCACCGGCTTCACCTCGTACAGCGATCCGGATGACTTGCCGCGCCCGCGTGGAGTGCGGATCGCGTCGTAGACGAATGCTTCGGCCATGGAAGGTTCCCGGTCAGGTTCGCGAGCATTCTATTATGCTGCCCGCACCGACCGCATTGACCGTACCGACTGGAGCAGCACCATGATCGAGCGCACGCTGTTTGCCGACGAGCACCGGATGTTTCGCGACGCCGTCCGGCGCTTCATGGAGAACGAAGTCGTCCCGCACCACGAACGATGGGAAGAGCAGGGCTACGTCGATCGCGAAGTCTGGCAGAAGGCCGGCGCGAACGGCCTGCTGTGCGCATCGATGCCCGAGGAGTATGGCGGCGCGGGCGCCGACCGGCTCTATTCGATCGTGGTGATGGAGGAGACGGCGCGCGTCAACGCCACCGGACTGGGCTTCGGCCTGCACTCGGAGATCGTCGCGCCGTACATCCTTCACTACGGTTCGCAGGAGCAGAAAATGCGCTTCCTGCCGAAGATGGCCACCGGCGAGGCGATCGGGGCGATCGCGATGAGCGAGCCGGCAGCCGGTTCCGACCTGCAGGGCGTGAAGACCACCGCAACCCGGCGCGGCGACGTCTACCTGCTCAACGGCTCCAAGACCTTCATCACCAACGGCTGGCACGCCGACGTAGTCATCGTCGTGGCCAAGACCGAGCCGAAGGCAGGCGCAAAGGGCACCAGCCTGCTGCTGGTCGAGAGCGGGATGAAGGGCTTCGAGAAGGGCAAGCGACTGAAGAAAGTGGGCATGAAGGCGCAGGACACGTCGGAGCTCTTCTTCGACAACGTCGAGGTGCCCGCTTCGAACCTGCTCGGCAACGAGAACGAGGGCTTCGTCTACCTGATGCAGGAGCTACCCTGGGAGCGCCTGCAGATCGCGATCGGTGCGGTGGAGAACGCGCAGGCCGCGATCGACTGGACCACCGGCTACGTGAAGGAGCGCAGGGTGTTCGGCACCACGGTTTCCACGTTCCAGAACACCCGTTTCAAGCTGGCCGAACTGCAGACCGAGGTGCAGATCGCGCGCGTGTTCGTCGACAAGTGCATCGAGCTGCTGATGGCCGGCAGCCTCGACACGGCCACCGCGTCGATGGCGAAGTACTGGTGCTCCGACCTGCAGTGCAAGGTCATCGACGAGTGCGTGCAGCTGCACGGCGGCTACGGCTACATGTGGGAATACCCCATCGCGCGCGCGTTCGCCGACGCGCGGGTGCAGCGCATCTACGGCGGCACCAACGAGATCATGAAGGAAGTGATCACGCGCGCGATGGGCCTGTCCGCTCAGTCTCCCTTGAAGTAGTCGGACACCACTTTCCAGCGGCCGTCCTGGATCTGCGACAGGCGGGAGACGTTGCTGCCCAGGCGCTTCTTCGGACCGAAGGTCATCTCGGCGCTGCCGAAGATGTCGGTCGGAATGGTCATCGTGTCCATCGCCTTCACGAAGCTGTCGGTGGTGAGGTTCGGCCCGGCCTTCTCCACCGCGCGAACGAAGGTGTCGATCGCGAGATAGCCGTAGACCGAGAACACGCTCGGGTCTTCGTTGAAGCGGGTCTTGTACTTGTTGGCCCAGAAGCGCAGCGGCTGTGACGCATCGTCGAGATACGGGATCTGCACCGTCATCGCCGCATAGAGCCCGTCCATCGCCTTGCCGCCGAGCTTGTGGATCAGTTCGGTGTAGGCCGCGCTCGAGCCGAGGAACGTGGGGTTGAATCCCGTCTTGCGCGATTCGCCGATCACGCCGATGGTCTCGCGGATGACCGTGCCCAGCACGACGAAGTCGCACCCTGCGGCCTTCATCCGGGCCACCTGCGACGAGAAGTCGGTGGCGCCGCGCTTGTAGGTGGTCTTCTCGGCGAGCGCCATGCCGATCGTCTTCAGGCCGGCCTCGGTGCCGCGCAGCACCTCGAGCCCGAACTCGTCGTCCTGGTAGACGGTGCAGACCTTCTTCGCGCCCTTCTGCTTCACCAGTTGCGGCGTGGCCTGCCGGACCTGGTCGTAGTAGGTGGCCGCGAAAGAGTACTTCAGCCGGTGGAACGGCTCGTACATCTCGCGCGCCGCGGTGATCGGGAAGAAGTTGATCACGTTCTTCTCGAACTGGATCGGCATCGACGCCATGTTCGGGGCGGTGCCCAGGTGGCCGACCATCGCGAAGATCTTGTCCTGGTTGACCAGCTTCTGCGCGCCGAGCACGGCCTTGCGCGGATCGTAGCCGTCGTCCTCGATGAGCAGTTCGAGCTTGCGCCCGTTCACACCGCCCTGTTCGTTGAGTTCCTCGGTGCGCAGCGTCATGCCGCTGCGCAACTGCTTGCCGAAGCCGGCGAGCGGTCCCGACAGGTCGAGCAGCGACCCGATCACGATCCTGTCCTTGGTGACGCCCTGGGTCTGGGCGACTGCGAGCGGCACGCTCAGCGCGAGGGCCATTGCGACGACGATGCGCTTCATCTGCTTTCTCTCCTTGCTCTCCACCAGACACGGCTTCGGGCTCTGTGTCCCTCAGCCCCCTTTGTACATCGATTCGATCAGGTCGGCGTACTTCTTCTCCACGAACTTGCGCTTGAGCTTCATCGTTGGAGTCAGCTCCTCGTCTTCCGCGGTCAGCTGCGTCTCGATCAGCCGGAACGCCTTGACCTGCTCGACCCGGGCGAGCTCGCGGTTGACCCGGTCGACTTCCGCCTGGATCAGCGCCTGGACCTCGCGGGCGCGCGTGAGGCTCGCGTAGTTCGAGAACGGCACGTCGTGGTCCTGCGCGTACTTCTCGACGTTCTCCTGGTCGATCATGACCAGCGCGGTCAGGAACGGCCGCCTGTCGCCCACGACCACTGCGTCGGTGATGTACGGCGAGAACTTCAGCTCGTTCTCGATCTCGCTCGGCGTGATGTTCTTGCCGCCGGCCGTGATGATGATGTCCTTCATCCGGTCGGTGATGCGGAAGAAACCCTCGTCATCGACCGTGCCCACGTCGCCTGTGTGCAGCCAGCCGTCGGCGTCGATTGCTTCGGCGGTCTTCTCTGGCTGGTTCAGGTAGCCCATGAAGACGTTGGGGCCGCGGATCAGCAGTTCGCCGGTGGCCGGGTCGAGCCTTACCTCGTTGTAGGCGGCCGCGGGGCCGATCGAGCCCGGCTTGATATGGGTGGCGGGCATGCCGGTGGACGCACCGCCCGACTCGGTCTGGCCCCATACCTCGAGCATCGGAACGCCCAGCGAAAGGTACCAGCGCACCAGCTCGGGGGAGATCGGAGCCGCGCCGGTGACGAGGTAGCGGGCGCGATGGATGCCGATCATCTTGCGCACGTTGTCCAGCGCCAGCACGCGCGCGATGCGAAAGGCAGCCTTCAGCGTGGCCGGCACCGGCTTGCCTTCCAGGATCCGCTGGGCCACGCGACGGCCCACGCCGATCCCCCAGCGGTAGGCGAGCTGCTGCAGCCGCGTCGCCTCGGAGATCGCGATCGACACCGCCGAATAGAACTTCTCCCAGACCCGCGGAACCGCGATGAACACGGTGGGCGCGATCTCGCGCACGTTCTCCGGCACCGTATCGGGGTTCTCGACGAAGTTGAGCCGGGCGCCGGTGTAGAGCGCGAAATACTCGCCCCCGAGCCGCTCGGCGACGTGGCACAGCGGCAGGAAGCACATCCGCTCGTCGCGGTCGGTTTGCGAGATCACCAGGTTGTAGCCGCGCGTGGTGTAGACGACGTTGGCATGGCTGAGCATCGCGCCCTTGGGGCGGCCGGTGGTCCCCGACGTGTAGATGAGGATCGCGAGGTCGCCGGGCCGGGCCGTGGCGCAGCGTGCGTCGTATTCGCCGGGGTGCGCCGCATCGTGTTCGGCGCCCCTGCGGCGCAGCGCTTCCAGGCTCGTCACCATCGGATCTTCGAAGTGGCGCAGCCCGTCCATGTCGAAGACCACGATGTGACGCAGTAGCGGCAGCCGGTCGCGCACCTCGAGCACCTTGTCGAGCTGCTCGTCGTCCTCGACGAAGACGACCGTCGTGCGCGAGTCTTCGCACAGGTAGTGCACCTGGCTCGCCGCGTCGGTCGGGTAGATGCCGTTGGCCACGCCGCCGGCGCACAGCACGCCGAGGTCGGCGAGGACCCACTCGACCACCGTGTTCGACAGGATCGACGCGCACTCGCCCGGGCGAAAGCCCAGCGCGGCGAGTCCCATCGCGGTTTCGCGTACCGCCCGCCCGGTCTCGTTCCACGACCAGCTGCGCCAGATGCCGAGTTCCTTCTCGCGCATGAACACCGCTTCGCCGCGCAGGGCGACCGCGTTGCGGAACATCTCGGGGATCGTCTCGCCGGGCACGACGATGCCGGGTTCGGGGCGGATGTGCTCGAGGTTCCAGAGGACGCTCATCGCGTTCACCGCCAGGTCTTCTTGCGCTTCCAGCGCCGCTCGCCGCGTGCGCCGGTGTCGCGGATGCCCAGGTAGAACTCGCGGATGTCCTCCTTCTCGCGCAGCACCGCGCAACTGTCTTCCATCACGATGCGGCCGTTCTCCAGCACGTAACCATAGTCGGCCGCGTTGAGCGCCATGTTCGCGTTCTGCTCGACCAGCAGCATCGTGGTGCCGCGTTCGCGGTTGATCCGCACCACGATCTCGAAGATCTCCCTGGTGAGTCTCGGAGACAGGCCGAGGCTCGGCTCGTCGAGCAGGATCATCCGCGGCGCGGCCATGATCGCGCGCGAGATCGCCAGCATCTGCTGCTGGCCGCCCGAGAGCAGGCCGGCGTCCTGGGCGGCGCGCTCGCGCAGGATCGGGAAGTAGTCGTACACCGCCGCGAGGTCGCGTTCGACGCCGTCGCGGTCCTGGCGCGTGTAGGCGCCCATCATCAGGTTGTCGCGCACCGACAGAAGCGGGAACACCTCGCGGCCTTCCGGAACGTGCGACAGGCCGCGCCGGACGATCAAGGCCGGGTCGCGCGCGGTGATGTCCTCTCCGTGGAACGAGATCGAACCCTTGCGCGGGTCGAGGATCCCGGAGATGGTCTTCAGGATCGTGGTCTTGCCGGCGCCGTTGGAGCCCAGCACGGTGGCGATCTCGCCTTCGCGCACCTTCAGGCTCACGCCGCGGATCGCCTTGATCGGGCCGTAGGCGCTTTCGACGTTGAGCAGCTCGAGGATGGTCCGGCTCACGGCGCGGGCCTCCGCAACGAAGTCGCGTCGTCGGCGGTGCCCAGGTACGCCTCGATCACGCCGGGGTGGCCCTGCACCTGCGCCGGCGTGCCCAGCGCGAGCACCTCGCCCTGGTTCATCGCCAGCACGCGATCGGACACCTTCGAGACCAGCGACATGTCGTGCTCGACCATCAGCACGGTGATGCCGAGGTCGTCGCGGATGTCCTGGATCCAGAACGACATGTCGACCGTTTCCTCGACGTTCAGGCCCGAGGACGGCTCGTCGAGCAGCAGCAGTTTCGGTTCGGTAGCGAGCGCGCGCGCGAGCTCGACCACCTTGCGCACGCCGTAGGGCAGGCCGGCGACCATCGTGTCGCGGTAGTGCTGCAGGTCGAGGAAGTCGATCACCTCCTCGACCTTGCGGCGCGTCTCGCGCTCGGCAGCGCGCACGCGTGGCGTGAATACGAGTTCGCGCCAGAATCCGCTGCGGCGATGGATGTGGCGCCCGATCAGCAGGTTCTGGAGCACGGTTGCGTGCTCGAACAGCTCGATGTTCTGGAAAGTGCGCGCGATGCCCAGCGCCGCGATCCGGTGCGGCGCCACCCCGGTCAGGCGCCGGCCCTCGAAGTCGATCGAGCCGGAGGTGGCCGTGTAGATGCGGCTGATCAGGTTGAACACCGTGGTCTTGCCGGCGCCGTTCGGCCCGATCAGCGTGAACACCTCGCCGCGCTGCACGTCGAAGCTGACGTCGTTCACCGCCAGCACGCCGCCGAAGCGCACGGACAGGTTGCGGGCGCGCAGCAGCGGTTCGCTCACCGGAGGCGATCCGATTTCTGGAATGCCTTCTGGCGCCGGAACAGTCCGCGGCGATAGAAGGGGAACAGCTGGAACCAGGTGCGGATCTTGAGCCAGCGCCCGTACAGGCCCAGCGGTTCGAACAGCACGAACACGATCAGCACCACGCCGTAGACCGCGCCTTGCAGCCCGGGCGCCTGCCCGATCGCCGACGGAAGGAAATCCTTGCCGAGCGCGATGAGTTGCGGCATCGAGATCAGGAACACGGCACCCAGGTACGCGCCGTGGATCGAGCCCAGGCCTCCGATCACCACCATCAGCAGCAGGTCGATCGACTGGATGATGCCGAACTGGTCGGGCGACAGGAAGCGGATCTGGTGCGCATAGAGCGCGCCGCCGATGCCGGCCAGCGCGGCCGAGATCATGAACGACATCGTCTTGTAGCGGGCCAGGTGGATGCCCATGCCTTGGGCGGAGATCTCGGAATCCCGGATCGCGACGAACGCGCGGCCGGTGGGCGAGCGCAACAGGTTCAGCACCGCGAGCGTGCAGAGCACCGCGCAGGCGAGGCACACGTAGTAGAACGACTCGCCGGTGTCGGCCTTCCAGCCGAATACGTCCACCCCGGGCACCACCTTGCCCGCGTTGCCGCCGGTGACGCTCTCCCAGCGTGCGAGCCCCTCCTCCACGATGAAACCGAAGGCGAGCGTCGCGATGCCGAGATAGATGCCCTTGACCCGCAAGGCGGGCAGGCCGACCACTGCGCCCACCAGCGCCGACAGGCCGGCGGCGGCCGCGAGCGAGAGCGGGAACGGCCAGCCCATCGCGGCGAGCACCGTGTGCGTGTACGCCCCCACGCCGAGGAAGGCGGCGTGGCCGAGCGAGAACAGGCCCGTGTAGCCGGCCAGCAGCATCAGGCCGACGCCGACGATGCCGTAGATCAGGATGAAGGTGAGTTGCGCCAGCCAGTATTCGGGCAGGCTCCACGGGGCGGCCACCAGTGCGAGCCCGAGCGCCGAATACCAGAAGCGGTGGCCGCCGTGCCGGGCCAGGTCGATGTCCTGGTCGTAGCTGGTCTTGAAGACGAAGCGCATCGCTCAGACCTTCTTGCGCAGGCGCTCGCCGAACAGCCCGTTCGGCTTGACCATCAGCATGACCAGCACCACCACGTAGGCAGCGACATCCTTGAAGCCTTCCGGCAGGAAGAAGCCGGACAGCGACTCGACTGCCCCGATGATCAGGCCGCCGACGATCGCGCCGGGCAGGCTGCCGAAGCCGCCGACCACCGCCGCCGGAAACGCCTTCAACCCGATGAACCCCATGTTGGCATGGATGAAGGTGATCGGCGCGAGCAGCAACCCGGCAACCGCGGCGACCGCCGCCGCCAGCCCCCAGACCAGCCCGTTCAGGCGCTTGACCGGAATGCCCATGTACCAGGCGGCCAGCTGGTTCTGCGAGGCGGCCTGCATCGCGATGCCGACCTTGCTGAAGCGGAACATCAGGTAGAGCAGCGTACACAGTGCGGCAGTGGCCGCGATCACCACGAGCTGCTCGACCGCAAAGACCACGCCCGCGAATTCGAGAGTCTGGTCGCGGTAGGGCACCCGCAGCGTGTGCGTGTCGGTGCCCACGTTCGGAATCATCGTGATCGCGCCGCGTGCGACGTAGCCGATGCCGATGGTCAGCATGACGATCGAAAACGCGGGCTGCCCGAGGATCGGCCGGATCACGACGAACTCGAGCGCGATGCCGAAGACGCCCATCGCCGCGATCGACGCGAGCACCGCCAGCCAGAACGGGAAGCCGAGCACCGTCATCAACGTGAGGCCGAGGAACGCGCCGAGCATCATCAGTTCGCCCTGCGCGAAGCTGACCGTTTCGGTGGCCTTGTAGATCAGGACGAAGCCGAGCGCGATCAGTCCGTAGATGCAGCCTTGCGCGATGCCGCTGATCAGAACCTGCACGACCTGCAAGTGCGATGTCTCCAGGAGTGGGTGCGTCTCCGGGTCGCGGCGCCGACGCCGGGGAACTCCTCTTCTCGTTGATCGTCGGATGGTAGTACAGAACCGGCTGCCTCAGAGGCACCGGGGAAACCCTCAATCAACTGAGCACGTAGGAAGCGGAGCCGGTCGCGATCAGCAGGCCGGCCTCGTTTTTCAGCGTCATCTGCGTCGAGCCGATGCGCCCGCCCAGGCGGGTGATCCGCGCACCGAAGCGATGCATGATCTGCTCGGGGGGTTCGTCCCGGTGCTTGTCGGCGAGCGCGCACATCAGCGCGAAGCCGGCGGTGGCATCGAGCACCGCCGAGGTCACGCCGCCGTGCAGTCGGCCGAAGAGGAAGTGGCCGACGAGTTCGGGCCGCATGGCGAAGCGTACCCGCGGCTCGGCCGGGTCGAACGACTCGATCGTGAATCCGAGAACGCGGTTGAACGCGATCCGCTCCTCGAACACTTCGCGCAGGGCGGCCTCGAAGCGGCGCTGATCCTCCGGCGGTCGCGGCGGCAGGCTGGTCGCGGGCATCACTTCCCTCTGAAGACGGGGGCGCGCCGCTGCAGGAAGGCGGCGACGCCTTCGGCGAAATCCCCGGTGCGGCCGGCCTCGGCCTGCAGCCGCGCCTCGAGCTCGAGTTGCGCGGGCAATGCGTGCCCCGGGCTTTGCTCGAGCGCCCGCTTGATCAGCGCGATCGCGCGCGGCGCCTGGCCGGCAAGCCGCACCGCGAGCAGGCGAGCCTGGGGCATCAGCTGCTCGTCGTCGAACACCCGCCAGACGAGGCCGAAACGCTCGGCGGCTTCGGCGTCGATCGGTTCGGCCAGCAGCGCCATCGCCCGTGCGCGCGCCTCGCCCGCGCAGCGCGGCAGGAACCAGGTGCTGCCGGCATCGGGCACCAGGCCGATGCGTGCGAACGCCTGGACGAAGGAAGCCGAGCGCGCCGCCAGCACGATGTCGGCCGCCAGCGCGATGCTCATGCCGGCGCCGGCCGCGGGCCCGTTGACCGCGCAGATCACCGCCTTGGGCATCGAACGCATCGCGAGGATCACGGGGTGGTAGCGCTCGCGCAGCAGTTCGCCGAGGTCGAGCGAGGGATGCGGCTGCACCGATGCGAGGTCGGCGCCCGCGCAGAACCCGCGTCCGGCCCCGGTGAGCAGCAGCACGCGCACTGCCTCGTCGGCGGCGGCGCGCCCGAGCGCCTCGCGCAACGCGCCGATCAGCGCGTCGTCGAGCGCGTTGAGCACGTCGGGGCGGTTCAGCGTGATCGTGGCGATTGCCTCGCCGGATTCGTAAGTCACGGGCGGCGCAGTCATCGGAGCGTCCTTTCCGGTGCGTTCACAGCATGCCGAGCTGGCGCGCCGCGAGGTCGTTCAGCACCTCTTCGGCCCCGCCGCCGATCATCATCACCTTCACCTCGCGGTAGATGCGCTCGACCCGGGTGCCGCGCATGTAACCGGCTCCGCCGAGAATCTGGACCGCCTCGTCCGCGCAGTCGCGCATCACCCGGGCCGCATGGTTCTTCACCAGGGAGATTTGCGCAACCGGCGCGTCGCCGCGGTCGATCCGCGCGGCCAGCTGCGCGAGCCAGGCGAGCACCGGCAGGATCGAATCGACCATGCGCACCAGCTTGTGGCGGATCACCTGGTGCGCCAGCAGCGGCTGGCCGAAGGTGCGGCGCTCGCGCGCCCACGCGAGCGCATCCTCGCAGCAGACGATCGCGGAGCCGATCGCCTGCGCCGCCATCATGAGGCGCTCGCCGTTGAAGTTGTTCATGATCAGCGCGAAGCCGCCGTCGAGCGGGCCCACCAGGCGGTCTGCGGCGACCGGGCAGTCGTCGAAGTGCAGCGCGGCAGTGTCCGAGCACCACCAGCCGGTCTTGGCGAGCGGCGTGCGCGTGAAGCCCGGCGCCTCGCGGTCGACCAGGAACAGCGAGATGCCGCGCGCTCCGGGGACTCCGGTGCGTGCGGCGACCAGGTAGTGGTCGGCGCGCATCCCGGAAGTGATGAACATCTTCGATCCGTTCAGCCGCCATCCGTCCGCCGGCTCGCCTTCCGGTCGCGGCGTGGCCCGCGTGGCGAGTCGTGCCACGTCGGATCCGCCGGAAGCCTCGGTGACCGCGAGCGCGCCGATCGCCTCGCCGGCCAGGATCGGCGGCACGATGCGTGCGCACAGCGCCGGATCGCCCGCTTTCAGCAACGGCCCGAGCATGATGGTGTGGCTCATCAGGCTCGCGATCAGGCCTCCCGAGCCGGCGCGTGCGAGTTCGATCGTCGCGATGATCCGCGACAGCGTGTCGCAGGGCGTGCCGCCCAGTTCGGCCGGGTAGCCCAGGCCGAGCAGTCCGATCTCGGCGGCCTTCCGGTACAACTCGCGCGGGAACTCGCCCGCCTCGTCCCAGGCGGCGGCGTGAGGCGAGAGTTCGCGTTCGACGAAGCGGCGCAGCGCGTCGCGCAATTGTCCGTGCTCGACGGTGGCGCCCGGCGAGCGCGCCAGATCGAAGCAGTCGGCGAGGGCATTCGGATCGTGGCTCATGCGGCGGGCTCCTCGGGCTCGATGCGCGCGAGCAGCGCCCCGGGTGCAAGCTGCGCGCCGATGCGCGCACCGAACTCGACGACCCGTCCGTCGATCGGCGCGTCGATGCGATGCTGCATCTTCATCGAATCGATCGCCAGCAGCGGTTGTCCGGCGCGAACCCGGTCACCGATGGCGACCGACACGGCGGCGACCTGGCCGTGCATCGCCGCGCGCACCTCTCCGCTGGCGCCGGCCGTGGCGTGCCTCGGGGGCAGTGCCGACCTCTCGGCAAAGGCCGCGCATACGCCGTCGAGGTCGAGCCAGCCTGCATCGGCGGACCCGGGCTGCCAGCACCGGTGCGCGTGTACGATCCGGCCGTCGATCCCGATCCGGTCGCCGGTGTCGATTGCCACCAGGTGTTCGCGATCGCCGATCGTCACCCGGTAGCCGCCGCCTTCGGCGACGACGCGCGCCTGCCAGCAAGCGTCGCCGCTGGCCAGCAGCGCGAACTGCGTGCGCGGGCCGGTCGCAGACCAGTCGGCCAGCGCGCCGTGCGGGCTCGCGCGCGCGCGAACCCACAGCGCGGTGGCCGCCGCCTGCCAGCGCGAATCGGGCATCGGGGCGGACCACTGCGGCGCTGCCGCATCGACCCAGCTGGTCGTCAGCCGGCTCTGGACGAACTCGGGTGCCTCCAGGCACGCCAGCAGGAACGGCCGATTGGTGGCCAGCCCGAGGACCGAGCTGGCGCCGAGCGCGCCCACCAGTCGGCGGCGCGCTTCGTCGCGATCGCTGCCGACGGCGATCAGCTTGGCGATCATCGAGTCGTAGTGGCGCGAAACCTCCGTGCGGTCGGCGAGCCCGTGGTCGACGCGAATGCCGGGCGAGTCCTCGGGCAGCCGCCAGGCGAGAATCGGCCCGGCCTGCGGCCTGAAACCGCCGAACGCGTCTTCGGCACACAGCCGCGCCTCGATTGCGTGGACCTCGAGGCGCACGTCTTCCTGGCGCAAGCGCAAGGGCTCGCCGCGTGCGATGCGCAGCTGCAACGCCACCAGGTCGAGGCCGGTGACCGCTTCGGTGACCGGATGCTCGACCTGCAGCCGCGTGTTGACCTCCAGGAAATGGAAGCCGCCCTCGGCGTCGAGCAGGAACTCGACCGTGCCGGCGCCGACGTAGCCGGCCGCGAGTGCGAGCTTCACCGCAGCGTCGCCGAGCGCGGCGCGCAATGCCGGCGTGACGCCGGGCGCCGGCGCTTCCTCGATGAGCTTCTGGTGCCGGCGCTGCGTCGAGCAGTCGCGTTCGCCCAGGTGGATGCAGTGGCCGTAGCGATCTGCGAGCACCTGCACTTCGACGTGCCGCGCGCGATGCACCAGGCGCTCGAGCAGCAACTCGCCGCTGCCGAAGGCCGCTGCGGCCTCGCGGCGCGCCGCCTCGCAGGCCGCGTCGAATTCCGACAGGTCGTCCACGCGGCGCATGCCGCGGCCGCCGCCGCCGGCGGCTGCCTTGATCATCAGCGGCGCGCCGAGCCGGGCTGCCTCGCACGACAGCGCTGCCGCCGACTGCTCGTCGCCGTCGTAGCCGGCAAGGCACGGCACGCCGATGCGTTCGGCGAGGTGCCTGGCGACGCGCTTGTTGCCCAGTCGCTCGATCGCTTCGGCGGGTGGTCCCACGAAGACCAGGCCGGCCTGCTCGCAGGCGCGCGCGAACGCGGGGTTCTCGGACAGGAACCCGTAGCCCGGGTGCACCGCCTGCGCGCCGCTCGCCGAACAGGCCTCGATGACCCGCTCGATCGACAGGTAGCTGTCGTGTGCGGGCGCCGGTCCGATCGCGACCGCGGCGTCGGCCAGCGCGACATGGCGCGCCGCGCGGTCGGCCTCGGAGTAGACGGCCACGGTGCGCAGGCCGAGTGCGCGCGCACTGCGCAGGATCCGGCAGGCGATCTCGCCGCGATTGGCGACCAGCAGCGTATCGAAGCTCACGCGCTCGCTCACTGGCGCGGCAGGATGCCCATTGTCTTCGCGATGATGCCAAGCATCACTTCGTCGGCGCCTCCGCCGATCGAGGCCAGGCGCGAATCGCGCCAGTAGCGGTTGACGCGCGTGTCCTCCACGTAACCCATGCCGCCCCAGAACTGCACGCACCAGTCGGCCACCTCGCGCGACATCCGTGCGGCCTTGAGCTTGGCCATCGACGCGAGCTGCGTCACGTCGGTGCCGCCGACGTAGAGCTCGACCGCACGATGCAGCAGCGCGCGCACCGCCTCGATCTCCGCGTTCAGTTCCGCCAGCTTGAAGTAGACGAACTGGTTGGCGAGCAGCGGCTGGCCGAAGGCCTCGCGCTCGCGCAGCCAGGCGATCGTCTCGGTCAGGATCTCGCCGGCGGCCAGCGAGTTGGCCGCCGCCCACAGGCGCTCTTCCTGGAACTGCATCATCTGGTAGGCGAAGCCCATGCCCTCCTCGCCGATGCGGTAGCGCTGCGGCACGCGCACTTCGTCGAAGAAGATCTGCGCGGTGTCGGACGAGCGCATGCCGGTCTTGACCAGCTTGCGCGCGATCTCGATGCCCGGCGTGTCCATCGGCACGCAGATCAGTGTCTTGTTCCGGTGCGGCGCGCCCTCCGAGGTGTTCGCGAGCAGGCACATCCAGTCGGCCTGCGTGCCGCTGGTGGTCCACATCTTGCCGCCGCGGATCAGGTAGTCGGCGCCGTCCTTGCGCGCCACGGTGCGGATCGATGCGACGTCGGAGCCCGCGCCGACTTCGGACACCCCAAGGCAGGCGACCAGGTCGCCGGCGATCGAGGGCGCGAGGAACTCGCGCTTGAGTTCGTCGGAACCGAAGCGCGCCAGCGCCGGGGTGGCCATGTCGGTCTGCACGCCGATCGCCATCGGCACGCCACCGCAGTGCGCGTGCCCGAGCGCCTCGGCGATCGCCACCGAGTACGAGTAGTCGAGTCCGGCGCCGCCGTACTCGACCGGCTTGGTCACGCCCAGGAACCCGAGCCGGCCCATCTTGCGGAACAGTTCGCGCGCCGGGAAAGTGCCCGCGGCTTCCCATTCGTCGACGTGCGGATTGATCTCGGCGTCGATGAAGCGGCGCAGCGAGTCCTGCAGCTGGAGGTGCTGGTCGGTGTAGATCATCGGGTCTGCTCCTGCGCGGATCGGGTCGATGCGGGACTACGGGCGCGCCACGCCGAAACTGAGCGGGCGCAATTCGCGGCGGCTCGCCTCGGAGCAGGTGTCGAGGAGGAATCCGAGCAGCCTGCGCGTGTCGCGCGGGTCGACGACGCCGTCGTCGAGCAGCCGGGCGCTGGTGTGCAGCGCACCGGACTGGCGCTCGAAGTTCTCGACGATGCGCCGCTCCAGCGCATCGAGCTTCGCCTGGTCGACGACCTCGCCGCGGCGGCGCGCGGTGGCCTCGGTGACCAGCCGCATCGTGAGCGCGGCCTGTTCGCCGCCCATCACCGCGGTGCGCGCATTGGGCCACGAGAAGACGAAGCGCGGTCCGAACGCGCGCCCGCACATGCCGTAGTTGCCTGCGCCGAACGAGGCGCCGCAGTGGATCGTGATCGAGGGCACCGACGCGTTGGAGACCGCCTGGATCATCTTCGAGCCGTGCTTGATCATGCCGGCCTGTTCGCTCGCGCGCCCGACGATGTAGCCGGTGGTGTTCTGCAGGTAGACGAGCGCCGCACCGCTCTGGCAGCAGGCCTGGATGAAGTGGGTGGCCTTGTTGCTGCCGGCCGGATCGAGCGGGCCGTTGTTGGTGACGATGCCGATGCGGTGCCCGTGCAGCTCGGCGTGGCCGCAGACGGTGTGCGCCCCGTAGTCGGGCTGGAACTCGAGGAAATCCGACCCGTCGACGAGGCGTGCGACGACTTCACGCATGTCGAACGGCTGGCGGAAGTCGAGCGGCACGACGCCAGCGAGTTCGTCGGGGTCGTAGTGGGGTTCCTCGAAGCAGGAAAGTCGCGTATCCGGCGCGTGCGCCGGCGCACCCGGCGCGAGCCGAGCGTGCTCGTGCGAGAACCCGAGCCGTCCGACCACTTCGCGCGCGATGCGGATCGCGTCGGCGTCGTCCTGGGCCAGATACTCGCCGAGCCCGGAGACCGAGGTGTGCATCTGCGCGCCGCCCAGCTCCTCGTCGGTGGCGATCTCGCCGGTGGCCGCGCGCAGCAGCGGCGGGCCGGCCAGGAATGCGCGCGCGCGCCCGCGCACCATGATCACGTGGTCGGACAGGCCCGGCAGGTATGCGCCGCCCGCAGTCGACGACCCGTGGACCACCGCGACCACCGGAATGCCGGCGGCCGACAGCCGGGCCAGGTTGCAGAAGAGCCGGCCGCCCTCGATGAAGTCTTCGACGCGATAGCGCATCAGGTTCGCGCCAGCCGACTCGATCAGTTGCACGAACGGCAGCCGGTTTTCGAGCGCGATCTGCTGGGCGCGCAGCATTTTCTCGCGGCCCATGCTCTGGATGGCTCCGGCGTCGATGCCCGAGTCGCTCGCGCTCACCAGGCAGCGAGCGCCCGCCACGAAGCCGATTCCGCAGATCACGCCGGCACCCGCAACGCTGCGTTCGGGATCGGTGTCGTCGAGCAGGTGTCCGGCCATCGTGGACAGCTCGAGCCAGGGGCTGCCGGGGTCGAGCAGCCGCGCCACGCGCTCGCGCGGCAGCAGCTGGCCGCGGCGTTCGAACAGCGGTGCGGCGCGCGCCGAAGCCTCACGGGTGCGGGTCTCGAGCGCACGCAACTGTGCGACGAGCGCGAGCATCGCCGAGCGCTGCGCGGCGAAGCGTTCGTCGTGCGGATCGATTCGCGATTCGAGGCGTGGCATGCCGGCGCCGGTTCAGTGCTCCGACCCCTGCGCGGGATCGCTCGCAGCAGGCGCAGGCTCCAGCATGCGCGGCGAACTGGCCAGGTGAAAACCGTCGAAGGGCGCGGTGGCGCCGCTCGGGTGAGCGGGTGCGCGCGCCGGCCAGGTGTGGCGTGCGTTCGGAACCCCGCCATCGATGCGCAGGCAGGCGCCGGTGATGAAGGCGGCCGCATCCGAGAGCAGGAACACGACCGCCGCAGAGACTTCGGACTCGGTACCGAAGCGCCGCAGCGGTACCACGTCGCGCAGGCGGCGCAACTGCGACTTGGTCGCCTCGTCGTAGGTGTCGAGGCCGCTCGAGGCGATCCAGCCAGGAGCCACGGCGTTCACCCGCACGCCGCTGGCCGCCCACTCGCAGGCGGCCGACTCGGTGAAGTTCAGCATCCCGGCGCGCGCGGCGCCGGAGTGCGCCATGCCGGGCATGCCGTGCCACATGTCGGCGATCATGTTGACGATCGCACCGCCGTGCGCCTTCATCCACTGCCGATACGCTTCGCGCGCCACCAGGAAGCCGCCGGCCAGGTTGGTGCGCACCACCGCGTCCCAACCCCTGGACGAGATCGTTTCGATCGGTGCGGGGAACTGGCCGCCGGCATTGTTCACCAGTGCGTCGAGCCGCCCGTGACGGGCGAGCACGTCGCCGACCGCCGCGACGACCGCATCTTCGTCGCGGATGTCCACCGGATGGCAGCTCGCCCGTGCGCCGGTCCCGGCGATCTCGGCGGCCACCTGTTCGAGCTTGTCGACCCTGCGGCCTGCCAGCGCGAGCGAGGCACCGAGCGCGGCGAGTTCGTGCGCGGTGCAGCGGCCGATGCCGGATCCGGCGCCGGTCACCAGCACGACGCGCCCCGCGAAGAGGCCGGGCCGGAAGACCGATCGGTAGGCGGAAGCGTTCATGGGGAATATTGTTGAGTGACGCTCATTAACTTGCCTGCGGGGCGTTCCACGGTCAAGTTGCGGTGCAGCAATCCACGAGCCGATCATGGTACTTCGGAAGAGGGCGAGCCGGCGGATCTTTGCATGGGCCAGGTTTTCGCCATATATTGAGTCTTGCTCAATATTTCGACTCTTGCGGCCATGACGCCTCAAGCCCCAAGGCGACGCAAGTCGGCAAGGCGCGCCGAGATCCTGGCCGCCGCGCGGCAGCTGTTTCTCGAGCGCGCATTCGATGCGGCGGCGATCAGCGAGATCGCCGCGCGCGCCGGCTGCGTCGAGGGCACGATCTACACCTATTTCCGCAGCAAGCGCGACCTGTTCGACGAGGTGCTCGCGGAGTTCTACGGCCGGCTGATCGCCGACATCGAGCCGCGCCTCGCCGCGATCGAGGGCACGCGCGACCGGCTGAGCTACCTGATCGCGCGTCACCTGCAGATCGCGGTGGACGACCCGGCATTCGCGCGGCTGATCGTGCGCGAGGTGCGCAGCCAGAGCCTGTACTTCGGGTCGAAGCTGCATGCGCTCAACCGCCGCTATTCGCGGTTCCTGCTCGACACCTTGCGCGACGGCGTGGCGCGGGGCGAACTGCGCAGCGATCTCGACCTCGCGCTCGCGCGCGACCTGGTGTTCGGCGGGCTCGAGCACCACGTCTGGCACGTGCTGGGACGGCAGCGCAGGATCGATCCGAACCGGCTCGCCGCGACGATGGTCGACCTGTTCCTCGCGGGGTGGGCGGCGCCGCAGGGCCGCGACGAATTGAGCGGGCTTGCGCTGCGCGTGAGCCGGCTCGAGCAGCGGCTGGGCGGCTGACGCGGGCACGGTGCCGTCAGCGACGGCGGCCGTGTGCGAGCAGCCGCTCGCGGATTTCCGCGACGCCTTCGTCCACCGGCAGACTGGCCGGGCAGGGCGCGAGTACGCCGATCACGCGCCGGCGATAGTCGAGATACACGGGAACGATCGGCACGCCGGCGGCGCGTGCCACCCGATAGAAACCCGACTTGAAGGGTGCGCCGGCGCGTCGCGTGCCTTCGGGCGCGACGCCGAACCACAGCGGCACGCCGCGCGCGAAGCTCGCCTGCAGCGCCTCGACGACACCGTCCGGGCGCGCGCGATCCACCGGTATGCCGCCCAGCCAGACCATGAAGCGGCCGAGGGGGCCGCGAAACAGCGTGTGCTTGCCGATGAAGGAGACGTGCAGGCCGAGCGAGAACACGGCGGCCACCGCGTGGACGAAATCCCAGTTCGACGAATGCGGCGCCACCGCGATGACCGCCCGGTCGAGATCGGGAATCTCGCCCTCGATGCGCCAACCGCTCACGCGCAGCCACGCGAGGCCGAGTCGGCGCAGCGCGCCGTAGTCGCGCCGCGGCACGCTGGCGCCGGGCAGCGGCAATGGTGGCGCCTGCGGCCGTCGTGGCCCGGGTCGAGGTGCGCTCTGCGCGTTCATCGCGCCACTATAATCGAGCGCATGAGCGCCGATCGCGAGGTTCCGCTGTACGTCGACCTGGATGGCAGCGTGCTCCGCAGCGATACGTTGTGGGAGTCGTTCGCCAGCGCGTTGCGGCGACACCCGCTGCGCACCGTGGCCGCGCTCGCCGCGCTGGCATCGGGCAGGGCGGCGCTGAAGCGGCGGATGGCGCAACTGGGCGCACCCGACGTCGATACCCTGCCGCTGCACGAAGGCTTCGTCGCGTGGCTGCGCGAGCAGCGTGCCGCCGGCCGGCGCATCGTGCTCGCGACCGCCGCCGATCGCGCATTGGCCGAAGCGGTGGCAGCCAGGCTCGGGTTGTTCGACCAGGTGCTCGCCAGCGACGGCCGCCGCAACCTGAAGGGGCGGCACAAGCTCGCTGCGATCCGCGAGGATGCGGGCGGGGCGGTCTTCGACTACTGCGGCAACGGACCGGAAGACGTCGCCATTTTCGCGGCTGCGCGGCGTGCGGTCGTCGTGGGTGCCTCGCCACGCGTGGTGCGCGCGGCGCGAAGCCAGGCCGACGTGGCGGTGGAGTTCGAGCGCAGGCCGGCGCGCGCGCAGCGGTTGCGATGGTTGCTGGTGGCGCTGCGTCCGCACCAGTGGCTGAAGAACCTGCTGGTGCTGGTGCCGCTGCTCACCTCGTTTCGCATCGAGGAGCCCATGCTCGGGCGCGACGCGTTCCTCGCGTTCGTGTCGTTCAGTCTCGCGGCCTCCAGCGGCTACCTGCTCAACGACCTCCTCGATCTCGGTGCAGATCGCCGCCATCCGCGCAAGAGCGACCGCGCGTTCGCGGCGGGGCGACTGTCGGTGCCCAGCGGCTTTGCCGGGTCGGCAGCGCTGCTGCTCGCATCGCTGGCGATCGCATGGGCGGTCGGCGAGCGTTTCGCCGCGACGGTGCTTCTGTATCTGGCGATGACCGGCACCTATTCGGCGCTGCTCAAGCGGATCGCGCTGCTCGACGTCGCGATGCTGGCCGGGCTCTACACGGTGCGCGTCATCGGCGGCGGCACCGCCACCGGCATCCCGGTGTCGGTCTGGCTGCTCGCGTTCTCGGTGTTCCTGTTCTTCAGCCTCGCGCTGCTCAAGCGCTGCGGCGAACTGGTCGCGCAGCGCGAGCGCGAGGAAGACACCGGCAAGGGACGCGGCTACGAAGTGAGCGACCTGCCGGTGCTGCAGTCGCTGGGCATTGCCACTTCGTGCGCTGCGCTGGTGGTGCTGGCGCTGTACGTGCAGGATCCGGACGTGGCGCGCCGCTATGCGTCGCCGCAGGTGCTGTGGCTGATGCTCTTCGGGCTGCTCGTCTGGCTGGGCCGCCTGTGGCTCGATACGGCGCGCGGCCGCATGCACGACGACCCGCTCGTCTACACCCTGCGCGACCGCGGCAGTCGCTGGACGGTGGGCGTGCTGCTGGTGCTCTTCGGCGTGGCCGCGGCGGTCGACCTGCCGGGTTGAGCCCCGGCGTTCACCCCATCGCGCGCGGTTTTTTCATCCAGACGATCGGCTTGGCCACGGGCGGGCGCGGCTCGATTCCGGCCTTCTCGAGCGAGCGCTCGAGTTCGCGGCCTTCGGGCTCGGCCAGCGCCGCATCGATCGCCGCACGAAGTTCCTGCGCCGCGCCGGCGGCGGGTCCGGTGTCCGAGTCCAGAGCGCGCGCCACCAGCGTGTCGAAGATACGCTCGAAGCTGGCGCGGCCGCGGCGATGGGTGTCGCCATAGCCCTTGAGTACGCGCGGCAGTTCGGCCAGCGCGGCGGCAAAGGCCGGCGAGACCGGAAACACTCGCTCGAGCGCGACGAGCCAGCGCTCGATCGCCTGCTGCTCCTCGTGAAAGCGCAGCGAACCGCGCCGCATCGGGCGCAGCCGCGCGAGCGTGCGCAGCATCAGGTAGCCGTGGATGCGCGTGCTCGGCAGGTGCATGCCGCGATTGAACGCATCGAGCTTGCCGCTGCGCGTGGCCCAGTCGCGCAGGCGCGCGCCGATCCGGCGCGGCAGCATCGCAGCCAACTCGTCGACGCCCGGCTTGAGGTACTCGAAGACCTCGAGGATCTCGCCGTCGCGCGCGCGTGCCTCGTTGCGGATCTGCGCGATGCGGCTGCGTCGCGACTTCAGGTCGGCTACGCGGATCACGTCCTCGAAACTCATCCACAGCGCGAGCAGGCGCGCGGCCTCGGACAGTGCGCGTGCGTTGCCGGGCTGCCCCATGGCTTCGCTCGCTGCAGCGGCGATGCGCTGCAGGCGCTCGACATAGAGCCGGCCGTAGGCGGCGTCCTGGTAGTCGAGCAGGCGCACCACCCCGTGCGCGGCGTTCTCGCGCATCGGGGCGGGCAGCGTGGCGAGCAGCGGCGCCCAGAGTTCGGGGCTGGTCTTCGGTGCGAGCCCGGCGCCGGCGCCGGCCAGTGCCTGGCGCGCGGCGCCGGTGGCTACCGCGTCGAACGCCGCGCCGAACCCGGCCAGGCTCGCCTGCACGCCCAGGCCGCCCTCGCGGATCACCCGCTCGCAGGTTTCGCGCGGCCACGGAAGCACGTCGGCGCCGGCCAGCGCGCCGAACATCACCGCGCTGATCACCGTGCCGTGCGCGGCGGCGATCGAGGCCATGTCGACGCTCAGGTAGCGCGCCGCGAGCGCGCGCGCTCCGGCGTGGATGCGCTCGTCTTCGAAGCGGCCGTCGCCCATCTGCATCTTTTCCTGCGTCGTGTAGACGCGGTGCGACGCGGAAATCAGCGTCGTGCGCTTCGGGTGAACGAAGCCGCGCTCGACCATGCGACCCGCTTCGACCAGTTCGCTCGAGAGCACCACGTCGACGCCGCCCGGCATCGGGTTGAGCGCGAACACCGGCTGCGCTCCTGCGGGGGCGGGCGCGCGCATCATCTCGACGTAGTAGCTGGTGGAGCCGGTGCGCTGCGCCACGCCCGGCACCGAGGTGGCCTGCACCGGAAGATCGTGCGCGATCGCGCACTCGACGATCCAGTCGGCGAGCACGCCGCCGCCTTCGCCGCCCAGCGCGGCGATCAGCAAGGTGAAGGGTTTCGCGTCGTTCATGTCCTAGGCAGGCTGGATCGCGTGAATGAAGGTCTCGCGCAGGCGCGCCTTGAAGCGATCCCAGCGGTTCGGGTTGCTGGTGATCTCGGCCCGCCAGAACGATGGACACAGCACTGCCGCGTGCGCCACTTCGCCGCACATCCCGCAGCCGACGCATTCGTTCGTGACGTAGGCCACCGGGTCGACCTTCAGCGGGTCGGTGGGCGTCTTCACGGTGAGCGTGGGGCAGCCCGAGAGCCGGATGCAGGAGTGGTCGCCGGTGCAGGTTTCCTCGTCCACGCCGAAGCGGGTGCGCACCACGCGCTTGCCTTCCTTCAGCATCTTCGCGCGCAGCGGCTTGATGCGGCGCTGGCGCTCGAGCTGGCATTCGCCGTCGGCAATGACCACTTTCAGGCCTTCGAACGGAGTGGTGAGTGCCTCCTCGAGCGTCTTGCGCACCTCGGCGACCTTGTAGTTGTCGACCGTGCGCAGCCACTTCACGCCCATGCCCTTCAGCGTGTTCTCGATCGTCACCTCGGTGCCGGTGGCGCTGGCGCCTTCGGCGATGCGGCGCGACTCGGAGGTCGGTGTGGAGATCGTCTCCTGGGTGCCGGTGGCCGAGGTGTAGCCGTTCTTCATGATGACCAGCACGCCATCGCCCTTGTTCAGCAGCGCCGACGACACGCCCGAGAGCAGGCCGTTGTGCCAGAAGCCGCCGTCGCCCATGATCGCGACCGGCCGCTTCGCCGAGAAGTTGCGCACGCCCGCGCTGCTTGCCAGGCTCATTCCGTAGCCGAGGATCGAGTTGCCGAACGAGAACGGCGCGAAGGTGGCGAACGAGTGGCAGCCGATGTCGGCCGACACGTGCAGCTTGCCGATGTCCTGTTCGACGAGCTTGAGCGCGGCGAACACCGGCCGCTCGGGGCAACCGGTGCAGAAGTTGGGCGGACGCGCCGGCACCGGGCCGCTGAACGCTTCGCTCGCCTGCTTCTTCAGGTCGGCGATGTCGGCGAGCAGCCCTTCGGCGGCGGCGCGCGGCAGCTCGGGCGCATGCGCGGCGAGGAAGCGCGTGAGCCCCGAGAGGATCAGTTCCGCGGTGTACTCGCCGCCCATTGCGAGCAGGTCCTTGCCGTGCAGCTTCGTCTGCAGGTCGGCGCGGCGCAGGATGGTATTGATCTCCTGCTCGATGAAGTCGGGCTGGCCCTCCTCGACGACGAGCACCGCGCGCTTGCCCGCGCAGAAGCCGCCGATCTGTTCGGGCACCAGCGGGTAGACCACGTTAAGGTTCAGGATCGGGATGCGCGAACGTCCGTACGCGTCGGCCAGGTCGAGCGCCTGGAGCGCCCGGATCAGGTTGTTGTAGAGACCGCCCTGCACGATGATGCCGAGCTCGCCGCGATCGCCGTCGAACAGCTCGTTCAGGCCGGCCTGGACGATGTACTGGCGCGCCGCCGGCATGCGCACTTCGTACTTCAGTTTCTCGTGCTGGAAAGTGACCGGCGGATGCGACAGCCGCCCGTAGTCGAATGCCGCCGGCTCCATCTGCAGCTCGCGCGTGGAGATCTTCGGCCGGACGTTGTCGCGCGTCGCGAAGCTGCCGCGCACGTGGCAGGCGCGAATGCGCAACTCGAGGATCACCGGCGTGTTCGACGCCTCGGAAAGCTCGAAGCCGTGCTCGACCATGCGCACGATCGTCGGCAGATTGGGCCGCGGATCGAGCAGCCACAGGCCCGACTTCATCGCGAACGCGTGCGTGCGCTCCTGGATGACGCTGGCGCCTTCGCCGTAGTCTTCTCCGACCACGATCATCGCGCCGCCCATCACCCCGGGCGAGGCGAGGTTCGACAGCGCGTCGGAGGCGACGTTGGTGCCGACCACCGATTTCCAGGTGACCGCGCCGCGCACCGGATACATGATCGAGGCGCCGAGCATCGCCGCGGCCGAGGCCTCGTTCGTACAGGCCTCGACGTGCACGCCGAGTTCGTCCATGTAGTCGCGCGCCTGCACCATCACGTCGAGCAGGTGCGAGACCGGCGCGCCCTGGTAGCCGCCGACGTAGCTCACCCCCGACTGCAGCAGCGCCTTGGTCACCGCGAGGATGCCTTCTCCGTGGAAGGTCTCGCCGGCGCCCAGCGAGAGCGAGCGGATTTCCGCACTGAAGGAACGTTCCATCGTCCGGACTCCGGGAGGGCGGGGCGAACCGGCGAAGTCGCTGCCGGCTGCGCTCCATATTGATTTCGTTCGAACATAAACGTAGGCTATTCATTCGTCAAATGGATTCTGCGAATTGACTGAATCGGTTTGATCAATGTTGGCCCAGTTCCACCGGCTCGACCTGAACCTGCTGCGCGTACTGGTCGCGATCGACCGCTGTCGCTCGGTCACCGAGGCCGGGCGTCGGCTCGCGCTGAGCCAGCCGGCGACCAGCAACGCGCTGGCCCGATTGCGCGAGGCGTTCGACGACCGGCTGTTCGTTCGCGCAGCCGGCGGGCTGATGCCCACGCCGCTTGCCGAGCGCATCGTGCCGATCGCCGCGCAGCATCTCGAATCACTGGAAGCCGCACTGACCGAGCCGGAGGCCTTCGATCCGCTGAAGAGCGTCGCCGAGTGGCGCCTGTCGCTGTCGGATCTCGGCGAGATGGTCTTCCTGCCGCCGATCGCCGACGCGGTGCGGCGCGAGGCGCCGCGCACGCGGCTCGCGAACCTGGGCGTGCCGGCCGAGCGGGTCGCCGATGCGCTCGGCCGGCGCGAGATCGATCTCGCGATCGGCATCATGGACCCGAAGCAGCGCGGCATCCGCTCGACGCTGCTGTTTCGCGAGCGTTACCTCGCGCTCGGCCGTCGCGACTGTCCGGCCGGCTGGCGCAGTCGTACGGGCTTCACCGACGCGGCGCTCGTCGTGGCAGCACCCACCGCCACCTACCATCAGGGCATCGCCGAGAGTCTCGAGCGCCACCGCCTGGGGCACCGGATCGTGGTGCGCGCGCGCCACTTCGCGGCGATTCCCGACCTCGTTGCCGGGGGGCAACTGGTGGCGATCGTGCCGGAGATGTTCGCGCAGATCGCCTGCGCGCGGCTGAAGCTGGCCATGTGGCCCGTGCCGCTCGCGATGCCTCTGTACGAGGTGGGCATGGTCTGGCATGCGGCGACCGACGGCGACGCGGCGCAGATCTGGTTGCGGGAAAGGGTGCTGCGGCTGTTTCGCCGGGGCTCCACCGCGAGGCCGGTGGCCGCCCGACAGGGGGCCGGGTCGGCTCGGTAGACGCAGTCGGCTCGCGCCCGCTAGGCTATGATTTTCGGGCGTACCTGGAGGTCTTCCGTGGCAACCCAGGGCAAGCTGATCCTCGACTACGTGCTCGAGCATGCGCAGAAGACGCCCGACCGGGTGTACCTCACGCAGCCGACGGGCAACGGCCGGGTCGTCGACTACACCTGGGCGCAGGTGGTCGACCAGTCGCGCCGCATGGCGGCGCACCTGCAAAGCCGCGGCTTCGAGCCCGGCGCGCGCATCGCGATGCTGTCGAAGAACTGCGCGCACTTCATCATGGCCGAACTGGCGATCTGGATGGCCGGCTACACCACGGTGGCGATTTTCCCGACCGAGACCGCCGAGACGGTGCGCTACGTGCTCGAGCACAGCGGCTCGAGCCTGCTGTTCGTGGGCAAGCTCGACACCTGGCCCCAGCAGCAGCCCGGCGTGCCGCAGGGGCTGCCGTGCATCGCCCTTCCGCTGGCGCCGAAAACCGGGTTCGACACCTGGGACGCGATCGTGGCGCAAACGGCACCGATCGCGGGCCGTCCCGGGCGCAGCCCCGACGAGCTGGCGATGATTCTCTACACCTCGGGTTCCACCGGCACGCCCAAGGGGGTGATGATCAGTTTCGACGGATTCACCCGTGCCGGCGAGGGAATCTCGCGCGACACCCGTTCGCGGGTGGGCGAGGGTGGCGCGAGCCGCATGCTGTCGTACCTGCCGCTGGCGCACAGCTTCGAGCGCTCGTGGGTGGAGGCGTCGTCGCTGGTGGACGGCGGCACGCACCTGTTCTTCGCCGAGTCGCTCGACACTTTCCTGGCTGACCTGCGGCGTGCGCGTCCGACGCTGTTCATCTCGGTGCCGCGGCTGTGGCTGAAGTTCCAGCAGGGCGTATTCGCGAAGATGCCGCCCGCGAAGCTCGACCGGCTGCTGTCGATTCCGGTCGTCGGCGCACTCGTTGCACGCAAGGTGCGCAAGGGCCTGGGGCTCGACAAGGTGGTCGTGGCCGGCAGCGGCTCGGCGCCGATCCCGCCCGAGCTCATCCGCTGGTACCGCCGCATCGGCCTGCCGCTCTACGAGGGCTACGGGATGACCGAGGACAACTCGTACTCGTTCACGTCCAGAGCGGGTTTCAGCGAGCCGGGCTACGTGGGCGTCGCGCTGCCCGGCGTGCAGGCGCGCATCAGCCCGGAAGGCGAGATCCTGATCAAGTCGCCCGCGCGGCTGGTCGGCTACTACAGGCAGCCCGAGCTCACCGCCGAATCGTTCACCGACGACGGGTTCTTCCGCACCGGCGACCTGGGCGAACTGCGCGCCGACGGCATGCTGAAGATCACCGGCCGCGCGAAGGAGCTGTTCAAGACCGCCAAGGGCAAGTACGTGGCGCCCGCGCCGATCGAGAACCGGCTGAACGCGCACCCGATGGTCGAGCTGTCGCTGGTCTCGGGCGTGGGCCAGCCCGCCGCCTACGCGATCGTACAACTCGCCGAAGACCTGCGTCCGCGCGTGGGCGAGGCCGGGGTGCGCGCGCAGGTGCAGGCCGAGCTCGAGCGCCTGCTCGACGAAGTGAACCGCGACCTTCCCGACTACGAGCAGCTGCACACGATCGTGGTCACGCGCGAACCCTGGTCGATCGAGAACGGCTTCCTCACGCCGACGATGAAAGTGCGCCGCAGTCGCATCGAGGCGGCGGTGCAGCCGCAGGTCGAGCGCTGGTTCGGGCAGGCGCACAAGGTGGTGTGGGCCTGAGCGGATGAACGCCTCAGGGAGCGTCACGCGCCACGGTGGCGACCGCATCGCCGACGTACTGCAGGCGCAGGGCGTGCGCTGCGTCTACACGCTGTGCGGCGGCCACATTTCGCCGATATTGAGTGCAGCGCGCGCGCGTGGCATCCGCGTGGTCGACGTGCGCGACGAGGCGGCCGCGGTGTTCGCCGCCGATGCCGCGGCGCGCTTGTCCGGCCTGCCGGGCGTAGCGGCCGTCACCGCGGGGCCGGGCATCACCAACACGATCACCGCGCTGAAGAACGCGCAGCTGGCGCAGTCGCCGCTGCTGCTGCTGGGCGGCGCCGCGCCCACTGCGCTGCAGGGCCGGGGCGCGTTGCAGGACATCGACCAGCGGCCGCTGGTGGAGCCGCACGTGAAGCGCTTCTTCAAGCTGCGTCGCGTGCGCGAACTGGGGCCGGCGGTCGAGGAAGCGTTCGCGCTCGCGCGCTCGGGCGTGCCCGGGCCGGTGTTCGTCGAGTGCCCGGTCGACCTGCTGTACGACGAGGCGTCGATCCGCCAGTGGTATGCCGAGGCCGGCGGCAAGGGCAGGTCGCTGGCCGACCGGGCATTGCGCTGGTACCTCGATCGGCACGTGCGGCGGATGTTCGAAGGCAGCGGCGAAGAGCGGCCGCCCCGGGTGCGCGAAGTCGGCACGCCGCTGGCGGGCGACGCGCCGATCGGTGCCGCGCTGGGTGCGCTCGCGACCGCGCAGCGTCCGCTGGCGGTGATCGGCAGCCAGGCGGTGGTGAACGCGGCCGAGGTCGAGCGGATCGCCGACGCCGTCGGGCGCCTGGGCGTGCCGGTCTACCTTTCCGGGATGGCGCGCGGCCTGCTCGGGCGCGACCACCCGCTGCAGATGCGGCACCAGCGCAGGCAGGCGCTGCGCGAGGCCGACTGCGTGCTGCTCGCCGGCGTGCCTTGCGATTTCCGCCTCGACTACGGTCGCCACGTGCGGCGCAGCGCCACGCTGATTGCGGCGAACCGCAGTGCGCGCGACGCGAAGCTGAACCGGCGCCCGAACGTGCTGGCGCTCGGCGACGCCGGACGCTTCCTCCAGGCCCTGGCCGAGCGGATGCCGGCGGCCGGGCAAGCGGCGCGCGGCGAGTGGCTGGCGGCGCTGCGGGAGCGCGACGCGGCCCGCGAAGCCGAGATCGACCGGCAGGCGCAGGCGCGCGGCGAGAGAGTGAACCCGCTGGCGCTGTTTCGCGCGATCGAGCGCGAGGCGGGGGAGAACGCGCTCTTCGTGGCCGATGGCGGCGACTTCGTCGCCACCGCCAGCTACGTGTTGCACCCGCGCGCGCCGCTCACCTGGCTCGATCCCGGCGCCTTCGGCACGCTCGGCGTCGGCGCCGGCTTCGCGATCGGCGCGGTCACGGTGCGCCCCGATCGCGAAGCCTGGATCGTTTTCGGCGACGGCGCCTGCGGCTTCGGCTTGTCCGAGTTCGACACTTTCGTGCGCCACGGCATTCCGGTGATCGCGGTGGTCGGCAACGATGCCGGCTGGACGCAGATCGCGCGCGAGCAGGTGAAGATGCTCGACGACGACGTGGGCACGGTGCTGGCGCGCACCGCTTATCACGAAGTGGCGCGCGGATTCGGCGCCGAGGGGCTGCTCGTGACGCGCACCGACGAGGTCGGCGATGCGCTGAAGCGGGCGCGCGCGCTGGCGCGCGAGGGCAGGCCGGTGCTGGTGAACGTGTGGCTCGACCCGACGGAGTTCCGCGAAGGGTCGCTGTCGATGTGAGCCCGCGACCCGGTCTGGTTCGCGGCACCCATTTCCGGAGGATGGAAATCGGTATGGTGATACCGTTATCGCACCTGGAGCGAGATCACCGGAGGCCAGCATGATTGCGCGCAACCGATCGACCACTGCGTCGCACACTGCGCTGCGCGCGGCATCCGGCGCCGAAGACGCCGGATCGAAGGCTCACGACGAATGGCTGCTCGACGAGGCGCTGATGGAGACCTTCCCGGCGAGCGACCCGGCGGCGCCGGCCATCGTGTCGATACCGCTGCCGCTCGAGCGTTCCGGGCCGCGCGCCGCAGCGACGACCGTCGCGTGAACCGGCGCGGGCGCGGCGCCGATCGGGGTGCGAACAGGCTCTATCCAACCTCGATGATCAGGTCGGGGTCGAACAGCGGGTTCTCGGTCACTCCGTCCTTCGCGTAGCCGCGCGGATTGCAGACCACCCGCGTGCCGTTCACCCGGTAGTCGAAGCTGTCGTGCGTGTGCCCGTGGATCCACAACTGCGCGCGATCGGCGCCGATCAGGCGCTCGGCGTCGGAGACGAAACCGGCGTTGAGCAGCGAGTCGGCAAAGCGCGGGTGGATGCTCTGTCGCGATGGTGCGTGGTGCGTGACGACGACCGTCGGACCGTCGTGGCGGGTGGCGAGCTTCGCGTCGAGCCACGCGGCATGCCGGTCGAACAGAGCGGCCGAATCGTCGGGAGTGAAGATCCGTCCGGGTTCGGCCCCGAGCGTGATGCGGCTGAAGTCGCGCATCAGGCGCTGCGCCTCGGCCTTCGACGCCGTGCGTCGCGTCTCGTCGTCGAACAGGCGGAAGTCGGTCCAGAGCGTACTGCCGAGAAAGCGCACGCCGTCGATCACGATCTCCGCGTCGTCGAGCACGTGCACGTGGGTTCCGGCGCACAGCCGCTTCAGTTCGTCGATCGTGCCCTCGATGCTGCCGCCGTAGAACTCGTGGTTGCCGAGCACGTAGAGCACCGGCTTGTCGAAACCGAGTGCCCAGGCGGCAGCGTCGCGCGGGCGCGTGACGTCGCCGGCGAGAACGACGAGATCGGCGTCGTTGCGCGGATGCCCGAGCCCGCCCACGCCCAGGTGCAGATCGGACAGGATGTTGAGTTTCATGGACGATCGCGCCTCCTGTTGCGTTGCCCAATGATCGCCCGAAGCGGTTCATTTCGAGGAGAAAACCATGGAAGAAGCCCTCTATCCCCAGTCGGGCGGCGAGATTTCGCGCAAGCGGCGCGAGCTCGCGCCGGCACCGCTCGAAGCCTTCAGGGCATTCAGCGCCAGCGTCTTCGCCGACGGCGCGCTGCCGGCGAAGGCGAAGCAGCTGATCGCGGTGGCGGTCGCGCATGTAACCCAATGCCCCTACTGCATCCGCGGACACACGGAGGCGGCCCTGAAGGCCGGCGCCACCGAGCCGGAAATCATGGAGGCGATCTGGGTGGCTGCCGAGATGCGCGCGGGAGGCGCCTACGCGCACTCGGCGCTCGCGATCGACACCATGCGGCAGGTCGCGAGCAAGCGGCAGGGTTAAAAGAGGTATTGACAATATACCTTATGGAAGTCGACACTCCTCCTTGTCCGGGCCGTGGATTCGCCCGGAGCGAAGGGTGCGCGGTGCGCGCCCGCCCGTCCCAACGACTGATCAAGGAAGGCGACCATGTCCGACAGCCAATCGTCAGCGATCCCGGAGATCGATATCCGCAACCTCGTTCCGGTGCAGCGCCACGCCAAGATCTTCGAAATGGTAGGCAGCCTGAAGCCGGGTGGCGCGTTCGTGTTCATCAACGATCACGATCCGAAGCCGCTGCACTATCAGCTCGAGGCCGAGCACCCGAAGCAGTTCTCGTGGACCTATCTCGAATCCGGCCCGCACGCCTGGAAGATCAGGATCGGCAAACCCGCCCAGTGAGCAGCCGATCGGCGGCGGGCGGCGCACCGTAGCAGGCGCTCCCGACCGCCCGGAGTCGCGAACATGCAGGGCACGACGCTTTCGCGCTGGACGCTCGCCTATTTCGCCGCCGCCGTCATCTTCCTGCTGGCGGCGGAGACGATGATGACCCTCGGCTTCGGTTATCCGGCGGCCGCGCTGCGCGCACCGCAGACGCTGATCCTCGTGCATTGCGTGACGATCGGCTGGCTGAGCCTGCTGATGTGCGGCGCACTGTTCCAGTTCGTTCCGGTGCTGGTGGCCGGACCGATCTACAGCAATTCACTGCCGCTTCCCGCCCTCGTGCTCATCCTCGCAGGATTCGCAGCGCTGACTGCCGGTTTCCTGCAACTCGCCGGACATCTGCCGGCGACCCAGCCGTGGTTCCTGGCGGCCAGCGTGCTGCTCGGCGGCGGGTTCGTGCTGGTGCTGTGGACGCTCGGTCGTACGCTCGCGGCGGCATGGCCGCTCAACCTGCCGGCCCGGTTCGTCGCGATCGGCCTGTGCAGCGTTGCTGCGACCGTGACCTACGGCATCGTTTTCGCGCTCGGATTCGGCGGCTACGCCGATGCGCCCATCCTGGTCGGGATTCGCTCGCGTGGCGTGCCGCTGCACGTGATTGCCGGACTTGGCGGATGGCTCACCTTCACCGCAATCGGCGTGAGTCATCGACTGCTCGCGATGTTCATGCTCTCGCCCGAACTCGATGGCGCGTCCACGCGCTGGACCTTCTATCTCGGAACCCTCGCACTGGCGATCGTCATCATCGCGGGAACCGCGGCGGTCGCTGTCGGTGCCGGTCTCGATCCGGTTCTGCTGATCGCCGGGGTTGCCGGCCTGGCGACCCTGTCGCTGTATGCGCGCGACGCAATGCGGCTCTATCGCAAGCGTGTGCGTCCGGTGATCGAGCTGAACAGCCGCATGGCGGGCATTGCACTCGCGCACCTTGGCGCCGTCACGCTGCTCACGATCGTCTGCGCGGCGTTCGGCCTGCTCGAGCGTTACGCCGGTGCGCTCGTGTTCCTCGTGTGCTTCGGCTGGCTCTCCGGACTCGGTCTCGCGAAGCTCTACAAGATCGTGGCCTTCGTGACCTGGCTCGAATGCTACGGCCCGGTGCTGGGCAAGACGCGTACTCCGCGCGTGCAGGATCTCGTCATCGAGCCGCGCGCGATCAGGTGGTTCTGGCTCTACTTCGCCGCGGTCGACGCCGCGACGCTGTGCCTGCTCGCCGGTGCGCCGCTCGTCTTCCGCGCTGCCGCTGCCGCCATGCTGGTTGCGAGTGCGGGGATCGCCCTGGAACTCGTGCGCACCCGCCGGCTCGTCAACGTCGAGGCCGCGCTGCGCCTGCCTGCCGGCACCCGCCAGCCGCGGCTGTTGTTTGCTCTCGTCGCCAGTTGAAAGGAGACCGCCATGCCAGAGATCGTCGAACTCGATGTCCGCCCCGTATTGCGCGCCGGCGGCGAGCCGCTCACCCAGATCATGGAAGCCGTGAAGAACCTCGCACCCGGCCAGGACCTGCGCCTGTTCTCCCCGTTCATGCCCGGGCCGCTTCTGCAGATGCTCGGCGCGCAGGGCTTCCGGCATGAAGTGAAGGAACTGGCCGGCGGCGAATGGCAGGTCGACTTCACCGCATCGACCGGCATCGACGGCGAGCAGGCCGGTGCCGCTGCAGACAGCGTGGCAGCAGCCGGCGCGGATGCGGGAGCCGACTGGCCGGCGCCGGTGCGCGAGATGGACAACCGCGAACTCGATCCGCCGGAACCGATGGCGCGCATTCTTGCCGCCACCGAGACGATGGCGCGGGGCGAGGTGCTGGCCGCGCTGCTGTGCCGCGAGCCGATGTTCCTGTTCCCCGAACTCGCCAGGCGGGGCCACAGCTGGCGCGGCGGTTTCGACCCCGACGGCAAGACCTATCGCGTGCTGGTTCGCGTCGGAGTCGCGCAGGGAGCGACGTCATGAGCAGCGCGGCAGAAGTCGTGTCGATGGACCTCGTTCGGGATGCGCTGCGCCTGGTCATCGATCCGGAACTCGGCTACAACATCGTCGATCTCGGTCTCGTCTACGATGTCGCGGTCAACGGCCCGGACGCCTTGATCACGATGA
Source organism: Burkholderiales bacterium (assembly GCA_003577305.1). GTDB lineage: Bacteria > Pseudomonadota > Gammaproteobacteria > Burkholderiales > Burkholderiaceae_E > Zeimonas. Next base: position 90,450 of record QEVL01000011.1, read on the forward strand.
CGACGACGACGCGCGGCTGTCCGGCCACCGACTACCTCCAGAGCGGTGCCTACGAAGCCGCGGTGTCGGTCGAGGGCATCGAGTCGGCAGAGGTCGTGCTCACCTACGATCCGCCCTGGACGCCGCAGATGATGACGCCGGCGGCCAAGGAGCATTTCGGGATCGAAGATGAGTGACACCGGCGCCGCGTCCCCGGACACGCTGCACGGCCCGGCCGGGGCATCGCTCGACGACATCCTGCTGGCGAGCCTCACCGCACTGGCGGCTGCGGGTGAAGTCGAGGAGGCCTGTCGACTGGCCGGCCGCGCCTGCGCTGTCCATCGCGGCAAGGACATCCCGGCGTGGAAACGCTACAACGGGCTGCTGCACCGGCTCGCGAGCAAGGCCGCCGGCCCCACCGGAACCTGACTGCGGCTCAGTCGAGGGCGCAGGTGCGGAAGCCCGCGAACACGTCGTTGCGATCGGGCGTGAAGAAATTGCGCAGCGTGTTGTAGGCGAAGCGCGGGCGCGTCGCCCATGAGCCGCCCTTGAGCACCTTGCGGTAGCCGAACCAGGGCGCCGAGTACTCCTTGTACGGAAAATCGATCACGTATCCCGGATAGGGATAGAAGGCGCTGGCCGTCCACTCCCAGACGTTGCCGATCATCTGGCGGCAACCGTCCGGGCTGTCGCCCGCGGCGCACGCTGCGACGTCCAGGCATCCCGGCGCGTGCGCATCCAGGTTGGCGCGTGCCGGATCTGGATCGGCTTCGCCCCAGGGGTAGCGCTGCTTCGTCGAAGCGCCGCCCGCATCGCGCGTCGTCGAGCCTGCGGTGCTCGCCGCCATTTCCCACTCGGCTTCGGTCGGCAGTCGGCGGCCGGCCCACCTGCACCAGGCCTCGGCCTCGTACCAGGTGACGTGCGTCACCGGCGCATGTGGTTCGAGCGGCACCATCCGGTCGAAGTCGCGGCGCAGCCAGCCGCCGTTTGCGCGCCGCCAATAGACCGGATGGAGCGCGCCGGTGCGCGCGCGCCAGTTCCAGCCCTGCCGGCTCCACAGCTCGCGTGCGAGATAGCCGTCTTCCTCGACGAACGCAGCGAACTGGGAATTCGTGACCGGGGCCCGCGCGATCCTGAACGGAGCGACTTCGACCGGATGCGACCATTTCTCGTTGTCGAACACGAACGGCGCATCCCGTTCCGCACCGAGCCCGAAGGTGCCGCCGGCAATTGCCGCATCACCGGGAAGTGCGCCTGCCGGCTCGCGCATCTGCACCTCGCCGCGGCCCGCAAAGGGCGGTGGCGCATAGCCGAGCGTCTGCCGCATGTAGGTGAACGCCTCGCAATGCATGTCGGAATGCGCGAGCGCGAGCAGATGCAGATACGTCTCCCGCGGGCCGATCTCGACGCGCGCGAGCCGCTCGAGCACCGCGTCCCTGACCCGCTCCATGTAATCGAGTGTCGCGCTGCGGTTCGGCAGGTCGAGCCTCCAGCGCTCGTCGTGGTCGACGCTGAACGAATCGTAGAGATCGGCGCCGTGCGCCATGATCGGCGCCCGGCGCCCGAGCACCTGCAGCAGGAACACGTCGTAGAAGAACGCGCAGTGTCCGAGCTCCCAGAGGAAGGGGTTCAGCACGGCCAGCGGCGGCACGTGGAGTTGCACGTCGTGCAGGTCGGCAACGCATGCGAGCGTGCGCGCGTGCGCTTCCTGCACCATCGTGGCGAGCTGTGCGGCGGGCAGCACGAAATGCTTGTCGTCGAGCCTCTCCGGCATGTCTGCCTCCAGTCCGGAAACATGCTGCACGCCGTGTGCGCGTGCGGCGACAGCGATTCGCGGTGCTATGATCGGCCGGCGGATCAGCCGACTGCGCACCGGACTGCGCATCACCACCGACTGCGCATCAACACACCGTATCCCCGTGTTCGACACACGTCAACGCAACTCCGGAGCGCGAGGTGCCGTCCGGCCCGATCGCGGTCCGGGGCACGGCCGGTTGCGCATGCTCGTCATGCTGCTGGCACTCGGCTCGTACCTGATGTCGATGTTTCACCGCGTGGCGCCGGCGGCGATCGCCCAGGATCTCGCGAGTGCCTTCGAGGTCGGTGCGGCCTCGCTCGGCGCGCTCGCGGCGACCTATTTCTACGTCTACACGGTGATGCAGATTCCGACTGGCGTGCTCGCGGACACGCTGGGCCCGCGGCGCATCCTCACGCTGGGCGGAATCGTTGCCGGCGCGGGCTCGCTGCTCTTCGGCCTTGCGCCGGGCTTCGAGGTGGCCGTGGCGGGGCGCGCGCTGGTCGGCCTGGGCGTCTCCGTGGCGTTCATCGCCATGCTCAAGCTCATCGCGGTCTGGTACGACGAGAGCCGCTTCGCCACGCTCGTCGGCACGATGATGTTCCTCGGCAACGTCGGCACGATGAGCGCCGGCACTCCGCTGGCGTGGGCGGCGCAGTCGGCGGGGTGGCGCAGCGTCTTCGTGACGATCGGGTCGCTGTCGCTCGCGATCGGCGTGTTGTCCTGGTTCTTCGTCGAGGACCGGCCGGCCGGTGCGAGGGTGCCGTCGGGCGTCGAAGCGCCTTCGACCCGCTCCGCCTGGCGCGAACAACTGTTCACGGTGCTGCGCAATCGTGAGACCTGGCCGGGTTTCTTCGTCAACATCGGCATCGCGGGCAGCTTCTTCGCTTTCGTCGGCCTTTGGGCCGTGCCGTATTTCATGCAGGTCCACGGCATGAGCCGCGAAGTGGCGTCGCATCACATCACGGTGTATTTCGCCGGCTTCGCACTCGGTTGTGCCGCGATCGGCCCGCTTTCCGATCGCTGGAAGCGCCGCAGGCCGCTGATGATCGGTGGCGCGGTGCTGCACGCGCTGGGGTGGTGGATCTGGCTCGGTGCCGGCTCACTGTCGCCGGCCGCGCTCTACGCGCTGTGCCTGGCGATGGGCCTGGTGACCGCGAGCCTGACGCTCTCGTGGGCCTGCGCCAAGGAAGTCAACCCGCCGCTTTACTCCGGCATGGCCACCAGCGTGGTCAATCTCGGCGTGTTCCTCGGGCCGTCGATCCTGCAGCCGCTGGTGGGCTGGGTGATGGACCGTGGGTGGCACGGTGCGATGCAGGGCGGGGCGCGCGTTTACAGTGCCTCGGACTATCGCACGGCCCTGATGCTGATCGCCGCATTCGCCGCGCTGGGCGCCCTGTCGACGTTCTTCGTGCGCGAGACCGGGTGCCGCAACGTCTGGAGTCCTCAGCCGTCGCACGCGGTGAGCGGCAACGCCCAAGGCTGATCGTCAGGGGCGTGGGTGCGGCGCTCAGGCCGTGGCCAGGCGGCGGTTGCCGCGCACCAGCCGCAGCAGGCACAGCGTGCGCGCGCCGAACAGCCCGGACAGCAGGCCGTACACGGCCGCCACGGTGTAGGCGAAGCCGGCCTGGTGTGCCAGCCCGGGCGCCATGGCCAGTTGCACGCCAATGCCGTACTTCATCAGAAATACGACCAGGATCAGCACCATCGGCACCCAGCTGCCGGGCAGGTGCACGCTGCGGCGCGCCGCGTCGTAGCGGGTACCGGCCGGCACCGACAGGCGGGGGCTCAGCGCCAGCATGGCGACGTAGCCCAGGGCCCACACGACCAGCAGCGCGCCCAGGCGGCCGCTGGAGGCAAAGGCCGACTGCACGCCCCACAGCGCCAGGCCCAGCATAGCCAACGGCAGCAGCACCAATCGCGTCAGGGTGACGCTGCGCGCACGCGCAGCCGAGAGGCCCAAGCCCAGCAGGAATGCGAGCAGGCCGCCAACCCACAGCGGGGTCTGGCGCACGATGTCGACGATGGCGCCGGGGTGTTCGACGAGCAGTTGGGTCAGCAGCATGACGGTCTCCGGCAAGCGGTGGCGGCGATGACGTCATGGTGGCCAGTGCGCGCCGGCCGCGCGAGCGCTGTGCGACGAAGCGCCCTGGGGTGGTGGGAAATGCCTTCCCGGGCGACGAAATGCGGTGCGCCGGCGCCGCCCGTGGCCGGCCACGCTCCCCGGCGTGGGGCAGGTGCTCCACTTCATCGTGCATGCTTGGGTCCAAGTTGCTGCAGCGTGCGGCGGCGGCAACGCGTGACGGGGGTCTGGGGGCCACGCACGAGGACGCGATTCCTCGGGGGCAGGCCCAGTGGCGTCGCATCACATCACGGTGTATTTCGCCGGCTTCGCACTCGGTTGTGCCGCGATCAACCCGAATGCCGCGGAAGCGCTAAGAACTTATCCGTAAATTATGTTGATACTTAAGGGCACCTTGCGGAGCGCGATGATGGCAGCGGCCAAGTGGTTGAGCGCGACGAAACTACGCTCGAGC
>QEVL01000012.1 GCA_003577305.1 Burkholderiales bacterium
GTAGCCGGTCCCAAGGGTATGGCTGTTCGCCATTTAAAGAGGTACGTGAGCTGGGTTCAAAACGTCGTGAGACAGTTTGGTCCCTATCTGCTGTGGGCGCTGGAGATTTGACGGGGCCTGCTCCTAGTACGAGAGGACCGGAGTGGACGCACCTCTGGTGTACCTGTTGTCACGCCAGTGGCATTGCAGGGTAGCTAAGTGCGGAAGAGATAACCGCTGAAAGCATCTAAGCGGGAAACTCTCCTGAAGATGAGATCTCCCTGGGGACTCGATCCCCCTGAAGGGTCGTCCGAGACCAGGACGTTGATAGGCCGGGTGTGGAAGCGCAGTAATGCGTTAAGCTAACCGGTACTAATTGCCCGTGAGGCTTGACCCTATAACTTTGCGAAAGCTCAGCGCTATGACGCAAGGTTGTGCATGCCTCACAATCCCCGTGTCTTACCCGGACACGAAGACAGGTCAGCGACTGTTGCGATTTCTTCCATCCGAATTGGCTCGCACGCCCGCCGGGAAACCGGCGGGCCGGGCGGGCGACAAGTCATGCCTGATGACCATAGCGCAGTGGAACCACGCCTTCCCATCCCGAACAGGACCGTGAAACGCTGAAGCGCCGATGATAGTGAGCTTCTCGCTCGTGAAAGTAGGACATCGTCAGGCAATATTCCGACGCAGAAAAGCCACCTCCGGGTGGCTTTTTTGCGTGGTGCGGCGAGCTCATGGGCGCTTCGGGGTGCCTGCCGCTTCCGGCAGTGGCGGCGGGCTCGCGCCAGGCGCACGCTCGCGCAGCGGAGTGGCCGCGGCGCGAGTGATCGACGCGCGCAGCCACTCGTGACCGGGTCGCCCGGCGCGACGGCGCAGCCACAGGGCTTCGACGTCCACGCGGGGAAGCTCCATCGGCAGCGGGCGCACCGCCACCTTGTCGGTCGTGCCGGTGGACGCAAGGAAGTGGCGCGGCAGTGCCGTGAGCAGGTCGGAGTTCGCGACCACGATGCCCGCGGTGAAGAACTGGTTGACGGTGAGCACGATCCGGCGCGTGCGGCCGAGCGCGGCGAGCGTCTCGTCGATGTGCCCGAATGGGCGACCCGACACGCTGACCAGCAGGTGGTGCGCCGCGCAGTAGGCATCGAGCGTGAGTTCGCCTTGCGACAACGGATGATCGCGCCGCATCACGCAGGTGTAGTGGCTGCTGTAGAGGCGGCGGTGGCCGAACGCGGCCGCCGAGTCGGGATTCATCTCTTCGACCGACACCGCGCTGATCACGCCCGGGAAATGCCCCACCGCGACGTCGACGTCCTGGGTCATCAGCATCTGGCGCGGGTCGCGGGTCGACAACGGCACGACCCGCAGGGTCACGCCCGGGGCTTCGCGCTCGACGATTGCCACCAGCGGCGGAATCAGCAGCGACGCGGTGGCATCGGCCATGGCCAGCGTGAACAGGGTGCGCGCCTCGGCCGGAACGAAAGTCGACGGAGTGAGCGCCGAGCGCAACCGGGCGAGCGCGTCGCGCACTGCGGGCCACAGTGACAGTGCGGTCGGCGTGGGCTCGACTCCGTAGCCCGAGCGCACCACCAGATCGTCGCCCAGCGCCTCGCGCAGCCGCTTCAGTGCGTTGCTCACCGCGGGCTGCGTCATCGCGAGGTTGCGCGCGGCCCGAGTGAGGTTGCCTTCGGTCATCACCTCGTCGAACACGCGCAACAGGTTCAGGTCGAGCGTGCGAAAATTCATGGGGTTAGCCCGCATAAAAAATAACTGAAGTGAATTGTACTCATGTCCAATATCAATTGGAAAAATATCTGGAAATCCCGATAATGGAATCATTGCAGCGCAACATCCAAGAGGGAGTCCGAGATGAGTACGCTTGTCACCACCCACGAGGGCCTGGATCGGGTCGTTCGCGGCGGGCAGGCCGTCGCAGACATGTTCGGGCGCGAAACCGTGCGTGCCCCGGGCCGGAAAGCCGGTGCGTCGAAGCAGCCGGGCGCCGGAATGCGCGGGCTGATTGGGCGCCTGATCGAGCGCGCGCGCCAGCGCCGGCAGGAACGACTTTTCGAGCAGCTGATGCACGACGATCCGCGTGTTTGTGCGGACGTGCAGGCAGCCGCCGCGCGCCAGGACTGGCGTTGACCTGATCACGGGTGGCGAAACGGTTCGCCGCCCCCACCGTGTCTCCTCCTCCACTTCAAAAGTGGATTGAGCCCGCGAATTTCGCGGGCTTTTTTTTGGTGCAACAATGCGTGATACCGCAGTCACGACTTCAGGCACCGCGATGAAAACCGGCGACATCGATCCCGCGGCCGTTCTCGACGGTTCCCGCATTGCGCTGGCGCGTGCGCTGACCCTGCTCGAGAATGACCGCCCGGGCGCCGACGAACTGCACGCGGCACTCGCGGCCCGGCGCGGGCGTGCCCACGTGATCGGCATCACCGGGGCGCCCGGAGCGGGCAAGTCCACGCTGATCAGTGCGTTGTTGCGCGAGCTTCGGGCCCGTGCGCGCAGCGTTGCGGTGCTGGCCGTCGATCCGTCCAGCCCGATCAGCGGCGGCGCGCTTCTCGGCGATCGCGTTCGCATGGGTGAAGCGGGTGAGGACGAGGGGGTGTTCATTCGCTCGGTGTCGGCGCGCGGCCATCTCGGAGGCCTGTCGCGCACCGCGGGGCGGATCGTCGATCTCTTCGATGCGGCCGGCTTCGGTGTCGTGATCGTCGAAACCGTGGGCACCGGGCAATCCGAGGTCGAGATCAGCCGGCTCGCCGACACCAAGGTGGTGGTGTGTCCGCCGGGGCTTGGCGACGAAGTGCAGGCGATCAAGGCCGGTATCCTGGAGATCGCCGACGTTCTCGTCGTGAACAAGGCCGACCTGCCGCTGGCGGCGCGCACCGCGCGCGATCTCGAGACCGCGCCTGGCCTGCGCCATCGGCCCGGCTGGACCGTTCCGGTGCTGAGCACGGTGGCCATCGAGGGCAAAGGCATCGCGGCACTGGTCGATGCGCTCGATCGTCACGCCCAGGCGGGCGGCATCGGCCGGCGGCTGCGCGGCGCCCCTTCGGCGGGCGGAGGCGGTGGGGCGCCGGCCACCGACGACGAACTGTTCGAGCACCTGCAGCGCTGGCGCTCGGCCGGCAAGGGCGTGGCGCTGGCTACCGTGGTGCGCACCTGGGGCTCGTCGCCGCGTGCCGAGGGCAGTCATCTGGCGGTCGAGGAGGGTGGCGGCTTCGTCGGCTCGGTCTCCGGAGGCTGCGTGGAGGGCGCGGTGATCGCGGAGGCGCTCGAGGTGATCGCGCACGGCACTCCGAAACTGCTCGAATTCGGCGTGAGCGACCAGCAGGCGTGGGACGTCGGATTGGCCTGCGGCGGCAAGGTGCAGGTGTACGTGGAGCGGATCGGGTGAAGGTCGAACTCTTCGAACAGGTGCTCGCCGACCGCGCCGCACGGCGGCCGGTGGCCGTGGTCACTCGACTGGCCGACGGCCTTCAGGCGCTGGTGCATCACGACGAGGTGTCGGGCGAACTCGCGCTCGACGCCGAACAGGTGCAGGAAGCCCGCCAGCGGCTGCGCGGCAATCGCAGCGGACCGCTGGGGCAACACGACGAGACGCTGTTCGTGCGTTGCCATGCGCGGCCGCCGCGCATGATCGTGGTGGGCGCAGTACACATCGCGCAGGCGCTGGCGCCGATGGCGGCGATGGCCGGCTACGAGGTCACGGTGATCGACCCGCGCCGCGCCTTCGCCACCACGGAGCGGCTGCCCGGGGTCAACATGGTTTCGCAGTGGCCCGACGAGGCAATTGCCCAGCTCGGCATCGATGCGGAAACCGCGGTGGTGACGCTGTCGCACGACCCGAAGCTGGACGATCCGGCGCTCGCCGCGGCGCTGCGCAGCCCGGCCTTCTACATCGGGGCGCTGGGCAGCACGCGCACGCACGCCAGGCGGGTGGAGCGGCTCACTGCGGCCGGACTCGGCGATGCGCTCGCGCGTATCCACGCGCCGATCGGCCTCGATCTGGGCGGACGCGCCCCCGTGGAGATCGCAGTGGCGATCCTCGCGCAGGTGATCCAGACGCGCTACGCGCGCTGAAGCGCGGCGCATACCGGCTGCGCGACGATGCGGCCGGTCGGCGCCAGACCGTGCGCAACGGCTGCTACGCGAGCTCGACGGGAACGCCGCGGCCCGCTCGCGCTGCGATGCGTTCGCGCATGGTCTCGAGCAGTTGTTCTTCGTGGCGGCGGGCGGTTTCGGCGGCGCGCTGGCGGATCGGGCCGTAGCCGCGGATGCTCTCCGGCAGGCGCGCGATCTGCACCGCGAGCGTGAGCGTGTCGGCCCCGAGGCCGGCGAGCAGCGTGTCCACGGTGGCTTCGTAACGCGTCATCAGCGCGCGTTCGAGGCGCCGCTCGGCGCTCAGGCCGAACGGATCGAAGGGGGTGTCGCGCAGCCGCTTCAGGCGCGCCAGTACCCGGAACAGGTGAATCATCCACGGTCCGTAGCGGCGCTTCTTCGTCTCGCCGGTGCCCGGGTCGACGCGCCCCCACTGCGGATAGCCGAGGTGGTAGTTCAGGGTGAAGTCGCCTTCGAAGGTGGCGCGCAATGCGCGCTCGAACTCGCCGTCGGTGAACAGACGCGCCACCTCGTAGGGATCCTTGCGGGCCAGCAGCCGGAACCAGCCGCGCGCCACCGCCTCGGTGAGTTGCGTACTGCCGGGCAGCGCGTCGTGCTCGGCGCGCCGCACGCGCTCGACCAGACCCGCATAGCGGCGCGAGTAGGCTTCGTCCTGGTAACCCACCAGCCAGGTGCGGCGCCGCTCGATGATCTCCTCGAGACTCTCCGAAAGCCGGTGCGTCGGCATCGTGGGTTCGGCCGCCGCCGCGATCCGCTCCACGCCTTCGGGGTCGAAGGCAGCGCGCCGTCCCCACAGGAACGCGTCGCGATTGTCGCCGACGGCCACCCCGTTCAGTTCGATCGCGCGCATGATCGCTTCGGCCGACACCGGCACCAGTCCCTGCTGCCAGGCAAAGCCGAGCATGAAGATGTTGGCCGCGATCGAGTGGCCCATCAGCAAGGTGGCCAGCCGCGCCGAGTCGACGAAGATCGCCGCGTCGTTGCCCACCGCATCGCGCACCTGGCGCTGCATCGTCGCCAGCGGGAACGGGTAGTCGGGGTTGCGCACGAAGTCGCCGGTGATCGTCTGTCCGGTGTTGACCACCGCGCGCGTGAGGCCGGCGCGCATTTTCGAGAGCGCGTCTTCGCTCGTCGTGACGATGAGGTCGCAGCCGAGCACGAGGTTGGCCTCGCCGGTGGCCACGCGCGCCGCGTGCAGCACGCCCTGGTCGTTGGCCAGGCGCACGTGCGACATCACCGCGCCGCCTTTCTGCGCCAGGCCGGTCATGTCGAGCACCGAGACCGCCTTGCCCTCGAGGTGCGCCGCCATGCCGAGCAAGGCACCGATGGTGACGACGCCGGTGCCCCCGATGCCGGCGATCACGATGCTCCAGGGGCGCGCCAGGCCGGGCAGCGCGGGCTCGGGCAGCGCAGCGAAAGCGCCGGCGTCGGTGCCGACCGGCCGGCGCTTGCGCAGCGCGCCGCCTTCGACGGTCACGAAGCTGGGGCAGAAGCCGTCGACGCAGGAGTAGTCCTTGTTGCACGAGAACTGGTCGATCGCGCGCTTGCGGCCGAACTCGGTCTCCACCGGAACGACCGACAGACAGTTCGACCTGGCGCTGCAGTCGCCGCAGCCTTCGCACACCAGTTCGTTGATGAACACGCGCCGCGCCGGATCGGGGTAACTGCCGCGCTTGCGCCGCCGGCGTTTCTCGGCGGCGCAGGTCTGGTCGTAGACGATCACCGTGACGCCGCGCACTTCGCGCAGCCGCCGTTGCACCGCGTCGAGTTCGTCGCGCGAGCGCACCTGGACGCCGGGAGCGAATCCGGCGTCGCGCGGATAGGCGGCCGGGTCTTCCGCGAGCACCTCGATGTGCTCGACGCCCTCGGCAGCCACCTGGCGCGTGATCTGCGGCACGCTGAGCGGGCCGTCGACCGGCTGGCCGCCGGTCATCGCAACGGCATCGTTGTAGAGGATCTTGTAGGTGATGTCGACGCCCGCGGCGACCGCCGCGCGGATCGCCAGAAGTCCGGAGTGGTAGTAGGTGCCGTCGCCCATGTTCGCGAAGACGTGGCGGGTGCCCGAGTGCCCGGCAATGCCGAGCCAGTTCACGCCTTCGCCGCCCATCTGGGCGATGGTGGAGGTATTGCGGTCCATCCACACCGCCATCAGGTGGCAGCCCACGCCAGCCAGCGCGGCCGAACCCTCCGGCACCACGGTCGAGCGGTTGTGCGGGCACCCGGAGCAGAACCAGGGTGCGCGCACCGTCGACGAACGCGGGCGCGCGAGCGTGGCGTCGATCGCGTCGAGAATCGCCAGCCGCTCGCGAATCGCGGGCGAGCTGTGGAAACGCTCCAGGCGGGCGGCGATCGCGCGTGCCACGATCGCCGGCGTGAGTTCGCCCGTCGGCGGCACCAGCCAGCGCCCGTACCTGCCGCCCGGCTGCGCGCCACCGGCGGGCGATGCAGCAGGGCCTGCTGCACCATCGCCCGTGGGCGAGCACGCTTGCGGCATCCACTCGTCGACGTCGGGAAACTTGCCGACCACGCGGGGGCGCACGTCTTCGCGCCAGTTGTAGAGCTGCTCCTTGATCTGGTACTCGATCAGCTGGCGCTTCTCCTCGATGACGAGGATCTCTTCGAGTCCTTCGGCGAAGCGCCGTACGCCGTCGGCCTCCAGCGGCCAGGGCATGGCGACCTTGTAGAGCCGCAGCCCGATGTCGGCGGCGGTGCGCGCATCGATGCCGAGGTCGTCGAGCGCCTGGCGCGTGTCGAGATACGCCTTGCCGCTGGCGATGATGCCCAGGCGCGGCCGCGGCGAATCGAACACCACGTGGTCGAGCCGGTTGGCACGGGCATATGCGAGCGCCGCGTACACCTTGAATTCGAGCATGCGCCGTTCCTGCACGAGCTGCGGATCGGGCCAGCGCAGGTGAAGACCGTCGGGCGGCAGCCGGAAATCGTCGGGCAGGCGCACCCGGATGCGATCGGCATCGATGACCACCGGGCCCGAGCTCTCGACGGTGTCGGTCGTGGTCTTGAGCGCGACCCAGCAGCCGGAGTAGCGCGACATCGCCCAGCCGTGCAGTCCGAGATCGAGGTATTCCTGGATGCCCGCCGGCGCGAGCATCGGGATGCCGCAGGCCGAGAAGGCGTGGTCGCTCTGGTGCGCTACCGACGAGGAACGCGCCCCCGGATCGTCGCCGGCCACCACCAGCACGCCGCCGTGCTTCGAGGTGCCGGCATAGTTGGCGTTCTTGAATACGTCGATCGAGCGGTCGACACCAGGGCCCTTCCCGTACCACATGGCGAAGACGCCGTCGAACTGCGGATCGGGGAACAGGTGCAGTTGCTGCGTGCCCCAGATCGCGGTGGCCGCGAGTTCCTCGTTCACCGCCGGGCGAAAGCTGATGTGCTGCGCGTCGAGGAAGACCTTCGCGCCATGCAGCGCGGTGTCGAGCCCGGCCAGCGGCGAGCCGCGGTAACCCGAAACGTAGCCGGCGGTGTTCAGGCCCGCGGCCGCGTCGCGCTGGCGCTGCAGCATCGGCAGCCGCGCCAGCGCCTGCACTCCGGTGAGGAACACGCGCCCGTGCTCGGCGCGATACTTGTCGTCGAGCGATACGCTCGCAAGGGTCATCGCGTCCCCCGCCCGGATTGCCTTGTCAGTCGCTGACCAGCGTGAACTTGCCGTTCTTCACCGTCATCAGCACGCGACCACGCCGATCGTAGCCCGAGTGGTCCTGCGGCGTCATGTTGACCACACCCTGCGCGGTGACGAGGTCGTGCGTCGCTTCCAGCGCATCGCGCAGCGCCGCGCGGAACTCCGGCGTGCCCGGCTTGCCTTTCTTCGCGGCCGCCGGAATCGTGTGCTGCAACAGCAGGCCGGCGTCCCACACTCCGGCCCCGAAGATCGGCGGGCGCGACCCGAACTGCTTCTCGTACTTCGTCAGGTATTCGAGCGCCGCCTTCTTCGTCGGCACGCTGTCGGGGATCTCGTCGATCACCAGCAGCAGCGGCCCGACCACCATCGCACCCTCGACTTTCTTGCCGCCGATCTGGATGAACGCACCTGTCGCCGATCCGTGGGTGTGGAAGATGGTGCCCTTGTAGCCTGCGTCGACGAGCTGCGTGTGCGGCAGCGCAGCGCCGGCGGCCACGCCCGCGACCAGCACCGCGTCGGGGTTCGCCGCGATCAGCTTGAGCACCTGTCCGGTGACGCTGGTGTCCTGCCGGCTGTAGCGCTCGTTGGCGACGATCTTCAGGCCAGCCTTCTCGGCCATCGGCGCGAAGGTCTTGTACCAGACCTCGCCGTAGGGGTCGTTATAGCCGATGAAGCCGACGGTCTTCACGCCGCGCTTCGTCATGGCGGCGATCAGGCCGTCGCTGATCACGTCGTCGTTCGGGTGCGTCTTGAACGCCCAGCGCTTCTGGTCGTCCATCGGCAGCACCACCGCACCGGTGCCGACCGGCGCGAGCATCGGCGTCTTCGCCTCCGCGATGAACTGCAGCACGCCCATCGCGTTCGGCGAACCCGACGGGCCGATCATCGCGTCGATCTTCGATTCCGACAGCAGTTTCTTCGTGAGCTGCACGCTCTGGGTGGAGTCGCTGGCGTCGTCGTAGCTCACGTATTCGACGGTGAAGTCTCCGATCTTCGTCGGCAGCAGCGTCGCGGTGTTCTTCTGCGGGATGCCGACGAAGGCGGTGGGCCCGGTGGCCGAGGTGATCACTCCGATCTTCACCTGCGCATGCGCCGACAGGCTTGCGGTCAGTGCCAGTCCCGACAGGGCCAGCAGGACTGCGGTTGGTCTCCTTCTCATCGTCTCGCTCCTTCAGCGTGGTTGATCGATGCTGCATTGTGCTACCGCAACCGGCCCGCGGGGCGCCGGCCGCAACGGGAGTCCTGACGTCCGCTATCCTGGCGTGCGCACCGTCATTGCTCGCGTCCCAGCCCGAGATACGACTCGGCGACCCGCGGGTCGTGAGCCAGGTCGGCAGCAGCGCCTTCGAGCGCGATTTCGCCGTTCTCGAGCACATAGCCGTAATCGGCCACCTGCAGCGCCGCGCGCGCGTTCTGCTCGACCAGCAGGATCGAGACGCCGCTGCGCTTGAGCTCCATGATGACCCGGAAGATCTCCTTCACGATCAGCGGCGCCAGCCCCAGGCTCGGCTCGTCGAGCAGCAGCAGCCGCGGCCGCGCCATCAGCGCGCGTCCGAGCGCGAGCATCTGGCGTTCGCCGCCCGAGAGCGTGCCGGCCTGCTGGTCGCGCCGTTCCCGCAGCCGCGGAAAGATGCCGAACACGCGTTCCATCGATTCGGCATGATCGCGCGCGCCGGCGCGGTGGCGCGCGAACGCGCCCAGCAGCAGGTTGTCGGCGACGCTCAGCTCCCCGAACAGGGCGCGCGATTCGGGCACGAGCCCCATGCCGCGTGCAACCATGTACTCGACGTCGAGCGCGGGCGCCGCTTCGCCGAGAAAGCGCACTTCACCGCGGCTGCGCGCGAGCAGGCCCATGATGGCCGACAGCATCGTGGTCTTGCCGGCGCCGTTCGGGCCGATCACGGTGACGATGGTGCCCGTTTCGACGCGCAGGCGCGCCTCGTGCAGCGCCTCGACCTTGCCGTAGGAGACGCACAGGTTCTCGACGGCCAGCAAGGGCGCGGTGGCGTCGACCTGCGGCCTGGTCATGCCGCCACCCCGCCCAGATAGGCTTCGAGCACCGTGGGGTTCTTCTGCACTTCGTCGGGAAGGCCCTCGGCGATCTTCTCGCCGAACTCCATGACCACAACCCGGTCTGCCAGGCCCATGACGAAGTCCATGTCGTGCTCGACCAGCAGGATGCCGATCGATTCGCCGCGCAGCCTGTCGAGCAGTTCGGCCAGCGCCTGCTTCTCGCGAAAGCGCAGGCCGGCGGCCGGCTCGTCGAGCAGCAGCAGGCACGGATCGGCGGCCAGCGCGCGCGCGATTTCGACGATGCGCTGCTGGCCGAGGGCGAGATTGCCCGCCGGCTCGAACATGCTGGCGGCCAGCCCGACGCGCGCGATCTGGCGTGCCGCCTCGGCGAGCAGTTGCCGCTCTTCGGTGCGCTCGAGCCGCAGGCCGGCGGCGAGCACGCCGCGCGCGCCGCGCAGGTGCGCGCCGATCGCGACGTTCTCGAGCACGCTCATCGCCGGCAGCAGGCGCACGTGCTGGAAAGTGCGGCTCATGCCCAGGCGCGCGATCTCCCGGGCGTCGAGCCGCTCGATGCGTCGTCCGAGAAAGCTGATCTCGCCGTCGCTCACCGGATGGGCGCCCGAGATGCAGTTGAACAGCGTGCTCTTGCCGGCGCCGTTGGGGCCGATGAGCGCCATCACCTCGCCGGCGCGCACGGTGAGGCTCATGTCGTGGTTCGCCACCAGGCCGCCGTAGCGCTTGTCGACCCCGTTCAGCACGAGGAGCTCGCTGCCGCGCGCTGCCGCCTCGCGCCGCGGCAGCGGCTCGCCTTGCGGCGCCGCGGGGCGCGCGTGCGCGCGGGTGCGCGCTGCCGGCAGCCGGCGCACGAGGATCGGCCACAGACCGTCGGGCGCGCGCTGCAGCAGCAGCACCATCATGACGCCGAACACGATCACCTCGAAGTTGCCCGAGGCGCCGAAGATCGCCGGGAGCACGTCCTGCAGCCATTGCTTGAGGACGGTGATGAGGCCCGCACCGAGCAGCGCGCCCCAGACGCTGAACGCGCCCCCGACCACCGCCATGAACAGGTACTCGATGCCCAGGTTCAGGCCGAACGGAGTGGGATTCACGAAGCGCTGCATGTGCGCGTAAAGCCAGCCCGATACGGCGGCGAAGAGCGCGGCGACGAGGAAGGCGACCATCTTCGCGCGCGCCGTGTCGACGCCCATCGCTTCGGCCATCAGTGCGCCGCCGCGCAGTGCGCGGATCGCGCGCCCCTCGCGCGAGTCGAGCAGGTTGCGCGTGAACCACATCGCGGCGAGCAGGACCAGCCAGATCAGGAAGTAGAAGCCGCGTGCATCGCGCACCTCGATGCTGCCCAGGTGCAGCGCCGGGATGCCGGTGATGCCGGTGTGCCCGCCCAGGAAGCCGAGGTTGCCGAACAGGAAGTAAAGGCTGATGCCCCAGGCGATCGTGCCCAGCGGCAGGTAGTGGCCCGACAGCTTCAGCGTCAGTGCGCCCAGCACCCAGGCCACGATCGCGGTGAGGACCAGCCCCAGTGCCAGGCCGATCCAGGGCGAGCCGCCGGCCCAGCCGAGCCAGGCAGGCAGGTCGGGGGTGGTGCTCAGCCACGCGCTCGCATAGGCTCCCAGGCCCACGAAAGCCGCCTGGCCGAACGAGGTGAGTCCCGCAACGCCGGTGAGCAGCACCAGGCCCAGCGCCACCAGCGCATACAGGCCGATGTAGTTGAGCAGGATGACGTGGAACTCGGGCAGCGCGAACGGTGCCAGCGCGAGCGCGACGAGGAAGGCGAGCAGCGGCGCGCGCGGCATCATTCTTCCTCGTCGACGCGGCGCGTGGCGAGCGAGCGCCACAGAAGGACCGGAATGATCAGCGTGAAGACGATCACCTCCTTGAACGCCGACGCCCAGAACGACGAAAACGACTCGAGCAGGCCCACCAGCAGCGCGCCTGCCGCCGCGGCCGGGTAGCTCGCCAGGCCGCCCACGATGGCGCCGACGAAGCCCTTCAGGCCGATGAGAAAGCCGGTGTCGTAATAGATCGTGGTGAGCGGCGCGATCAGGACCCCCGACAGCGCGCCGATGAGAGCCACCAGCAGGAACGCCAGCTTGCCGGCCAGCACCGTGGGGATGCCCATCAGGCGGGCGCCGGTGCGATTCATCGCGGTGGCGCGCAGTGCCTTGCCGTAGATCGTGCGCTCGAAGAACAGGTACAGCAGCACGATCAGCGCGATCGACGCGCCCACGACCCACAGGGCCTGCCCGTTGAGCGACACGATGCCGAGATCGAAGCGTGCGTCGGTGAAAGGCTGCGTGCGCGAGCCTTCGGCCCCGAAGATGAGCAGCCCCAGTCCGACCAGCGCGAAGTGCACCGCGACCGCCACGATCAGCAGCACCAGCACCGATGCGTGCGCGAGCGGCTGGAAGGCGAGCCGGTAGACCATGGGCCCGAGCGGCACGACCAGGAGCAGGGCAAGGCCGACCTGCGCCGCCTGCGGCAGGCTGCGCAGGTCGAGCAGCGCGACCGCGAGCGCGGCAGCCGCCGGATAGGCGAGGTTCCAGCCGACGACGGACGCGAGGTGGCGCCGCCTGCCGCTGCGCACCGCGATCGCCGCTTCGACCGCGGTCACGAGTGCACCCGCGCCCAGCAGCAGCCACACGGTGCCGGGCGTCTTCCCGGCCTGCAGGCTGGCCAGCGTGAGCGCGCCCAGCGCGACGTATTCGCCCTGCGGAATGAAGATCACCCGGGTGACCGCGAACACCAGCACCAGCGCGAGCGCGAGCAGCGCGTAGATCGCGCCGTTGGTGACGCCGTCCTGGCCCAGCAGCATGGCGATTTGCAGGTTCATTCGGTCTTCGTGAAATCGGGCGTGCGCCGCTCGTGGAAGGCGGCAATGCCTTCGCGCGCGGCGGCAGTGCAGGCACTGGCCCCGAATGCGCGGTAGCCGATTTCGAGCGCTTCGGCCAGCGTGGGCGCGGCGGCCGCTTCGCGCACTGCCCGCTCGATCAGCCCGACCGTCGTGCGGGAGAGCGCCATCCCGCCGGCGGCGGTCGACACCTCGCCGTCGAATGGCGGAATTGCGACCGGGCCGTCGGGGATCGGCGTGCGCCGGGCCGCGAGTGCGCGCACCCGCCGCACTGCCGCGTGCACCAGCGAGCGTGGGTCGTCGGCCAGTTCGTCGACGATGCCGAGCTCGTGCGCGCGCCTGGCCTGCAGTCGCTCGCCGCGTCGCAGCATTTCGTGGAACACCGCAGCTGCGCCGGGCCAGCGCCGGTACGGCACCACCATCGCACCGATGCCCGGCAGGATGCCCAGCGTCACCTCGGGCAGCTGCATCCACGCGTCGCGCGTGGCCACCAGCGCGTGGCAGCGCATTGCCAGCTCGAAGCCGCCGCCCAGTGCCATGCCGTTGACTGCGGCGACCACCGGCTTGGCCATGGCGTCGAGGTGCACGAGCAGGCGCGAGCAATCGCGCGCGTATTGCACCGACGCGTCGGCGTCGCCGAGCATCGACGGGAAGCGCCCGATGTCGGCGCCTGCGCAGAATGCCCGCGTGCCGTAGCCGGTGATCACGAAGCCGGCAATCGCCTCGTCGCTCTCGTGCCGGCGGATCACTTCGAGGATCTCGTCGGTCATTTCGTCGTGCAGCGCGTTCAGCGCCTCGGGTCGCCGAAGGGTGATCACCTTGACCCCGTCGAGCTCGTCGACCAGCACGTGGCGCTCGAAGCGCTGGTAGTCGGCGAGAGCCCGTTTCGGCATCGGCATGCCGGGCCGCTCGCGCGCGAAGCGCTCGAGCACGCGCGCACTCTGCGCGTCGCCGAGCGCGCGCATCAGTTCGAGCGGGCCGCGCCGGAAGCCGAGCGCGACGCGACAGCCGAGGTCGAGGTCGGCTGCGCCGCCGATCGCGCGATCGAGGATGTCCACCGACTGCGAGAACAGCACGCCGAGCAGCCGGTCGCGCACCGCTGCCGCGGTGTCGGGGGCGACCTCGAGTCGCTGGTTCGGACCGACCGTGACCCACTTGTCGACCGAGCGGAAAATCGAGGCCGGCCGGTAGTGCTCGCCCTCTTCGTCGGCCTGCAGCGTATTGGTCTCGACGATGATCGGGTTGCCGCGCGCCAGGTTGAGCACGAAGAAGGGCCCCGCGTGCACGTAGTCGGCGGCGACGCTGTCGATCTCGCCGGCCGTCGCCCGCCCGAGCAGCAGCGCCGACTCGTTGCACCAGTTGTCGAAGATGCGGTCGAGCATGAAGCACGGTGCGTCGGCGGTGACCAGCGGCAGCTTGCCGGTCTCGCAGAACAGGCGCCTGAGGTGCGCGACGAGCGCCGGATCGGCGTCCGGCCAGTCGATCACCTCGACTGCCGGGTTGCGCCAGGCGGGCGCGAAGAAATGCGTGACGGTGGCGCGCCGCTTCTCGCGCAGCTGCGCGAAGATGCGCGCCGCCGGCAGCGAGCTCGTGTTCGACGTGATGATCGCGTCGGGCGCCACGCGCGCCTCGACCTCGGCGAAGATGCGCCGCTTCAGCGCGAGATTCTCGGTGGCCGCCTCGAGCACCCAGTCGCAGCCCGCGATCGCGTCGTAGTCGGTCGTGCCGGCGATGCCGGCCAGCACCGCGTCCCTGTCGGTGGGCTTCATCTTGCCGCGCGCGACCGCCTTCTCGGCGTAGCCGCGCAGCCGCGCGATCGCCGCGTCGAGCGCCGGCTGCTGCAGGTCGACCAGCGTGAGCGAGAGCGACGGCAGTGCGCTCTTGAGGTAATAGCCGATGTCCGGGCCGATCGAGCCGGCGCCGATGATCGCAACGTGCCCGGGCATCGGGCGCACGGGCGCCTGCAGCAACGGATTGGAGAAGGTCGTGTTCACGGGTTCCTCCCGGAGCGGGCCGGTTCGGGCTGGAGAGATGGCCGGACCGTGCCGGCCGAAGCGATCGGACACAAGGCGTTCTCAGGCGACCAGTCCGGCACCGCGCAGCGCCCGGATTTCATCGGCCGAATAGCCGGCTTCGCCCAGCACACGCCCGGTGTCGGCGCCGTAGCGCGGCGGCGCCGGCAGTTCGGCGCGCGCGCCGGCCACGTCCACCGCCATCGGCTGCATGTGCACGACCCGGCCGTCGGGCATCGTGGTGCGCGTGAGCTTGTCGCGCAATGCAGGCAGTTCGCGCACCTGCCGGATGTCGAGGATGCGCGTGGCCGGAACCGTCGCCGCGCGAAGATCGGCGAGGATCGCGTCGGCGGTGTGCGCGCGCGTGACCGCCGCCATGTCGCGGTGGATCGCCTCGCGTTCGCGGTGGCGCCCCTCGTTGGTCGCGCGCATCTCGCCGGCCACCGGCGCGAACTTCGGGATGGCGGTGAGCCGGCGCCACTGCACGTCGCTGCCGATCGCCAGGTACACGTAGCCGTCGCTGGTCGGATAGACGTTGGTCGGAATGAACTTGCGGTGCTCGTTGCCGGAGCGGGTGATCTCGTTGGGCTGGCAATCGAAGTCGACCAGCGGCAGCACGGTGATCAGCCAGGAGGCCGCCGCCTGCAGCATCGATACGTCGATGCGCGTGCCGCGGCCGGTCTCGTTGCGTTCGAGCAGTGCCGCCATCACGTTGGCGTAGACCTCGTCGCCGGCCTTCAGGTCGATCACGGGAATGCCGGTGAGCGTCGGCGGGCCGTCGGGGTCGCCGGTGACCTCCATGTAGCCGGCCATCGCCTGCATCACCGGGTCGTAGCCCGGCGCCTCCGGATAAGCCGGACCCATTGCCGAGATGCCGGCCCAGATCAGGTCGGGCTTGACCGCCGACAGCGTCTCGTAGTCGATGCCGAGCGCGCGGTAGCGCGACGGCATCGTGTTGCAGCAGAACACGTCGACGTTCAGTTCGCGGATCAGCCGCTGCAGCACCTCGCGGCCGCGCTCGTCCTTCAGGTTCAGCGCGATCGCTTCCTTGCCGACATTGGGCGCCACGAAGTAGCTGCGCCGGTCGTCCTCGGCCACCCGCGATCCGATGTAGCGGTTCGGATCGCCCGGCAGCCCGGAGCCGCCGGGCGTGGACTCGATGCGGATCACGCGCCAGCCCAGTTGCGCGAAGCGCAGCGTCGCCGACGGCAGCGACAGTGCCTGCTCCATCGAGAGAACCGTGCGGCGCCTCATGCGGGCATGCCTTCGTCGATACGGTGGAAAGTCAAGGCGCTCTCCTCAGCCGCCCGCGATCGGCGGGGCCAGAACCACCTCGTCGTCGTCGCGCACCGGATGGTCGCGGTTCGCATACTCGTCGTTCACCGAGACCAGCACGACGTCGATGTAGTCGAAGGCACGCCTGAAGCGCTCGTCGCGGTTCGCGAGCCAGTCGAGCAGCATGCCCACGTTGCTGATCCCGTCGGGCAGGGCGATGCTCTCCGATTCGCATCCCATGCTGTGGCGAAGCCAGGCGAAGTACTTCAGTTTCATGCCCGCTCAGACCGTCACGCTCTCGCGCCTGACCGTGGCCCCGCCGGCAGCCGCCGCCCGCTTCTCGTGGATCGCGCGCGCGACCGTCTCCGGCGTCATCGGTGGATCGAAGATGCGCACGCCGGTGGCGTTGTACAGCGCGTTGGCGATGGCCGGGGCGATCACGATCGTGGGCAGTTCGGCGATGCCCTTGGCGCCATAGGGACCCTCGGCGCAGTCGCTCTCGATGAAGTGCATCTCGATGGGCGGCATCTCGGGCGCCGTGATCAGCTTGTAATCGCGAAACGACGGGTTCCTCAGCATGCCGTTCTCGATGCGCATGTTCTCGCTCATCGCGTAGCCGAGCCCGATCGCGATCCCGCCTTCGACCTGGCCTTCGAGGCCCATGCGATTGATGACGCGGCCGACGTCCTGCGCAACGGTGATTTTCTCGACCACGATCTCGCCGGTGAGCGTGTCGACGGTGATCTCGGCGACGTGCACCGCGTGGGCATACGCGGCCGAGTGGTCGGAGACGTGCTTCGCGCCTTCGGGCTCGCTCCTGGGTTCGTAGTAGTCGGTGACCATCACCAGTTCGGGTTCGGCCTGGAAGTGCATCTGGCGCATCAGGCGCTCGAGCCTGATGAGCGCGGTGCCGTCGTTCGCGCGCACCACCCAGCCGCCGCGCAGGTCGAGGTTCTGCGCGGGTTCGTCGAGGAACTTTTCGGCGGCGTTCAGGATCTGCGTCTTCGCCTTGCGCGCGGCACGGCGCGCTCCGTTGCCCGCGATGAAGGTGGTGCGCGAAGCGTGCACGCCCACGTCCCACGGCGCGATGTCGGAATCGTTGTTGACGAGGGTCACGTGCTCGAGCGGCACGCCCAGCTCCTCGGCGGCGATCAGCGTGATCACCGCGTCGATGCCCTGGCCGATCTCGGAGGCACCGGTGATGACCGTGACCCGGGCGTAGTCGTCCACCTTCAGGATGGTGCCGATGCCGTCGGACTTGTGGATCTTGGCGCCTCCGGCGTTGTGGATCGACGAGGCGAGGCCGATGCCTTTCTTGTAGCGCCCGGGCGCATCGCGCAGCGCCGCGTACTCCCGGTGCTTGCGGCTGTAGTCGCTGGCCCGGGCGGCGGTCTGCAGGCATTCGACGAAGGCGCATTCGCGCAGGAACGATTTCTGCGGCGTGGTCTCGCCCGATACCTGGGCGTTCTTCAGGCGGAACTCGAGCGGATCCAGGTCGACCATTTCGGCCAGCATGTCGATCTGCTGCGCGGTGGCGTAGCTGGTCTGGACGTTGCCGTAGCCGCGGAACGATCCGGCATAGGGGTTGTTGGTGTAGATCGCCTGCGCCTTGAAGTCGACGACCGGCACGCGATAGTGACCGGAAGTGGTGCGCATCATGATGACCGGAATCGTCGGTCCCCACGAGGTGTAGGCGCCGTTGTCGAGCAGCACGTCGGCGCTGCGGAAGGTGAGCACGCCGTCGCGGGTGCAGCCGGTGCGCATGTGGATGATCGCGGCCTGGCGCGTGGGCGAAGCCTTGAACTCCTCCTCGCGCGTATACGTGACCTTGACCGGCCGGCCGGTCTTCTTCGCCAGCAGCGCGGCGATCGGCTCGTAGGGATAGACGTCGAGCTTGGAGCCGAAGGCGCCGCCCACGGGCGGCTGGATGACCCGGATGTCGCCCGGATCCATGCCCAGCGCCGGAGCGAGGTCCATCTTGTAGTTGTACGGGTACTGCGTCTGCGTCCAGATCGTCAGCTTGCCGTTGTGGTCGAAGTCGGCAATCGCGCACGAAGTGCCCATGCAGCAGTGCGTCACGTGGTGCGGGCGGAACACGTTGTCGACGATCAGGTCGGAGGCGGCTTCGGCCGCGGCCAGGTCGCCGTGCCTGAACTCGAAGTGCAGGCTCCTGTTGCCGGGAAAATCGTCGTGGACGAGCGGGGCGCCTTCCCGGGCGCCGGCCTCGGGCGTGAACACGCCCGGCAGGTCTTCGTATTCGACTTCGATCAACCCGAGCGCGCGGGCGGCGAGCTCTTCGGTTTCGGCCGCGACCGCGGCGATCTCGTCGTGCTCGCAGCGCACCTTGTCCTTGAGTGCGACGTTGTCGCGCACGAAGCCGAATTTCATGCCGGCGGCGTCCTTGCCGGTGAGCACCGCGTGCACGCCCGGAAGCCTGCGCGCCGCCTCGGTGTCGATGCGAACGATCCTGGCGTGCGGCCGGCCGGCGAACAGCACCTTGCCGATCAGCATCTGCGGCAACACCATGTCGTTGATGTAGCGCGTCTTGCCCGTGGCCTTGTCGGGAGCGTCGGGTTTCCTGACTCGCTGGCCGATCAGGGACGTCTTCATGATGGGTGAAGGATTGGCGCTCTTCTTCATCGCTGTGCTCCGCTCGTTCCGGCCACGGCTTCCACCGCATCGAGCACCTTGGTGTAGCCGGTGCAGCGGCAGAGATTGCCTTCGAGGCCCCGGCGCGCCTGTTCGCGCGTGAGGTCGGGATTGTTCTCCAGCAGGTAGCGGGCCTGCATGATCATGCCGGGCGTGCAGTAGCCGCACTGCACGGCGCCGTGGTCGACGAAGGCCTGTTGCACCGGGTGCATGCCCTGGGGCGTGCGCAGTCCCTCGATGGTCACGACCTCGCGTCCGTCGCAATCGACCGCGTACATCAGGCAGCTGTTGACCGTCTTGCCGTCGACGCTGACCGTGCAGGCGCCGCATTCGCCTTCGCCGCAGGCGTACTTGGTGCCGGTCAGGCCGAGCCTGTCGCGCAGCATGGCCAGGGTCTTCATCACGACGGGCACCTTCAGGCGCACCTCGCGGCCATTGAGCGTGAAGCTGATTTCAGTCTCGACGGACATCGTTGAGTACCTCTTCGACGAATACGCGGACAAGGTGGCTGCGGTACCAGGCGCTGGCGCGCACGTCGTCGATCGGCCTGGCGTCCTCGCCGGTTGCGGCGACCGCGGCGGCGATCGTCGCGGCGTCGAGCGGCCTGCCTTCGAGCGCGGCTTCGACGTGCCGGGCGCGCAAGGGGGTGGCCGCGACCGATCCCATCGCCACGCGCACCGCGCCCAGCCTGCTGCCGGCGAGCCGCGCGCCCAGCGCGACCGACACCGTGGAGATCTCGAGCGCGGGACGTGGCCCGGCCTTGCGGAACCTGCTCACGAAGTCGGCCGCGGGCCGGGCGAACACGACCGCGGTGAGCAGTTCCTGCGGGCGCATGGCAGTCTTGCGGGGGGCGAGGAAGAACCGTTCCAGCGGCACCCGGCGCGTCTGCACCGCGCCGTCGCGCCAGCAGGCGAGCTCGACCGAAGCGTCGAGCACCAGCAGCGGCGGGCTCATGTCGCCGGCGGGCGAGGCGTTGCACAGGTTGCCGCCCACCGACGCAGCGTTGCGCAGCTGCTCGCTGGCGAAATGCCCGGCTGCCTGGACCAGCGCCGGTGCGATGTCCGCCAGCGCGGCGTTGCGGCGGATCTCGCTGACGGTCGTCGTCGCGCCGATGCGGATCTCGTCGCCGCTGGTGTCGATGCCGCCCAGGCCTTCGATGCGGCGGATGTTCAGCAGCGTCGTTCCGTAATGGCGCACGCCCGCGTCGGTCTGCGGCGTGAGGTCGGTGCCGCCGCACAACACCGTGGCATCGCCGTCGGCCATCGCACGCAACGCCTCGTCCAGGCGGTGCGGTGCCAGGTAGGTGCTCACCTCTTGCATGAATCGCTCCCGACTGCGTTCAGAATCTTATCGGCTCGCGGTAGCGGCCGAACACCTTGACCATCTGCTTCGTGATCTCACCCACGCTCGCGTAGGCCTTCACTGCCTCGACGATTGCCGGCATCAGGTTCGCGCCCGCCTGCGCGTCGCGCGCGACCCGGTCGAGCGCGCGGGCCACCGCGGCCTCGTCGCGCCCGGCGCGCACGCGGTTCAGGCCCTCGATCTGCACCCGGGCGTCTTCCTCCCTGTACGGGTGGAACTCCACCGGGTGTTCCTCTTCCGTTTCGTTGCGGTAGCGGTTCACGCCCACTTTCGGGAACCTGCCCGATTCGATGTCGCGCTGCATCTGGTAGGCCTGCGCCGACACTTTCGCCTGGATGATGCCCTCGGAGACCAGCCGCACGATGCCGCCGGCCGCGTCGGTCTCGGCGATGATCTCCTCCATCTTCCGGCGCATCCGGTTGGTCATCGTCTCGACGTAGTACGAGCCGCCCAGCGGGTCGACCGTCTCGGTGAGCCCCATTTCCTCGATCAGGATCTGCATCGTGCGCAGCGAGATGCGCGCCGAGTACTCGGTGGGGATCGTGTAGGCCTCGTCGTACGAGCACAACGCCATGGTCTGCGCGCCCGAGAGCGCGCTGATCAGCGCGTAGTAGGCGCCGCGCACGATGTTCAGCTCCGGCTGCTCGAAAGTGAGACCGCCGCCGCCGCCGCCGGCGATCATCCGCAGCCACATCGATCCGGGCTTCTCGGCCCTGTACTGCTCCTTCATGATCTTCGCCCACAGGCTGCGCCCGGCGCGGAACTTGCAGACCTGCTCGAAGAGGTTGCCGAAGATGTTGAAGTTGTACGACAGCCGGCCGGCGAACTCGTCGACGTGAAGGCCGCGCCGGATCACCTCGTCGGCATAGGCGCGCGCGATGCAGAACGCGTAGGCCATCTCCTGCGCGGGCGTCGCCCCCGACTCGCGGATGTGATAGCCGCAGACCGACACCGGGCTGTATTTCGGCGCGTGCCCGGCGCAGTACTCGATCGTGTCGCCCACCAGCCGGATCGACGGCTCCACCGGGAAGATCCAGGTGCCGCGGCCGATGAATTCCTTCAGGATGTCGTTCTGCGCGGTGCCGCGCAGCTGCTTCAGGTCGTAGCCGCGCTTCTCGGCCATGGCCAGGTACATCGCGATCAGGATCGCCGCTGCGCCGTTGATCGTGAGCGACACGGTGATCTTCGCGAGGTCGATGCCGTCGAAGGCGACCTCGAAATCGCGTAGCGTGTCCACCGACATGCCCACGCGGCCGATCTCGCCTTCGGCGAGCGGATCGTCGGAATCGAGCCCGATCTGCGTGGGCAGGTCGAAGGCCACGTTCAGCCCGGTCTGGCCGTTGGCGATCAGGTACTTGAAGCGCTGGTTGGTCTCGTGCGGATTGCCGAAGCCGGCGTACTGGCGCATCGTCCACGGCTGCCTGCGGTACATCAGCCGGTGGATGCCGCGGGTGAAGGGGTACTCGCCGGGCGCGCCCAGCATCGCCAGCCCGCCGCTTTCGTCGACGTCGGCGGCGGTGTAGAGCGGCTGGACTTCGATGCCGGATTCGTTGAGCACCGGCCGCAGTTCGGGGGACGGACGGTCGCTCATTTCACCTGCTCCCGGATGTAGCCGACGATCGCGTCGAGCTTCGAACCGGTGGGAAACACGCCGCGAAAGCCCAGCGCGCGCAACTCGTCGTGGTCCTGCGCGGGAAGGTTGCCGCCGATCAGCCAGAGCTTGTCGCCGAGCCCGTTGGCCCTGAGCAGCGGCTCGAGCTTGCGGCAGAACGGCAGGTGCGAACCGGCCAGGCTGGAGAGCGCGATGACGTCGACGTCTTCCTCCAGCGACATGCGCGCCACCGATTCGGGCGTCTGCCGCAGCCCCGTGTAGATCACCTCGAAGCCGGCATCCATCATCGCGCGTGCGACCACCTTCGCGCCCTGGTCGTGGCCGTCGAGGCCGGGCTTGGCGAGCAGCACCCTGATCCGGCGCTGCTGCGGGCTTCGTGGCGCGAGTCCTGCGACGGCGCTCATGAGGTGACCTCCTTGGCGATGATCAGTTTCAGGATTTCGCTGGTGCCGCCGCCGATCAGCGTGAAGCGCACGTCGCGCAGGTAGCGCTGCACCGGGTATTCCATTGCGTAGCCGTACGAGGCCAGCACGCGCGCCGCCTGGTCGCAGATGTCGGCTGCGGTCTCGGTGGCGAACAGCTTGCACATCGCCGCCTCCTTGTGGTGCGGGCGCCCCGAGTCGCGCAGCCAGGCGGCGTGGCGCACCAGGTGCGTGGCGGCCTGCAGCCCGGTGGCCATTCCGGCGAGCTTCATCTGGATCGCCTGGAAGCGGTCGATCGGCTTGCCGAACTGGCGGCGCTCGCCCGCGTAGCGCACCGCCTCGTCGAGCGCGGCGCGCGCCACGCCCAGCGCCATCGCGCCGGTGATGATGCGGATCTCGGCCAGCGTCTTGCGCAGGTGAGCTTCGCCGTCGCCTTCTTCCTTCGAGAGCCGGTGGCTGTCGGGGACGAAGCACCCGGCGAACGCGACTTCCGAGGTCGGCAGCGCCCAGACCCCCATCTTGTGGATCTCGCGTCCGACCGTGATGCCGGCGAAGTGCTTCTCGACCAGGAAGATCGTGAGCTTCCTCTCCTCGCCGGCACGCGCGAAGACAGTGAAGAAGTCGGCCACCGGCGCCGAAGTGATCCAGGTTTTCTGCCCGTCGAGCACGTAGCCGCCGTCGACCTTCTTCGCGGCCGTGGCGATGGAGCCGAGGTCGGAGCCCGCGTTCGGCTCGGTCATGCAGATCGCGCCGATTTTCTCGCCGGCCAGTGCCGGCTTGAACAGCCGCTCGACGATGTCGGTGTTGCCCAGCATGTGCAGGAACTTGGTGCCCATCAGCGACTGCATCGCCGCGGCGCCGGCCAGCGACATCGAACCGCGCGCGATCTCCTCGAGCGCCAGGCAGAACTCGGCGAGCGCCATGCCGCTGCCGCCGACCTCTTCCGGGTAGCGCATTCCGAACAGGCCGAGCCCCGCCAGCTCGCCGAACAGTTCGCGCGGGAACGCGCGCGCCTCGTCGAGCGCCGCGGCCTGCGGCACGATGCGCTGGTCGGCGAAGCGCGCGAACGCGTCGCGCACCGCCTTCTGCTCGTCGCTCAGCTCGAAGTCCATCTTCAGGACTCCTCGTCCATTCCGTAGACCTCGCGCGCCGCCTCGGTCGAGATCACGCCGTTGCGCACCTCCTCCGCGAGCACCTTGCGATCGCGCTTCTTCGGATCGCCATAACCGCCGCCCCCGCTGGCCACCTGGTGGTAGATCGTTCCCCTGGGCACCCCGGTGATCAGGTCCTTGTTCCTCGGCACGACGGTGCGGCCGTCGGGGTACTGCAGGCGGATGAAGTTCAGCCCGGCGTCCTGGCCGCCGAACAGGCCGAAGGCCGGCTCGAAGTCGCCGTCGCCGAAAGTGACCAGTTGCGTGTCGTCCGAGCCGATCTCGAAAATCGTCTCCACGCCCAGCCCGCCGCGCCACCGGCCCGCGCCGGCCGAGTCGGTCAGCAGCTCGTGGCGCAGCAGCGTGTGCGGTGTCTGCTGCTCGAACATCTCGTAGTCCTGGTCGAGCACGCCGCCCGAGGCGTCGATCATGCCGATGTGGTCGTAGCCGTCGGCGCCGAGCATCGCGCCCGAGCCGCCCTTCAGGCCCATGAAGCCGATGTCGACGTACTTCTCGCCGGTGCGCGGATCGATGCCGGTGGTGAGCGACGCGAGCAGGTTGTTCCAGCCGGCGGTGACGCGGTCGGGCAGCACCGGCGCGAGCGCGCGCTGGATCGCGTCGGCGTTGGGCGGGCACAGGTGGTTGCCGAAGGTGGTGGCCTTCGGGTAGGCGGCGTTCAGGATCGTGCCTTCTGGAATCACGATCTCGATCGGCTGCACCATTCCCTCGTTGTGCGGAATGTCGGGGTTCACCATCTGCAGCAGCGTGAGGATCGTGGCCGAGGCGCTCGAGGTGAAGGTGCCGTTGACGAAGCCGTTGGTCTGCGGGTCGGTGCGCGAGTAGTCGAAGCGGATCCTGCGATCCTCGACCTCGATGTCGACGCGGATCGTGAACTTCGAGCCCTCGTGGCGGCCGTCGTAGTAGACGTAGCCTTCGCCCGAATAGCGGCCGTTCGGGATCTTGGCGATCTCGGCCTCCATCATGCGGCGCGTGGCGTCGAAGAGCGCCTGCTTGTGCGCTTCGTAGCTGTCGACCCCGTACTTGGCCAGCAATGCGAGCATGCGCCGCTCGCCGATCGTGCACGCGCCCATCTCGGCCTTCATGTCGTGCTGCACGATGTCCAGGCGCACGTTGGCGAAGATGAGGTTCCAGACGTCGCGGCGCAGCTTGCCGCGCTCGACCACCTTCACCGGCGGGATGCGCAGCGCCTCCTGCCAGACTTCGACCGCGTTCGGGTTGTAGCCGCCGGCGACGTTGCCGCCGATGTCGGCCTGGTGGCCCTTCACCGCGGTCCAGGCGACCAGCCGCTCGCCGAGGAACACCGGCTTGAACACCGCGACGTCGTTGTTCTGGTTGCCGAGGCTGAACACGTCGTTGTGGAAGATGACGTCGCCCGGGTAGATCTCGTCGCCGAAGTACTCCTTGATGTACTTGCACACCGGCGCGAGCGAGAACGCGAGGATCGGCAGGTTCTCGGTCTGCTCGAGCATGTTGCCGTCGGCGTCGTAGAGGCCCGTGACGTAGTCTTTCGCCTCGCACAGGATCGGCGAGCGCGTCGTCTGCTCCATCGAGATGCTCATCTCGTCGGTGATCGAGCGGAAGGTGCGTGCGTAGACCGACAGCAGGATCGGGTCGATCTTCGGCGATTCGGCGGTGCTCATGGCGAAGGCTCCGGGTCGGGTTCAGGCGGGGGCCGTGGCGGGTTCGGCCTGCGCCGACGGCCCGAAGGCCGCGCGGCAGAGGTCTTCGCGCCCCTTGCGGTAGACGGCGAACGAGCCCAATGCGTCGACCACGCAGTCGTACGAGGCGCTCACGAAGATCGCGGTGGTCGCCTGCTCGATCATCGCCGGGCCGTCGATGCGGTTGCCGAAGCGCATCCGGTGGCCGTCGTAGATCGGCACCTCGGCGAAGCTGCGGCTCTCGGGGACGTAGACGGCGCGCCGCCCCTTCAGCGCGTGCGAGGCATCGGCACCCATCCACTCGTCCTTGCGGTAAGCCGGCATGTCGACCGCGCCGATCGCCTGCACGCGCACGTTGATGATCTCGATCGGCGTCGCCTCCTGCTCGAGCGAGTAGCCGTAGAGCCGGTTGTGCTCGGCGTGGAAGGCGCGCGCGATGCCGGCCGCGTCGCGCGCGTCGAGCAGCGCGCGCGGCACGACGAACGACACCTCGTGGTACTGGCGGATGTAGCGGCAGTCGAACTTGACTTCGTAGCGCCGGCGCGCTTCGGGAATGCGCTCTTCGGCCAGCAGCGCAGCGCCCTCGCGCGCCATCGCGTCGATCATGTCGACGAGCTTCGTCCATTCGAGCGACTCGAGCCGCGCGACGAAAGTGCGCACGAAGTCGTGCTTCAGTTCGCTCATCAGCATGCCGAACGCGCACAGCACCGAGGATTCGCGCGGCACGATCTGCAGCGGGATCTCGAGCTCGTGGCAGATCAGGCACGAGTGGATCGGCCCCGCGCCTCCGGCCGGCACGATCGGGAACTCGCGCGGATCGAAGCCGCGCTTGATCGTGACCTCGCGCACGCCCTGCGCCATGTTGTTGCAGGCGACCCGGTACATGCCGGCCGCGGCCTCCTCGACGCCCAGGCCCATGGGACGCGCGACGTGTTCCTCGATCGCCGCGCGTGCGGCGGCCGCGTCGAGCTTCATCCTGCCGCCGGCGAAGAAACCGGGGTCGAGATAGCCCAGCACCAGGTTGGCGTCGGTCGTGGTGGGCAGCGTGCCGCCCTTGCCGTAGCAGGCAGGGCCCGGATCGGCGCCGGCGCTTTGCGGGCCCATCCGCAGCAGCCCGCCTTCGTCGAGCCAGCCGATCGAGCCGCCGCCCGCGCCGATCGTGTGGATGTCGAGCATCGGCAGCGCGAGCTTGTGGCGCGCGATCTCGCCGTCGTTCTTGATCATCGGCGCGCCCACCGAGACCGAGGCCTCGAAGCTGGTGCCGCCCATGTCGGTGGTGATGCACTTGTCGAAGCCGTGGGCGCGCGCATAGAACAGGCCCGCGCCCGGGCCGCCCGCCGGGCCCGACAGCAGCGTGAGCGCCGCCTTCTCGCGCGCCAGCTGCGGCGAGATCACCCCGCCGTTGGACTGCATGATCAGCAGCAGTCCGTCGAAGCCGATGCCCTTCAGGCGCCCGACCAGCTGGTCGAGGTAGTGGTTCAGCTTCGGACCGACGTAGGCGTTGAGCACCGTGGTGCTCACGCGCTCGTAGAAGCGGATCGACGGCAGCAGGTCGGTGGACACCGACAGGTACGCACCGGGCAGCTCGCGCCGGACGATTTCGGCGGCGGCGCGCTCGTGCGCCGGGTTGGCGAACGAGTTCATGAAGCAGATCGCCACTGCCTGCACCTTCTCGCGCCGGAACAAGCCGATCGCCTCGCGCACGGCGTCGACGTCGAGCGGCGTGGTCTCCGCGCCCACCCGGTCGATGCGGCCCGGGACGCCGGCGCGCAGGTAGCGCGGCACCAGCGGCTTCACGTTCGCATAGCGGTTGTTGTACTGCTCCTCGCGGATGCCGCGGCGCATCTCGAGTGCGTCGCGCACGCCCTGCGTGGTGACGAGGCCGCACTTCGCGCCGGTGTGCGTGAGCGTGGCGTTGGTGGTCACGGTCGTGCCGTGCACGATCGAATCGATCGTCGGCGCGAAGTCCTCGAGCGTCATCGGCGGATTCATGCTCGCCGCGATGTCGGCCAGGCCGGCGACCACCGCGATCGACGGATCGTCCGGCGTGGACAGCGACTTGAAGATCGCCGGCTCGGCGCCGTCGCGGGTGACGACGAAGTCGGTGAAGGTGCCGCCGACGTCGATGCCGATCTCGAGGGCCATGGGGAATTCCTCCTTTTTCAGCCGCCAGCGGGCGTGCCGGCGACCAGGCGCCGCACTTCCTCGCGACGGACCTTGCCGAGCGCCGTCTTGGGCAGCGCATCGACGAAGAGCACCCGCTTCGGGTGCTTGAAGCGGGCGATGCGTCCTTCGAGCAGGCCGAGCACGGCGGTTTCGTCGAGGCGGCGGCCCGCGCGCGGGGCGACGACCGCGACCGCGATCTCTCCCCAGCGGCGGTCGGGCCAGCCCACCACCGAGGCCTCGGCGATGTCGGGCGACTCGGTGAGCACGTTCTCGATCTCGGCCGGATAGATGTTCTCCCCGCCCGAGATGATCATTTCCTTGCGCCGGCCGTCGACGTAGAGGAAACCCTCGGCGTCCAGGTGCCCCATGTCGCCGGTGTGGAACCAGCCGTCGACCAGCACCGCCGCTGTGGCCTGCGGCGCGTTCCAGTAGCCGCTCATCAGGTTCGGACCGCGCACCAGGATCTCGCCGGTGGCGCCCTGCGCGACCTCGCGGTCGTCGTCGCCGACGATGCGCAGTTCGCAGTGCGCGGCCGCCCGGCCTGCCGAGCCCGCCTTGCGAAAGGCGTCCTGCGCCTGCTGGCAGGCGGCGATCGGGCAGGTTTCGGTGGCGCCGTAGACCTGCACCAGCGGCACGCCGCGCGCGTGCACCGCACGGATCAGGCGCTCGGGCACGATCATCGAGCCGGTGGTGATCATGCGCAGGCTCGAAAGATCGGCGCCGTTCCAGCGCGGGTGCGCGAGCATCGCTTCGAGCTGCGCGGGCACCAGCACGGTGAGCGTGATGCGCTCGCGCTCGATCGCATCGAAGGTGGCCTCGACCTCGAACTTCGGATGCAGCACCACGGTGCAGCCCGTCTGCAGCGCCGGCGTCGTCTGGTTGTTCAGTCCGCCCACGTGAAACAGCGGCAGCGTGGTGAGCACGCGATCGTCTTCGGTGAGCTCGTGCATCGCCGCGCTGTTCAGCGCATTCCAGGCGATCGCGTCCTGCGTGAGCACGACGCCCTTGGGCTTGCCGGTGGAACCCGACGTGTAGCAGACGAGCAGCGCAGCGTGCGGATCGGGGTCGCACTCGCCCGCATCGTGGATGGCGGCCGGCGTGGCGCCGTGCGCTGCGGTGCGCGACAGGAATGCGTTCCAGCCGGTCCAGCCGGGCGCGGGCTCGCCGATTGCGACCGCGGCATCGGGGCCGAGCGGGGCGCGCAGCGCTTCGGCGTGTTCGACGAACTGCGATTCGACGAACAGCAGCGACGGCGGGCAATCGGAGAGGATCTGCCGGTGTTCGGGCGCGGCAAGCCGCCAGTTCAGCGGCAGGAAAATCGCGCCCACGCGCGCGCAGGCGAACAGCAGCGCGATCTCTTCGGGGCTGTTCAGGCCCAGGTATGCAACGCAGCTTCCGCGTCGCACGCCCGCGGCGGCCAGCGCCGCCGCGCAGCGGTCGATCGACTGCGCGAGCGCCGCGTAACTCGAGTCGCGCCCGGGAAAGCGGATCGCCAGCCGCGCGGGATGGCGCCCCGCGTGATGGTGGATCCATTCGTGCATCTGCATCGTCGCGCTCCGCCGCGCCGCACCGCTCAGGCGTCCGCGACCTCGAGCACCACCGCCATCGCGGTGTCGCCGGCCGCGCAGCCGGTGAACAGCCCGAAACCGCCGCCGCGGATCGCGAGCTCCTCGATCAGTTCGATGATCGAGCGCGTGCCCATCGGCGCCTGCGGATGACCCCAGACGAGCGAGCAGCCGTAGTTGTTCATCGATTGCAGGTCGGCGCCGGTTTCCTTCGCGAAGTACAGGTCGTTGACCGCGAACGGGTTGTGCGTCTTGATCGCCGCCATCTGCGCGATCGATCGGCCGGCCTGCGCGAGCGCGCGCTGCGCGGCCGGCACCGTCGCCTCGGGCATGTGCGCGAGCGCGGCGCGCGCCAACCCGAAGCCGTGCAGCCGCACCGCGATCTTCGGGTCGCTGGAGAGCTCGCGTGCGCGCTCGGCGCTGGCGACGATGATCGCGGCGTTGCCGTCGGCCGGATGGGTCTGGCCGCCGTAGGTGATCGTGCCCCCCCTGGCGACCGGCTCGAGCCGCGCCAGCCCCTCGGGCGTGGAACGCGAGACGCCTTCGTCGGCTTCGAGCGTGCCGGCACTCTTGCGGTAGTTCGGTGCCGGCACGTCGAAGGGCAGCGTCATGAAGCGCCTGAGGAACGCAGCATCGTCGGCCAGCGCATCGCGGTACTGCTCCTCGCGCCGCAGCACCACTTCGTGCTGCGCCGCGGTCGCGATGCCGTGCTTCTTCGCGACGTTCTCGGCGGTGGTCAGCATCGCGTGCGGACCGAGCGGGTCGCAGTTGAAGTTGTCCATCACCCAGTCTTCGGCGGCGCCGGTGCCGCCGGGGCCGCGCGGGTTGGGGTAATAGAGGTGCGGGCCGTTCGAGGTGCGGTCGCAGTTGATCGCCAGCGCGACGCCGGCCATGCCGACCTCGATTTCCTGCGCGGCCGCCAGCAGCGTGCGCACGCCGGTGGCGCAGGCCTGCATCAGCGTGGGGCCGCCGACGTGCCCGGCGCCGAGCAGTCCGGTGAGCCAGGGCAGCCCGTAGAACGAATGCTTCTGCGGCACCGAGAAGCCGAGCACGCCGTAGTCGAGCGCCGTCGGGTCGATGCGCCGTTTCGCAAGCTCGGCGCGCGCCACGTGCGCCGCGAACTCGACGCTGTTCAGGTTCGCGAAGCTGCCCTGCCAGCGCGCGAACGGCGTGCTCCAGTAGGCGCCGTAGGGGATCTGTGCCTTGTAGGGCATGGGGGCCTCCCGGTGGATGTCAGGTCTTGTCGAGGCCGATCGCGGTGACGAAAGCGCGCCTGGCCTCGACCAGGTGCGCATGCGTCGCCGCGGCGGCAGCGTCTCCGTCGCCGGCACGCAGCGCCGCGGTCAGGCGCTCGAAGCCTGCGAGCACGATGGCACGGATGCCGGCGTCGTCCAGCGTGAGTGCACGGATGCGCTGCATGTGGTCGGCGTATTGCTCGATCACTTTCACCAGCCGCCGGTTGGGCACCAGCGCGAGCCAGGCGCTGCGGAAGCGCACGTGGCTTTCGCGAAAGGCGGCGGCGTCGCCGGCGCGGTGCGCAGCGCGCGCCTCGGCGAGCGCCGCCTCGATCGGCGCGCGCACCCGCGGGTCGGCGCTGCGTTCGGCCACGCGGCGGGTTGCCGGCGGCTCGATCAGGAAGCGCACTTCGTAGATGTCGTCGACGTCGGCGAGCGTGAGTTCGGGCACCATGTAGCTGCGCCCGCCCGAGACCAGCAGCCCTTCGCTCGCCAGCCGCGCGAGTGCCTCGCGCACCGGCGTGCGCGAGACGCCCAGCTGCGTGGCGAGTTGCACTTCCTGCAGCGGTTGGCCTGCCCGGATCGCGCCGTCGCGCAGGTAGGCGCGCAGCGTGTCGTAGACCTGCGCGCCCAGGGCGACGGGACGATCGACAGGTTCGAGCGACGGAACCACGGCGCACCTCCACCGCACGTGGCGGCCGGAAATCGGATGTGTGCTGGATACTGTATACACACTCTATTCCTCGGGCAATGCGCTGTAAAGCAGTCGTCGTCGGCGTCGAGCGCGCAGTGCGCTGGCGGCGAGGCTGCCGCTGCGGCGATAGACTCGAACACCGCGACGAAACGAGGAGGCGCGAGGCCCATGTCGACCCCGGAAGTGCTCTGGCGACCGAGCCGCGAGCGGATCGCGCGCGCCGGCATCACGCGTTACCGCGACTGGCTGCGGCAGACCCGTGGCCTCGCTTTCGCCGACTACGAGGCGCTCTGGGCCTGGTCGGTCGAGCACCTCGAGGATTTCTGGGAGTCGTTCCATCAGTGGGCCGGCGTGATCGCGCACACCCCGCATTCGAGAGTGCTGTCGGCACGCGAGATGCCCGGCGCGCGCTGGTTCGAAGGCGAAACGCTCAATTACGCCGAGCACCTGCTCGCCCCGGCGCGGGTGCGCGCGCACACCGAGCGCCCGGCGCTGGTGTTCGAGTCGGAGCTGCGGCCGCGCACCGAGATCGGCTGGGACCGGCTGCGCGCCGAAACCGGTGCGCTCACCGCGACGCTGAAGCGGCTCGGAGTCGCGCCGGGCGATCGCTGCGTCTCGTACATGCCGAACATCCCGCAGACGGTGGTCGCGCTCCTGGCCACCGCGAGCCTGGGCGCGATCTGGTCGAGTTCGTCGCCCGACATGGGTCCGGTGAGCGTGCTCGACCGCTTCCGGCAGATCGAGCCGAAAGTGCTGTTCGCGGTCGACGGCTATCGCTACGGCGGCAAGGATTTCGACCGGTGCGACGTGGTTCGCGAACTCGTGCGCCAACTGCCGAGCGTGCGTGCGGTCGTCTTCGTGCCCTGTCTCGACCCTGCGGCGAGCCTCGGCGCGGTGGGCGCGCCAGGCGCGGCGGTCGAGGTCGTGAGCTGGTCGGACGCGCTCGCTGATGCCGCCGACTGCGTGTTCACGCCGGTGCCTTTCGACCATCCGCTGTGGATCGTCTATTCGTCGGGCACCACCGGCATGCCCAAGCCGATCGTGCACGGCCACGGCGGCTTCGTGCTCGAGACGCTCAAGACCAACCTGCTGCACCTCGACGTCGGCGAGGACGACCGTTTCTTCTGGTTCTCCTCGACCGGCTGGATCATGTGGAACCTTTGGGTGTCCACGCTGATGACCGGCGCGACGCTGCTGCAGTTCGACGGCAACCCGGGATTCCCCGACCTGGGCAGGCTGTGGCGGCTCGCCGAGCGCGAACGACTCACTTTCCTGGGCATCAGCCCGGCGTTCGTCTCGCTGTGCATGAAGGCGGGCATGAAGCCGCGCGAGCAGTTCGACCTGTCGGCGCTGCGCGCGATCGGATCGACCGGCTCGCCGCTCACCGAGGAAGCGTATCGCTGGATCTACTCGTCGGTGCACCCCGACGTGCTGCTCGCGTCGATCTCGGGCGGCACCGACCCGGGCTGCGCGTTCCTGACCGCGTGCCCGATCCTGCCCGTGCACGCCGGCGAGATGCAGTGCCGCACGCTGGGCGGCGCGATCCACGCGTACGGCGACGACGGCCGGCCGCTGCTCGGTGAAGTGGGCGAACTCGTGTGCACCGCGCCGATGCCGTCGATGCCCTTGTACTTCTGGGGGGACACCGATGGCCGCCGCTACTTCGAGAGCTACTTCGACGTCTTTCCGGGGCCGCCCAACGTGTGGCGCCACGGCGACTGGCTCGAGCTCACGCCGCGCGCCGAGTCGGTGACCGCGACGATCTACGGCCGCTCCGACTCCACCATCAACCGGCACGGCATTCGCATGGGCACGAGCGAGCTGTACCGGGTAGTCGAGGAATTCGAAGAAGTCGCCGACTCGCTCGTCGTCGACCTGGAGTACCTGGGTCGCGACTCGTTCCTCGCGCTGTTCGTCGTGCTGCGGGAACCCGGATCGACGATCGCCGGCATCGGAGCGAAGGGTCCGGCCAGCGACGGCGCGTCGGCCGCGCGCGGGGAAACGGGCGTGGAACCCGCTCTGCGCCAGCGCCTCCTCGACGCGCTGCGCACGCGGTTGTCGGCGCGGCACGTGCCCAACGAGGTCTATGCGATTCCCGAGGTGCCGCGCACGATGTCGGGCAAGAAGCTCGAGGTGCCGGTGCGCAAGATCCTGCTCGGGCGACCCGTCGAGCAGTCGGTCAACCGCGACTCGATGGCCAATCCGGCGTCGATCGACTGGTTCGTCGCGTTCGCGGCCGCTCGCGGCGCCTGAGCCTCCGTCGCCAGCGCCTGCAACGCACGCACGGGCGCGCCGGCGCATGTGCGTGCACGAGTGCCGCTCGACGAGACCTACTGTGTCTGCGTTGGCGCCTGCATTGCGCTCGCGGTGCGCAGCGCGATGCGCGCAAGGCGCGTGACCACGCTGACGAGCGCGGCCTCGGCCTGCTCGAACAGCGTGCCCGTGGCCGCACCCATCACGGCCTCGAGCTCCTCGCTCAGCGCCTCGAGCGGCCTCTGCGCGGCCACCAGCAGGGGCACCGGATCGTCGGTGTCGGGAACGGGTGCCGGCGGGCGGGCGGCGCTCGCCGCGGGATGCGACGGCGTCTCGAGCAGTGCCTCGAGCAGGCGGGCACTCTCGCCGTCGCCCGCCTGTCGGAGCCGCGCGGCGAGCGCGCGGTGGGCCTGCGCGATCGCCGCCTCGCGCCTGGCGAGCAAAGCGTTCAGCGCTTCGGCCGACGTGATCGGCGCCGCTTCGGACAATGGCTCCTCGCGCGCGGCACGCCGCTCGCGATGCCAGGCTTCGCGGCGCCAGCGCCGCATCACCGCCGCGTGACCCAGCTCCTCGATGCCCAGGCGCTCGGCCTGCGCCCTGACGCGCGAATCGGTCGCGCGCGCGGCCAGATAGCTGTAGAGCGCGAACGCGCGCTTCTCGTTGTCGACCGCGATCGCGAACGCGCGATAGGGCGTGAGCAGCGCGCTGCCGGAAATCTCGTCCCAGGAATCCGACAGTTCGGCGGGCAACTGCCAATCGAACCTGCCAGGCTCGGCAACGGCTTCGCCAAGGCCGGCCGCCCATCGCGCGACCTCGTCGGCGTGGCGGCGCTCTTCCTCGAGCATGACACGAAAGGCTGCGGCAGTGGCAGCGTCGCCGCGGCGCTCCATCGTGTCGGCGAGCGCCGCATAGCGCTTCATCGATTCACGTTCGATCGCGTTGGCGATACCCACCAGCAGCGCCATGCTCACCGACTGGATCTCGGGGTCGCGCATGAGCAGCGACGCGCGCATCGTCCGGCCTCCCTGATGTGATGCATCTTGACCATGAGCAAACGGAGTCTGCGGTCAACTGGAATAATCGCATGAAGCAGAACATTTCCGGGGATCCGATTTGTCCGTCTCCCGCGCTCGTGCGACGGTCGTGGCGATCGTCGCGCGCGCCCTCGTTGCCGTCGCGTTGCTCGGCTCGACCGTGGTGGCGGCGGCGCAACCCGTCGCGGCGAATCTCGCACGGTTTCTTGTTGGGCTCAACGCCTCGGAGGTGGTGCCGGGTGCCGACCGGTTCGGCCCGGTGCAGTCCGATCCCGCGGTGGCGCCAGCGTACCGCGGCGATGCGCTGGTCGGCTATGCGTACCTGAACTCCCGGCACGTCGATGCGGTCGGTTATTCGGGCAAGCCGATCCACATCGTGGTGGGCCTCGACCTCGAAGGCACGATCGTCGGTGCGAAACTGGTCGCGCACAGCGAGCCGATCGTCCTGATCGGCATTCCCGAGAAGCGCGTCGTCGCCTACCTGGCGCACTTCGTCGGCTACAACCCGCTTCGCGCTGCCGCCGAGGGGCGCGGGCCGCCGCAGGCCGATATCGTCAGCGGTGCCACCGTGACCGTGCTGGTGATGGGAGAGAGCGTCGTGCGCTCGGCGGTGCGCGTCGCGCGGGCGCTGCATCTCGGCACTGCTGCGGCCGGGGTACAGGCCGCGACCCGCGTGATCGACCCGCAGGCCGGCACGATCGCCGACTGGCCGACACTGCTGCGCGAGGGCGCGGTGCACCGCCTGCGGCTGACGATCGGCGACGTGAACAAGGCTTTCGTCGCTACCGGCAACAAGGCGGCGGCCGCGCGACCCGAACCCGGTGCGGCCGACGAGACCTTCATCGACCTCTACGCCGCGCTGGTCTCGCAACCGGCCATCGGGCGCAGCCTGCTCGGCGACGACGAGTACGCGAGCGTCGTGCGCATGCTCGCGCCCGGCCAGCAGGCGATCCTGGTGGCCGGCGACGGCCTGTATTCGTTCAAGGGCTCGGGCTACGTGCGCGGCGGCATCTTCGATCGCATCGAGTTGCTGCAGGGTGCCGAGACGATCCGCTTTCGTGACTACCTGCATCGCCGCGTCGGCGACCTGCGCGCCGCCGGCGCGCCGACACTGCGGGAGATCGGCGTCTTCGTCGTCCCGCCCGGGTCCGAATTCGATCCGGCGGCGCCGTGGCGCCTGCAATTGCTCATCCAGCGCCCGGTGGGCGCGCTCGAGAAGGCCTTCGTGTCGTTCGATCTCGATTACCGCCTGCCCGAACGCTACACGAAGACCGTGCCGGTGCCGGCAGTCGCGCCCGTCACGCCGGCACAGCCGCATGCGCCGGCCGCAACACCGGCGCAAGCGGCGGCAACCGCGGCCGCTGACGCGGCGACCCAGGGCGCGGCAACGGCCGCATCCGCGCCCACGCAGGCGGCGGTGCCATCCGACGAACCGCACGAGCCGCTATGGATGCGCATCTGGCGCAGCAGGGTCGCGGCGCTGGCGATGCTGGGCGTGATGCTGGGCGTGCTCACGCTGATCTTCTTCTTCCAGGACGTGCTGGTCGCGCGCGAGCGGCTGTTCGACCGCGTGCGCCTGGTCTACCTGCTGGCGACGCTGTTCTGGCTGGGCTGGGTCGCGCAGGCGCAGTTGTCGGTGGTCAACGTGCTCACTTTCGCCAACGCGCTGCGCTCGGGCTTCGAATGGTCGCAGTTCCTCATCGATCCGCTG
Source organism: Burkholderiales bacterium (assembly GCA_003577305.1). Classification (GTDB taxonomy): domain Bacteria; phylum Pseudomonadota; class Gammaproteobacteria; order Burkholderiales; family Burkholderiaceae_E; genus Zeimonas. The sequence continues at coordinate 35,450 of QEVL01000012.1, forward strand.
ATCTTCGTGCTGTGGTGCTCGGTGGCGGCGGCGCTGCTGTTCTGGGGGCGCGGGCCTTTCTGCGGCTGGCTGTGTCCGTTCGGCGCGCTCCAGGAACTCTCCAATCGCGCGGCCAGGCTGCTGAAGGTGCCGCAACTGAAGATGCCCTGGGCGATCCACGAACGCTTGTGGCCGATCAAGTACATCGTCTTTCTCGGCCTGTTCGGCGTTTCGCTCGGTTCGCTGGCCTGGGCCGAACTGCTCGCCGAGATCGAGCCGTTCAAGACCGCGATCGTGCTGCGCTTCGTGCGCCAATGGTGGTTCGTCGCGTTCGCGCTCGCGTTGCTTGCCGCGGGCCTGTTCGTCGAACGCTTCTTCTGCCGCTACCTGTGCCCGCTGGGCGCCGCGCTGGCCATTCCCGGGCGCATGCGCATGTTCGACTGGCTGAAGCGCTATCGCGAGTGCGGCAACCCGTGCATGCGCTGCTTCAACGAGTGCCCGGTCGAGGCGATCCATCCGGAGGGGCACATCAATCCGAACGAGTGCATCTCGTGCCTGCATTGCCAGGTGCTGTACCGGCACGACTACAAGTGCCCGGTGCGCGTGCAGCGCCGGCTCAAGCGCGAGAAGCGGGCAGCGATGGCGGCAACGCCCGCGGCCCGCACCGGCGGCAGCGGGTCCGCGATCGCGGGCCCGACCGTTTGAACGGGCATCGGCACGATGTCCAGGTCCCGGGCGCGCGAAGCGCGCTCCAACCGACAGGGGAGGTCGAGAAATGGCTGAAGAGAAGAACCGCAACGAATTGCCCGACCCGGATCGCCGCGCGATGCTGGGCGGCAGCGCGAAGGCGGTTGCGCTCGCGGCGGGCGCCGGGCTGCTGAGCGCCTGCGGCGAGAAGGAGCCGGCGCCGAAACCGGAATCGGCGGCTGCGCCGCCGGCCGCTCCCGCGGCCACGCCCGCACCGGCGTCCTCCACCGCCGCGGCGATCGCGAAGACGCACGTGGGGCCGGGCGAACTCGACGAGTACTACGTCTTCTTCTCCGGCGGCCAGAGCGGAGAGCTGCGCATCGTGGGGCTGCCGTCGATGCGCGAGCTGATGCGCGTGCCGGTGTTCAACCGCTGCAGCGCCACCGGCTGGGGCCAGACCAACGAGAGCCTGAAGATCCTCACCGAGGGCCTGACGCCCGAGACCCGCAAGTATCTCGCGTCGCGCGGCGGCACCTATTTCAACGGCGACCTGCACCACCCGCACATGTCGTTCACCGACGGCACCTACGACGGGCGCTACATCTTCATGAACGACAAGGCGAACACGCGCGTGGCGCGCGTGCGCTGCGACGTGATGAAGTGCGACAAGATCATCGAACTGCCCAACCAGCACACGGTGCACGGGCTGCGCGTGCAGAAATACCCGAAGACCGGCTACGTGTTCTGCAACGGCGAGGACGGCGTGCCGATCCCCAACGACGGCCGCCACCTCGACGATCCGAAGGAATACCGCTACGTGTTCACCGCGGTCGACGGCGAGACGATGAAGATCGCCTGGCAGGTGATCGTCAACGGCAACCTCGACAACGTCGACTGCGACTACCAGGGCAAGTACGCGTTCGCCACCAGCTACAACTCCGAGGAGGGCGTGACGCTGGCCGAGAGCACCGCGGCCGAGCAGGACTGGGTCACGGTGTTCAACCTGAAACGCATCGAGGAGGCGGTGGCGAAGGGCGAATTCCAGCGGATCGGCGGCGTGCCGGTGCTCGACGGCAGGAAGGGCTCTCCGTTCACCCGCTACATCCCGGTGCCGAACAGTCCGCACGGCATCAACACCGCGCCCGACGGCATTCACGTGGTCGCCAACGGAAAACTCTCGCCCACGGTCACCGTCTTCGACGTGCGTCGCTTCGACGACCTGTTCGACGACAAGATCGCGCCGCGCGATACCGTGGTCGCCGAGCCCGAACTCGGCCTCGGCCCGCTGCACACCGCCTTCGACGGGCGCGGCAACGCCTACACGACGCTGTTCATCGACAGCCAGATCTGCAAGTGGAACATCCAGAAGGCGATCGACAAGTTCGCCGGCAAGGACGTCGACCCGATCGTCGAGAAGCTCGACGTCCACTACCAGCCGGGCCACAACCACACGTCGATGGGCCAGACGAAGGAAGCCGACGGCAAGTGGCTGATCTCGCTGAACAAGTTCTCCAAGGACCGGTTCCTGAACGTCGGCCCGCTGAAGGCCGAGTGCGACCAGCTGATCGACATCTCGGGCGACCGGATGGTGCTGGTGCACGACTCGCCGAGCTTTGCCGAACCGCACGACGCCACCATCGTGCACCGCTCGAAAGTGAACCCGATCGACATCTGGAAGCGCGACGACCCGATGTGGGAGGACGCGAGGCGCCAGGCCCAGGCCGACGGCGTCGACCTCGACACCGACTCGAAAGTCATTCGCGACGGCAACAAGGTGCGCGTCTACATGTACACGGTCGCGCCCACTTTCAGCATGACCGACTTCACGGTGAAGGAGGGCGACGAGGTCACCGTCTACGTCACCAATCGCGACCAGGTGCAGGACCTCACCCACGGGTTCACGATGGTCAACTACGGAATCGCGATGGAGGTCGGCCCGCAGGCGACCGCCTCGGTCACCTTCAAGGCCGACCGGCCCGGCGTCTACTGGTACTACTGCCAGTGGTTCTGCCATGCGCTGCACATGGAAATGAAAGGGCGCATGCTGGTCGAACCGCGCCGGCGCTGACGCATGGCGCTGCGTCGCGCCGCGCTTGCGGCCGTTCTCGCGACCGGCCTGGTGATTGCGCCGGCCGCCGCCGGTGCAGGCACGACGCGCGGCGGCGAGCGCGTCGTGGCGCCCGGCGAGCCGATCCAGCCGCTGCTCGATGCGCTGCCGCCCGGCGCCACCATCCGGCTGGCGCAGGGGCGTCACGTCGGCCCGCTGCGCATCGAGCGGCCGCTGGCGCTGCTGGGCGAGGCCGGCGCGGTGCTCGCGGGCCCGGGCACCGGAAGCGTGGTGGTGGTCAGCGCACCCGACGTGCGCATCGAGGGCCTGGAGATCACGGGTTCGGGGCTCGACACGCCGGCGATGGACTCGGCGATCCTGCTCACGCAGGCCGCCGTGCGCGCGCGCGTGCGCTCGAACCGGCTGGTCGACAACCTGTTCGGCGTCTACGTGCACGGGGCGGCCGCTTCGGTCATCGAGAACAACCTGATCTCGGGGCGGCGCGACCTGCGGCTCCCGGAAGCCGGCAACGGCGTCGCGATCTGGAACGCGCCGGGCGCGCAGGTGATCGGCAACGCGATCCGCCACGGGCGTGACGGCATTTTCGTGAAGACCAGTTCGCACAATGTCTTCGCGAACAACACCTTCGACGAACTGCGCTTCGCGATCCACTACATGTACACGAACGACAGTCGCATCGTCGGCAACCGTTCACGCGGCAACCACGTCGGCTGGGCGATCATGTATTCCGACCGGCTCGAGATCCGCGACAACGTCTCCGACGGCGACCGCGACCACGGGCTGATGCTCAATTCGACCAATCGCTCGCAGGTAGTCGGCAACGTGGTGCGCGGCGGGCGCGAGAAATGCGTGTTCGTCTACGCCGCCAACGACAACCTGCTCAAGGACAACTGGTTCGAAGGATGCCCGATCGGCATCCACTTCACCGCGGGTTCCGAGCGCAACACGATCACCGGCAATGCCTTCGTGGGCAACCGCAACCAGGTGAAGTACGTCGGCACGCGCTACCTCGACTGGGTGCACGAAGGGCGCGGCAACTACTGGAGCGACAACCCGGCGTTCGATCTCGACGGCGATGGCATCGCCGACCGCCCCTACCGGCCGAACGACGTGGTGGACGCGATTCTCTGGACGCTTCCGGCGGCCAAGGTGCTGGTCAACAGCCCGGCCGTCCAGATGGTGCGCTGGGCGCAGGCGCGCTTTCCGGCGCTCTATCCGGGCGGCGTCGTCGACAGCGCGCCGCTGATGCGACCGGTCACGGTGCCGCCGCCGGTGTTGCCATGACGATCGTCGCGCAGTGGAGTGCGGTCACGAAGCGCTATCGCGGCGTGACCGCGGTCGAGGACGTCTCGCTCGGCCTCGAAGCGGGGCAGGTGACTGCGCTGGTCGGACACAACGGGGCGGGCAAGACCACGCTGATCAAGCTGCTGCTCGGGCTGATCCGGCCCTCCGCGGGCAGCGTGCGGATTTCCGGCATCGATCCCGCGGGCAGCCGCGGAGCCGAGGCACGGCGCGCGATCGGATTCCTTCCCGAGAGCGTCGCATTCCACGGCGCGATGACCGGCAACGAACTGATGGCTTTTCACGCGCGGCTCAAGGGCGAGCCGTGCCGCGACAACGCCGCGCTGCTCGAGCGGGTCGGCATCGCGCACGCGGCGGACCGGCGCGTAGCCACCTACTCGAAAGGCATGCGGCAGCGCCTGGGCATCGCGCAGGCGCTGATCGGCGCGCCACGCCTGTTGCTGTTCGACGAGCCCACCAGCGGCCTCGATCCGGCCTCGCGCAGCGACGTCTACCGGATGATCGACGCATTGCGGGTCGGCGGCGCCACCGTGCTCGTGTGCACGCACGCGCTGGCCGAAGTGCAGGACCGCGTCGACCGGGCCGCGATCATGCATCGCGGGCGCCTTCTGGCCGCCGGCACGCTCGCCGAACTGCGCCGCGGGGCCGCGGCGGAGGCACGCATCCGCGTGCGCGTGCGCCCCGGCGCAGGCGCACGAGTGCTGGCGGCGATGCCGCAGGGCGTGCGCTGCGCCGAACACGGCGACGCGTCGCTCACGCTCGACGTCGCGGCAGACGCGAAGATGCCGGTGCTGCGCGTGCTCGCGCAGGCCGCCGACCTGGTGGACGACATCGAGACCGGCGCGCCCGGCCTTCAGGAACTCTACGACCGCCTCGTCGGCGCCACGGGGGAGCCGACATGAACGCGCTGGTGATCGCCGCGCAGGAAATCCGCGTCGGCATGCGCAACCGCTGGGTGCTCGCGACCACCGTGCTGATGGCGGCACTCGCGCTCTCGCTGGCGCTGCTCGGCAGCGCGCCCACCGGCACCGTGAAGGCCGATCCGCTGGCGGTCACCGTCGTGAGCCTCGCGAGCCTCACCATCTTCCTGGTGCCGCTGATCGCGCTGCTGCTGTCGTTCGACGCGATCGTCGGCGAGCACGAGCGCGGCACGCTGATGCTGCTGCTGTCGTACCCGGTGGCGCGCTGGCAGGTGGTGGTCGGCAAGTGTCTCGGGCAGGTCGCGATCCTCGCGGTGGCAACGGTGATCGGCTACGGTGCCGCCGCTGCCGCGATCGGCCTGAAGGCCGGCATCGGGCCGCAGGCCTGGTCGGCCTATGCGGCGATGGTGCTCACCTCGATCATGCTCGGCGCCGCCTTCGTGTCGCTGGGCTGCCTGGCCAGCACGCTGGTGCACGAACGCGCCACCGCCGCCGGGCTCGCGGTCGGCCTGTGGCTGTTCTTCGTGCTGATCTACGACACTGCGCTGCTCGGCGTGCTGGTCGCCGACCAGGGCCGCATCGTGAACAAGCCGGTGCTCGATGCGTTGCTGCTGTTCAATCCGGCCGACGTCTACAGGTTGTTCAACATGACCGCCAGCCACGCGGTGTCGGTCTACAGCGGCATGGCCGGCCCCGGCGATCCGGCGGCACTGCCGGCGCCGGTGTTCCTGGCGGTGCTCGCGGCCTGGATCGTGGTGCCGCTGGCGATGGCGATCGTCGCCTTCGGGAGGAGAGCGTTGTGAGCCTGTCGCGCACGCCGCGGTTCGCGACGCTCGCCGTGGTACGCGCCATGGTACTTGCCGTGGCGCTCGTCGCCGCAGGCCTGGCCGGTTGCGACCGGCGGCCGGCCGAGCGCCCTCGGCCTTCGCCCTCCGAGGTGCTCGCCGAGGCCACCGGCTACTACTGCGGCATGCGGCTTGCCGAGCACGAAGGGCCCAAGGGCCAGGTGCACCTGGCCAGTCGCAGCGAGCCGGTCTGGTTCTCGTCGGTGCGCGACACGATCGTCTTCCTGCGCTCGCCGGAGGAACCGCGCGACGTCGCTGCGGCCTACGTCAACGACATGGGCCGATCGGCCAACTGGCAGCAACCCGATCGTGGCGCCTGGGTCGACGCCAGGCAGGCCTGGTTCGTGATCGAGAGCCAGGCGCGCGGCGGAATGGGAGCGCCCGAAGCGGTGCCGTTCTCCGACCAGGCAGCGGCCCAGGCGTTCCAGGCTGCGAACGGCGGTCGGGTAGTGCGTCTCGACGAGATCCCGGACGCCTGGCTGTTCGCCTCGCCCGGGCGGCCGACCGAAGTGCCGGCCGAGGTGCCGGCCGCAGCAACGCATCGAGGAGAACAGCGATGACCGATCGTCGACGCTTCCTGTCGATCGTCGCCGCCTGCGCGGCTGCAGCGCCAGCGGCCGGCGCACGCGCAAGCGTCGCCGCAACGACCCGCCCCGTCGTCTGGCGAGGCACCGCGATGGGCGCCCTGGCGTCGATGACGCTGCTGCATCCCGATCGCGAGAAGGCGCGTGCGCTCTTGCAGCGCTGCGTCGCCGAGATCGATCGGCTCGAATCGGTGTTCAGCCTTTATCGCCCCGATTCGTCGCTGTCGCGGCTCAACGCTGCCGGTGCACTGCGCAACCCGCCGCTCGAACTGGTCGAGTTGCTGTCTCTGGCCATCGACCTGGCACGATCGAGCGGCGGCGCGTTCGATCCGACGGTGCAACCGCTCTATCGCCTCTACGCCGCGCACTTCGGGCGACCCGGCGCGTCTGCCGCCGGGCCCACGCCGGTGGCGATCGCCGACGCGTTGAAGAGCGTGGGATTCGCCGGTGTCGAACTGCGCACCGACCTGATCCGGCTGCGGCGCCCCGGCATGGCGCTCACGCTGAACGGCATCGCGCAGGGCTTCGTCACCGACCGCGTGGCCGACCTGCTGCGCGCCGGCGGGCTCGATGACCTCATGATCGATCTGGGCGAGGTGCGCGCCCACGGCCATCGCGCCGATGGGGCGCGCTGGCGCGCGGCAGTCGCCGATCCGCGCAGTCTGCAACGCGTGCTGTTCGAGCTGGCACTGGGCGACGACGCAGGCACGCTGCCGGCGCTGGCGACGTCGGCGGCGAGCGGCACCGTTTTCGGCGGCGATCCACGCATCCACCATCTGTTCGATCCGGCCACCGGGCGCAGCGCCAATCGCTATCTGTCGGTGTCGGTGGCGGCGCCGCGCGCCACGCTGGCCGACGGACTCTCCACCGCGTTGTCGATCATGCCCGCGGAGCGTGCCGCCGCGCTGCTCGCGGCCCATCCTACGGCGCGTGCGTGGTTCTTGCGGGCCGATGGAGGGGTTACGATGGCCGGACACGGCCCGACAGCCCGGGGCACGCTTCGCACCCGGACGTGACGTGGCAGCTTCGCGCCTGCGCGTCTGCTTGCGCGCAGGGGTGCCCGTCTGCCGTAAACTGCTCGGCGACACGCTGCTCGCGTCGCGGGGCGAGTGAGTCGTGCAGCCAAACGGCGATGGAAGTCATCGAGGAGAGCCTGTTGCCCGATCTGCCCGAACTGCGGGCGCGCGCATGACGGCGGCCGCCGCGCGGCAGGGCGCGCGCATCGAGGTGATCGCGCCCTCGGGTGCGCACCTGTCGCTCGACGCTTTCGATGCGGCGCTGGCCGCGCTGCGCGCGCGCGGCCATTCGGTGCGATGCCACGTCGCGCGCGAGGCCTGGCAGCGCTTCTCCGGCACCGACGACGCGCGGCTCGAGCAGATCCATCGGGCGGCGCAGGCCACCGACATCGATGCGGTGATGATCGCGCGCGGAGGCTACGGCCTGTCGCGGCTGCTCGACCGGATCGACTGGGCGCTCGTCGCCGCCTCGGCCACGCGCGGCGTACGCTGGATCGGCTACAGCGACTTCACCGCCTTCCAGCTGGCGCTGCTGGCCCGAACCGGAGCGCCGAGTTTCGCGGGCCCCGGCGTGAGCGGCGATTTCGGCGTCGCGCAGCCCGACGAGTTCATGCTCGCTCACTTCGACGCGCTGATGGCGGGCAGCCTGCTGCCGGTGCGGTGGGTCGAGCAGCATCCGGCAGGCGCTCCGCGCCTGGTCGAAGCGGTCGAGGGCACGATCTGGGGCGGCAACCTGTCGCTGGTTGCAGGGGCGGTGGGCACGCCCTGGCTGCCGGACGTCGAGGACGGCCTTCTGTTCCTCGAAGACGTATCCGAGCACCCGTACCGCATCGAGCGGATGCTGCACCAGTTGATGTACGCCGGCGTGCTCGCGCGCCAGCGCGCGATCGTGCTGGGCGCGTTCACCGACTGGAAGGCGGCGCCGCACGACAATGGCTACGGCCTCGCATCGGTGGTCGAGTACTTCCGCTCGCGGGTGTCCGTGCCGATCGTCACCGGACTGCCCTTCGGCCACGTTGCACGCAAGGCCGTGCTCGGGGTCGGCATGCACTACCGGCTGTCGCTCGAAGCCGACTCCGAATCGGACGAGGCGACGATCGCCCGGCTCGTTCCAGTCTGACGGGCGACCGGGCGATGACCGGCCCGCCCGCGGCCGACTCCGGGCGTGAGCGCCGTGCTCAGCGTGGCGCCAGCCAGCGCTCGGCCAGGTGGACCCAGTACGAGGCGCCGATCGGGATCAGTTCGTCGTTGAAGTCGTAATTCGGGTTGTGCAGCGTGCACGGGCCCAGTCCGTGGCCCGCTTCGCGGTGCGCGCCTTCGCCGTTGCCGATGACCACGTAGCAGCCGGGCTTCTCGAGCAGGAAATAGGCGAAATCTTCCGCGCCCAGCGTCGGCTCGAACTCGAGCACGTTGGCCTCGCCGACGACTTCCTTCATCACCTCGCGGCAGAAATCGGTTTCCGCCGTGTGGTTGATCGTCGGCGGGTAGTTGCGCACGAACTCCAGCTCCGCGGTGCAGCCGAAGGCCGCCGCGGTGTGCTCGACCAGCGCGCGCATCCGCTGCTCGACGAGGTCGATCGTCTCGACGGTGAAGGTGCGCAGCGTGCCCTGGATCTCGGCAGTGTCGGGCACCACGTTGGTGGCCTCGCCCGCATGGATCATCGTGACCGACAGCACCACCGCCTCGATCGGCCGCTTGTTGCGGGTGATGATCGTCTGGAACGCCTGCACCATCTGGCAGGCCGCCGGCACCGGGTCGATGCCGTCGTGCGGCAGCGCCGCGTGCGAACCGCGGCCGCGAATCGTGACCCTGAATTCGGTTGACGAACCCATCACCGGGCCCGCCTTCAGCGCGAACTGCCCGGTGGCCAGGCCCGGCCAGTTGTGCATGCCGAAGATCGCCTCCATCGGAAACTTCCCGAACAGCCCGTCGCGGATCATCTCGCGTGCGCCGCCGCCGCCTTCCTCGGCGGGCTGGAAGATCAGGTAGACGGTGCCGTCGAAGTTGCGCTGCGTGGCGAAGTGCTTCGCGGCGGCCAGCAGCATCGCCACGTGGCCGTCGTGGCCGCAGGCGTGCATGCGCCCGGGGTGCTTCGACGCGTGCGCGAAGCGATTGAGTTCGGTCATGGGCAGCGCATCCATGTCGGCACGCAGGCCGATCGCGCGCTGCGAACCGCCGGCCTTCACGATGCCCACCACGCCGGTGCCGCCCAGGCCGCGATCGACCGGGATGCCCCAGGCCGCCAGCCGGTCGGCGATCAGGTCGGCGGTTCGGAATTCCTCGAACTTCAGTTCCGGATGCGCATGCAGGTCGCGCCGGAACTCGCGCAGCTCGGCATGGAAATCGACGATCTGTTCGACCAGCTTCATGGGGCGGTTCGCAGCGCGGGAGTGGTCCCGATAGATTAGCATTGGGTCGATGAGCGTCGCCGGTTTCCCCCGCCACCGGGCGCGCCCTCGGCGGCGCCCGTCCGCACGATCCACCCAGGTGCCGGGCAGGGCCGGCCGCGGGGCCGGGCCCGTGCGGCAAGTCACGGCGGCAGCGTCGATCGCGTTGCTGGCGCTGCTCGCAGGCTGCTCGTCCTGGGGCGACGGGCCGGGCTATTACTGGCAATCGGTGACCGGGCACCTGGCGGTGATGCGCGGGGCGCGTCCGATCGACGAGTTGCTCGCCGAACCGGGGCTCGATCCGCTGCTGCGCCACAAACTGGCCCTGGTGCTCGATGCCCGCCGGTTCGCCTCCGCGCAGCTCGCGCTGCCGGCCAATGGCAGCTACACCGGCTACGCCGACCTCGGGCGGCCGTTCGTCGCCTGGAACGTCTTCGCCGCGCCGGAGCTGTCGCTGAAGCTGAAGGAATGGTGCTTCCCGGTGGCCGGCTGCGTCGGCTATCGCGGCTACTACGATCCGCAGGACGCCGAGCGCTTCGCGGCGCGGCTGCGCGCCGAAGGCTACGAGGCCTTCGTGCGCGGCGTGCCCGCGTATTCCACGCTGGGCTGGTTCGACGACCCGGTGCTCAGCAGCTTCGTGCGCTACCCCGACGGCGAGCTCGCGCGCCTGATCTTCCACGAGCTCGCGCACCAGCTGCTCTACGTGAAGGGCGACACCACCTTCAACGAGTCGTTCGCCACCGCGGTCGAGCAGGCCGGGATGGAGCGCTGGCTGGCTGCGCGCGAGGCCGCCGGGGCCGATCCGGCGCTGCGCGCCGAGTGGCAGCGCTTCGCCGCCCGGCGCGAGCAGTTCCTCGCGCTGCTCGAGCGCCACCGGGCGGCGCTCGATGCGGTCTACGCCTCGGATGCGCTCGATGGGGACAAGCGTGCCGCCAAGCGCCGGGCGTTCGCCGCGCTGCGCAGCGACTACGAGGTCCTGAAGCGCCAGTGGAACGGCTACGCCGGCTACGACCGCTGGTTCGCGCAGCCGCTCACCAACGCGCACCTCGCGTCAGTGGCCACCTATACCGGGCAGGTTCCGGCGTTCCGGGCACTGCTCGCACGGCAGGGCGGCGATCTGCCCGCCTTCTACGCTGCCGCCCGGCGACTGGGCGAGCTCCCGAGGGCCGAGCGCGAGCGGGCGCTTGCGGCGCTGACGCAGCCGCAAGCGCACCCGGCCTTGACCCTGCTCATCCCGAAGCCCGGCCGCTGAAGGCATAATCGGCGCCACCCGAGGAGCCGGCGAGGGGCCCGCTCACGGTCTTGCCGCAGCAGAGAGTCGAACATGGACCGGATCTGGTTGAAGAGCTACCCTCCGAGCGTACCCCACGAGATCGATCACCATCGCTATGAATCGGTGGTGCAGATCTTCGACGAGGCATTCGCGAAGTATCGCGATCGCAAGGCTTTCGTCGGCTTCGGCAAGGAAGTGAGCTACCGCGAGCTCGACGAGCTCTCGAAGTGCGTCGCCGCCTGGCTGCAGTCGCGCGGCCTGCAGAAGGGCGACCGCGTCGCGATCATGATGCCCAACATCCTGCAGAACCCGGTGACGATTGCCGCAGTGCTGCGCGCCGGCTACGTCGTGGTGAACGTGAATCCGCTGTACACGCCGCGCGAACTCGAGCACCAGTTGAAAGACTCGGGTGCACGGGTGATCTTCATTCTCGAGAACTTCGCGACCACGCTGCAGCAGGTGATCGCGCGCACGAAAGTCGAGCACGTGGTGCTCGCTTCGATGGGCGACCTGCTCGGCTTCGCCAAGGGCACGTTGGTGAACTTCGTCGTTCGTCACGTGAAGAAGATGGTGCCCGCTTTCGAACTCTCGAACACCACGCGCTTCAACACGGTGCTCGCCGAGGGCGGCCGCCTGCCGCTCGAGCCGGCCGTGCTGACGCACGAAGACGTCGCGTTCCTGCAGTACACCGGCGGCACCACCGGCCTGGCCAAGGGCGCCACGCTGGTTCATCGCAACATCGTCGCCAACGTGCTGCAGGCCGAGGCCTGGATCCAGCCGGCGCTCACCAACCCGAAGAAGGGGCCGCCGCCCGAGCAGCTCATCTGGGTCTGCGCGCTGCCGCTCTACCACATCTTCGCGCTCACGGCCTGCTACCTGATCGGCACGCGGCTCGGAGGCCTGAACATCCTCATTCCCAATCCGCGCGACCAGGCGGCGCTGATCAAGGAGGTCCGGCCGTACAGGTTCAACCTGTTCCCCGCGGTGAACACGCTGTTCAACGCGCTGGCCAACAATGCCGAGTTCGCGAAGCTCGATTTCTCGCAGCTGCGCGTGTCGCTCGGCGGCGGCATGGCGGTGCAGGAAGCGGTCGCGAAGAAGTGGCTCGCGGTCACCGGCTGTCCGATCTGCGAGGCCTACGGCCTGTCGGAGACTTCGCCTGCGGCCACCGGCAACCCCACCGACACCGATGCGTTCAGCGGGACGATCGGCCTGCCGTTCCCGTCGACCGACGTCGCGATCCTCGACGACGACGGCAAGCCGGTGCCGATCGGCGAGCGCGGCGAAATCGCGATCCGCGGCCCGCAGGTGATGACCGGTTACTGGAACCAGCCCGGCGAGACCGCGAAGGTCATGACTCCCGACGGCTTCTTCAAGACGGGCGACATCGGCATCATGGACGAGCGTGGCTATACGCGCATCGTCGACCGCAAGAAGGACATGATCCTGGTCTCGGGCTTCAACGTGTACCCCAACGAGATCGAGGGCGTGGTCGCGAACCACCCGGGGGTGCTCGAAGTGGCGGCGGTGGGCGTGCCCGACCCGAACTCGGGCGAGGCGGTGAAGCTCTTCGTGGTGAAGAAGGACGAGAGCCTCACCGAGCGCGACCTGATGCAGTACTGCGCCGAGAACCTCACCGGCTACAAGAAGCCGAAGTACATCGAATTCCGCGTCGAGTTGCCGAAGACCAACGTGGGCAAGATCCTGCGCCGCGAACTGCGCGACGAGGCGCTGAAGAAGGCTGCGTAGCGGCCGGCCGGGTCAGCCGCCCGCGCGCAGCCGGAAGCGCTGCAGCTTGCCGGTCTCGGTGCGCGGCAGCGATTCGCGGAATTCCACCGCGCGCGGATACTTGTACGGCGCGATCGTCTGCTTGACGAACTCCTGCAGCGTCGCGGCCATCGCAGCGTCCGCTTCGTAACCCGGCTCGAGCACCACGAAGGCCTTCACGATCTGTCCGCGCTCCTCGTCGGGCACGCCGATCACGCCGCACTCGGCCACGGCTTCGTGCAGCATCAGCGCGGCCTCCACCTCGGGCCCCGCGATGTTGTAGCCGCCCGAGACGATCATGTCGTCCGAGCGCGCCTGGTAGTAGAAGTAGCCGTCGGCATCCATCGTGAAGGTGTCACCGGGCAGGTTCCAGCCCTTCTTCACGTAATCGGGCTGGCGCGCGTCCGCGAGGTAGCGGCAGCCGGTGGGCCCTTTCACCGCGAGCTTGCCCGCCGTACCGGGCGGCAGTTCGTTCATCTCGGCGTCGACGACGCGCGCTTCGTAGCCCGGCACCGGTTTGCCGATCGCGCCGCGACGCACGGCCTCGGGCGGCGACGAGATGAAGATGTGGATCATCTCGGTCGAGCCGATGCCGTCGATGATCTCGATGCCGGTCGCCTGTTTCCAGAGCTGGCGCGTGGCGTCGGGCAACGCCTCGCCGGCCGACACGCACTTCGCGAGCGACGACAGGTCGAAGCGATGCGCGAGTGCCGCCATCTGCCGGTACATCGTCGGCGCGGTGAACAGCACGCTCGCGCGATGGCGCTCGATCGCCCCGAGCAGCGTCTCGGGCGTGCCGCGTTCGAGCAGCACCACCGAGGCGCCCACGCGCATCGGAAAGCACAGCATGCCGCCCAGCCCGAACGTGAAGGCGAGCGGCGGCGTGCCGCAGAAGACGTCGTCGGGGCCGGGACGCAGCACGTGGCGCGGGAACAGGTCGCACATCGCGACGATGTCGCGGTGAAAGTGCATCGTGCCTTTCGGCGTGCCGGTGGTGCCCGAAGTGAATGCGATCAGCGCGACGTCGTCCTGCGCGGTGTCGCAGGCCGCGAAGCGTGTCGGCATCGCCGGAAGGTGGGTCTCCAGCGCGTCGGGCGCGCCGCTGCCGTCGTTGAAGAACATCGCCTGCTTCAGTGTTTCCCGGGCCGACGGGCTCTCGCGCATCAGCGCGTCGAGTTCGTCGCGCAACTGCAGGTCGCACAGGGCTGCGGCCACCTTCGCCCTGGCGACCACCGGCGCGAGGTCTTTCGCGCGCAGCAGCGGCATCGTCGGCACCGCCACCAGCCCGGCCTTGATCGTGGCGAGCAGACAGGCCGCCATCATCGGGTTGTTCGTGCCGCGCAGCAGCACCCGGTTGCCCGGCACCAGCCCCATGCGTTCGCGCAGCGCGTGTGCGATCTGGTTGACCCGCACGTAGAGCTGGTAATAGGTGCAGGCCGCATCGTCGGTGCGCAGCGCGATCGCGTCACCGAAGCCGCGCTCGACCATCCGGTCGAGCAGTTCCGCCGCGGCATTCAGTCGAGCCGGATACTGCGTGTCGGCAGACTGCGGCAGCTCCGGCCATTGCTCCGGCGGCGGCAGGTTGTCGCGGGCGAAGGTGTCGACGTGCGCGGACGGGTGCATCGCGGTCTCCGGGTTCCGGTGGGTTCCTGTCGGCGATCGTATCGTGCGGGCCGTTCGGTTGGCAGCGTTTTCACGGAAGGCTTGCGTGCGGGCTGGCAGCCCGCGAACGGCGGCTCCCCGGCGATCGCTTCGCGGCCCGATGCTTCGCCGCGACCAGGTGCGGCTTGAGCCTGCCGAGCAGCGTGAGCAACTGGCGCTGCTCGTCGTGCGAGAGCACCTCGAACAGCGAGACGACTCGCCGTTCGTGTCCTGCGGCCATCTCGGCGAAGCGCTTGCGCCCGGCAGCGGAGAGCCTGAGCCGGATCGCGCGACGATCGTCGCTCACCGGCTCGCGCCGCAGCAGTCCCTCGGTCTCGAGCTGATCGGCGAGCGCCGTGATGTTGCCGCCGGTCACCATCAACCGCTGCGACAACTCGCTCATGCGCAGCCCCTGCGGGTGCCGTTCGAGTTGTGCGAGCAGGTCGAACCGCGGCAGTGTCGACTCGAACTCGCTGCGCAGGATCTGTCGCACCGACGCTTCGATCAGGCTGGTGCAGGTGAGCAGCCGCAGCCACAGCCGCAGCGCGGTGTGGTCGTGCGCCTGCAGCCGGGTTTCGTGATCGAGCGGCGAGGGTGGGGTGTCGGGTGCGGACATCTGCCCAGTTTAGGATTGAACAGTTGTCACTTCAAACAATCCCGCCTGGAATGCCCCAGCGCACGCGCAAAAAAAAAACGCCGGGTTGCCCCGGCGTTTTCAGCTCTGATACCCGGCCGGCAATTGCCGGCCGACGATCAGAACGCGTGACGCAGACCGATGTACCACTGGCCCATGTCCTGGCCAGCGGTCGGGGCCGGATGGCCACCCAGCGCGCCCATGGTAAACAGCGCGTAGTTGGCATTGGCGTCGTTCTTCAGCTGGGCGTACGAGACGCCGAGCGACGTGCGCTTCGACAGGGGGTAGTCGTAGCCGACCGCGAACATCTTCGCGCCCGTGTCGCTGATCGTGCTGGCCGCCTTCACGTCACGCGCCTGGGTGTAGGTGAAAAGCACCGTGCCCGGGCCGAGCTTGGCAGTGACCGGCAGCGACCAGGCGCCGCGCTTGAAGTCGGTGGCACCCTTCTGCTTCGAGTCATCCCAGGTCAGGCCGACCTTGAACATCCCGAAGTCGTAGCTGCCATACAGGCGCCATGCCTGCTGGCCATCGTTCGTCGGCAGGCCTTCGTAGTCGGCATCCCAGTAGGCGCCGCCCACCGCGATCGGGCCGCTCTTCCACGCCAGGTCGAGCGACCAGGCCTCGCCCTTGGCCGGATCGTCGATGGCGCCGTCGTTGCCCTGGAAGTTGAACGAGTAGGTGACGCCACCGCTCAAGCCACCCATCGCCGGCATGTCGTAGCGAATCACGTTGGCCGAGCGCGAGGCATTCGCGATGGCAGGACCGCCCGCGAGACCGCCGACCCAGCTCAGGATCGAGATGTTCGAGTGCTGCAGCGCCACCGCGCGGCCGCCGAACTCGTCGGTACCGAAATAGTAGTAGGTGTCGAGACGGCCGAGGCGAACCGAGCCGAAGCCTCCGGCGACGCCGACGAACGCGTTTCCGCTGGCGAGTGCGCCGCCACTTTCGTCCGGCCGGAAACGCGAGTCGATCATGAAGATGCCCTTCATGCCGCCGCCGAGGTCGTCGGAGCCGCTGATGATGAAGCGCGATGAACCGTCGTCGATGCTCGTGCCGCTGCCGGTGACGCCGCCGTCGGAAATCTTGGTGTTCGCGATACCGAGCTTGACGTTGCCGGACAGCGTCACGTTCGCCTGCGCGAACGCGGCCGCCGGCAGCGCTGCCGCGACGGCCACTGCGAGAAGCGATTTCTTCATTGAAAGTTCTCCTGGGTTGAAATCAATCGACGGCCTCCGCGCCGCCGCAACTCCCCGAAGCGGCTGGTGGGCCTTCCCCGGTCAGAAGTCCTGTGTATTCTCGCCAAATTCGGGTGGGGGGCAAAGCCGGCGGGCGTTCGTTCGTTGTTTTTTCGGTATGCTGTCGCTCTCGAGCAACAGTCGGGGGTGGCTGGCCAGCGGGTCTTCCAGAGCGGCGCACGCTGCATGGCCGATTCCTCACGCTGCAGCCGAAGAGGATGCACATGCCGGAGGACTTCCGTCGCCACAGTTCCGTCGATCGGCTGCTTTCCGGGGCCGGTCGGGCACTGGCCACGCTGAGCGGCGTGGCGCCGGCCGTACGCGCGATGCCGGTGGCCGGCGGTGATCCGGCCGAGCCGGCCGACCCGGCCGAGCGCCGGCTGTCGGGGGCGCTGATGCGGGTCAACCACGTCGGGGAGATCTGCGCGCAGGCCCTCTACGAGGGCCAGGCCGCAGCCACCGCTGATCCGCGTCTGGCCGGCGAGTTCCGGCAGGCGGCGCGCGAGGAGGGCGACCATCTCGCCTGGACGCGCGAGCGATTGCGTGAACTCGACGCGCGGCCGTCGGTGCTCAATCCGCTGTGGTACGGCGGGGCGTTGCTGCTCGGCCTGCTCGCCGGCCGGGCCGGTGACCGGCTCAGCCTCGGCTTCATGGCCGAGACCGAGCGGCAGGTGGAAGCTCATCTGGCCGGCCACCTCGAGCGGTTGCCGGCCTCCGACCTGCGCTCGCGCGCGATCGTGGTGGCAATGAAAGACGACGAGATCCGCCATGCGCAGAACGCGCTTCGGCTGGGCGGCGCCGAGTTGCCGGCGCCCGTGCGCGCGGCAATGCGCGCCGCCGCGAAAGTGATGACGACGACCGCGCATCACATATGAAGGGATCAATCCTCGACGATCTTCCAGTCGTGCGTCAGTTCGGCCGTCTTGCCGAGCATGATCGAGGCCGAGCAGTACTTGTCGTGCGAGAGCCTGATCGCCCGCTCGACCACGTTCGGTTTGAGGGCGCGTCCGCGCACCACGAAGTGGAAGTGGATGCGGGTGAAGACTTTCGGATCGGCTTCCGCGCGCTCGGCGCGAAGCTGCACTTCGCAGCCGCGCACGTCCTGGCCACTGCGGCTGAGGATCACCACCACGTCGGAAGCAGTGCAGCCACCCGCGCCCAGCAGCACCATTTCCATCGGGCGCGGGCCGAGGTTGCGTCCCCCCACGTCGGGAGCGCCGTCCATCACCAGTGCGTGCCCGCTGCCGGTCTCGGCGACGAAGCTCATGCCGCCCGGGCCGGTCCATTTCACCGCGCACTCCATTGCCGCTCCTGTTGGTTGCCGCTGCCCGGCGATTGTAGTGCCGGGGCTGGCGGCGCTGCATTGCGCAGCTTCTTGATGCGCCGCCGCAACAGCGCATCGGCGCCGATATCGGTTGGAGGGTCTTCCAGAGATCCGGGGCAAGCTGCTCCACAGCTTGTAGTTACCGTGAAACATTCCATATTTCAGGTACTTGCAGATCGTGCACGGCAGGTCATGCCAGGGTTGGGAGGGCACTCGCCCAATGCGGGCCGCACAGCATCTTGCAATGCACAATCAGGTTCGCTATACTTTGCTTTGTCTCCTCCACCCTCCTCCTTTGGTGGATTCAGCCCGGACCTTCGCGTCCGGGCTTCTTTTTTGGTTCGTCACGACGGGTTCGCCGAACCGGGGCGAGAGACCATGGATGCCCCGCAGCTTGCCCGGACCGGTGCCCGAGCGAGTTCTCCCGCGTACTGGCTGCGCACGGGCCTTTGACGGGGCTTCGCTGATTCCGCTACAATCAAAGGCTTTCCGCGCTCCCCTCCCCAAGAGAGAGTCATGAAGACGTTTTCCGCCAAGCCGCACGAGGTGCAGCGCGACTGGTTCGTGGTCGACGCCAGCGACAAGGTGCTCGGTCGACTGGCCGCCGAGATCGCCTTGCGCCTGCGGGGCAAGCACAAGCCCGAATTCACGCCGCACGTCGACACCGGCGACTTCATCGTCGTGGTCAACGCCGCGAAGATGCGCGTCACCGGCAACAAGGCCGAAGGCAAGAAGTACTACCGTCACAGCGGCTACCCTGGCGGCATTACCGAAACCACCTTCGGCAAGATGCAGGCGCGGTTTCCCGGCCGCGCGCTCGAGAAAGCGGTCAAGGGCATGCTGCCCAAGGGGCCGCTCGGCTACGCGATGATCAAGAAACTGAAGGTGTATGCCGAGGGCACGCACCCGCATTCGGCGCAGCAGCCGAAGGCCCTGGAGGTCTGACGCGATGATCGGCGACTACAACTACGGCACCGGCCGGCGCAAGACCTCGGTCGCGCGGGTGTTCCTCAAGCGCGGTACCGGCAAGTTCGTCGTCAACGGCAAGCCGCTCGACGACTACTTCGCCCGCGAAACCGGCCGCATGGTCGTGCGCCAGCCGCTCGAGCTCACCGACAACATCCGCAGCTTCGACATCATGGTCAACGTCGCCGGTGGCGGCGAGTCGGGGCAGGCGGGCGCGGTGCGCCACGGCGTCACCCGCGCGCTGATCGACTACGACGCGACGCTCAAGCCCGTGCTCTCCGATGCGGGGCTGGTCACGCGCGATGCGCGCGAGGTCGAGCGCAAGAAAGTCGGCTTCCACAAGGCGCGACGCCGCAAGCAGTTCTCGAAGCGCTGATCCGCGCGGGTTCCGCGCGCATGATCAAGGTCGGAATCGTCGGCGGCACCGGTTACACCGGGGTCGAGTTGCTGCGGTTGCTGGCGCAGCATCCACGGGCCGAACTGGTCGCGATCACGTCGCGCAAGGAGGCCGGCATGCCGGTGGCCGAGATGTTCCCGTCGCTGCGCGGGCGCGTGTCGCTGGCTTTCTCCGATCCGGCCGAAGCGCCGCTCAGCCGTTGCGACGTGGTGTTCTTCGCCACCCCGCACGGCGTGGCGATGGCGCAGGCGCGCGAACTGCTCGCCGCCGGCGTCAGGGTGATCGATCTTGCGGCCGACTTCCGGCTGAAAGACACGGCCGAGTTCGAGCGCTGGTACAGGATGCCGCACGCGTGCCCGGAAATCCTCGCCGAGGCGGTATACGGATTGCCCGAGGTGAACCGCGACGCGATCCGCAACGCGCGGGTGATCGGGCTGCCGGGCTGCTACCCCACGTCGGTGCAACTGGGCTTCCTGCCGGTACTCGACCCGGCGGCGGTGGCCGCCGCCGGCGGCGACCTGGTCGAACGCGACAGCCTGATTGCCGACTGCAAGTCCGGCGCCTCGGGTGCGGGCCGCAAGGCCGAGGTGCACACCTTGCTGGCCGAGGCGGGCGACAACTTCAAGGCCTATTCGGTGAGCGGGCATCGGCACCTTCCCGAGATCCGCCAGGGGCTGGAGGCGATCGCCGGCAAGCCGGTGCACCTCGTGTTCACGCCGCACCTGGTGCCGATGGTGCGCGGCATCTTCTCGACCCTGTACGCACGGCTCACGCCGGCCGGGCGCGGCATCGACCTGCAGGCGCTCTACGAGAAGCGTTTCGTCGGCGAACCGTTCGTCGACGTGATGCCTGCCGGCTCGATGCCGGAGACACGCTCGGTGCGCGCCTCGAATACGGTGCGCATCGCGGTGCATCGCCCGCCCGACAGCAACCTGCTGATGGTGCTGGTGGTCGAGGACAACCTGGTCAAGGGTGCTTCCGGCCAGGGCGTGCAGGCGATGAACCTCATGTTCGGGCTGCCGGAAGGTACCGGTCTCGACCAGGTGCCGGTGCTACCCTGAAATCCCCGCGCCTGCGGGCCGCCGTGGCCGCGCTGCCGGGGTTCTCGTGCCAGCGCCTCGCCCGCAATGAAGAACAGATTGCTCGTGCGCCGCCGCTCGGTGAGCGCCGCCAGAATGACCGTTCGGAGACACGTGCCGTGGCCGGTGCGGCTCGCGTCGCTCGCTCTCGCGGCGGCCGTCGGCGCTGCGGGCGGCATGTGGCTGTGGCGCGCGGCGTTCGACGATGCCGCGATCGAGCGTGACCGGGCCGATGCCGAGTTGGCCAGCCTGCGCGAGCAGCTCGCCGACGAGCGCGCCGAGCGGATGCGTCTGGCCGACGCGCTTCCGGGCGACAGCCGCCTGCGCATCGACCAGGTTGCCGCGCAGCACCGCGAGCAGCAGCTGCGCGCGCTGGAAGCCGAGAATGCCGAACTGAAGGCCGACCTCGCCTATCTGGAAAGCCTGCTGCCGGCTGCCGATGCGCAGGGCCCGGTGGCCATTCGTCGGTTCGAGGTCGAACCCGATGCCGGCGAGCCAAACCGGATGCGCTATCGTGCTCTCCTGGTGCAGGCGGGCCGCGCCGAGCGGCTGTTCACCGGATCGTTGCAGTTGCTGGTGACCACCGTGAGCGATGGGCGCACCCGGATCCTGAGGTTGCCCGACGATGGGCCCGCCGATGCGCGCGAGCGCATGAAGCTGTCCTTCCGGCGCCTGCTGCGCGTCGAAGGACACTTCAGGGTGCCGGAGGGTGCGGTGCCGAAGTCGGTGCAGATGCGCGTGCTCGAACGGGGCGTGCTGCGCGCCGAACAAAGCGCCACTCTCTGAGCGAGGAGTCGCGATGTTCGGCAGGAAGAAGCCCGGTGCCAGCACGATCGATTGCCTGATCGGTGCCGGTACCGCGATCCGCGGCGACGTCCGCTTCAAGGGCGGGCTGCGCATCGACGGAGAGGTGTGCGGCAACGTGATCGCCGAGGAGGGCGAGCCGAGCATGCTCGTGCTCTCTGAGCATGCACGCATAGAAGGGCAGGTGCGCGCCGCCCATCTCGTGGTGAACGGCACGATCGTGGGTCCGGTGCAGGCCGACGAACTGCTCGAACTGCAGCCGAAGGCGCAGGTGAGCGGCGAGATCCGCTATCGGGCGCTCGAGATGCATCACGGGGCGATCCTCGACGGGGCGCTCGCGCACCTCGGGCAGGACCGCCTGCGCCCGGAGCCGGCGGGCAGCAACGAGTAGGCGCTGTGGTTCGTGGTGCGCGCAGGCGTGCCGGCCACGGTGCGGGATTCGCCCCAGATTTGCCCCGACACTGGCGCGGTCTTTGGCGGCATCCTAGAATGCAAGGTCATTTGGAGGTTATCGATGAGTGCTGTCGCCGAAATGCCCGCACCGCTGCTGTTCACCGAAAGCGCGGCCGCGAAGGTCAAGGAACTGATCGACGAAGAGGGCAACCCGGCCCTGAAGCTGCGCGTGTTCGTGCAGGGCGGAGGCTGTTCGGGCTTCCAGTACGGTTTCACCTTCGACGAGGAAACGAACGAAGACGACACCGTGATGGAAAAGGACGGCGTCACGCTGCTGATCGACGCAATGAGTTTCCAGTACCTGGTGGGTGCCGAAATCGACTACAAGGAAGACCTGCAGGGCGCACAGTTCGTGATCAAGAACCCGAACGCCAGCAGCACCTGCGGTTGCGGCTCGTCCTTCTCCTGATCGGAGCGGTCAGAGCCTCCCGCCCCCCTGGTTTCGTGGCCGCGGCTCGCCGAGCAGGCCGAGCACCCGCGGCCCCCGTGCACCGGTCACCGACGCGAGGTTGCCGGCCTTGCGGTCGACGCGCCTCGACGCGAGCCAGGCGAACGCGGCCGCTTCCACCGCCCGCGGATCGACTCCGAGCGCCTGCGTCGTAGTCACCTGAGCCGGGGCCGCATTCGCGGCGAGTCGCTCCATCAGGAAGCCGTTGCGTACGCCGCCGCCGCAGACGAACACCCGTTCGGCGCCTGATTCCCGGCAGGCTCGCCCGACCGTGACCGCAGTGAGTTCGACCAGCGTGGTCTGCACGTTGCGCGGCTCGTACCCGCTCGTCAATGAGCGCTCGATCCAGCCTGCGTCGAACAGGTCGCGGCCCGTGCTCTTTGGCGGAGCCATCGCGAAGTAGGGCTCGGTCAGCCACGCGGCGAGCAGTGCGGCATCGACTGTTCCGCCGCGCGCCCATTCGCCGTCGCGGTCGAAGTCGGCGCCGGTGTGGCGGCGGCACCAGCCGTCGAGCAGCGTGTTGGCCGGGCCGGTGTCGTAGCCGCTGACCGGCTCGGGCGAGCCGAGCGGCGGGAGCACGCTGATGTTCGCGATGCCCCCGAGATTGACCACGGCCCTGCGTTCGGCGGCGTCGCGGAACGCCTCGGCGTGAAAGGCCGGCGCCAGCGGCGCACCCTGGCCTCCTGCCGCGATGTCGGCGGACCGCAGGTCGCAGACCACCGCGATGCCGCATGCCTCGGCAAGCCGCGCCGGTTGCAGCAGCTGGATCGTGTAGCCGAGGTCCGGGCGGTGGCGCACCGTCTGCCCGTGCGCGCCGATCGCAGTGACCGAATCGGCCGGGCAGCCTGCGCTGGCCAGCAGGTCGGCGACGACGCCGGCGCAGAGGTCGGCGAGCGCGTTGCCCGCCAGCGCGGCGCGCGCCAGTTCGTCGGCGCCCGGCACCTGCAGGGCTTCGAGTTCGTGGCGAAGGGAAGCGGGAATCGGACGGCTGACAAAGGCGCTGGTGCGCAACGCACCGGGCCGGTCGCCGCCGATCTCGACCAGTGCGCCGTCGACCGCGTCGATGCTGGTGCCCGACATCAGGCCGATGAAGCGGCGCACGGCGTTGGGCGCCCCGGAGCGGCGCCTACTCGAAGCTGGCGAGACGGACGACGCTGTCGGTCTGGGCCAGGCGAACGCGCAGGCCGGCGGTGCGTGCCACGAAGTGTGCGCGCTCGACCGCGTCGAGCGGAGCTGCCGGCGGCAGCACTACCGACAGCGGGTTGACGTGGTGGCCGTTCACCTTGAACTCGTAGTGCAGGTGCGGGCCGGTGGCCCAGCCGGTACTGCCGACGTAGCCGATCACCGCCCCCTGCGCCACTCTCGCGCCCTTCGACAGCCCGTGGGCGAAGCCGCTCAGGTGCGCGTAGAGCGTCGAGATGCCGTTGCGGTGGCGGATCTCGACGAGATTGCCGTAGCCGCGCTGCTGGCCGACAAACTCGATGATGCCGTCGCCCGAGCTGCGCACCTTGGTGCCGGTGGGAGCGGCGAAATCGACCCCCTTGTGCTCGCGGACGTAGTTGAGGATCGGATGCATGCGGGCGTTGGTGAAGCCCGAAGAGACGCGGCTGAATTCGACCGGGTGCTGAAGGAAGGCCTTGCGCAGGCTGCGGCCGTCGAAGGTGAAGTATTCGCCCTGCTCGGAACCCTCGCGGTCGAACCAGACCGCTTCGTGGCGTGTGCCGTTGATCGTGAATTCGAGCGCGAGGATGCGCCCGATCGTCGGCCGGTCGAGGCTGTCGGCTTCGCGGATCACTTCGTAGACCACGCGCAGCAGGTCGCCGCGGCGCAGGTCGCGGCTGAAGTCGACTTCGCCGTCGAGGATGTCGGCGATCCGGGTGGCGACCGCCTCGGGGATGCCGGCCCCGTCGATTGCCGCGAACAGCGAGGTACGGACTTCGGCAACCGCCACCTCGACCTGGCGCTCGAGCGCGATCGGCTCGTCGCTGGCGGCGAAGCCCCCGTCGGCCCGGCGGATGCTGACCCGGCCGGTGGGTTGCGCCGGTTCGTCCGACTCGCTGTCGAGACTGGCATAGCGGTACTGGAGCGACTGCACGCGCCCGGCTTCGTCGATGAGCGCATTGACGGTGCGCCCGGCCTGCAGCTGCATCAGCTTGCGTGCCTGGCGGTCGGCCGCGACGAACTTCTGGAACTCGATGTCGGTGGCGCCGAGCCGGTCGAGCAGCGAGGCCAGCGTGTCGCCGCGCCGGATGCGCTCGGAGCGGGCGTAGTGCTGCAGCGGCCCGCCAGCTTCCTCGGCCGGCTGCAGCGTGGCAGCGATCGCCACTTTCTCCACGATGGTCTGCACCGGGGGCAGTTCGACCTCGCGCAACGGCGCCGTGCCGAAAGCGGTGACCGCGACCAGGGTGAGCGTGACAGCGACCGCAGTCGCCACTTTCGGAAAACCGGGCAGGGCAGGCGGACTCATCGGGCTGACGGGTTCGTGCGATTCTCGGGTACGGCTGCGTCGCCGGGGCCGTACGAACCCTCGGCTAGAATCTGCCCCTTCGGCCCGGTGCCTGCGGTGGCGCCGGAGACGCCACCCGGCCGGTCGGGGGGACACCGGCCGATTCTACCGGATGATTCGAGGAAACCAGTCACGAAATGACGATGAACGGCGCAAAAAATCCGATCGGGCCGGCTCCGGCGGCTCCGGCGGCCGGTCCGGTTCCGGTGTCCCCCGGGGGTGCGGCCTGGCCGGTGACCGATCGGGCCCGGGAGGCGCTCGCCGTCAGTCTGCGCGGCTGCGACGAACTGCTGATCGAGTCCGAATGGCTGGCCAAGCTCGCCCGCAGCGAGGCCACCGGCAGCCCGCTGCGCATCAAGCTGGGCCTCGATCCCACCGCTCCCGACCTGCACCTGGGGCACACGGTGGTGCTGAACAAGATGCGTCAGCTGCAGGATCTCGGCCACCGGGTGATCTTCCTGATCGGCGACTTCACCGCGATGATCGGCGACCCGTCCGGGCGCAATACCACGCGCCCACCGCTCACCCGCGAGCAGATCGAGCAGAACGCGCAGACCTATTTCGACCAGGCGAGCCTGGTGCTCGATCGCGAGCGCACCGAGATCCGCTACAACTCCGAGTGGTCCGATCCGCTGGGTGCCCGGGGAATGATCCAGCTTGCCGCCCGCTACACGCTCGCGCGGATGATGGAGCGCGACGACTTCACCCGGCGCTTCCGCGCGGGCCAGCCGATTTCGGTGCACGAACTGCTCTATCCGCTGATGCAGGGCTACGACTCGGTGGCGCTGAAGTCCGACATCGAACTGGGCGGCACCGACCAGAAGTTCAACCTGCTGGTGGGCCGCGAGCTTCAGCGCGAATACGGGCAGGAGCCGCAGTGCATCCTGACGATGCCGTTGCTCGAAGGGCTCGACGGCGTCGAGAAGATGTCGAAGTCGAAGAACAACTACGTCGGCATCACGGAGGCGCCCGGGGAGATGTTCGGCAAGCTGATGTCGATCTCCGACGAACTGATGTGGCGCTATTACGAGTTGCTGTCGTTCCGCTCGCTGGCCGAGATCGCGCAGCTGCGCGAGCAGTGCGCTGCCGGGCGCAATCCGCGCGACGCGAAGGTGATGCTGGCGCAGGAGATCGTCGAGCGCTTCCACTCGCGCGCCGCCGCCGAGGCGGCGCTCGCCGGATTCGAAGCGCGGTTTCGCCACGGCGCGCTGCCCGGGGAGATGCCCGAAGTGGTGCTGCGCGGGGCGCCGATGCCGATCGCGCAGCTGCTCAAGCAGGCGCAACTGGCGCCCTCGACCACCGAGGCCAACCGCAACATCGACCAGGGCGGCGTGCGCGTCGACGGCGAGCGCATCGCCGACAAGGCGCTGAAGCTGCCCGCGGGCACTTACGTCGTGCAGGTGGGCAAGCGCCGGTTCGCGCGGGTGAGGCTCGAGCCGGCGGCCTGATCGGGCGCCCCGGGGTGCCAGGAATCGCCGGCACGCGGTATGGTTCGGGTGCGGGCCGCACGACCGGGCGGCCAGGGAGAATCGAACGATGAAGATCTTCAGTGAGTCCTTCGCAGACGGCCAGCCGATCCCGGCCGAATTCGCGTTCTGCCGAATCGATCCGAAGTCGCGCGTGACGCTGTCGTCGAACCGCAATCCGCAGCTCTCGTGGTCGGGAGCGCCGGTGGGTACGCGCTCGTTCGCGATCGTCTGCCACGACCCCGACGTGCCCAGCCGCGGCGATGACGTGAACCAGGAAGGGCGCGAGATTCCGTCCACGCTGAAGCGCGTCGATTTCTTCCATTGGGTGCTGGTCGACCTGCCGGCGAGCCTCGATGCGATCGCCGCCGGCGAGTTTTCCGACAAGGTCACGCCCAAGGGCAAGATGGGACCGGCCACCCGCCACGGTGCGCGCCAGGGCATCAACGACTACACCGGCTGGTTCGCCGGTGACCACGACATGGCCGGCGACTATTACGGCTACGACGGCCCATGCCCGCCCTGGAACGATTCGATCGTGCATCGCTACCTCTTCACCGTCTACGCGCTCGACGTCGAGCACGTGCCGCTGATGGGCCGCTTCAGCGGCGCAGACGCGCGCAAGGTGATTGCGCACCACCGGCTCGGCGAGGCCTCGATCACCGGCACCTACACGCTGAATCCGCGGCTCGCGCCGGGATGAGCCCGAGCCTGCCGACCCCGGGGGCGCCGCCGCGCGGTCACACCGACCTGGTGCTGATCCGGCACGGCGTCACCGGCTGGAACCGCGAGCGGCGCTTCCAGGGGCAGACCGACATCGAACTCGACGAGGAAGGGCTGGCGCAGGCGGCGCTCACCGGCCGGCGACTGGCGGCATGGCAGGTCGACGCGGTCTACACGAGCGACCTGTCGCGGGCCCGGCAGACCGCCGAGCCGATCGCTGCCGTGCGCGGGCTGCCGGTGCGCATCGAGCCGCGCCTGCGCGAGCGGCACTACGGCAGCTTCGAGGGCCGCACCCACGAGGAGCTCGAACGACACCAGGCCGAAGCCTGGCGGCGCTGGCGGCAGCGCGAACCCGATTTCGTGCTGCCCGGCGGCGGGGAGTCGCTGCGCGCGTTTCACGCGCGCGTGGCCGCGGCACTGTCCGAACTGGCGCGAGCGCATCGCGGACAGACCGTGGTCGCGGTCACGCATGGCGGCGTGCTCGACATCGTCTACCGGATCGCCACCGGCATGCCGCTGGAGGCACCGCGCGGCCACGACCTGCTCAACGCCAGCCTGAACCGCATCCGCTGGGACGGCAGTGCGTTCAGCCTGGTCGCCTGGGCCGATGTCGCGCACCTCGCGGCTGCGCCGCAAGCGCCGCTCGACGAGGTCGGGGCGCGGCGCCGACCCGATCCTTTAGAATCGCGGGTGCCGCGCGACACCGGCGCCACCAGGTGACCTACATGTTCGACCGCAACCACGGCATCTCGCTGACCGACCCCGAGCTCTGGAACGCGATCCGGCTGGAAAACCAGCGCCAGGAAGCCCACATCGAGCTGATCGCTTCCGAGAACTACGCCAGCCCGGCGGTGATGGCCGCGCAGGGCAGCCAGCTCACGAACAAGTACGCCGAAGGGTATCCGGGCAAGCGCTATTACGGCGGCTGCGAATACGTCGACGTGGCCGAGTCGCTGGCGATCGAGAGGCTCCGGCGGTTGTTCGGCGCCGACTGCGCCAACGTGCAGCCGCACTCGGGCGCACAGGCCAACGAAGCGGTGTTCCTCGCGTTCCTGGAGCCGGGCGACACCATCATGGGCATGAGCCTGGCCGAGGGCGGCCACCTCACCCACGGCATGGCGCTGAACATCTCGGGCAAATGGTTCAACGTCGTCTCGTATGGCCTGAACGAGGCCGAGGAGATCGACTACGACGCGATGGAGCGCAAGGCGCACGAGCACAAGCCGAAGCTGATCATCGCCGGCGCTTCCGCGTACAGCCTGCGCATCGACTGGGAGCGCTTCGCGAGAGTGGCGAAGGACACCGGTGCGCTGCTGATGGTCGACATGGCGCACTATGCGGGGCTGATCGCCGGCGGTGTGTATCCGAATCCGGTGCCGCACGCCGACGTGATCACGTCCACCACGCACAAGAGCATGCGTGGCCCGCGCGGCGGCTTCATCCTGATGCCCGAGCGGCACGAGAAGGCGATCAACTCGGCGATCTTCCCCGGGCTGCAGGGCGGGCCGCTGATGCACGTGATCGCGGCCAAGGCGGTTGCTTTCCACGAGGCACTGCAGCCGGCCTTCCGCGTCTACCAGCAGCAGGTGGTGGCCAATGCGCAGGTGCTCGCGCAGACGCTGATCGAGCGCGGCATGCGCATCGTCTCGGGCCGCACCGAATCGCACCTGATGCTGGTCGACCTGCGCGCCAAGAGAATCACCGGCAAGGAAGCCGAGCGGCTGCTCGGCGAAGCGCACATCACCTGCAACAAGAACGCGATTCCCAACGACCCGGAAAAACCGATGGTCACCAGCGGCATCCGGCTGGGCACGCCGGCGATGACCACCCGCGGGTTCGGCGACGAGGAAGCGCGCCTGGTCGGCCACCTGATCGCCGACATCCTCGACCATCCGGGCGATGCCGCGAAACTGGCGACGGTGCGCGAGAAGGTCGGGCAACTGACCGCGAAGTTCCCGGTCTACGGTTGATTGTCCGGGCGGCAGGCGCGCAGGTGCGCCCGCATGCTCAGATCAGCATGATCATCTCGCCGTAGCGCGCGACATCGGCGTCTCGGGTCATCAGGCGCAGTGGTTCGACCAGCGCCTGGGCCACCAGCATCCGGTCGAACGGAGCCGCGTGCAGCCGCGGCAACGACTCGAGGTGTGCGGCATGGTCGGGCGTGACGTCGAGCATCGGGTAGCCCGATTCGCGAAACCAGCGCAGTGCATCGCCCCCGCTGACCGGCATGCCGGCCGGATAGCGCGCATGCTCGAGGGCGATCTCCCAGACCGTCACTGCGCTGACGTGGATCGAGTTCTCGCTCGATGCGATGAGGGCGCGGGCCGCTCGTGGCAGGCGCCGATCGTCGGTGATCGCCCAGAGCGCCACGTGCGTGTCGAGAAGCAGACGCATGAGGCCGTGATCGTCAATCGGTCAGTCGGACATTGGCCGACCGGATGCGGCCTTCCGGTAACCTTCGCCCATGCGCTGCCCGTTCTGCGACCATCCCGACACCCAGGTCATCGAGACCCGCGAGTCCGACGACGGCGCGAGCACCCGGCGGCGCCGGCGCTGCCTGAACTGCGACAAGCGTTTCACGACCTACGAGCGCGTCGAGCTGGCACTGCCGGCGGTGGTCAAGAAAAACGGCGTGCGCGCCGAGTTCGATCGCCGCAAGATGCGCGCATCGATGGCACTGGCGCTGCGCAAGCGCCCGGTGAGCGCCGAGGCAGTCGACGCGGCGATTCACCGGATCGAGGACAAGCTGCTCACGCTGGGGTTGCGCGAGGTGCCGAGCGAGCGCATCGGAGAGCTGGTGATGCGCGAACTGAAGAAGCTGGACAAGGTGGCCTACGTGCGCTTCGCGTCGGTGTACCGCAGCTTCGAGGACGTCGACGAATTCGCCGACGTGATCCTCGAGGTGCAGGCGCGCAAGCGGCGCACGACCCGCTGAAGGCGTGGGCCGTCCCTGTGCGGGCGCCATTGGCGTGCGCTGGGGGGGCGGCGCGCCAACGGCCCGGGCGGCGCGGGGCCCGTACGGCGGGCGCTCGGAGCGCTGCGCGGGGCCGTGCGCGGTGCGCCCGGGCCGGCGCTGCGGCCCCCGCTTCGCGGGGGCTTCCCTCGCCTTCCTCGCAATTCCGCACCCGCGTCGTACGCGCTGCGCGCGGACGAGCGAGTCCCGCGGAATTGCTTTCGGAAGCGCTCGGCTTGCACAGGCCCGGGCGCACCGCGCACGGCCCCGCGCAGCGCTCCGAGCGCCCGCCGTACGGGCCCCGCGCCGCCCGGGCCGTTGGCGCGCCGCCCCCCAGCGCACGCCAATGGCGCCCGCACAGGGACTCGGAAGTCGGGACTCGGGGTGTGGCTGGGGAAGCTGCCAGTCGCGGATCGAGCCAGCGCCTCGACGCCGAGGCTCAGGTCATGGCGGGCCGGCCATGGAGCATGTCGAAGCTTCGTTCGGTTTCGGGTTTGGCGGGGGCCACGGGGCCAGCCCGTAGCGCGCGGGAGCGTGGCCGCTCGGCCGCCGAGCATATGCAAGCCGAGCGCTACCGAAAGCAAATCGGCGGGACCCGCTCGTCCGCGCGCAGCGCGTACGACGCGGGTGCCGATTTGCGAGGTAGGCGAGGGAAGCC
>QEVL01000039.1 GCA_003577305.1 Burkholderiales bacterium
TGCCGGTGACCGCGGTCTTGGCCGGCGCTGCCGGCGCGCCCGGCGCCGCAACTGCGGGCCTGGCGGCAGGCCCCGCCGGCCTTGGCTGGGGCCTGCGCTGCAGGCTCATCAGGCGATTGATTTCGGCGACCTCGGCCTCGACCGCCTTGCGCGCGCGCGCCTGCTCGGCC
The DNA here is from genome assembly GCA_003577305.1 of Burkholderiales bacterium. Taxonomy (GTDB): domain Bacteria; phylum Pseudomonadota; class Gammaproteobacteria; order Burkholderiales; family Burkholderiaceae_E; genus Zeimonas. Next base: position 171 of record QEVL01000039.1, read on the forward strand.
GCCTCTTCGGCGGCCTTGCGCGCCGCTTCGCCGGCAGCCCGCGCCTCGGCGTCGGCGCGCTCGCGCTCGGCACGCGCCGAAGAGGTGTCGATCGCCGCCGCGCGCTCGGCCTCGCGGCGCGCTTCCTCCTCGCGCCGTGCGGCCTCGGCCGCCGCCTGCGCCTCACGCTCGCGTTCGCGCTCGAGGCGCTCCTGCTTTTCGCGCAGCTCGGCAGCCTGGCGCTCGAGCAGCTCGCGCTGGCGCGCCTCTTCGGCTTCGCGAAGGCGCTGCTGCTCCTCGTCGACCACCGACCTGGGCGGCACCGCAGCCGCAGCCGGCTCGGCCGGCGCGAGCTCCACCGCCGCGGTGTCGCCAATGTCGCGCTTGACGAAGACGCGCTTCTTGCGCACCTCGACCTGGATCGTGCGCGCCTTGCCGGTGGCGTCGGCCTGCTTGATCTCGGAGGTCTGCTTGCGCGTCAGCGTGATCCGGCGCTTCGGACCGTCGTCGGCGCCATGCGCGCGGCGCAGCGCAAGCAGCAGCTGCTCCTTGTCGGCCTCGGTCAGCTCGTCGTCCGGAGACCGCTTGCTGACGCCGGCGGCCTGCAGTTGCTCGAGCAACGCCTCGGCCGGCATCTTCAGCTCCGCCGCAAACTTCGCCACGTTCGTACTCGCCATGCTCATTCCTTCCGGACCTCACTGCTCAAAGCTTGTCGAATCCACACCCTCTATGCCTGCGCCCGCTCCTCGCCCGGCTGCGTCGCAGCCGCCGGCTCCGCCTCGAACCAGTGCGCGCGCGCCTTCATGATCAGGTCTCTCGCCCGCTCCTCGTCGATCGCCGTCGCTTCGACCAGTTCGTCGACCGCCAGTTCGGCCAGTCCGTCGCGCGTGTGCACGCCGGCGTCGGCCAGCTTCGCCGCAAGCTCGCGATCCATGCCCTCGAGCGACAGGAGATCCTCGGCGGTCGTGCCGATCTTCTCCTCGGTGGCGATCGCCTCGGTGAGCAGCGCGTTGCGCGCGCGGTTGCGCAGTTCGTTCACCGTGTCTTCGTCGAACGACTGGATCTCGAGCATCTCGTTGATCGGCACGTAGGCCACCTCCTCGACGGTGGTGAAACCCTCGTCGATCAGGATGTCGGCGATCTCCTCGTCGACGTCGAGCTGCGCCATGAACAGCTCGCGCACCGCGCTGCGCTCGCCCTCGCTCTTGGCCCGCGACTCCTCGGCGCTCATGATGTTGATCTGCCAGCCGGTGAGTTCGGAGGCCAGCCGCACGTTGCGCCCCCCGGTGCCGATCGCCAGCGCCAGGTTGTCTTCGTCGACCACCACGTCCATGCTGCGCTTGTCCTCGTCGACGACGATCGACGAGACGTTCGCCGGCGCCAGCGCGCCGATCACGAACTGCGCCGGATCCTCGGACCACAGCACGATGTCGACGCGCTCGCCGGCCAGCTCGCCGGTGACCGCCTGCACGCGCGAGCCGCGCACGCCCACGCAGGTGCCGATCGGATCGACGCGCCGGTCGTGCGAGTGCACTGCGATCTTGGCGCGCACGCCCGGGTCGCGTGCGGCCGCCTTGATCTCGAGCAGCCCCTGCTCGATCTCGGGCACCTCGTTGGCGAACAGGTGGCGGATGAAGTCGGGTGCGGTGCGCGACAGGAACAGCTGGGGGCCGCGGCCCTCGCGATTGATCTTCGCGACGTAGGCGCGGATGCGGTCGCCCACCCGCAGATTCTCCTTCGGGATCATCTGGTCGCGCGGCAGCCGCGCCTCGACCTTGCCCGACTCGACGATCGCGCCTTCGCGGTCCATCCGCTTGATCGTGCCCGACAGGACCGACTCGCCCCGCGCGAGGAAGTCGTTGATGATCTGCTCGCGCTCGGCGTCGCGGATTTTCTGCAGGATGACCTGCTTGGCCGCCTGCGCGCCGATGCGCCCGAGATCGACCGGTTCGAGTTCTTCCTCGATGAAGTCGCCGACCTGGATGTCGGGAATGTGCTTCTGCGCCTCCGACAGGATGATCTGGACGTCGTGGTCTTCGAGTTCGCCGTCGGGCACCACCTGCCAGCGGCGGAACGACTCGGACTCGCCGGTCATGCGATCGACCGACACCCGCACGTCGACTTCTTCCCTGAAGCGCTTCTTCGTGGCGGAGGCCAGCGCACTCTCGAGCGCGCCGAACACCACCTCGCGCGCGACGTTCTTCTCGCGCGCCAGCGCATCGACCAGCAACAACACTTCCCGGCTCATTTCCGCCTCTCCTGGAACTTCAGCTTCGGCACCAGCCGAGCCCGCTCGATCTCGTCGAGCGCAAACACGAGCTTGCGCATCGGCGCCGCCGCGCCGGCCGCTTCCGCGGCCTGCTGCGCCTGCTGCGACTTCGCTGCCTTGCCCGGCGCGCCCTTGGCGCCAGGCTTCGAACCTGCCTTCCTGCCCTTCGCGCCCTTTGCGCCTGCCGGGCGCGCAGCCTCGGGCTCGATCAACTCGAGGCCGTAGCGCCCTTCGTCCTCCAGCGTGAGCACGCCTTCGAAGTTGCGCCTTCCTTCGAGCGCCCGGCGCAGCCTCACGCTGACCTCGACGCCGGCGAAGCGCTCGAAGTCGGCCGGCTTCTTCAACGGCCGGTCGAGCCCCGGCGACGACACTTCCAGCCGCGCGTAGTCGATGCCCTCGACCTCCAGCACGCGCGACAACTGGCGGCTGACCTTCTCGCAGTCGTCCAGCGAGATGCCCGACGGCGCGTCGATGTAGACGCGCAGCAATCCGTTCTGCGCGTACTCGACGTCGACGAGCTCGTAACCCATGCCGGCCAGGGTGCGCTCGATGATCGCCTGCGTCGACGTCATCTGTGCTGACACTCGCCAACCCCCTTGCCGGCCACTGCCGACGCTTGCCCGCCCGACGCCGACCCGATGCCGACGCGACCGGAAAAAAAAATGGGCCTTTCGAGCCCATTTCTTCGAGCACGCCGCCCGTGCCCGATGCGCCTGCGTCCCCGGATGACGTCGTCCGGATCGCTGTCTCGCAACTGCCGAAGCGGCGATTTTGTTAATTGCGGATTATAGCCCGAAAAGGCCACCCGGGCACGCATGCAGTCCCGGCTGCGTGACGTCCCGGGTCAGCCCTCGCCGCGCGGCCCACCGCCCGAGCGCCCGCCGCGCCGGCCGCCGCCGGGTCTGCCTCGCGCGCCGCCGCGCGACGGTCCCTGCCCCTGGCCGCCACCCTGCGGACCGCGTCGCCCCTGTCCTTGCGACGGGCCCTGTCCCTGCGTGCGCTTGCCCTGCCGGCCGCGCCCGTCCGGCTGGCCACCGCGGCCGAACATCCCGGGCCCGCCGGCGATGCCGCCCGACCTGCCGGTGTCCATCGGACCGGTGAAGCCCACCGTCCGCGCCGCGCGGCCGCGCGCCTTGCCGAAGCCGCTGCGCTTGCCGCCGGCCGGCTGCGCTCCCTCGCCCTTGCGCACCGCGCGGGTGATGCCCTCGAGGTGCGCATTGGCCGAGCGCGGCTGCCATTCGTCGTCGTCCATCGGGTCGTAGCGCGGTGTGCTCTCCTCGGGAAGCGCCCGGTTGCCGATCGAATCGGCCGGGTCTTCCTCGTCCTCGTCGTACCCGTCGCCCCGATAGCCGTCGTCGCCGGCCTGCCGTTCGCGCACCGCTTCGCTTCGCGGCGCCTCCTGCGGGTCGATCGCCAGGGGCGGCTCTTCGCGGGCGCCCTGTGCATCGGCACTTCCGGTTCGCCTCGGCGTGCCGGCCGCCTGCGGGGCGGATCCGGCGCGTCGGATCGCCTGCATCAGTGCCTGCACCTCGGCGTCGCCCAACTCGGCCCAGCGGCCGCGAACCAGGCCGCGCGGCAGGGCGAGCGGGCCGAATCGCAGGCGCACCAGCCGGCTGACGGTCAGGCCCACCGCCTCGAACATCCGGCGCACCTCGCGATTGCGGCCTTCCGCAATGACCGCGCGGTACCAGGCGTTGGCGCCGTCGCCACCGAGGTCTTCGAGCACGGCGAACTTCGCCGGCCCGTCCTCGAGGGGCACGCCGCCGAGCAGGGCCCCGCGCGCGTCGTCCCCGATGCGCCCCAGCACCCGGACCGCGTACTCGCGCTCCCAGCCGTATCGCGGATGCATCAGCTTGTTGGCGAGGTCACCCGAAGTGGTGAACACCAGCAGGCCTTCGGTATTGAAATCGAGCCGCCCCACCGCGACCCAGCGCGCGCCTTTCAGCCTGGGCAGCCGCTCGAACACCGTGACCCGCTGGCCGGGGTCGTCGCGCGTGCAGATCTCGCCCGAGGGCTTGTGATAGAGCAGCACCCGCGGCGCCGGCGGCGCCGCGCGGCGGTTGATCGTGCGGCCGTTGACGCGCACCTGGTCGGTCGGGCCGATGCGCTGGCCGATGTGCGCCGGCTGGCCGTTGACCGATACCCGCCCGGCGAGGATCAGTTCTTCCATGTCGCGCCGCGAGCCCAGGCCGGCGTCGGCGAGCACCTTGTGCAGTTTCGGCTGGTCTTCGGCCGGCATCCGTCGCGCCGCGCGCTTGCGCGGATCGGCGGCATCGAGCCCGATCACGGCGCCGCTGGCATAGACCGGCAGCGGATCGGGTTCGGCCTGCAGCGGGCTGGCCGCGGCATCGCCGCCCGGTTCCGGCACGTCGGTGCCGGCGCGCGCCCCGGAATCTGCCTGCGCGTCGGCGGGTTCGCCGTCACGCGGGGCGCCGCGGCCGCGTCGCGACCCGGAACGACCGCCCCGGCGCCGATTGAACATGTTGCGCGGCGCGCGTGGCCCGCGCTCGGCGCCGGCTGCCGCGTTCGCGGGCTCGCCGCCCGCTGCAGCCGCTTCGTCGGCGTTCGACGACGGCGCTCCAGCCTGTTCGGCTGCGCCGTGCCGTGTCGGCCGCACCGGGTCGGCCACTGCGGCGTCGTGCGCGCGTTCGCTCGGATGTTCGCTGTTCAAGAGAGTGCCCTCACGGGGTGCGTTGCAGGGGAATGGGGATGACCTTGGCGTCGGGCTCGGCGTCGGGCCCCGAATCGGCGTCTGACCCGGGCTCCGCAGCGGACTCGGCATCGGCATCGGTTGCCGCGTCGACCAGCGCATCCACCGAGACCGGCTGCCCCGCCGGCGCATCGTCGGGCTGCAGCAGCGCGTCCTGCCCGTCTTCGCCAGCGAACTCGATGACGCGCTGCGCGATCGCCTCGACTGCGCCGGGTGTCTGCCCGGGCTCGAGCAAGGGCGGCAGTTCGCCGAGCGAGCGCAACCCGAGATCGTCGAGGAACTGGCGCGTGGTGCCGAGCAGTTCGGGCCGGCCGAGCACCTCCTTGTGGCCGATCACCTCGATCCAGCCGCGCTCCTCGAGCGTCTTGACCAGCTGGGACGAGACGGTCACGCCGCGGATCTCCTCGATGTCGCCGCGAGTCACCGGCTGACGGTACGCGATGATCGCCAGCGTCTCCATCAGCGCCCGCGAATAACGGGGCGGCTTCTCCGGATTGAGCCGCTCGAGGTACGGTGCCATCTGCGGCGTGCTCTGGAAGCGCCAGCCGGTGGCGAGCGCGGCCAGCTGCACGCCCCGCCCCTGCCAGTCGTCACGCAGTTCGTCGAGCAGCGCGCGCACCGTATCGGCGGCGATCTCCTCGTCGAAGAGGCGGCGCAACTCGGCGACGTTCATCGGCCGGGGCGCGCACAGCAGCGCGGCCTCGATCACGATCTTGGCTTCCTGCGTGTTCATCGGAACGATACATATCGGCGCTGGCTGGCGCTCATCGGCACGGCTCGTGCGAAAAGGATCGAAAAGACCCGAGCGGGCGATCTGCCACGCCCGCAGGCATTGACCTCATGCATCGAACGGGTCGAGCCGGAGCGCGCAATCGCGGCAGCTTCGGCATCGACGGAGTGAGGCCGGACAGTGCCGAACCGGCACGTCGGGCCGCAGGTGCAGGGCTCTCGTCCGGTGCAACGGCCCCGAGGGCCCGCTGCCGGAGGCCTGCTGCTGGCGGCCCCGCCATCTTCCCGTCTGCATCGGCGACCGCGAAATCATACACGAAGCCCGGACGCACTGCGGAGCGGGAAAGAAAAACCCGCCAGCGGCATCGCCAGTGGCGGGTTTCCTGGTCTGGTTGCGGGGGCAGGATTTGAACCTGCGACCTTCGGGTTATGAGCCCGACGAGCTGCCAGACTGCTCCACCCCGCGTCTGTCTGGAACCTCTCAATATACCAGTGTGCGATGCCTCGACGCAAGTCGGCGCGGCGCGCCGCCGTCGACGCGCGTCGATCCCGGCCGACCCGCTGCTACACTCGCGCGAACCCCCTTCGCCAACCCATGAAGTTCTGCTCGGTCTGCGGCCATGAAGTCCAGTTGAGCGTCCCGCCTGGCGACAACCGGCCGCGCTACGGCTGTGCGCACTGCGGGACGATCCACTACCAGAACCCCAGGCTGGTGCTGGGCACCGTCCCGGTGTGGCAGGGCCAGGTGCTGCTGTGCCGGCGGGCGATCGAGCCGCGCTACGGTTTCTGGACGCTGCCCGCGGGCTTCATGGAGAACGGCGAGACCACCGGCGAAGGCGCACAGCGCGAAACCGTCGAGGAGGCCGGTGCGCGCATCGCGCTGGGCGAGCCGTTCTCGATGATCGACGTGCCGCACGTCAATCAGGTGCACGTCTTCTATCTCGCCGAGATGCTCGAGCCGTCGCTCGATCCCGGCCCGGAGAGCCTCGAAGCGAAGCTGTTCGCCGAAACCGCGATTCCCTGGGACGCGATCGCGTTCCGCACGGTCGAACAGACCCTGCGCTGGTATTTCGCCGACCGTGCGCGCGGCGCCTTCTCGATGCACGTCGGCGCGTTCCGCCAGCGCCCGCCCGGCAAGGCCTGAGCAACGCGCCCGGGCCCGGTTCACACTGCCGACGATCCTGAACCCATGGCCGCACCACCGCGACGCGCGCTCGCCTGGGTCGGTTGGCGCGATCCGCTGCCCGACCCGGCGCAGGCCCTGCGCGAACCCAACGGGCTGCTCGCCGCGGGCGCCGACCTGTCGGCCGCGCGGCTGCTCGAGGCGTACCGCCACGGGATCTTCCCGTGGTACACGCAGGGCGAGCCGGTGTTGTGGTGGTCGCCCGATCCGCGCATGGTGCTGTATCTCGACGAGTTCAAGGCGAGTCGCTCGCTGCGCCAGACGATGCGGCGTGCGCGTCGCGACGGGCACTGGCGGCTCAGCCTCGATGCCTGCTTCGAGCGCACGATGCGCGAATGCGCACTGCCGCGCGAAGGCCGGCGCGGCACCTGGATCACGCCGGACATCGTCGCGGCCTATGCCGGGTTGCACCGGGCCGGCGCCGCGCATTCGGTGGAAGTGTGGAACGACGAGCGCCTGGTCGGCGGACTCTACGGCGTGTCGATCGGGCGGATGTTCTTCGGCGAATCGATGTTCACGCGCGTGCCCGACGCGTCGAAACTGGCGCTGGCTGCGCTGGTGCGGCTGCTGCGCTCCAGCGGTTTCCGCATGATAGACTGCCAGCAGGACACCCGCCACCTGGCCTCGCTCGGAGCGCGCGTGATTCCCCGCGCATCGTTCCTGCAGCAGGTCGCCGAACTCGTGCGGCAACCCGCACCCGACTGGCAGGCGTCGAGCATCGAGCTACCGGACGCATGACGCAACTCGAGGCACTGCCGTTCGCGGCACTCCAGTTCTACGCGACCGCGCCCTACCCCTGCAGCTACCTGCCCGGGCGCCAGGCACGCTCCCAGGTCGCCACGCCGAATCACCTGATCAACGCCGACATCTACAGCGAACTGGTCAAGGCCGGGTTCCGGCGCAGCGGCATCTTCACGTACCGCCCGCATTGCGACGGCTGCCGGGCCTGCGTGCCGGTGCGCGTGCCGGTGGCCACGTTCGAGCCGTCACGCAGCCAGCGGCGCGCCTGGAGAATGCACCGCGGGCTGCGCACGCTGGTGGCCCGCCTCGGGTTCTCGCCGGAGCACTACGAGCTGTACCTGCACTACCAGGCCTGCCGGCATGCCGGCGGTGGCATGGACCACGACAGCCGCGAGCAGTACGCGCAGTTCCTGCTGCAAAGCAAGGTGAACACGCGCCTGGTCGAATTCCGCGAAGCCGACGGCACGCTGCGAATGGTGTCGATCATCGACATCCTCGAAGACGGCCTGTCCTCGGTCTACACCTTCTTCGATCCGCGCCCGCCGGGAGCGAGCTACGGCACCTACAACATCCTCTGGCAGATCGAGCAGTGCCGCCAGCTCGGGCTGGCAAACCTGTACCTCGGCTACTGGATCGCCGAGAGTCCCAAGATGTCGTACAAGGCGAACTTCCGGCCGATCGAGTGCCTGGTCGATGGCCAATGGACGCGGTGCGCGGATGCCGGAACCGGCGGCGCCCGATGAATCCGTATGCACTCGCCCGCCCCTTCCTGTTCGCGCTCGACCCCGAGGACGCACACGAGCTGACGCTCGGGGCGATCGATCGCGCCGCCCGCCTCGGCGCGCTGCAGCTGGTTGCCGGATGCCCGGTCGACGACCCGGTCGAAGTGATGGGGCTGCGCTTTCGCAATCGCGTCGGCCTGGCGGCGGGGCTCGACAAGAACGGCGCGCACGTCGATGCGCTGGCCGCGATGGGCTTCGGCTTCATCGAAGTGGGCACGGTCACGCCGAAGCCGCAGCCGGGAAATCCGAAGCCGCGGATGTTCCGGCTGCCGCAGCGCGAGGCGCTGATCAACCGGATGGGCTTCAACAACGACGGCGTCGACGCCCTCGTGGAGAACGTGCGCCGCGCGAAGTGGCGCGGCGTGCTCGGGCTGAACATCGGCAAGAACGCGACCACGCCGATCGAACGCGCGGTCGACGACTACCTCGCCTGCCTCGAGCGGGTCTACGGGCACGCGAGCTACGTGACGGTGAACATCTCGTCGCCGAACACGAAGAACCTGCGCCAGCTGCAGGGCGGCGACGCGCTCGACGAACTGCTCGCCGCGCTGCAGGCACGCCGCGCCGAACTGGCCGCGCTGCATGGCAGGCGCGTGCCGCTCGCGCTGAAAATCGCGCCCGATCTCGACGACGATCAGGTCGCGGCGATCGCCGCACTGCTCGCGCGGCACGGAATCGACGCGGTGATCGCCACCAACACCACGGTGTCGCGCGAAGCGGTGGCGGGCCTGCCGCATGCCGGCGAGGCCGGCGGGCTCTCGGGCGCTCCGGTGCTCGAGCCTTCGAATCGGGTGATCCGCGAGTTGCGCCGCACGCTGCCGCGCGACTACCCGATCATCGGTGTCGGCGGCATCCTCAGTGGCGAGGACGCGCGCGCCAAGGTCGCGGCCGGCGCGACGCTGGTGCAGCTGTACACCGGGCTGGTCTATCGCGGACCCGCGCTGGTGGGGCAATGCGCGCGCGCCCTCGCCGGGCCTGGCCGCCGATAAAGCGGTATCCTACGTTCATCTTTGCACGACCCTGCCACACCCACCCCTGGAGCCACACCCATGCACGAAAACGCGCTGCCCATCCTCGGGCAGGACACCTACGGCTTCGACGCGCGCGGCATCGCCAAGCGCTTCCGCCACGCCGCGATCTTCGGCGCACTGTCGGCGCTGCATCCCGGCGAGACGATGCGCTTCATGAACGACCACGATCCGCTGCCGCTGCTCGACCAGATCGTCGGGCATTTCGGCGAGGCGGTGGAGATCAGCTACGTGAGCCGCAATCCGGGGGAAATCGTCATCGACTTCCGGGTGCGCTGAGAGCGCACTGCGTGCGCGCCGCGCTCGCGGCGCGCCCCCGGCTGCGGCAGGACCGGCGCAGGCCGATCGCAATCCATGTCCCTCATCGACTTCTACCCGCAGGCGCGCCTCGCCCACATCCTGCTGGTCACGCTCAGCGGCAGCCTGTTCGCGGTGCGCGGCCTCGCGACGATCGCCGGCGCGCGCTGGCCCGGCCTGACCCCGGTTCGCCGCGCGAGCTACCTGATCGACACCGGGCTGCTCGCCGCCGCGCTGGCGCTGCTGGCGATGCTGCACCTGAATCCGTTCGTCGTGCCGTGGCTCGCGGCCAAGCTTGCGCTGCTCGTGGCCTACGTGGTGCTCGGCGTCATGGCGCTGCGGCTCGCGCGCTCGCAGCGCAGCCGCGTGGTGTGGTTCGTCGCCGCGCTCGCCTGCTTCGGAATGATGGTCTCGATCGCCCGCGCGCACCATCCGCTGGGTTTCGTGCACACGCTGCTCGGATAGCGCACGCCGGCGCTGCAGGCGAGCCTGGGGGATGTGCAGGCCCGAGGCCTGTCAGACCTCCGGCCGCATCCACAGCCAGGCGGCCACCGTCGCCATGAAAGCGGGCACCGCGATCTTCGTCCACAGCGGCACCGCCGAGAGTGCAAGAATCGCCGCGCTGGCCAGCATCATCGTCGACGCGACCCACTTCGCGCGCCGCGGCACCGCGCCGTGGTCGCGCCAGCGCCGGATCGCCGGACCGTGCTTCGGATGCTCGAGCAGCCAGGTCTCGAGCTGCGGCCAACCCCTGCTGCCGGCCCAGGCAGCCACCAGCAGGAACGGCACTGTCGGCAGCACCGGCAGGACCGCACCGAGCAGCGCCAGTGCCACGTTGGCCAGCGCCAGTGTGCGCCACAACGCGATCGCCACCGAACGCCTGATCATCGCGACGAGGTGGCCTTCGGGAGCGGGTTCGGAAGAATCGGAAACAAGCCGGGCGACTCTGCAGGGCGACGGAGAAACGGCCCGAGTGTAGCCGCGGCACGCCGGCAATGCCACGACGTGGGTATCGTGTACGGCATTCGCGTCGTCACGCGGGACGAATCAGGCCACGCGTGGCCCGGGCTGTGCCACCTCCAAACGAACCCCGGCGCGCTGCAGACCCACGGCACGATCGCGACCGCAGAGACTGGCGGCAGTTTTCATAGGGTGGTATAAGATCCCACACCACTGCCGTATCGCGCCCGCCGCGCGATTCACTGCCGATGCCACGCCCCCGACTCTCGAAGAACGAAGACGGCCGCACCGCGATCCAGGTGATCGAGAGAATGGTGTCGCTGCTCGACGCGCTGGCCGAGCAGCCCGATCCGGTGAGCCTGAAGGAGCTCTCCGGCCGCACCGGCCTGCACCCGTCCACCGCGCATCGCATCCTGAACGACCTGGTGACCGCGCGCTTCGTCGATCGCGCCGAGCCCGGGGCCTATCAGCTGGGCATCCGGCTGCTCGAACTGGGCAACCTGGTGAAGACGCGGCTGAACGTACGCGATGCGGCGGTCGGTCCGATGCGCGAACTGCACCGTGCCACCGGGCAGCCGGTGAACCTGTCGATCCGCCAGGGCGACGAGATCGTCTACATCGAGCGCGCGGTCTCCGAGCGATCGGGCATGCAGGTGGTGCGCGCGGTGGGCGGGCGTGCGCCGCTTCACCTCACCTCGGTGGGCAAGCTGTTCCTCGCGGTCGACGACCCGCGCAACGTGCGCGGCTACGCGACGCGCACCGGCCTGGCCGGCCACACGAAGAACAGCATCACCGACCCGACGCGGCTCGAACGCGAACTGGCGCTGGTGCGCGCGCGCGGCTACGCGCGCGACAACGAGGAGCTCGAGCTCGGGGTGCGCTGCATCGCCGCCGCGATCCGCGACGACAGCGGCAAGGTGGTCGCCGGCCTGTCGATCTCGGCACCCGCCGACTTCATCCAGGACGAGTGGATCGACCAGCTCTGCAAGACCGCCGCCGAGATCTCGGCGGCGCTGGGCTACGAGTCGCGCGAGGGCTGAACCGCGCGTTGCTGCGCGCTGACCTTGTGCGCGTCCGCGCCGATGCCGATTCCGGTGCGCGGGCCGTGCTCAAGCCACTGGCGGATGCGCTGCGCATCGCCCACGCGCGCCATGCGCGCCTGCGCGTCGAGCAGCACGATCACCACCGGCCGGTTGTCGATGCGCGTCTGCATCACCACGCAATTGCCCGCTTCCGAAATGTAGCCGGTCTTCTGCAGTTCGATGTCCCAGTCGGGGTTGCCGACCAGTCGGTTGGTGTTGCGGTAGCTCACCGTCCGGTAGCCTGTGTCGACGGTCAGGCCGCTGGAGGTCGAGTACTCGCGGATCAGCGGATACTTCGAGGCGGCGCGCACCAGCGTGGCGAGGTCGCGCGCATTCGACACGTTGTTGCTCGACAGGCCGGTGGGTTCGACGAAGCTGGTGCTGGCCATGCCGATTTCGCGCGCCTTGCGGTTCATCTGCTCGACGAAGGCGGGCATGCCGCCCGGGTAGTGGCGCCCGAGCGCGTGCGCGGCGCGGTTCTCCGAGGACATCAGCGCCAGCTGCAGCAGCTCGCCGCGTGACAGCCGCGTGCCGGTGCCCAGCCTGGAGCGGGTGTTGCGTTCGGTGTCGACGTCGGCCTCCGAGATCGCCAGCATCTCGGAGAGCGGCAGTTGCCCGTCGAGCACGACCATCGCGGTCATCAGCTTGCTGATCGACGCGATCGGCAGCACCGCCATAGAGTTCTTGTCGAAGAGCACCTCGCCGGTGTCCTGGTCGACCACCAGCGCGACGGCCGACTTCAGCGACAGCGGATCATCGACCGCGTGCAGGCCGATTGCGTGACCGAGCGACGTTCGCGGCGCATCGGCGTGGCGCGCGTGCGCGGCGACCGCGCCGCGCTTCGCCTGCAAGCCCCTGGACGCGCGTGCGTGACCGGAACGCGCGACGCGCTTGCGATGGACGACGACCGGCGCCTTCGCGCCACGCGCACGTCGCTCGCTCGCGCTCGCCGCGACTCCGGCTTTGCCCTTGGCGGCGGCGGCCGCGCGCTTGGCCGGCGGCGACGCCTCGCGCGCCGTGGCATCGGCCAGCGGCCAGCACAGGACGGTCATCGCGGCGCAGACAATCAGCGACGCGCCAAAGCGAGCAAACGCGAAGAACCCGGGGCGAGACATCGTCGCTTTCCCTCCGGCGAGCGGAAATTGGTGGCAGGCTGCACCCGATGGTAACGAAAAACCATGCTGCCACAAGAGCTTGCGTGTGATCTCTCACACGGATTCTCGATGGCCGGTAGTTTTTTTGCGACAGGCGTGAACACTTCACCGTCACGTCGTGGACAGCGGCACGCGTTCTCAGGCGATCAGCTCGCGCAGCGCGGCGCGCAGCGATGCCGGCAATGCGGTCGGCCGGCGCGACTGGCGATCGACGTAGACGTGGACGAAATGGCCTTGTGCGGCCGCCGCCTGCGCCTCGCCGCCGAACAGCGCCACTTCGTAGCGCACGCTGCTCGTGCCCAGCCGCGCGACACGCAGTCCGGCGTGCACCGTTTCCGGAAACGCCAGCGGCGCGAAATAGTGGCAGCCGGTCTCGACCACCAGGCCGATCACCGGGCCGCGATGGATGTCGAGCACGCCGCGCTCGATCAGGTAGCGATTGACCACGGTGTCGAAGTACGCGTAGTAGACGACGTTGTTCACGTGACCGTAGACGTCGTTGTCCATCCAGCGGGTCGTGATCGGCAGGAAGTGGCGGAATTCGTCGCGCGCGAGCGGACGGGGCCGCGGCGTGGCGCGGTCGTGACGCGGTGCATCATCACTGGTCATCCTGGATCTCCCCGGCTCGAGCGCCGCAGCCAATGATAAGCGAGCGCTGCTTGCACTGTCCGTCAGCTTGCCGGCAGCGGGAGATTACATTTTTCATTTTGTAATCAATGGCTTGGCGCGAAAGCCGAGGCATGCGGGGTTTTTTTGTTGCGTCGCACCAAAAAATTCTTGACTTCGTGCAGCAATTCCCTAGAATCGCGGATGTTGCGTTGCACAATCCATTGCGTAACGCGTGTCCTGTCCCGCCACATTCACGGTTACGGAGAATCGAAATGGTCACCACCCCCGAGCAGTTCCTCGAGATCCAGAAAACCGCGCTGGAAGTCCTCCAGAGCGCCACGCTCACCTCGATCGAAGGCTTCGAGAAGCTCACCGCGCTGAACGTCCAGGCCGCCAGGGCCTCGATCGACGAGTCGACCGACGCGCTGAAGTCGATGACCGAAGCGAAAGACGCGAGGCAGCTCGCCGAGATGGCCACCGGTTCGGTGCAGCCTGCGACCGACAAGGTCACCGCGTACTACAAGCACGTGTACGAGATCGCCAACGAGACCGGCACCGAGCTCGCGAAGCTGTTCGAGAAGCAGGTCGCCGAAGGCAACCGCCAGCTGTTCGCCGCGATCGACGCGATGGCCAAGAATGCGCCGGCCGGCACCGAAGGCATGGCCGCGCTGGTGAAGCAGGCCGTCTCGGCCGCGAACACCGCGTTCGATCAGGTCAGCAAGGCGACCAAGCAGGCGGTCGAAGTGGCCGAGGCGAACATTGCCGCCGCCACCAAGTCGACCACGGCCGGCCGCGCGCGCAAGGCTGCCTGAGCGCCGCCCGAGCCTGCTGCGGGCTCGCGGCGGTCTCCCTCCTCCTTCCGCCGTCGCGCACCCGGAACCCGGCCGAAAGGCCGGGTTTTTTCTTGGTTCTTCGCGGAATCCGGGGGTAGAAACGGTTGACGGCAGTTGAAGGGGTAGATTGGGGGTTGCCAAACGAACCCATTCCACCCGATCTATGCCGTCA
>QEVL01000040.1 GCA_003577305.1 Burkholderiales bacterium
CTCGCCGGGATCGAGCGGTTGGATGGGAGTCGGAGGATACGAACCCAATTTCGGTACGCATCGTTCGATTTAACGGTGATTCACGCGAGACTCTAGCGGACAGCCCCAGGGCTGGTCAACTTGCATTCCGAAATCAGATATGCAATAGATCGATTTTCGGAATAGAGATATCATCGAGCATCCCCAAGTCGAGGTGGCCGGCATGACCCTCACCGCCCAGTCCGAGCCCGAACTGATCGTATCGGCACGCACCGTCTTCGGCATCGATTCCGACCTCGAAGTGCCTGCCTTTCGCGAGCGCGACGACCACGTCCCCGACGTGGACGACGCGTACCGCTTCAACCCCGAGGTCACGCTGGCGATCCTCGCCGGGTTCGCCCGCAATCGCCGCGTGATGGTCCAGGGGCTGCACGGCACCGGGAAGTCGACCCACGTCGAGCAGGTGGCTGCACGTCTGAACTGGCCCTGCGTGCGGGTGAACCTCGACGGACACGTGAGCCGCCTCGACCTGGTGGGCAAGGACGCAATCGTGGTGCGCGACGGCCTGCAGGTGACCGAGTTCCAGGAAGGCATCGTGCCCTGGGCGCTGCAGCGCCCGGTGGCGCTGGTGTTCGACGAATACGACGCCGGGCGCCCCGACGTGATGTTCGTGATCCAGCGCATCCTGGAGCGCGACGGCCGGTTCACGCTGCTCGACCAGAACCGGGTGATCCGCCCGCACCCGTATTTCCGGCTGTTCGCCACTTCGAACACGGTGGGCCTGGGCAATCCGAGCGGCATGTACCAGGGCACGCAGGCGCTGAACCACGCCCAGATCGACCGGTGGAACATCGTGGCCACACTCAATTACCTGCCGCGCGACGAGGAAGTCGCGATCGTGCTCGCGCGCGTGCCTTCGAAGGCGCACGAGCGCGGGCGCAAGCTGATCGAGTCGATGGTCGCGCTGGCCGAGCTCACGCGCAAGGGCTTCGCCGCAGGCGACCTCTCCACGCTGATGTCGCCGCGCACCGTGATCACCTGGGCCGAGAACTGCGAGATCTTCCACGATCCGGCGCTCGCCTTCCGGCTGGCCTTCCTGAACAAGTGCGACGAAGTCGAACGGCCGATCGTCGCCGAGTATTACCAGCGCTGCTTCGGCGAAGAGCTCGACGAATCGCAGGCCGCGGGGAACGCGCCGCAGTGACCGACGCGCCGCAGCAAGTCAGCGCGCAGCAGCAGGCGCGCCGCCAGCAGCGCATCGAGGAACTGTGCGCGGCATCGATTCGCGCGCTCGCCGGCGACGCGCAACTGCACTACCGGGGAGGTGTGCTGCATCGCGGGCATGCGCCGCTGCGCTTCCTCGCGCCGCACCTGCGCGACGATTCGGTGGCCGCGGGCTTCGAGGACTTCGGCTCGCGCCGCGGGCTGGCCGACGCAATGGCGCTGCGCCTGCGGCACTCCGATCCGGCGCTGCACCGGGAGCTCGCACCCACCGACCCGGTCGAGCGGCTGGTCTTCGAGATGCTCGAGCAGTTGCGCGTCGAGACGCTGGCGCCCGAAGAGATGCCGGGCGTGGCCGCGAACCTGCGACATCGCTTCGAGCAATGGTCGCGCGCATTTCACGCATCGCGACTCACCGAGACGCGGCTGGGGCTGCTGATGTACGCGCTGGCGCAGAGCTGCTGGTCGATGCTGAACGGCAAGCCGCCACTGGCCGAGACCGAGGAGATCATCGAGACCACGCGCGCGAAGCTGGGTCGTGCGCTCGCGGGCACGCTGGCCGGAATCCGGCGCGAGCGTACCGACCAGCGCGCTTTCGCTGCCTATGCGCTGCGCATCGCCGCGATCGTCGGGGCGATGGTGCGCACGGCAGAAGCGCAGCAGGCCGGCGAGCGCGAGGCGCGCGACGACGACGACGCGCCGGCCGCATTCGCGCTGCTGCTCGATTTCGAACAAAGCGATGGCGACGGCATCGCGCGCGCGATGAGCGGCCACAGCCAGGCCTTCGCCGCGGGTGCCAATCAGTATCGTGCCTGGACCACGCGCTACGACCGGGAGGTCGACGCGGCGCTGCTGGTGCGCCGCGAACTGCTGCGCGAATACCGCCAGCGGCTCGACCAGCGCATTGCCGCGAGCGGCATCCACCTGGCGCGGCTGTCGCGCCTGCTGGCCGCGATCCTCGCCACGCCGCGGCGCGACGGCTGGAGCTTCGGCGAGGAGGAAGGCTACGTCGACGGTGCGCGGCTGGCGCAACTGGTCAGCGCGCCGGCCGAGCGCCGGCTGTTCCGGCTCGAGCGGCATCGCCCGGTGGCCGATTGCACGCTCGCCTTCCTGGTCGACTGCTCGGGCTCGATGAAAGAACACATCGAGCCGGTGGCCATCGTCATCGACGTGATGGTGCGTGCGCTCGAAGCCGCGGGCGCGGCCACCGAGGTGCTCGGTTTCACCACCGGGGCATGGAACGGCGGGCGCCCCTACCGCGAATGGCTTGCGCGCGGCCGCCCGCCGCATCCCGGGCGCCTGAACGAAGTGCTGCACATGGTGTTCAAGAGCGCCGAGCGCAACTGGCGGCGCGCGCGCACCGATGTCGCCGCGCTGCTCAAGCCCGACCTGTTCCGCGAGGGCATCGACGGCGAAGCGGTCGACTGGGCCTGCGCCCGGCTGATGGCGCGCGCCGCCCGGCGCCGCATCCTGATCGTGGTCTCCGACGGCTGCCCGATGGACAGCGCGACCGCGCTGGCCAACGACCGCTTCTACCTCGACAACCACCTGAAGGAGGTGGTCGCGCGCCACGAGCAGGCCGGCATGGTGGAGGTGCTGGGGCTCGGCGTCGGACTCGACCTGAGTCCGTTCTATCGGCGCTGCCTGGCGACCGACCCCACCGAGCCGATCGGCAACGAGCTGTTCCTGTCGATCGCCGGCCTGATCGCCGGACGGCGCCGGCGCTGAAGCGCGATCGTCGAACGCTCGCTGCGCGTTCTTCGTCGACGAACGCTCGTCAGGCTCGTGCGACCACCGCGTCGGCCGCCTGCGCCTGCACCACGGTCACCGCGATCACGTTGAACACGTCGTCGGCACAGCAGCCTCGCGAGAGGTCGTTGGCGGGGCGGTTCAGGCCCTGAAGCATCGGCCCGACCGCGGTCGCGCCGGCCAGCCGCTCTGCCAGCTTGTAGCCGATGTTGCCCGCGTCGAGGTCGGGAAAGACGAGCACGTTGGCCTCGCCACGCACGCGCGAGCCGGGCAGCTTGCGCGCGGCGATCTGCGGCACCAGCGCCGCATCGAGCTGCACCTCGCCGTCCACCGGCAGGTCGGGCCACCGCTCGCGCACCAGCCGCGTGGCTTGCGCCACCTTGTCCACCATCGGGTGGCGCGCGCTGCCCGCAGTGGAGAACGACAGCATCGCGACCCGCGGGTCCTCCATCAGCAGGCTGCGCGCGTTGCCCGCGGCCGCGATCGCGATCTCCGACAACTCCTGCGCGTTGGGGTCGACCACCAGCCCGCAGTCGGAGAAGACCAGTCCGCGGCGCACCGGGTGCCAGGGCTCGGCGAAGATCATCAGGAAGAAGCTCGACACCAGCTTGCAGCCCGGCGCCGGACCGATCACCTGGATCGCGGTGCGGACCACGTCGGCCGTCGTGCGAACCGCGCCGGACACCGAGCCGTCGGCATGGCCGAGCCGCACCATCAGGTCGGCGAAGCACAGCGGGTCGCACACCGCGGCGCTCGCCTGCCCGGAGGTCATCCCCTTGCCGCGGCGCAACTCGAACAGTGCCTCGGCGAACGCCGGCGCGAGCGGCGAGGCCTGCGGATCGACAATCTCGACGCCCGCCAGGTCGACCCCTTCGCGGGTCGCGGCTTCGCGGACCGCCGCGCCCGTGCCCACGACGATCGGCCGCGCCACCCCCTCGCGCGCGGCCCGCGACGCCGCCTGCAGCACCCTGGGGTCGTCGCCTTCGGAGAGCACGATGCGGCGTGGCGCCGACCGGGCGCGTTCGACGATGCGGTCGATGGGGTTCATGCTTGCTTCTTCTCGAATAAAGAGATGTTGTGTTCCTGATTATAAAATTTTATCCGACTACGGCTGAAAGTTCCTGGAAGAAGCCACAAATCGCACGAATATCGTGCACACTTGTTCCGTGTACCTTTCGGATCGGAGATTGCCCATGAAGAACATCACCCTCACCGCAGACGAAAGCCTGATCGAGGCGGCACGTAAACGGGCGCGCGCCGAGCACACGACCCTGAACGAGCAGTTCCGGCGCTGGCTCGCCGACTACGCCGGCACCCATGAACGCATGCAGCGTTACGACGAGACGATGGCGCAACTGCGCGGCAAGTTGAAGCTGGGCCGCAAGCTGACCCGGGAAGAGATGAATGAGCGCTGAAGACTTCATCGACACCAACGTCTTCATCTACCACCTGGACGCGAGCGACCCGCGCAAGCAGGCGATCGCCGAACGCATCGTCCGCCAGGCACTGCTGCACGGCAATGCCTGCATCAGCCACCAGGTGATGCAGGAATGCCTGAATGTCGTGCTGCGCACGGCGCAGGTCACGCTCGACATCGCGCAGGCTCGGGCGTACCTGGAAACGGTCCTGGCCCCGCTGCTTCGCGTGTCGGCGAGCGTGGCGCTCTATCAGCGCGCGCTCGACGTACAGGCGCGCTGGCGCTTCGGCTTCTACGATTCGCTGATCGTCGCGGCGGCCCTCGCGGCCGGTTGCACGCGTTGACGATTCACGATCCGTTTCGCGCGTAAGCATTCGTCAGTCCCAGCGGCAGAGTTGCGCCGCCAGCGCCTCCACGATCCGTTCGGCCGCCTTGCCGTCCCAGAACTGCGGGCGGCGACCGGTCTTGGCCCGACCCGCCAGCACCGCATCGGCCGCGGCGACGATCTTCGCCGGATCGACGCCCACCACCGTGTTGGTGCCTTCGTCCACCGTCACCGGACGCTCGGTGTTCTCGCGCAGCGTCACGCAGGCGATGCCCAGCGCCGTCGTCTCCTCCTGCAATCCGCCGCTGTCGGTGAAGATCAGGCTCGCGTCCTTCCACAGGTTCAGGAAGTCCATGTACGACAGCGGCTATGCACCGGGAACACCAGTGGCAGCTTCGCCGAGATGTCGCGCAGCGCGCCGGCGATGCCGGCCAGCGTCGTCGGGTCGTCCACGTTCGACGGCCGGTGCATCGTGACCACGCCGTAGCGGCCGAACCGCTTCTTCAGTGCCTCGCTCTCGAACGCGCTCTTGTCGCCGGCGGCGAGCCGGTCGCGCTGGTAGACGCACGATCGGCGCGATCTTCATGAAGTTCGGCCGCGCGCCGGCTACCAGGTAGAGGGTCTTCTTCATCCGGAGGATTCTCCGTGCGGGGGGCTGCAACAGCCGCCCGGTAAGTCGCGACGGTCAGGTCGTCCCGATGCACGCGGCTATCTGGCGCAGAACCCGCCGCCGCAGCGTGGCGGGTATCCGGCCGAGCGGCGTGGCATGTATCGCCTCGATGGTGGCGATCTTGGCCGTGCGGATCACCGACGGTGCGGGTAGACCGGCGGCGTGCAGGTCAACGATAGCGACGTCCCCGGGCCAACCCCGGTTCTCGGCGCTGGTGATCATCAGCACCCAGAGCAATCCGTGCGCATCCTCGAGATCGCCCGATGAAACGACCAGCGCGGGCCGCGACTGTCGCGTCGCGCGATCGGTGTACGGAAACGGAACCTTGACAACGTCGCCCTGATCAAAGGCTGCCATAAGCCTCCTCGTCGGCTTTCGAATGCCACTCGTTGAAAGCGCCGAACGGATCGTCCTGCGCTTTTTCTCGGGGAACCTTCGTCAGGATCACGCGCTGGTCGACAATCTCGTAGAGCAGTTCATCGCCTTCTTCAAGGCGCAGTGCTGCGCGGACCGGCTGGGGAATCGTGGTCTGTGCCTTGCTGGTCAGTTTGCTCGTGATCATGTTCAGACTCGGGATCAGCGCTGTTGGCGAGTCATCGTAAGGATTTTCCTTTCCTCCGTCAAGAATTGCCGTTATTCCGCATTGCAGATTCGCGGCAACTCTGCAAGAATTCGCGTATGCGGATCCCTGTCACCATGACCAGCCGCGGCGTCATCACCCTGCCTGCCCGCCTGAGGCGCGCGCTGGGCCTGAAACCCGACGACATCCTCATCGCCGAAACGACGCCCGAGGGTCTGCTGCTCCGGCCTGCAGTCACGCTGCCGGTCGAGCTCTACGCGGAAGAGCGCGTGCGCGAGTTCGACGAAACCGAAGCCGAACTGGCCGCGGCCATGCGCGATCGCGAGCAAGCGCGAACTGGCAGCGCGAAGGTCGCAGCCCCTCGCAAGCGCAGGCGCTGAGTCGCCGACGCCGGTCGATGGGGATGAGGATCTTCCTCGATGCAAACATCCTGTTTGCCGCGGCGAAATCCGCCGGGGCCGTTCGGGCCCTGCTCGGCCTGCTCGAAGCGGCGGAACACACCCTCTGCGCCGACGATTACGTCCTGGCCGAGGCGCGTCGAAATCTCGAGGTGAAGGGCACGGACGCCATGGGTTCACTCGACACCCTCCTCGCCGGCATCGACGTCGCGCGCTTCCGTCGTGACGAACTCGATCCGCAACTCGCGGCACTGCTGCCCGAACAGGACAGGCCCGTTCTCGCCGCAGCGATCCGGCTCGGTTGCGGGGCGCTGGTCACGGGCGACAGGATCCATTTCGGACGACTGTACGGCCGGGACGTCCGCGGCGTGAGCATCCACTCGCCGCGCTCGCTCTACGAAACGTTGATCCGATGAGTGCCCAAACCTGGGCCATCGGCGACCTGCAGGGCTGCCTCGACAGCCTGCTGCAACTGCTGCCGCAACTGCCGCCCGACGCACGGCTGTGGATGCCCGGCGACATCGTCAACCGCGGCCCGCGCTCGGCCGACAGCCTGCGCTGGGCGATCGCGCAAGGCGAGCGGCTGGTCACGGTGCTCGGCAATCACGACCTGCACCTGCTGGCGGTGGCCGCAGGTATCCGCCGGGCGCACCGCACCGACACGCTCGACGACATCCTCGCCGCGCCCGATCGTGATGCGCTGATCGACTGGGTGCGCTCGCGGCCGCTGGCGCACTTCGAGCACGGCTGGCTGATGGTGCACGCCGGCGTGCTGCCGCAGTGGTCGATCGCACGCACGCTGGAGCTGGCAACGGAAGTGCAGCACGTGCTCTCCGGCCCCGACTGGATGGATTTCCTGCGCGAGATGTACGGCAACGAGCCGGCACGCTGGTCCGATGCGCTGCGCGGCAACGACCGGCTGCGCGTGATCGTCAACGCGCTCACGCGCATCCGCTTCTGCACGCCCGACGGCCGCATGGATTTCGCCGCGAAGGAAGGGCTCGACTGCGCCCCCGACGGGCATCTGCCCTGGTTCGACGTGCCCGGTCGGGCGAGCGCAGGCACACCGATCGTGTTCGGCCACTGGGCGGCGCTCGGCTTTCTGGACCGCCCCGACCTGCTCGCAATCGACACCGGCTGCGTCTGGGGACGCGAACTCACTGCGGTGCGGCTCTCCGACCGCACACGGCGCTCGGTTCACTGCGCGCCGGCGCGCAGCGCCCAATGACTACTTCGGCGCCTGCAGGGCCGGCCGCCCGATCGAGTCGTAGCGAAAGCCCGCCGCCTGCACCGCCTGCGGATCGTAGAGATTGCGCCCGTCGATCAGCACCGGCTGGCGCATGATCGAGCGCAGCCGCGCGAAGTCGGGACTTCGGAACTCGCGCCATTCGGTGACCACGAACAGCACGTCGGCGCCTTCGGCTGCGCGATACGCGTCGTCTTCGGTGCGAAAGCCCTCGCGCCCCGCAAGCGCGGCGCGCACGTTCGCCGCGGCCTCGGGGTCGTAGCCGACGACGGTGGCGCCAGCGCCGAGCAGGCTCTCGATCAGCTCGAGGCTGGGCGCCTCGCGGATGTCGTCGGTGTCGGGCTTGAACGCCAGCCCCCACAGCGCGGCGCGCACGCCGGCGAGGCGTCCGTCGAACGCCCGCCTGGCCTTCGCGAACAGCACCTGCTTCTGCCGCTCGTTGGCGTCGAACGCCGCCTGCACGATCGTGAGCGGCGCACCGTACTCGAGCCCGGTGCGCAGCAACGCGCGCAGGTCTTTCGGAAAGCACGAGCCGCCGAAACCGGCTCCCGGGTACAGGAAGCCCGGACCGATGCGCGGATCGCTGCCGATGCCGCGACGCACGTCCTCGATGTCGGCACCCAGCCGCTCGGCGAGCGCGGCCAGCTCGTTCATGAACGAGATGCGCACCGCGAGCATCGTGTTGGCTGCGTACTTGGTGAGCTCGGCCGAACGCACGTCCATCACGATCAGCTTCTCGTGATTGCGCGAGAACGGCGCGTAGAGCGCACGCATGATCTCGGTGGCCCAGGCGTCGCGGCTGCCGATCACGATGCGATCGGGGCGCATGAAGTCGCCGATCGCCGCGCCTTCCTTCAGGAACTCGGGGTTCGAAACCACCGCGAACTCGTGCGCGACGCCGCGTCGGGCCAGCTCGGCGGCAATCGTCTCGCGCACGCGATCGGCGGTGCCTACCGGCACCGTGCTCTTGTCGACCACCACGCAGCGATCGGCGAGCAGCGCGCCCACGGTGCGCGCCACCGCCAGCACGTGCGAGAGGTCGGCCGAGCCGTCCTCGCCCGGCGGCGTGCCCACCGCGATGAAGATCACCTCGGCGTCGGCCATCGCGTCGGCGGCGTCGAGCGTGAAGCGGATGCGCTGCTGCGCGAGGCCGCGCTCGATCAGCGGCGCGAGGCCCGGTTCGTGGATCGGTACCTCGCCGCGCGAGAGCCGCGCGACGCGCTCGGCATCGACGTCGACGCAGACGACGTGGTTGCCCATTTCGGCGAAGCAGGCCGCGGTGACGAGCCCGACGTAGCCGGCTCCGAATACCGTGAGGCGCATCGTTCGGCGTCTCCGTCAGCGGTCGATACGGTGGTATTCGCGAAACCACGCGACGAAGGCCCGCAGGCCTTCGTCGAGCGGCACTCCCGGCGTGAAGCCGGTGAGTCGCACGAGCTTTTCGGTCGACGAGAACGTGCGCTCGACGTCGCCGGGCTGCATGCCCATCTCGTTGCGCAGCGCGCCCCGGCCGGTGATCGCTTCGAGGCGCGCGATCAGTTCGTTCACGCTCACCGGATCGCTGCGCCCGAGGTTCACCAGCTCGAACGGCGCCCAGCTGGTGTCGGGGCCCTCTGCATTCCAGTCGGCCGGGTTTGCCGAACTGCTCGGCTCGCGTGGCACGTCGAGCAGCCGCACGGTGGCCTCGACCGTGTCGTCGATGTAGGTGAAGTCGCGCGACAGCACGCCGCCGCCGTAGACGTCGATCGGCTTGCCGCGCAGCAGCGCCTCGGTGAACTTCCAGATCGCCATGTCGGGCCGGCCCCAGGGCCCGTACACGGTGAAGTAGCGCAGCCCGGTGACCGGCAGCGCGAACAGGTGCGCGTAGCTGTGCGCCATGAGTTCGTTGGCGCGCTTGGTGGCCGCGTACAGGCTCACCGGATGGTCGACCGGGTCGCGCTCGGAGAACGGCAGCTTGCGGTTCGCGCCGTAGACGCTCGAGCTGCTCGCGAAGACCAGGTGCCGCACCTCGAGCCGCCGGCAGGCTTCGAGCATCACCGCCATGCCAGCGAGGTTGGTGTCGGCATACGCCATCGGATTGGTGAGCGCATAGCGCACGCCGGCCTGCGCGGCCAGGTGCACCACTTTCTGCGGCCGGTGCGTGTCGAACAGCGTGTCGATCGTGCCGCGATCGGCGACGTCGGCCTCGTGAAACGCGAAGCCGTCGAAGCCTGCGAGCGTGGCGAGCCGCGCCCGCTTGAGCCGCGGATCGTAGTAGTCGTTCAGGTTGTCGATGCCGACCACGCTGCGGCCGTCGGCCAGCAGGCGGCGGCACAGGTGCATGCCGATGAAACCGGCCGCGCCGGTGACGATGACGGGAGCGCTCACTGGACTGCTTCGGAAATGAGTGAGGGTAACAGACGAGAACCGCCGGGCTCAGCGCTCGAAGACGACGCGTCCGTCGACCACGGTGAACCTGACCCGCCCGACGACTTCCATGCCGAGGTACGGCGTGTGCCGGCCCTGGCTCGCGAGACCCTCGCGGGTCACCGTCCAGGCCTCTTCCGGATCGAACACGCAGAGATCGGCGGGAGCGCCTTCGCGAATCGCACCGGCAGTCTCGCCCAGCCCGAGGACGGCGCTCGCTCCGACCGTGACCTTGCCCAGCGCCGCCAGCAGCCCGGTGCGCGTCTCGCCCGCCCACTTCAGCGTGAGCGGCAGCAGCAGCTCGAGGCCGGTCACGCCGGGTTCCGCCTCGGCGAACGGCAACTGCTTGGCGTCGTCGTCGACCGGCGTGTGATCGGAGCAGATCGCGTCGAGCGTGCCGTCGGCCAGCGCTGCGCGGATCGCGTCGCGGTCGCGCTGCGAGCGAAACGGCGGATCGACGCGGTACTGGCTGTCAAAGTAGCCGATGTCGATGTCGATCAGGTGCAGGTGATGCACCGCGACGTCGGCGCTCACCGGCAGCCCCTCGGCCTTGGCGCTGCGCACCAGATCGAGCCCGGCGGCCGAGGACATCCGGCACAGGTGCAGGCGGCAACCAGTTTCGCGCACCAGTTCGAGGAGCGTGTACAGAGCGATCGTTTCGGCAGCCACCGGAATGCCGGCCAGTCCCATCCGCGCGGCCACCGATCCGCTGTGCGCCACACCGCCGCGCGACAGGTGGGGATCCTGTGGACGCGCCCAGACGGTGAACCCGTAGGTGTTCGCGTAGAGCATCGCGCGCAGCAGCACCTGCGTGTCGACGACCGGCGCGCCGGCCTGCGAGAAGCCGATGCAGCCGGCCTCGGCCAGCTCGGCCATTTCGGTGATCACTTCGCCCTTCAGCCCGACGGTGAGCGCACCCAGCGGATACAGGTGCGCCTGGTCCAGCCCGCGCGCACGGTACTTGAGCATCTCGACCAGCCCCGGCTCGTCGAGCGGCGGATCGGTGTCGGGCGGGCACGACAGCGACGTGACGCCCCCGGCGAGCGCGGCGCGCATCTCGGATTCGAGCGTCGCCTTGTATTCGAAGCCGGGCTCGCGCAGTCGCGCAGCCAGGTCGACCAGCCCCGGCGCCACCACCAGCCCGGCCGCGTCGAGCGTGCGCTCGGCGCGAAAACCCTGCGGCGGCGTGCCGATCGCGACGATGCGGCCGTCGGCGAGGTGCAGGTCGGCGCACCGGTCGGTGGCGGTGGCGGGATCGACGAGGCGGCCGCCGAGGATGGACAGTCTCATGCGTTCAGGATTGCGCGAGGATGCTCATCACGGCCATGCGCACCGCGATGCCGAAGGTCACCTGGTCGAGGATCACCGACTGCGGGCCGTCGGCCACCGCCGACTCGATCTCGACGCCGCGGTTCATCGGCCCCGGGTGCATCACGATGCACCCGGGCGCGGCCAGCGCGAGCTTGTCCTGCGTCAGCCCGTACTGCTTGAAGTATTCCTGTGCCGATGGCAGCAGCGCGCCGCGCATGCGCTCGTTCTGCAGCCTGAGCATGATCACGACGTCGACGCCGCGCAGACCTTCGCGCATGTCGGCAAAGGTGCGCACGCCCATCTGTGCCAGGCCGTCGGGCACCAGCGTGCGCGGCCCGATCACGCGTACCTCGGGCACGCCCAGCGTGGTGAGTGCGTGAATGTCGGAGCGGGCCACGCGCGAGTGCAGCACGTCGCCGACGATCGCCACCGTGAGCTTCGTGAAGTCACCCTTGAAGTGGCGGATCGTGTACATGTCGAGCAGGCCCTGCGTCGGGTGCGCGTGCCTGCCGTCGCCCGCGTTGACCACGTGCACGTGGCCGCGGCCGCGCGTGCGGTCGATGTGTTGCGCGATCAGGAACGGCGCGCCGCTCTCGGCATGGCGCACGACGAACATGTCGGCGTGCATCGCCACCAGGTTGTCGATCGTGTCGAGCAGCGACTCGCCTTTCGAGGTGGACGAGGTGCCGATGTTCAGGTTGAGCACGTCGGCCGACAGCCGCTTCGCCGCGATCTCGAAGGTGGTACGCGTGCGCGTGGAGCTCTCGAAGAACAGGTTGAACACCGACTTGCCGCGCAGCAGGGGCACCTTCTTGATATCCCGGTCGGACACACCGACGAAGGTTGCTGCCGTGTCGAGAATGTGGTGGATCAGCTCGCGCGGCAACCCCTCGATCGTGAGCAGGTGCCGCAGTTGGCCGTTCTCGGTCAGCTGGGGATCGCGCAGCGGCATGACGTCATTCGATGCGCAAGGCGAAGCGGCCGTCGTCGGATCGCCGCAGCGCGAAGTTGCGCGGCGCGGCGAGCGGATGCGTCGCGCCGCAATAGCGGGCCTCGATCGGCAGTTCGCGCCCGCCCCGGTCGATGAGCACTGCCAGTTCGATGCGCGCCGGCCTTCCGTAGTCGAAGAGCTCGTTCATCGCGGCGCGCACCGTGCGGCCGGTGAACAGGATGTCGTCGACCAGCACGATGTCGGCACCGTTCACGTCGAACGGCAACTCGGTGGCCTTCATCGCCGCGGGCAGCCCGACCCGGCCGCCGCGCCTGCCGTAGTCGTCGCGGTGAAACGCGCTCGAGAGCGTGCCCAGCGGCCGCCCGATCGCAAGGTCGCGGTGCAGCCGCTCGGCGATCCAGGCGCCTCCGCTGTGGATGCCGATCAGCGACACGTCGCGTCCGGCAATGCCTTCGCGCACTGCCTGCAGCAGGTGTGCGTAGACGGTTTCGGCGTCGGGAGCGGCGTTCATCGCGCGGGGTGCCCGGATCGGCGGCTGGACAGGTATTGTCGCAGGATTATCGCCGCGGCTTCGGCGTCGACCGGCTCGCCGGCGTTCCGGCCCCTGCCCCGGCCTTGCGCGTCCGCCAGCGGCGGCGTCGCAGCCCGCTGGGCGCGCGCCTCGATGCTGGAGAAGTTCTCGTCGACCAGTTCGACCGGCAGTCCGAAGCGCCCCTCCAGCTGGCGCGCGAAGCGCTCGCAGCGGGCGCTCACCGGCAAGGGCGCGCCGTCGGGATGGCGCGGCCGGCCGACGACCAGCCGTTGCGGCTGCCATTCGGCCACCAGCGCCGCGATGGCCGTCCAACGGTCGGCTACCGGCTCGCAGGCCACGATGCACAAGGCGCGTGCCGACTCGGTCAGCGTGTTGCCGACTGCTACACCGATGCGACGAGTGCCGAAATCGAAACCCAGCAGCGTCTCGGCCACTCAGGCGTGCCCGGCCGAACTGGCCAGGAAAGCCGGATCGATGCCCAGCAGCCGGAACGCGGCCGCGAAACGCTCTTCGGCCGGCGTGTCGAAGATCAGTTCGGCGCTCGCCGGCACCGTGAGCCAGGCGTTGCGCGAGATCTCTTCCTCGAGCTGGCCCGGCCCCCAGCCTGCGTAGCCGAGCGTGACCAGCATGCGTCGCGGGCCGCCGCCGCTCGCCACCGCCTCGAGCACGTCTTTCGACGAGGTGAGGCCGAGTTCGTCGCCGACGGTGACGGTGGAATCCCAGTCGCCCGCGGGCTCGTGCAGCACGAAGCCGCGATCCATCTGCACCGGTCCGCCGAAGAAGACCGGCGAGCTTGCGAGTGGCGCGATCTCGAGCTTGAGGTCGATGCGCTCGAACAGCGTGGCCAGATCGAGCTCCATCGGCCGGTTGATGACCAGCCCCAGCGCGCCCTTCGGACTGTGCTCGGCGATGAACACGACTGTGCCGCCGAAGTTCGGATCGGCCATCTCGGGCATGGCGATCAGGAACTGGTTGGTGAAGTCGGTGGCAAGCTGCTGGCCCATGCGCCGATTGTAAAGGCGCGTTCGGGCCGGCACAATCGGCGCGCACCGCGCCGCCCTGCGCAGCGCCCCCCGGCGCGCGCTGGCGCCGTGCTCCAGTCAGGCGCCCGAGCGGCGGCGGCGCGACGAAGTGAAGGCCTGCACCTGGCCGAGCAGCTCGTCGTCGCGATACGGCTTGCCCAGGTAGGCGTCGACGCCGAGCGAGAGCGCGTAGTTGCGGTGCTTGTCGGCGGTGCGCGAAGTGATCATCACGATCGGCAGTTCGCGCAGGCGCTCGTCGGCCCGAACGTGGCGCGTCAGGTCGAAGCCGTCCATTCGCGGCATCTCGATGTCCACCAGCATCAGGTCGGGCTGGCGCTCGGCGAGCTGGCGCAGCGCATCGACGCCGTCCTTGGCGAGCATCACGTCGTAGCCTTCGCGCGCCAGCAGGCGTTGTGTCGCCTTGCGCACCGTCAGCGAGTCGTCGACCACCATCACCGCCGGCGGCGCGTCGGCGAGCGGCGCGCGCTGCACGCCCGGTGCGGCGCGCTCGAGCCACAGATCACCGAGTACTGCCTGCGCCAGGCGAACCGGATTGAGGATCAGCACGATCTCGCCGGTGCCGAGCACGGTCGCGCCACCCATGCCGGGCACGCGCGCCACCTGCGTGCCCACGTTCTTGACCACCACCTCCTGGTTGCGGCTGACCGTATCGACGTGGATCGCGAGCCTCAGGCTCGCCGAACGCACGATCACCACCGGCGACAGGTGCTGCGCGATCGGCCGCGTGTCGGCCACGTCCACCAGCGTGCCGAAGTAGTGCATCGGCACCCGCGCGCCCTGCCACTCGATCGAGCCGTCGCGGTAGGCCGCCGCCAGCGCCTGCGGCTTGAGCTGCAGCACCTGCTCGACGCTCGACGAGGGAATCGCGTAGTGCGAAGCACCCACCCCCACCAGGACCACTTGCGCGATCGCCAGCGTGAGCGGCAGGTGCACCGTGAAGCGGGTGCCCGCCGCGCGCGTCGACTCGACGTCGATGCGCCCGCCCAGCGACAGCACCTCGGCGCGCACCACGTCGGTGCCGACGCCGCGACCGGCCAGTTCGGTGACCTCGCTGGCCGTGGAGAAACCGGGCGTGAAGATCATCTCGGCCAATTCGCGCTCGCCGGGCTGCGCGTCGGCTTCGACCAGCCCGAGACTGCGCGCCCGCGCGAGGATCTTCGCGTGGTCGAGCCCGCCGCCGTCGTCGGAGAGCGTCAGGACGACTTCGTTGCCCTCCTGGCGCACCTCCAGGCGTATCTCGCCGGTTTCGGGTTTGCCGGCCGCCTCGCGCTGCCCCGGCGCCTCGATGCCGTGCGCGACCGCGTTGCGCAGCAGGTGCTCGACCGGACCTGCCATCCGTTCCAGCACGCCGCGGTCGACCTCGACCGACGCCCCGCGGATGTCGAGCGCCACGCGCTTGCCCAGCTCCTTGGCCGCCTGGCGCACGACGCGATAGAGGCGATCGCCGATCGAGCCGAACTGCACCATCCGCATGCGCATCAGGTTCTGCTGGAGCTCGCGCAACACCTGCGACTGGCGCGTCATGTCCTGCGCGGCCGCATCGAGGCTGCGCATCGCGTTGTGCTGCACGGTCGCCACGTCGTTGACCGACTCGGCGAGCATCCGCGTGAGCTCCTGGAAGCGCGTGTAGCGATCGAACTCCAGCGGATCGAATTCCGCGCTGGTCTCGCGCTGCAGCGCGATCCGCGCCTGGATCTGCGACTCGGCCTGGATCTCGATCTCGCGCAGCTGCGAGCGCAGCCGGCCGACGTTCTCGGTCAGGTCCTGCAGCGACTGGCGCAGCTGGCCCAGCTCGTTGTCCATCCGCGAGCGCGCGATCGACACCTCGCCCGATTCGTTGACCACCCGCTCGAGCAGATCGGAGCGAACGCGCACCAGCGAGGCGGCGGCCGGCGTCGGCGAGGCCATGGCGGGCGCGGCGGCGGCCACGGGCCTGCCGGCAACGACGGCAGCGGCTGCGGCAGGGAGCGTCGCGGGCGCGTGTGCGGCCTGCGCAGCGTCCGAATCACGTTCGGGTTCGGCGCCCTGCCCGCCCGCCTCGCTCGCCGGGGGCACGTCGACTCGGGCAGCGGCGTCCGCCCCGGTGTCAGGCGTCGGGCCGGCGGCTGCCGTTGCCTCACGCGTGGCCTGGCGGGCCGCCGGATCGCGAATGGCCTCGAACATCGTCACCACGTTGTCGCAGTCGGCGATCAGCTCCTCGATCAGCGAAGCCGGCACCACCGTGAGCACGCTGGCCGCTTCGATGCGGGTCTCCATCTCGTGCACCAGCTGGCCGAGCGCCATCGCTCCAGCCATCCGTGCGCTGCCCTTGATCGTGTGCAGGTGGCGCATCAGCAACTGCTGCACCGAGCGGTCGGCCGGCGCAGCCTGCCAGCGACGCAGGTTCTCGCCGATCTTCGGCAGGTAGTCGGTCGCCTCCTCGATGAAGATCGGCAGCAGTTCCTCGTCGAGCTCGCCCGCCAGCATCGCCTGCACCGCCAGCGGCTCGATCTGTGCGGGCGGTGCGTTGCGCGGATCCCAGCGGCTGGCGAGTGCGTGCGCAGTCGCGAGCGCCGCGGACTCGTCGGCCGGCGCGCTGCCCGCCGCGAAGCGATGCAGCATCGCCTGCAGCCGCTCGATCGCGGTGGCGTAATCCGACAGATCGTCCACGCCCACCGCACGGCCCGATGCACGCTGGCGCAGCAGGAACGCTTCGAGCTGCTCGGCCAGCGCCTGTACGTCGGGCAGCTCGACCAGCGCGGCACTGCCCTTGAGCGAATGCATCGCGCGCTGCGCCGCCTCGCTGGCGGCGCGTCCCGGCTCGTCGGCCCACTGTGTGGTGTCGGCGACGAGCCTCGCGATCAGGTCGTCCGCCTCGGAAAGGAAGATGTCGTAGAGAGGACGGCTGATCGCGCGCTCGCCGACGCGCACTTCGTCGACCGCGATCGCGACTTCCTCAGGCGCCACCTCGACTTCCGCTTCGCCCGCAGCCCCGACCTGCGCCGCCAGCGCCGCGAACGCGTCCGCATGCGGCCGGTTTTCCCGCAGCGCTGCCGCCGCATCGATCATCGGTTTCGGATCGAGCCGGAACGGCACGCTGCGCTGAAGCAGGTCGACCCACTCCTGGAAGCGTTCGCAGGCCGCGCCGATCAGCTCGTGCAGCGCCGGCGTGGCCGCGCGCTCCTCGGCGAGCCACAGGTTCATCACCTGCTCCATCGCCCAGCCGGCATCGCCGAAGTCGGCCAGCCCGACCATGCGGCTCGAGCCCTTCAGCGTGTGAAAGCCGCGCCGGATCGTGGTGAGGACGGCCTGGTCGGCTGGTGCCCGGCGCGACTGCGCGGCAGCCTCGGTAATCGCTGCCAGGACTTCCTGCGCCTCGCCGAGGAAGATCCCGAGCAGTTCGCTGTCGATCTCGGCCTCGTCGCGCTGCGGCTCCTCGGGCTGCGTGGCCGCCTGCGCCGGCTGAGCGCCGGCGATGCCCGCCAGCGTGGCCTGCAGCGACGCATCGTCGCCCGACCCGCCGGTGTCGAGCAGCGCGATCGCGTCGCTCACCCGGCTCTTCAGCGCACCGTCGTCGACCAGTTGCGCATCATCGCGCAGTTGTACCAGCGTCTCGCGCAGTTCGCTGCGCAGCGCGGCGTCGTCGGGCGCGTCGCGCAGCGAGCCGATCAGTTCACCGGCGCGCTGCGAGCGATCGGCGAGCAGCGATTCGGCGGTGTCCGCCGAAGGCGTCTGCAGCGCGAGCGCGCTGCGCGCCTCGAGCGCGACCACCACCGCCGGCGGCGCGCGCCGCGGTTCGTTCAGCTCGGCGCTGAACCGCCCGGTGGCGGAGTCGAACGCGAAACGCGCACCGCTGCGACCGCGCTGCTGCAATCCGTCGACGAAAAAGCCCAGCGCACCAAGACTGGAGGCAACCAGCTCGCAATCGTCGGCCGAAGGCGCGGCCTCCTGCTCCACGAAGCCACGCACGCGCTCGGCGATGCTGCGCGCCGCCGATGCGGCGTCGCGGTGACCGAGCAGCTGCAACGCGCCTGCCACCTGGTCGAGTTGCTGCGCGTTCTGCGGCAGATCGGCACGCTGCGTTGCATCGCGAAAGAACGAGTCGAGCGCCTGTTCGGCCGAGCGCAGGCTGCCCTGGGTCTCGGCAACGAAGCTGGCCATCGTCAGGCGCTCCTGCGCAGCGTGGCTCAGGTCGCGCAGCCACTGCGGCAACTCGCCCTGGAGCGAGTCGCCGGCCAGCGCCTGCCGCAGCCGAGCGGCCATTTCGCCCGCGCGCTCGTCGAGCTCGTCCTGCGCCCTGAAGCCACGCTCGAACCGTTGCTCGACGAAGAGCAACGCAGACGCGCCTTCGAGCGCCAGCGCCTCGGACACCGGCTCCGGCCGCGACACCAGCACCCGGCTGGCCTCGACGAAAGCTTCGACCAGGGCCTGCAAGCCCTCGCCCGGCAATGTCCCGACTGCCGCATGCAGGGCCGCGATCGCCTGCGCGAATCCGTCCAGGTCGGCCCGGCTGCCCGCGGCCACCTTCTCCCAGGCCGGCTTGGCGCGGGTCAGCGCCTCGCGGGCCGCACCGACCGCGCGTACGTCGACGCGTCCGAAGCGCGGCACCTCGAAATCGACCGGCACCGTGCCCTCGATCTCGAAGGCGCGCAGCACCTCGGCAAGCAGCGGCGACGCGGGCGCCTTCGAGAGATCGACGCGGGCGAGCGCGAACAGCGCGTCCTTCATCAGCCGCTCGGCCACCGGCGTGCCGTCGGCGATCGCGCGGCGCAACTGCAGGTTCATCCGGGCAAGCAGGCGCTTGCCGTAGACGTCGAGCACGATCGCGCCATCGTGCAGCGCCTCGAACCAGGCGAGGGCCACCTTCCAGAAGGTCGGATGCCGGGCACCGATCTGCGAGCCGGCAACCATGTCGATCGCCTGGTGCAGCGCCGCGATGCCGGCCGCGTCGTCCGGCTTGCGCAGCACCTGGAGCAGGCCGCGCTCGAACTGCGCACGGTCGGCCGGATGCACCCGTTCGGCGCCGCGCGCCTCGAGCAGGTCACGATAGTAGGGGAACAGGTACAGCGGCTGCTGAGGCTCGCCGAGCAGCACCTCGTCGAGATACTCGACGATCGCGCCGAATCCGCGCGCAATGCGCTCGACCAGTTCGCGCGACAGCCGCAACTGTCCGCGCTCGACCTGCTCGAGCAGCGTCTCGGCTTCCGCGCTGAGCAGCGACACCCCCGGAAGATCGACCAGCACCAGCGCGCCGTGCGCCTGGTGCAGCGTGACGCGCGCCGCGCGCAGCGCCGTCAGCTCGTCGTCGTGGGCATCGTCGCCGCGGCCGAGCTGCTCGCGCAGCTTCGCCTCGCTGGCGGCGAGCGACTCGCGGATCTCGCCCGCGCACCACGACAGCGTGGCGAGATCGGGCGCTTCGGCAGGCGGTTGTCGGATCGCGTCGTTCATCGCGTGAATTCGCGTGCGGGGTCGCTCAGGCAACCTTGAACCGCGACACCGAGTTCTTCAACTCGTGAGCCAGTTTCGAGAGCTGGCGAATCGACCCGGCGGTCTGCAGCGTGCCTTCGCTGGTCTGCTCGGTCACCAGCAGGATACGCTGGATGGACTGGGCGACCGTCCCGGCCGATCCTGCCTGACGCGACGTCGTGGTCGAAAAGTCGTCGATCAGCTCGGCCAGCGTCGTCGACACGCGCCCGATCTCGCCCAGCGCGCGGCCCGCTTCGTCGGAGAGCCGCGTTCCTTCGACCACGCCCTGGGTGCTGCGCTCCATCGCCGACACCGCGTCGGCCGTGTCGGTCTGGATCGCGCGGATCAGCGCCGAGATCTGCCGCGTCGCCTCGGCCGAGCGTTCGGCCAGCCGCTGCACCTCCTCGGCGACGATGGTGAACCCGCGGCCCGCCTCGCCGGCCGACGCCGCCTGGATCGCCGCGTTCAGCGCCAGCACGTTGGTCTGCTCGGTGATGTCGGAGATCAGCTCGACGATCTCGCCGATCTCCTGCGACGACTCGCCCAGCCGCTTGATCCGTTTCGCGGTGTCCTGGATCTGGTCGCGGATGCCGTTCATGCCGCTGATCGCGTTGTCCACCGCGCGCGAGCCGTCCTCGGAGGCATTCAGCGACTGGCGCGCCACCTTCACCGACTCGGCGGCGCGCGCCGACACGTCGTTGATCTGCTGCGCCATGCGCAACACCGCCTCGCCGGTCTCGCGGATCTCGCGCGACTGCTGCTCGCTCGCCGCCTGCAGGCTCGACGCGGTCGTCTGCGCCTGCGAAGACGCGTCGTTCACCAGCTCGGCGGTGGCGTTGATCCGGGCGACCAGGTTGCGCAGCTCCTCCACCGTGTAGTTCACCGAATCGGCAATCGCGCCGGTGATGTCCTCGGACACCGTCGCCTGCACCGTGAGGTCGCCGTCAGCCACCTCCTGCAGTTCGTTCATCAGCCTGAGAATCGCCGCCTGGTTCTGGTCGTTGGTGCGCTTGGCGTCCTGTTCGAGCCGCTGCGCGACCGCCTGCTGGCGCTCGGCGTCCTCGGCGCGCTGTTCGCTGTCGGACAGGAACGCGCGGAACAGGCCGTATACCGCGAACAGCGCGAGCATGCCGAACATCGCGGCGATCGCCAGGTTCCAGGCACGCCCCGACTCGCCGGCCTGCAGCTTCGCGCGCACCGCCTCGAGCTGCGTGCGCACCGGCTCGCTGTCGCCGAAGATGCGCCGCTCCGACAGCTTGGCCTGCTGCAGCCGCGGCAGGCTCGACAGCACGCCGGCGAGCGCCGGGTCGATGCTCGCCATCGTCTTCTTCAGTTCGTTCAGCGCACGTCGCGCATCCGGATCGCCGGCAGCCGGAAGACGCATCCGGTCGTTGCCCGAGAGCAGGCTCTCGGTGAGCTCGCGAAAGCTGCTCACCGACTGCCGAAGATTCGCCTCGGCGGTGTTGTCGGCCATGCCCGAGAACACGAGCTCGTTCACGTCCTTGGCGATGCGCTGGGTGAGCATCACCAGCTCGCCGGCCGCCGCCACTTCGCGGTTCGACGCGCCCGACTGCAGCTTGCTCGCGGCCACCGCCTGCGCGGCGTCGAGCATCTGCGGATTCACCCTGATCACCTCGCGGCGCATCGCGCCCAGCGACTGCAGCAGCGCGCTCTGGTAGCCGATCATCTGCGCTGCCTCGCTCGACGCCGACCAGGCCTGCTGCAACCGGTTCACGTCGGACAGCATTTCGCTGGGCACCGCGTGCACACCGTCGCCCCCCTCGGCGAGCCGGGCGACCGAGCGGTTCACGATCTCGCGGCTCTCGCGCAACTGCGTGAAGGCGTCGGGGTCGCCGGCGATCGCCTGCGGCGCAGCCTTGGCGACGCGCTGCGAGTGCGTCAGCGCGTCGCCCACTTCCTGCAGCCAGCGCGCCCCGTCGGCGGCCTGGCGCGAATCGAGCCACAGGAACACGAACGCGATCAGCACCGCGACGAACAGCATCGGCACCCAGACTTCGAGCTGCTTGCGAAACGGCATCGCGCCGATCACCGGGATGCGGAAGCGCTCGCGCGGGCGTGCGGCCGGCACCGGTGCCTCGACCGGCTCGCTGACGGCGAGGCGGCTCCTCGGCGACGCGGACGGCGCGGCGGCAGGGGCCACCGCAGGCGCGGTCGCCGCAGCCGGTGCGAAGCCCGTGTCCGGCAGCAGGTCTTCGAGGATCGCCGAGTCCGGCGCGAGGTCTTCGTGCCGGTTGGTGCGAGGCTGCATGAAGGCGGGAAGCTTGATCGCCACTTTCATCTTCGGTTCTCCGCAGCGGTTCAGCGACTCACGGCAAGAAAGCGCTCGTCGCCCGCCAGTCGTTCCAGGCTGAGTTCGGTCCAGCGATGGCCCTGTTCGTCGACCCATCCGCGACCCAGCCACGAATGCCCGGCATCTTCGGCGGGAGCGTCTTCGGCTTCGGCCATGCCCGACAGGTTCTGAAGGCCGAGCATCCGGTCGACCAGGATCGCGCCATTCAGGTTCAGCCGCGGCGCAAAGGCGACCAGCCGCGCCTCCTTCGTGTTCGGCGTGAAGTCGCCGCCGGCAAAGCGCGCCAGGTCGGAGACGCCGTAGAGCGAGCCGCGCAGGTTTACCAGGCCCATGAACCAGTCCTGCGTGAGCGGCACCGACGCATACGCGCCACTGCAGGCTGCGATCTCGCCGGCCTCGGACAGTTCGACGAGAAGGCGCCGGCCGCCGACCTGCACGCCCAGCCGCGCGGCCTGCGCGGGCTCCGCGGCGGCCTGGCGCAGACGCTCCGACAGCCGCGCCTGGAAGTCGCGCAGGTGCGTGCGATCGGCCATCGTCAGTGCGCCAGATCGGCCACGCGGGCCAGAAGTTCGTCGGGCCTGATCGGCTTGACCAGGTACTCGCGCGCCCCCTGCCGCAGGCCCCAGATGCGATCGGTCTCGTTGGACTTGCTGGTGCAGATGATGATGGGGATGCCCTGCGTTTCGGGGTCGCGCGACAGCGTGCGCGTCACCTGAAAGCCGTTCTGGCCGGGCATGACCACGTCCATCACCACGAGGCTCGGGCGCTCGGTTTTCGCCTTGGCGATCGCCTCCTGGCCGTTCTCGGCGGTGATGACCGTGTAGCCCTTCCTCGCCAGCAGCTCGGCGAGGAAGAAGCGTTCGGTCGGCGAATCGTCGACGACCAGGATCTTCTGCGATGCCATGAGGGGGTCCTTGGTTCCGTGTTCGCGGGTGTTCAGTGCCGCGCGTGCTCAGGCGCTCGCCTGTTCGGCGCCGGACAGCGCGGCCACTCGCCGCGCGCATTCGCCGGCGGTGCGGATCAGGCTCTCCTTGGTGAAGGGCTTGGTCAGGTACCGGTCGCAGCCCACCATGCGGCCGCGGGCGCGATCGAACAGCCCGTCCTTGCTCGACAGCATCACCACCGGGGTGTCGCTGAAGCGCGGGCTCTTCTTGATCAGCGCGCAGGTCTGGTAGCCGTCGAGCCGCGGCATCAGGATGTCGCAGAAGATCAGGTCGGGGTCGTGGTCGGCGATCTTCGCCAGCGCATCGAACCCGTCGTCGGCGAGGATCACCTGGCAGCCGGACTGCTTCAGGAAGATCTCGGCACTGCGACGGATGGTGTTGCTGTCGTCGATCACCATCACCTTCAGGCCCGCGAGCCCGGCGGCAGTGTTCATCTCATATCTCCACCATCTCGAACTCTTCCTTGCGGGCGCCGCATTCGGGGCAGGTCCAGTTGGGCGGGATGTCTTCCCAGCGCGTGCCGGGGGCAATCCCCTCCTCCGGCAAGCCCTTTTCCTCTTCGTACATCCACCCGCATATCAGGCACATCCACGTGCGGTACCCTGCGCCCGGCGCATCGCTCATTGCTCGTTCCCTTCGGCTGGCTTGCGGCGCTGCCCCCACGGGCCTCGAGCCGGTTTCGTATTGGCATCGGCACGCTCAGGGCGACCGTGCGGCGATGTTAACCTCGCATGAAAGGGCTCACCTTTCATCGCCGACCAGTGGCCCCGGTGTTGCGACAAACGCACAGGATTTTCCGATGAGCAAGCGGCTGCCGACCGGCCTCTACGCATTGACGCCGGACACCGTCGACGACGACTGGCTCGCGATGGCCGTTGCGGCGGCGATTCGCGGAGGCGCGTCGGCGGTGCAATACCGCAACAAGGTTGCCGACGCAGCACAAAGGCTGCGTCAGGCGCAGCGGCTTGCCCGCATCTGCCGCGAAGCGGGCGCGCTGTTCATCGTCAACGACACGGTCGAGCTGGCCAACGCGGTGAACGCCGACGGCCTGCACATCGGACGCGATGACGGCGACCCGGCGACGGTGCGCGCCGCACTGGGCTCGCAGCCGGTGCTCGGCGTGTCGTGCTACGACTCGTTCGAGCGCGCGCGGGCGGTGCGCGGGATTGCCGACTACGTCGCGTTCGGCAGCGTGTTCGTGTCGGCGGTCAAGCTGGGGGCGGTACGCGCTCCACTCGGGTTGTTTGCACGGGGACGCGAGGCGGGGATGCACGCCGTGGCGATCGGCGGAATCGACGCGGGGAACGCGTACGAGGTGGCTCAGGCGGGGGCGGAGGCGGTGGCGGTGATTACGGCGGTGTTCGGGGAGGCCGGGGGTGCGGGGCGTGCGGATGCGGCGCAGATCGGGGAGAATGCGCGCAGGGTGGTCGAGACGTTCGTAACCGGACTGCGGACGACGACGAGTGGGCCAGACGCCTCAGCCAAGCTATCCCGGATTGCGTCGATGCGTACGAAGCGGGAGTGAAGCCTTCCGCTCCGATACTGGCGTGTCCGGTGCCGCGGCACCATTGCATCGGAGACACAATCGGCCTCGAGCAATCGCGCGCTGTACTTCACTCGCTGCAATCAACACGTGGCGGGACTTGCAGCCGCAGGAGCGCGTCCGTGCCGGGCGCACCAAGAAGAAGGCCCGCTTGCGCGGGCCTCTTCCGACGATGTCACTTGACGAGAGATCGCTCAGACCTTCGGCAGATATTTCGCAGGAACGCTACCGCCAACCGTCCATGAGCACTGGGCGCCGGACACGCACGTTGCCGTGTAGACGACATCTTCCGTATCCACGGTGCTCTCGCCCGTGCCCTGCATCACAACCGTGACCGTTCCAGTGGTAGCAGACGTGCCCGCAGCAGTGACCGATGTCACGTACTTGCTCTTGATATCTGTCGCGTCAGCCAGGCCGAGCGAGGCGTTGTCCGCCCCGTTCAGAGTGCCTTCGTTGAACGCAAGCGAAATTGCCGTTCGCGCAGTGGACGAAATACTGGTGGCCTCGGAGACCTTCGCACGGATCGTGTAGTCCTGGTACGCCGGCAGCGCCACCGCCGCCAGGATGCCGATGATCGCCACGACGATCATCAGTTCGATCAGGGTGAAACCCTGTTGAAGTTGCTTGCGGATCTTCATCTGTTCAGCTCCGGATGAGTGATTGGGGAAGTCGGCCGACGACGTCGACTCGCGTATCCAGTCGCAGGCTTCGTGCCACCGCCTGCATGCGGCGCCTTTCGGCCGACGGATGGTCGGCACACGACACGGGCGTGATGTTCGTCACGTTGGATGTCGGCTCGCCAGTGCGGCACGTGGCAGAAAAGCGCGCAAGAGATTGCCGCAACCCGGCAGGACTTGACGCGCAGCGTCACCAGCAAGCGCTACGAAAGTCAACGCCCGGAGCCGGCTTCATCCGGCAGTCGTAGGCCATCCCGAGGTCAGTCGAGGCAGCGCGCGCCGGGACCGTGCGGTAGACTGCCCTCGATGGAGGCTCCGGCAATGGTTGTCACTTTCGACACGCTGAAATTCGTCGAGACACTGCGCGAGGCTGGCGTGCCCGACGCGCAGGCCAAGGCGATGTCACAGGCGATGCGCGACGCGCACGAGACGGCCGAACTGGCAACCGGCCGCGATCTCCGCGAGGCGACCATGACGATCGGGACCGAAATCCAGGCGCTGCGTGCCGAAATCCGCGCCATCGAGCCGCGCCTCACGATTCGGCTGGGCGGCATCGTCGTGGTGGCGCTCGGCGCCTTCGCCGCCTTGTCGAAGTGGATCGCCTGACCGCGTCCGAGACCTGCTGCCCCACGCGATCGCCCGCTACAACTCCAGCACATCGCCCCGCTCGAGCAACCGCGGCGAAAACCGCCCCGCCCACGCCTCGATCTCCCGCCCGATCGTCTCGCGGTCCGACGGCTTCAGGTGCGTGATGAGGATCTGCGGCTCGCGCTGCAGCTTGGCGAGTTCCTGCCCCAGCTGGATCGGAAACAGGTGCTTCGCAGTCACCGCGAGGTCCTGCTCGCGGTTGGAAAACGCCGTCTCGATGATGAGGTACTTCAGGTTCGGCACGCCGTTCACCTGGCGCCAGAACTCGTCGTTCGGCCCGGTATCGCCCGAGAAGACCAGCGCGGCTTCCTCGTTGTAGACGTGGAACGCGAGCGCCGGCACGGTGTGACTGGCCGCGAGGCTGCGCACCCAGCGGCCGCCCACCTCGACCACGCTGCCGATCGACAGCGGTTCGAACACCACCCACGGGCGCTCGTAGTGCGGAATCTCCGTGAAGTCGGGCCAGATCACCCAGTTGAAGATGTGCGTCTTCAGCGCGGCGATCGTCTCGGGCAGCGCGTGCACCACGAGCGGCTTGTCGCGCAGCGCGCCCACCGAGTCGACCAGCAGCGGCAGTGCGGCCACGTGGTCCAGGTGCGAGTGGGTGAGGAACACGTGGTCGATCGCGGCGAGATCTTCGACCGACAGGTCCTCCACGCCGGTGCCCGCGTCGAGCAGGACGTCGTGGTCGAGGAGAAACGAGGTGGTCCGGGCGCGGGCGCCGATGCCCCCGCTACACCCCAGGACTCGTACCTTCATGCAAGGCTTCCCTGGCGTCGCCTGCAACCTGTTTCGGTGCCGGCATCGGCCGCGTCGTGGGCGCGGCTTGGGCGCTCGCCTCGCAGACGGCCGTTGGCGCGAACACCCTGACCGACTCGGTACGCCCCGCGACCGTGGCACGCGCCAGCTCGAAGAACGCGTGCTGGCGGCAGCGCCGCATCGTGGCTTCGCCGACGATGACCGGAACCTCGTACTGCTTGGTCAAGCCCTCCAGCCGCGAGGCGAGGTTCACCGCGTCGCCCACCGCAGTGTATGCGCGACGCCGCTTCGAGCCCATGTCGCCGACGCGCGCGACGCCGGTGTTCACGCCGATACCGACTGCCAGCGGCGGCAGGCCGCGCGCGTGTAGCGCCTCGGACATCCGGCGCACTTCGGCCTGCATCGCGAGCGCGGCCGACACCGCGTGATCGGCGTGCGCCGGGTCGTCGATCGGCGCTCCCCAGAAGGCCATCACCGCGTCGCCGATGTACTTGTCGACGGTTCCGCGATGCGCGTGGATCACCTCCGTCATGCCGGTGAGGAAGGCATTCAGGTACTCGCGCAGCGCCTCCGGCTCCATCGTCTCGGCGATCCGCGTGAAGCCCCGGATGTCGGCGAACAGGATCGTGAGCTCGCGGTTCGTGCTCTGCCCGATCCGGTAGGCATACGGGTCGCGGGCCATCTGCTCGACCAGTTCGGGCGAAAGGTATTCGCCGAAGAGCTGCATCATCGCGCGCCGCGCGCGGCCTTCGGAAAGCCAGCCTGCGGCCAGGTTGAACAGCCCGAGCGCGAGCACCGCGGCAAGCGATGCCGACAACGGCATCACCTGACCCAGGTTCGAGTAGGCGATCGCATTCGCACCGGCCAGCGTCATCGAGCCCACCACGCTCGCCAGCACTGCGCCGAGCGCGCCCAGCGCCGGCAGCGCGAGCGCGAGCAGGCCCGCCACCGTCAGCGTGAGCAGTGCCGCGATCGTCGGCGCCTCGGCCAAGCGCTGCTTGATCCGGCCGTCGAGCGCCCCCGAGAGCAGCGATGCGTGGATCTCCACTCCCGGGAAGACCTCGCTGACCGGCGTGGCGCGCAGGTCGGTCAGCCCCGGTGCGGTGGTGCCCACCAGCACGATGTGGTCGCGCAGCAGGCTCCAGTCGACGCGCCCGTCGAGCACGTCGGTGGCCGACAGGTACTGGAAACGCCCGCCGTTCGGCCCGCCGCGCCCGGCCAGCGGCACCATCGCGGTGAACTGCGCCGAGACGGGAAACTCGACGCGCCCGCGAGTGCCTTCGAGCACCAACCGGTCGCCCTGCACCGCGAGCGACGCGTTGCCCAGGTATTCGCGCATCACGGCCACGGCCAGCGAGTCGTAGACCGCGTCGCCGTAGCCGATCAGCAGCGGCAGTGCGCGGATCACGCCGTCGGGGTCGAGTCCGCCGCCGAGGAACGGATTGAAGAAGCCGGAGGCGCGCGCCGTGCGCTGCAGCTCGGCCAGGTTTGCGCCGTAGCCACTGGCGTGGGTCATCTGTGGCGCGAGTTCGCGCGCCGCGTCGCCGTCGTAGAGCGGTGCGGGCAGCGCACCGCTGGTGCGGCCGTTGCGGTCGCTGGTGAAGTAATAGCCGAGCACCACTGGCCGGTCGGCCAGCGTGCGTGCGAGCTGCGCGTCGTCATCGGTGTTCGCCTGGCGTTCGGCAAAGAGAATGTCCAGGCCGACCACCGCCGCGCCGCCGCGATCGACCAGCGCCTGCACGAGCGAGGCGATCGTCGCGCGATCCCACGGCCAGCGGCCGCGGGCGGCAAGGCTGCGCTCGTCGATGTCGACGATCACGATGCGGTCGTCGCGCACCGGCGCGGCCAGCCGCTGGCGGCCATCGTAGAGCTCGCGATCGAGCGCCGACAGGCCGTTGATGCGCATCGCCCCGAGATCGGCCGCGGCGAACGCGGCGACGATCGCCAGGCCGGCCATCGCGCGCCAGAACCGAGATCGCTGCAGCGGGGACATCACACTGGCCCGTCCCGCCGGGGCGCTCAGCCGCCGAGCCGGAAGCGCAGGGTCACGCCGGCCAGGTCGATCAGGTCGCCGTCGACGATCTGGCGTGCAGTCAGGCCGATCGCCTCGCCGTTCACCCGCGGAAAGGCAGGCCCTTCCAGGTGGGTGACGAAGAACCGGCTCTTGCGACGCGAGATCACCGCGACCTGCTCGGGATGGCCGGCCAGGCGGGTGACCGGGCGGTCGATGCACTGCACGGTACCGGCCAGCGGGCCGCCCAGGAAATCGACGAACGCGATCGTCTGGCCGGTTTCGGGCAGCGCCGCCACGCTTGCTTCGGGCAGCACCGCGACGCCCGGTGCCGCGGCGTCGAGGACGAAGCGCAGTCGATAGATGCCGATGTCGATCACGTCGCCGTCGCAGAGCACGCGCCTGTCCACCGGCATGCCGTTGACCAGCGTGCCGTTGCGGCTGTCGAGATCGTGGACCACGCTCTCGGTGCCGCGGGTGCGCAGCAGCGCGTGCTCGCCGCTCACCGTGAGGTCGTCGAGCGCGATGTCGTTGTACGGACGCCGGCCGATGGTCAGGCACTCCTTCAGCACGGGCACGACGCGCAGCGGCGACTGTCCGCTGCTCACCAGCAGGCGGATCGCCAACGCGGCCTCGCGGTCGCGCATTCCCGGGTGTTCGGCATCGGCCATGGGCAGCAGGCTACCGTCGGGCCGGAGGGCACCCGAGGAACTATTTCATGAACGGCCGTTCGGCTCGGTCGGACGGCGAAGCAGCGCCGCGCGGGCGCATCGCCGGCGCGACAGCGCGCGCGGGCTCAATCGGCGTGAACCGCCGGCTTGCGGCGCGCGCCGAGCACCCTGCCGATCCCCACCACGAGCACCGCACCCGCCAGCGCGGCAGCATAGTGCACCGGCGCACTCGGTTCGCCGATTGCGCGGACCGTGGCGACGTCGGTGATCATCATGCTGCCGGCGATCCAGCCGAGCAGCGCACCGCCCAGCGTGATGACGATCGGGAACCGCTCGAGCAGCTTGAGCACCAGCGTGCTGCCCCAGACGATCAGAGGGATGCTGACGACCAGGCCGAAGATCACCAGGCCCATCTGGTGGTCGGGGTCGGCCTGCTGCGCCGCGCCGGCGATCGCGATCACGTTGTCGACGCTCATCACCAGGTCGGCGACGATGATCGTCTTGATCGCCGACCACAGCGTGGCGCCGCCCTGCAGGTTGCCGTGCCCGTCGTCGTCGCCCGGCAGCAGCAGCTTCACGCCGATCCAGACAAGCAGCGCG
Organism: Burkholderiales bacterium; assembly: GCA_003577305.1. GTDB lineage: Bacteria > Pseudomonadota > Gammaproteobacteria > Burkholderiales > Burkholderiaceae_E > Zeimonas. Next base: position 29,439 of record QEVL01000040.1, read on the forward strand.
CCGCCGACCAGCTTCAGGAACGGCACCTGCAGCAGCGCGACCGCAAACGCGATGAGGATCACCCTCAGGACGATCGCGCCCGCGGTGCCCCACAGGATGCCCTTCATCCGCTGGTGCTTCGGCAGGTTGCGACAGGCCAGCGCGATCACCACCGCGTTGTCGCCCCCCAGCAGGATGTCGATGACGATGATCTGGAAGATCGCCCCCCAGTGCAAGGTCGACAGGTAACCGATCGCGGTCTCCATCGCGACCGGCCCTTACAGCACGCTCTTCAGCAGCTTGCCCATCTCGGAGGGGTCGCGGGTGACGCGGATGCCGCAGGCTTCCATGACCGCGAGCTTCTCCTGCGCGGTGCCCTTGCCTCCCGAAATGATCGCGCCCGCGTGGCCCATCCGCTTGCCCGGGGGCGCGGTGACGCCGGCGATGAAGCCGACCACCGGCTTCTTCATGTTGGCCCTGACCCACTCGGCGGCGGCCTCTTCGTCGGAGCCGCCGATCTCGCCGATCATGACCACCGCGTCGGTGTCGGGGTCTTCGTTGAACAGCCGCAGCACGTCGATGTGCTTCAGGCCGTTGACCGGGTCGCCGCCGATGCCGACCGCGCTCGACTGGCCGAGCCCGAGCGCAGTGAGTTGCCCGACCGCCTCGTAGGTGAGCGTGCCCGAGCGCGAGACCACACCGATGCGGCCCTTGCGGTGGATGTGGCCCGGCATGATGCCGATCTTCAGTTCGTCGGGCGTGATCACGCCCGGGCAGTTCGGCCCGAGCAGCAGCGTCTTGCGGTTCTGGCGGCGCATGCGGTCGCGCACGACGATCATGTCGCGCACCGGGATGCCTTCGGTGATGCAGATGACGAGGTCGAGGTCGGCCTCCACCGCTTCCCAGATGGCGTCGGCCGCGCCCGCCGGCGGCACGTAGACCACCGAGACGGTGGCGCCGGTCTTCTCGCGGGCTTCCTTCACGCTCGCGAAGATCGGGATGCCCTCGAAGTCTTCGCCGGCCTTCTTCGGGTTCACGCCGGCCACGAAACCGGCCTTGCCGTTGGCGTATTCGCGGCACATCCGCGTGTGGAACTGGCCGGTCTTGCCGGTGATGCCCTGCGTGATGACCTTGGTGTCCTTGTTGATCAGGATCGACATGCTCTGTCTCCGTTTCAGCGGGCGGCGGCGACGACCTTCTGCGCCGCCTCGGCCATCGTGTCGGCCGAGATGATCGGCAGGCCGGACTCCGCGAGCATCTTGCGGCCCAGTTCCTCGTTGGTGCCCTTCATCCGTACCACCAGCGGCACCTTCAGGCCGACCGCCTTGCTGGCGGCGATCACGCCCTCGGCGATCACGTCGCAGCGCATGATGCCGCCGAAAATGTTCACCAGGATTGCCTTCAGGTTCGGATTGCGCAGCATGATCTTGAATGCTTCCGTGACCTTCTCGGTGGTGGCGCCTCCGCCCACGTCGAGAAAGTTGGCCGGTTCGCCGCCGAACAGCTTGATCGTGTCCATCGTGGCCATCGCGAGGCCGGCGCCGTTCACCAGGCAGCCGATGTTGCCGTCGAGCTGGATGTAGGCGAGGTCGAATTTCGAGGCCTCGATTTCGGCCGGGTCTTCCTCGTCGAGGTCACGCAGTTCGACGATCTCGGGATGGCGGAACAGCGCGTTGGCGTCGAAGTTCAGCTTCGCGTCGAGCGCGACCACCTTGCCGTCGCCGGTGAGGATCAGCGGGTTGATCTCGGCAAGCGAGGCGTCGGTTTCCCAGAACGCGCGGTACAGGCCCTGCAGCACGCTGCGCGCCTGTGCCAGGCTCGCCTCGGGCACGCCGATTTTCCGCGCGACGTCGTCGCACTCGGCGTCGGTGAGGCCGCTCACCGGGTCGACGAACACCTTGTGGATCTTCTCTGGCGTGTGCGCGGCCACTTCCTCGATGTCCATGCCGCCCTCGCTGGAGGCCATCAGGCACACCCGCTGAGTGACGCGGTCGACCACCATGCCGACGTACAGTTCCTTGCGGATGTCGGCGCCTTCCTCGATCAGCAGGCGGCGCACCTTCTGCCCTTCGGGACCGGTCTGGTGCGTCTTCAACTGCATGCCGAGGATCTGGCCGGACAGCGTGCGCACCTCGTCGATCGAACGCGCGAGCTTCACGCCACCGCCCTTGCCGCGGCCGCCGGCGTGGATCTGCGCCTTGACCACCCAGACCGGACCGCCGAGCGCCTCGGCGGCCTTGACCGCCTCGTCGACCGAAAAACACGGAATGCCGCGAGGCACCGCGACGCCGTACTTCTTCAGGATCTCCTTGCCCTGGTACTCATGGATCTTCACGGTCGTTCCTCTGTCGAAACACGGGAATCCTGGTCGCGGGCGGGCTCGTGGCCGGGCCGGTACCAGATCGGGAAATAACGCTCGACCACCGGGCCGTCGCTGCGCCATGCGTGGCAGCGATCGATCGTGAACGGCCGGTGCGGCTTGCCGCCTTCGCGTTCGAGTTGCTCCCGGCGACGCCACTCTTCGCCCGACATCGCCTGCACCGCCGCGGTCGGCAGCACCTGCGCGAGTTCGCTCATGTGCGTGCACCCGGCGATGCTGCCCAGCCGCTCGCGCACACCGGCGCGAAAGCCGCGCAACAGGTTCAGCCCGACCAGGCGCCGATAGTCGGGGGCGACGAGTTCGCAGACGCCGCGATACGGTACCGCCTCGGACACCGCGACGACGTCGATCACGTTGTAGGCATCGTCGATCGTGACGCGCAGCCGCATCAGGTGCACCGGCTCGCCGGCCGGGCGCACGCCGCTGTGCAGCGGCGTGTCGTGCGGCTTCACGTCGACCAGTTCGGCTTCGAGGTCCCAGGCACCGTCGGCGCGCCGGAATGCATCGATGCGCACCGATCGCGTGTGCATCGGCGTGCGCGGGCAATCGGGCGGGGGCAGCGGCATGCTTGCGGGAGGCGGTCGGCGAGTCTGGCGGCCACGACAGCG
>QEVL01000013.1 GCA_003577305.1 Burkholderiales bacterium
CCCTTGGTGCCGCCTGTGACGGTGATGTCGCTGGCGGCGAAGCCGGTGACCGGTTCGCTGAAAGTGAAAGTGAAGGTGACCGGCCCGGTGGCGGTGCCCCCCGCGTCGTCGGCGATCGTCAGCGTGGGTGGAGCGGTGTCGAAGGGCTGAGTCACCGAAACCGGGCCGAAGTTCGGGTTTCCGGTCAGGTCGGTCGCCACGCCTGCAGCCACCGAGACGACGATGTCGCTGGCCGAACCGGCCGTGGGCGTCACGACCAGCGTATAGACGCTGCTGCCACTGGTGCCGGTGAATGCACCCTTGCTGCCGTTGGTCACCGTGATGTCGCTGGCGGCGAAGCCGGTGACCGGTTCGCTGAAAGTGAAGGTGAACGTGACCGGTCCGGTGGCAGTACCGGGAGTGTCGTCCGTGATGGTCACCGTCGGCGCCGAGCGGTCGATCGTGATCGCCAGCGGCGTCGAGGCAGACGACACGTTGCCGACCTGGTCGGTGACGGTCGCGGTCAGCGTCTTCGTTCCGCCCGGGCCGAGCGACGAGGTCGTGAGGTCGACGTAGCCCGCCGACACGTCGGTTGCCAACAGTTGGGCCGTGGCGACGGCAGTGCTGCTGCTGCGGATCGTGACCGCATCGCCGGTCACGGCGCCGGTGCCGGTGAGCGTCACGCGGATCGTCGGCGTGTCGTCGTTGGTGATCCCGTCGCCCTTCGTGCCCGAGTCGCTGTCCGGGTTCAGTGCGATCGACGGCGCGCCCGGTTTGACGCGGTCGATCACCACCGGCTGCGTGGCCTCGACGCTCGTCGTGCCGGCGGGGTTCACGTAGGTCACGCGCACCGTCTGCGTGTCGTCGGCGGGAATGTCGGCGGGTGCGAATTCAACCGACCACGCGGTTCCGGTCACGGTGGCGGCGCGCGGTGCGAGGCTTCCCCATTGCACGCTCACCGGCCGGTCGGCGTAGGCTGCGTCGAGTGTCCCGGAAATCGTGACGGAATCGCCGGCCTCGTCCGCATTGATCATGTTGTCGCCGGCGATCGTCGCGATCGTCGGTGCCGGGGGGAGAGTGGCGTCGACCCGCAGTGTGGCCGACACCCGGTCGCTCGCGTTGCCTGCCAGGTCGGTGGCGAACACCGACACAGCGGTTGTGCTCACGTCACCCAGCTTGCCGCCGGGCAGCGAGCCGCTGGCGGGCGCGTTGCCTGTGTCGACGCTGTAGGTGCGGGAAGAGAGCGCCGTGGTCGTCCACCGGACGTCGGGTGTGCCGTCGCGGTTCAGGTCGAGTTCCACGGTAACGATCGAGCCGGGCTCGGCGGATCCGTATATCACCGGCGTCGTATCGTTCGTCAGCAGCGGACTTACGACGGTGGGCCGCGGCGGTGCCTGGGTGTCCAGCGTCAGCCGGGCGGTGGTCAACGCGCTCGCGTTGCCTGCTGAGTCGACCGCGCGAGCCGATATCGACGTGGTGACGCCTTCGGCGATCGTCGGCATCGTGCCCGTCACAGGCGTGGCGGTGGCGGTATTCACCGACCAGGTTCCGTTCGAGGCGACCGTGGTTTCGAAGGTGACGTCTGCGATGCCGTCGCTGCCCACGTCGAGCGTGAGCGTGAGCTTCGCTCCGCGCTCGGCGGTGCCGGAGATCGTCGGCCTGGACTGGCTGGTGTACTCGCCGCTGGTGATGACCGGTGCATCGGGCGGTGTCGTGTCGGATGACTTGCTGCCCGAGCCGCCCCCTCCGCCGCCCGCCCCGCCGACGATTGCGAGTCCGCCCACGACCCCGAGCAGCGGCTTGAACGAGAACTCGGTGTCGCGTGCCGCCACGGCTTCGGAGGCCGTCAGGCCCGACGCGTACATCAGGAATCCGCCGTCGGGCAGCGAAGCCACCGGCTGGGTGGACGGGGTGACCGCCTCGTCGGGCGTGCCGCCGATGTTCTCCATCGACATCGAACAGGGCTCCTGCGGCGTGCAGCGGGTGAAGAAGCCCTGCAGCGAGACGCTCTTTTCTTCGGCAAGACCCTCGACGACGAGATCGCCGTCGACGCGCTTGACCAATGCGGCCGGCGACACCCGTCCGCCGGCATCGTTGAGGAGGCGGTAGCGTAGACCGGGTTCTGCCGGTATCACGGTGGCCGCATCGGCAAGCGGCACGCGCCGCACCGCACCGTTGGCGGCAATCGCCTCCAGGATGATCGCCATGTTTCGCTACCTCGCCCTGACTCTGTTGTTCGTTCGATGGCGATCCGGCTCGCCGTCGCCGTGCGACTTCGCACGGCGGCCCCCGGCGCTGCGGCGTCGTCAGTAGGCGTTGGGGTCGCGGAAGGCGTCCAACACCGTCCTGTAGATGATCCACAGGTCGAGGCGCAGCGACCAGTTGCGCAGATACTCCAGATCATACTGGATGCGCGCTTCCATCTTGTCGAGCGTGTCGGTCTCGCCGCGCGCGCCGCTGATCTGCGCGAGCCCCGTGATGCCCGGCTTCACCTTGTGCCGGATCATGTAGCCCTTGATCAGCTTGCGGTACATCTCGTTGTGGGCCACGGCGTGCGGGCGCGGGCCCACCACGCTCATCTTGCCCTGCAGCACGTTGAAGAACTGCGGCAATTCGTCCAGCGAGCTGCGCCGCAGGAAGCGGCCGAGCGGCGTGATGCGGTCGTCGTCCTTCGTGGCCTGCCTGATGTTGGCGCCGTCTTCCTGTACCTTCATCGTGCGGAACTTCCAGACCACGATCTCCTGGCCGTCCAGCCCGTAGCGGCGCTGCTTGAACAGCACCGGCCCCGGCATGGTCAGCCTGATCGCGGCGGCGACCGCCAGCATCACCGGCGAGAAGACGAGCACCGCGGCGGCCGCGACGCACAGGTCGGAGAGCCGCTTGATCACGCCCGTCGTGCCGTGGAACGGCGACTCGCAGACCGCGACCACCGGCATGCCGACCATCGTGTCGACCCGCGCCTGGATGATGTCCATCATGAAGATGTCGGGCACGAAGAAGATCGACGCGGTGGTGTCGCGCAGCGAATCGAGCAACTGCAGGATGCGCGGCTGCGAGGCCATCGGCAGCGCGATGAAGATCTGGTCGACCCGGTTGGCGCGCACGTAGTCGGCCACGCGATCGATGCGGCCGAAGATGGGCGCCTCGGTCACGTTTCCGAGGCGGGCCGCGTCGCGGTCGTCGAAGAATGCCGCCACGCGCGTCTGCGCGAACGGATCGCTGGTGAGCTGGCTCGCCAGTGCGCGTCCGAGCGTGTTCGCGCCGATCACGACCGCCACGTGCTCGCCGCGCAACGCGATCAGCTTGGGCACGAGAAACGGCGACACCCAGTGCGCCGCCGACTGCAGGGCCGGTGTCGCGATGAACCAGGTCGCCAGCACGTTGTGGTCGAACACCCGGATCATGTCGATCGTCAGCCCGAACACCAGCAGCAGGCTCACGACCAGCGCCCAGCTGCCCGCGATCTGGCGCAGCATGCCGCGCGTTCGCTGCCTGAACGGCACGGTGGCCGGGTAGGTCAGCGAGAACACCAGGGCCGCCAGAATCATTTCCGCCGCGCCGATTTCCCGGCCCCAGGCGAGTGTCGACCCGAACAGGCACGCCACCGCCAGCAACGGATCGACGACCGACTTCGCGAAGTCGGTCAGGCTCCGGGCGCCGAGCCGGACGAATGGGCGGGCGGCCATCAACTGTCCTGTGCGGGGATCGTTCATCGGACTTGTTCGAGACCCGGCATCTTGGCACGGCTGCGGATGGAAAAACTCGTTCGATGCTGCTAACCTAGCCGCCGTCGACGGGGCATTTCGACTGGTGAAATGAATCCCGTCAGCTGACCACGGCAATCGACGACGCAATGATGCGGGGTCGGGCGAAGCACCGGAAGGTAATATTTCTCGAAGGGATCCACATGCGTAATTCCGGCACCAACCTGGCTCGCTGCCTTGCAGTTGCCCTGCTGCCCCTGGCGCCTGCGGCTGCGCTGGCACAGAGTTCGCTGACCGAGCTCGCGCAGCCCTGGTACAACCCCTATGGCATCGCGCCCCTCGAGATCTTCAGCCAGGACCGCGACGTGCTGCAGTTGCACGCCGGGCTCGAGTTCGAACACCACAGCAACCTGTTCGCGCTTCCCGACGGCGTGAATCCGTACGCGATCTACGGCAAGTCGAAGCGGGCGGACACGATGGTCCGGGCGCTGGCCGGCGTCACTTTCGACCGGCAGGTCAGCCTGCAGCGCTTCCGGCTCGACGCGTCGGTGCTGCCGGTGAAGATGCTCGAGTATTCGCGCTTCGACAACGTCGGCTTCTCCGGCGGCGGGCACTGGGACTGGGCGATCGGCCGGCCGTACTTCGGCACCCTGGGCGTGCGGCTCACGCGCGCGGCCACGCCGTTCGGCAACTACTACATCGACCGCGAGAACATCGAACGCCGCGCGAAGGTCTACGGCAGCGCCGGCATGCGGCTCACGCCCGACCTCGCCGTTTTCGTCGGGGCCGATTCCGAGACGCTCGACAACTCCTACAGCGGCGTGCAGTCGGCCGATTACCGGTTCCTCAGCACCGAAGCGGGCGTGCGTTTTTCGCGTGCCGGCGCCCGCACCGTCGACCTGGTGTGGCGCCGCACCAGCGGCGACTACCCGAACCGCCAGGTTTTCGACACGCTCGGCAACCTGCTGCCCGGCGCGATCGACAACGAGTTCACGCAGAACGCGTTCCTCGCGCGCCTGCAGGTGCGTCCTTCCGACGACAGCACGTTCGGCGGGCAGATCGGCTACACGAAACGCAAGTTCGACAACGTGTCACAGCGCGACTTCAGCGGGCCGACCGCCGGAGTGAACATCGAGTGGCGTCCCACCGGCCTGCTGACGATGCGCGCCGAACTCATCCGCGACATCCAGTCGGAAGAACTGCTCACCGCCAGTTATGTCGACCAGACGACGCTCAGACTGCGGCCCAGTTTCCGGTTGAGCGGCAAGATCGTCCTCAACGGCCTGGCGTCGGTGATGCGCGCTTCGTACAAAGGCGATCCTTCGGTCACTACCGGGCCGACGCGCAAGGACGACTACCGGGTGTTCGGCCTCGGCCTTGGCTACGAGTACTCGCGCACGATCCGCGTGAACCTCGACGCCCGCCGTGTCACCCGCACCTCCAACGTCGCCAGCGTCGAATTCGACGACAACGTGGTCTCGGCAAGCGTTCTGGCGAGTTTCTGACCGACGGCCCGGCGTCGCGGCCGAAGGTCGCGGCGCAGCCGAGCCACGGTCGGACGCGCTGCGAGCATTCGGTCACGAGCGGGGCCGCCCGGTGCCGTTATCATCCGCGGTATTGCAACCTCGTTGGGCCGACAGCTCCATGTTCGCGAAACCGCTGATCCGCGTCCTGCTGACTTCATTGGCGTTGCTGTTCGCTGCGCTGGCGCACGCACAGGCCGACGGCCGGGTCGATTACCGCCTCGGCCCGGGCGACATGGTGCGCATCCAGGTGTTCCAGCAGCCCGACCTGACGGTCGAGGCGCGCGTCTCCGAGAACGGCGTGATCTCCTATCCGCTCCTCGGGGTGATCCGCATCGGCGGGCTGTCTCCGACCGACGTCGAGCGGCTCATCGCGCAGCGCCTCATCGACGGCAACTTCCTCAAGAGCCCGCAGGTCACGCTGAACGTCACCCAGTTCCGCAGCCAGCAGGTGTCGGTGCTGGGCAACGTGGCCAAGCCGGGACGCTACGCGCTCGAGACGACCGGCATGCGCCTGTCCGAAGTGCTGGCGATGGCCGGCGGAGTCACGCCGTCCGGCGCCGACCAGGTGGTCCTCATGACCACGCGCGGCGGACGCATGCAGCGCATGGAGATCGACCTGGTCGAGATGTTCACCGTGGGCGACCTCTCGCGCGACATGCCGCTCGTGGCCGGTGACGTGATCTACGTCGATCGCGCCCCGCAGTTCTACGTCTACGGCCAGGTTCAGCGGCCGGGCATGTACGGCCTCGATCGCGGCATCACGGTCGCGCAGGCGATCGCCAAGGGCGGCGGCCTCACCCTGCGCGGCACCGACAAGGGCGTGCGCGTGCACCGGCGCTTCGGTGGCAACACCGTGCAGGTGCTCGAGCCGAAGCTCGACGACCTGGTCAAGCCCGACGACCTGATCTTCGTGCGCGAAAGCGTGTTCTGAATCACGGGCCGGACGCGAAGATTGCCTTCTCCGAGAACCCGCAAGGAGGCTTGGCGGCTGCTCGCGTGTGCCACCGAGCGCAGGTCGGGGGGCGTGCCCAGGCGGACGATCAAATGCGTGCTGTAAAAGTGAAAGCGAGCGACGTGCAGGAAGAGATGGCCACGCATGGCATGCCGGCCAGCGCGGCATCGCGGGAGAACGCCCTGCCGCGTACGCGGGGCAGGATGCGTCGGGACGTCATCGGTGTCCCGATCGACGTGCTGGCTTGGGATCAGGCCCTGGGTAGCCTTTGCGAGTGGTCCGCACGCAGGGATTCGAAGGTCGTGTGCATCGTCAATGCCCATTCTCTGGCGTTGGCGCGCGAGGATTCAGGGTTCCACCAGGTTCTTGCCGAGTCCGACATGGCTACGCCCGATGGAATGCCGGTCGTCTGGATGTTGCGTTGTCAGGGAGCGAAGGGGCAGCCACGCATCGATGGCCCGGAACTGATGTGGCGGTATTGCGCCGAAGCAGAACGGCGGGGCAATCCCATCTTCCTGTATGGCAGCACGGAGGACACCCTCAGCAGGCTTCGCGAGAAGTTGCGGGCTGCCTTCCCGAAACTGCGAATTGCCGGGGCTCATTCGCCCCCTTTTCGGCCCCTGAACAGCGAGGAAGACAGAGCTATTGTCCAGGCCATCAATGCATCGGGAGCGGGGCTGGTCTTCGTCGGCCTTGGATGTCCCCGGCAAGAGCGATGGATGCGGGAGCACCGTGGGCAGGTGCGCGCGGTCATGGTTGGTGTAGGCGCAGCCTTCGATTTTCATGCGGGCATAGTGAGGCGGGCACCGTCGTGGATGCGTTCCATCGGCTTGGAGTGGCTTTTCCGGCTGGGACAGGAGCCGGGACGCCTGTGGCGCCGCTATTTCACTTATAACACCAAGTTTGTGGTCCACGCTGTGATGCAGCTTGCCGGTCTTGGCCGATCATGGCCGCGCAAGTCTCCTGGCACGTCGATTGAATCTGATCTCCAGCGAAGCGAGCGCAACGCCCTCTCGAACAAGAAGTGATCAACCACCAGGCGCTTCGGCCCTCTGAACATACGCCCGGATTGGTGCACTTCTTCGCGCATGGAACGTCGCATCCGGAATTCCGATTCGGCGGCAAACGTCGGCTTCTGGCGTATCCGCTTCGGCTTGGCGCAGCGCGGGGGCGATTCTTCTGTCCCGATCCTCGGCGTTCGACGACCGCGTCGAGCGGCTGCCGAAAGACAGTCAGTGCGTGACTTATCCCCTGAGCCGAGGAAATGAATCGGGAGATAATTCGTTGGTCGGGCGCCGTCGGCGTTGTGACCACCGCTTCGGAGTCTAGTAGATGAACTTCAGACAGTTCCTTCGTGTCCTGCGTGCGCGTTCTTTGCTGGTCGGGGCCGTTTTCGGCGCGGTGATCGCGTTGGTGACTATCACGTCTCTGGTGATGACGCCGCGGTATACCGCGACCGCGCAGATGCTCATCGATGTCAAGACGCCAGATCCGATCGCTGGCCAGGTTCTGCCGGCTCATTTGCTGAATTCCTACATCGCGACCCAGGTCGAGCTGATGACCAGCGAGAAGGTCGCGCTGCGGGTGGTCGACAACCTTGGGTTCGCCGATCGGCCCGACTGGGTGAACCGGCTGGCTGACCAGGCGGATGCTAATTCCTCTCCCGAGGCGATTCGTCTGGGGCTCGCGCGACTGTTGCTCAAGGATCTGAAGGTTCGACCCTCCAAGGATACCAATCTGTTGGTAGTGTCCTACGCGTCGCACGATCGCAGTTCGGTAGCGGCGGTGGCCAACGAGTTCGTTCGAGCGTACACCGACACGATCGTAGAGATGCGCATCCAGCCGGCACGCCAGACGCGTCAGTTTTTCGCCGAGCAGTCGAAGCAGGTTCGCGAGGAGCTCGCTCGGGCCCAGGCAAAATTGAGCGAATTCCGTCGCAGCAAGGGCATCGCGACGACCGACGAAAAAGACGACGTCGACAACATGCGGCTGCAGGAGTTGTCGGCGCAGCTCACCGCGATTCAGGCCGCGCGGATCGAGGCCAGCCGCAAGCACGAAGCTGTCGCCGGTGGCCGTCGCACGGCCGACGTGCCCGAGGTGCTCGCCAATCCTCTCATTCAGTCGCTCAAGGGGCAGCTCGCCATAGCCGAGGCGCGACTGCGCGAGCGCTCGGCCGTGCTGGGCGAGGCGCACCCCGAGATCGCACGCATCCGCCGAGAGGTCGAGTCCCTGACCCAGCGACTTGGTGCCGAGACCGCCAATATCACCGGTAGCCTGGAGCGCAACTTCCAGATCAATTCGGCCCGCGAGGCCGAGATCCGCAATGCACTTGAGCGGCAGCGGGCGATTGTGCTGGCGAACAAGACTGCCCGCGAGCAGCTTGCGGTGATGCAGAAGGATGTCGACGCCGCGCAGCGCGCGTATGATGCGCTGATCACCCGCGTATCGCAGGCCTCGCTCGAAAGCCAGGCGACCCAGGCCAACGTGGCGCTCGTCTCGACCGCCACGATGCCGCTGCTACCGTCGTCGCCGAATATCCCGCTGAACCTGTCGATCGGCGTCGTCTTTGGTGCGCTGCTCGGCGTGTTCTCGGCGCTGCTCGCCGAGTCGCTGAACAGCAGGGTCCGCTTCGCCGAGGACTTGGAGCGTGTGACCGGCTCGCTGGTCGTCGGCGAGCTGTCTGCCGTGCCGACCCACGTCGTCAGCCGGATTCCCCGGCTGACGGCAGGGCGCGCCAATCCGGCGAAGCTTGGCGTAACGTCGGTCGCCCGGCCCGAACCTGCCATCGCGACACCGTCCTCCGGCGACGACTCGCCCACTGTCAAGCCCGACCTCACACCGATCCACAAGGAGGATGAGGCGACGGTACCCGGCGCGCTGCTTGACGCCTGCCTGCTTTCGGCTGCCGAAGTCGAGGAGATCGCGTCGATAGCCGAGGAGCGGGGGGTGCGCTTCAGTGAGGTGGCCGTCTCGAGCGGCAAAGTCACGGCCGAGCAGCTGAGCCTCGCGCTCGCGGTGCGCACGAAGTTTTCGCTGCTCGATATGTCCAATAGCACCCTTGGCCGCGAGCTGGTGGCGGCGTTCGACGTGAACCATCCGTTCATGGACGATCTGCGGATGTTACGCATGCGAATCAAGGCGCGCCTCGCAGAGGGCGGAGAACACGGATCGCGTGTCGTAGCCGTGGTGAGCCATGGCGCCAAGGAAGGCAAGTCGTTCTCGGCTGCCAATCTCGCCGTTAGCTTCGCGCAGATGGGCGATCGCACGCTGCTGATCGACGCAGACATGCGCACCGGCCGGCAGCATCAGCTCTTCTCGTTGAACAACGATGTCGGGCTGTCGTCGGTGTTGGGCCTGTCTTGCAACCCGAAGGAAGCGCTGCAACGCGTCACCGGCCTTGGCGACCTGACAGTGATGACCGCCGGCCCCGAGGTGCCGAGTCCGACCGACTTGCTGGCGCGCAACACTACGGTGCACCTGATGCAGATGATGTCGAACACGTTCGACGTAGTCATCGTCGATACGCCGTCGGCCGACATCAGGCCTGATGCATCGCTCGTGGTCGCAGCCGCACGGAACTTCATCGTGGTCGCGCGCCAGAACCGCTCGCTCACCGCAGCGCTCGAGAAGGTTACGCAGAGCATGAGCCAGCTTGGCGCGCGGATGCTCGGATCAGTGCTGGTCAAGGCCTGAAGCCATGTCGGAGCGCGGCGCGTCGGGCGGTATCGGCAGCCGCAGCATCACGGCTGTGCTTTGGGGCACTGGGGCGACGATCGTCCGGATCGGCGTTCAGGTCGTCTCGCAGATTGTGCTGGTGCGACTCCTCGGACCCGATCAGTACGGGTTGTTTGCCGCAGCGCTCGTCGTCGTCTTCTTCAGCGGCTTCTTCTCGGACATCGGGCTGTCGTACGGGCTCATCCAGCGCCAGATCATCGACGAGCGGGATATCCGCTTCGTCTTCACCTGGCAGATCGTTCTGGGCATCGCAGTCACGGCTGCCCTGTTCCTGTCGGCGCCGCTGTTCGCACGTTTGTTCAACGAGGTGCGGCTCGAACCGATCCTGCGCTGGCTGTCGCTCACCTGTCTGATCAATGCCTGCGGTTCGACATCGAGCGCGCTGCTCAAGCGCGACTTGGACTACAAGTGGCTGAACATCGGCACCTTGGTCAGCTATACGGTCGGCTTCTTCGTCATCGGTATCCCGCTCGCAATGGCCGGTGCAGCCGTCGGGGCATTGGTTGCGGCATTCCTTGTTCAGACGGCGCTCAGCCAGGTGATCTCGTACGCACGCAGCCGCCATCCAGTACGGCCGCTGTTCTGGTATCCGGCCGGCATCGACGCGATCCGTTTCGGCGGCACGGTGCTGATCACGAACCTGTTGAACTGGGTGATGAGCAGCATAGACCGCGTCGTCATCGGCCGTACGTTCGCCATGACTGGCGTCGGCCTGTACTCGACCGTCTACAACCTGATCAACATGCCGGCGATGACCGCGATCGGGCTGGTTCAGTCGGTGCTGTATTCGGCAAGCACGCGAGTGCAGGACGACCGCGCGCGACTGCAAACCGGATTTCTAACGATGTTGTCGACGATGGCGGTGTTCGGCGGCGCGGTGTTCTGTGCGGTGGCCGCCGTCGCGCCGACGGTCGTGCTCGCGATCTACGGCGACAAGTGGACCGATGCGGCACCGCTTGCCGTGCCGCTCGCGCTCGCGATGCCGCTTTTTCTGACGATGGGTATGGCGATTCCGGCGATGTGGGCCTCCGGCAACGCGAAGCTCGAGTTCCGACTGCAGGTGCCGATCGCCGCGGTCTGGGCGCTTTCAGTCGTGCTGTTGTCCCGGCTGGGTTCCCTCGAGCTGATGGCCTGGGGTGTCATGATGATGTTCCTGCTGCGTGCGGCAGTGATCGTGCGCGCGACATTGAAGTGCATCGGCCTGGAGGGGCGCGCTCTCGTTCGCCCGATCGCTGGTGGCGTGCTGGTGAGCGGCATCGTATCGCTGTGCGTCACAGTGGCCGACGTGCTCGCACGCCGACTGTTCGACGTGCCGGTCGCGTGGCTCGCGATCGACGCTGCCGCCGGTATCATCTCCCTCGCCGCGGCGTTGCGGATGTTTCGGCGGCAACTCGATCCACGGCTGATGGTGCTGCTGAGCAGGTTGTCGAATCGTCTGCCGCGGCGCTTCGCCGGCCCCATAGGCCGCTGGTGGGGGCCGCAGGTCTGAAACGGAGACGGCGATGGAGCTCCAGTTGAGCGTTCTGTCATCGACGCTGCAGCAGGCAGGCATGGTGCTTGCTGCGGCCATGGCATTGATCGTGGCGCTGGGGGTGGGCCTGCACGCAGATCTGCGATTGAAGCACTGGTACGTGCCGTCGGTCGCGGGATTGCTGATCGCGGTTCCCGCGATTGGCGTAGTGCTCGAGCAGCGCGACGTCACGCAGGCGCTCGACTTCGTGGCGCAGGCCGAACCCCCGCCGGCGATGGTATGGTTCCTGCGGTTGTCGTCGGTCGTGCTGGTCGGCCTGTCAATTGTGCGGATCACCTCACGTGTCGTGTCGCATGAGCGGATCGAACCAGGGCCGAGCGTGCTGATGGCCGCGTTCTTTGCGTACTTCGTCTGCAACTATCTGCTCAACGCGGCGTTCGGAAGCGTGCCGGCGCCGCCGATCGTGCCGTCGATCTACGCGGCGCTGGTGCTCGGAGCAGTCTACATGTCGCGCGATGCCGATCCGGTGCTCGTGCAGCGGTTCGGCAAACTCGCGCTTATGGCGGTGATGGCGGGCAGCCTCGCGCCGCTCCTATTCGATCCCGGCATGGTTCGACAGGTGGAGACTGCGGAGATCCGGATCCCAGGGGTAGCTTTCCGGCTCTTCGGCCTCGGATCCAACCCGAACAACATCGCGACGCTCGCGCTGGTGAATCTGCTGCTTGCGTTGCATCAGCCATTTCGCAACAGGTTGCTCGAGGCCACCAACATCTCGATCACACTCGGCGTGCTGGTGCTCGCGCAATCGCAGACCTCATGGCTCGCGGCTCTGATCGCAGTACCGGTGCTGTTGCTCGGACGCTCCGGTCTGAAACTGCTCGACAAGCGCACGCTAGTCGCGCTCTGCGTGCTGCTGATGGTAGCCGCCGTCGGCATCATGGGTCTGGCGCTGTTCACCGCGCACGGGCTGACTCTCAGCGACTTCGTCACCGGTGACCGCTACCGGGAAATCACTAGCCTGACGGGCAGAAGCGCGATCTGGCGTGCTGCGCTGCTCGAGTGGGAGGATAACCCGCTGTTCGGCTATGGCCCGACGATGTGGGATGGCGGTTATCGTGCGCGCATTGGTCTGTCGTTCGCATTCACCGCACACAATCAGTACCTGCAGTCGCTGGCGGTCGCGGGTGCGGTCGGGCTGTGCAGCACGCTCGCCTACCTGGCAGCGCTTGGCTGGTACTGCTTCATCGCGCCGCGGGCGGTTCGCGGTCTGGCGCTCGCGCTGTATTCTCAGATACTGATGCGTTCGATCACCGAGGTGCCGCTTGATATCGGCACCCCGTTCGCGAACGAGTTCTTCTCTCACTTCCTGCTGCTCTTCATTCTCGTCACCGCTCATGCGGCCGCACGCGCGCCCTCGATCGGCGCAGTCGCCGGCATTGCCGGTAGTGCAGATGTGCGGCGGCGTCCCGACCTGCGCACATCAGCTGCGGTTCGAGGCTGATTACCGGAGCAACCGAAGTGCCTCTCTGTCCGCCGTACTTCAGTCTGATTCTCGCTACCGTCGACCGTATTGACGAATTGGGACGTCTGCTCGACACACTCGAGCGCCAGACCGACCGAAGCTTCGAGCTGATCGTCGTGGACCAAAACGCGGATGATCGCGTGGCGCCGTATGTGAAGCGCGCCACCGACGCGGATATCCCGACAACGCACGTGCGCAGCGCGCGCCGCGGGCTGTCGCACGCACGCAATCTGGGCCTCGGGCTGGCTAGGGGCGAGGTGGTCGCATTCCCGGACGACGACTGCTGGTACGAAGTCGACGTGCTCGCCCAGGCGCGCCTTCAACTCGAGGGCGCCGAGTGCGTCGACGGCGTCGTTGGCCGCTGGCACGAGGAAGACCCCGACCGGCAGCGCCTGCCGCACCGCCTGTCGTTCGAGACCTGGCATGCGCTGCGCGGTGGCGACGCGAGCTCGATCTGCCTGTTCCTGCGTCGTGCACTGGTCGAGCGCCTCGGCCGCTTTGACGACCGCCTCGGCGCCGGTGCGTACTGGGCCGCCGGCGAGGAGACCGATCTGGTGCTGCGTGCGCTACGCGACGGTGCCGTGCTGCGCTTCGTGCCAGAGATCGGTGTCCACCACGCGCGGGCGCTGCCGCCGTCGCGCTGGGATCAGCGCGCGTTCCGGGACACGCTGCGCCGCGCGCGCGGCACCGGCGCGATTTACGCGAAGCACCGGATGTCGGCCTGGGTCGTGCTGCGCGGGACGGTCTCACCGGTGATCAAGGGGTTGTGCTCGCGTAATCCGCTGGTGCGTGGCGTGCACGGCCTGTACGGCTCGGTGGGTCGCCTGTACGGCATGCTGTCATGGCGAAACCGCGATGACCGGGCGCGTGCGTGAGCGCCGCGTGACCCGGGTTGGCGCTGTAATCGGGGTGCGGCGCACTGTGATTGCGGCTGCATGCGCGACCGTGCTTGCATCGGTAATTGCGTGCCGCGGTGAGCAGTCGGTTGGCCAGAAGGCGGTGACGCCGAAATCGGGTAGGCCACTTGGCCCCACGCCGCTGCCCGTCGCCCATGAGGTGCCTATTGACGCGCCCGTGAAGGTGCCCGAGCGGTTCCTCGGCATGCACTCGCACCGCTGGCCGGGTGGCAGTTCGCGTCCGCCGGCGATCCGCATCGGCACAGTCCGCAGCCTGAACTACGACCCGAAGGACAACGCGTTCGGCGTGCACTGGAGCGGGATCCACCTTGCGCCCGACCGTTTCGACTGGTCGGTGCTCGATCGGTGGGTCGATACGCACGCCGAAGCAGGCCGCGACCTGGTCTACACGATCTACGGGACGCCGGCCTGGGCCTCTACGCGTCCCGACAAACCGGACCCGTACGGCCTGAAGGGCGGCGCAAGTCGTCCCGCCGACTGGGGCGCCCTCGACCGCTTCGTGCGGGCGCTGGTAGGCCGCTACAATGGCCAAGGGTCTCGCCGGATCCGCTACGTCGAGGCATGGAACGAACCTGACTTCCCGTCCGACTACTGGCTCGACGGGCCGGCTGACCTCGCGCGGTTGATGCGCGTCGTGCATCAGGCTGCCAAGGCGGCCGATCCGGGCATCACCGTGGTCTGGCCGGGCTTCGTCAACTGGATCGACCGCAAGGAGACCGTGCCTCGTATCCACACGCTGTACCGCCGGTTCGCCGAGGCCGACGACGGCCAGGGTGGGCACGGCGCTGACTGGGGCGACGCAATCGCGTTCCACTATTACGCGACACGCGACGACGTCCGGCAATTCGTCGACCACCAGGAGAGCATGCTTGCAACCCGTACCGCGCTCGGCCGCACGCGTATGCCGATCGTGCTGACCGAAATCGGTTTCGATCAGAGCGTCGGCGACAAGGTCCCCACCGATAACAAGGTCGCACTGATCCGCCGCTGGATCGCGTTGTCAGCCGCCTACGGCAACGGTTTCATCGGCCTGTACTCGTACGAGAGCGACACGCACCTCGCCAACCCGCACGGCGACCCGCGGACCGCGGCCGCGATCGACGAAGTCGGGCGCCGGGTAGCCGGCGCGACGATCCGGCGCGCGGCGTTGCTGGCCGACGACAGCGTCTGGCTCGAGCTCGGCAGCGACGCGACCGTCAGGATCTGAACGGCGTGGGGCCCGCCGCCGCGACAGGCCGGAGCGCCGGTCCTGCCGAGGCGCCAGCTCCTCCGGACCGTCAGGTCGGCAGCCGAGGGCGGTAGAGCCCACCGAATTGCAGCAGGCGGCGTGCCACCCTCTTCAGCGAGCGTGGGCGCAGCTCGGGGTCCGCCGCGCCCCAGCGGACCTTGCGGCTGAAACGCTTCAGGTCGTCCCAGTTGTAAACCTCGACGCGACTCAGTAGCAGCGGGTCGTCACCGCGCCGCACTGCGCCGTCGGCGACGGTGGCCGCGGTTCGGTAGCCGGCTTCGCGGACCGCGTCGTACGCGTATTGGCGCACCCGCCCGAATGGATAGGCGAAGTGTTCGACCGCCGTGCCGAGCGTGTCCTCGAGCCGCGCGCGGCTGTCGGCCACCTCGCGGCGGATCGCATCGTTGTCCACGCGGGACAGGTCCACATGTGTGAGCGAATGGCTGCCTAGGGTCACGGCACTGTCGCGCAGCGCGCGCAGGTCGACCGCGTCGAGCAGCGTGCGGCGCGACCAGCCCGCCGCGTGCAGCCAGTCGTTGTCGGCACCGAGCAGTCCCGCGACGATGTACGCGGTCGCCGGCATGTCGAACTCGCGCAAGATTGGTAGCGCGGTCTCTCGCAGACAGCGGGTGCCGTCATCGAAGGTCACGCAGACCGCGTTTTGCGGCAGTCCGCCGCGGCCGTCGAGCCAGGCGGCGACGGTGTCCATGTTCACCGGCACGTGCCCGCTCTCGCGCAGCCAGCGCATCTGCTCGTGGAACCGCTCGGGCTCGCAGCACCACTGCCGCTCGGCCTCGGTAGCGGGCATCCCGATCACGTGGTACATCAGCACTACGCAGCGGCGGCCGCTGCGGTCAGCGGGTCCGGGTGTCACGCGCAGGTGCTCATTGCGGACGCGCCGTCGATTCGGGGGCGTCGTCCGGCAACAGGAGCAACGCCAGGCGGTCGTGCCAAGCGCGACCGAACGCCTGTGGGCTGTAGCGCGCGGCCACCGCGGCGGCCGCATCGCCCATCCGCGCAAGGCGGGTGGGATCGGCGAACGCCTCGGCGATCACGGCTGAGATCGCTGCGGGCGTTCGCTCGACGATCCAGCCGTTGACGCCCGGCTCGAGCCATTCGTCGACGCCGTGCGTCGGCGTGGCGATCAGCGGCAGCCCGGCGGCGGCGGCCTGGATCAACACCAGAGAGAACGCCTCGTAAAGCGACGGCAGCGCGAACACGTCGGCTGCCCAGAGGTAGCGCTGCAGGTCGGGGCGGAAGCCCGCGAACACGACGCGCGCCCCGACGCTGCGCTCGGTCGCAAGCTGGCGGAACGCGTCGATCTCGGCGGCCTGCTTACCACCGACGACCAGCAGCTTCAACTGCGGATCGGGTCGCGCCGCGAGCGCGTCGATCAGCACGCCCAGACCCTTGCGCGCGAAGTCACCGAGCGCTGCGAACGCGATCACTCGGTCGTCGACGTCCAAACCCATCGATGTCCGCGCCACCGCGCGATCGAACCCTTCTGGCCGCGCGAAGCGCGCGGTGTCCACCGGGTTGGGAATGCTGACGACCCGGCCCGCGAGAAACGGGTAGGTTTCGGCGATCTCGCGCGCGAGCCCGCGCGACGCCCCGACCACCAGTCTGCATCGGCGGAACGCGCGTTTCTCGGCCCATGCGTTGAACGTGAAGTTCAGGCGGCGCAACGCGCGCCTCGCCCCTGTCGCGGTCTGCTCTGACCAGTGATCCCGAAGGTACGCGCGATGGCAGAAGTGGGCGTAGCAGATATCGGCGCCGGCGTACTCGCCCTCTGTCCCCTGTATGAGCACGCGCGCGCCGCCTGCGAAGCGCCGCGCCTGGGCAACCCGCCACGGCGCGAGCAAAGCGAAAGCCACATAGCGCGCGAGCACCGGCCCGCGAGGCAGCGGCACGCTCAGCCGGTCGACGCGGTCGCGCAGCCGCTCGTCGACGCGGCTCGAGATCACGGTTACGTCGTACCGCTCGATAAGCGCCTCGATCTCCGACAGCACGCAGCTGCCCGCCGGACTCTGCGCGCTGACGTCGTGATCCAGGACGATGACCCGTGTGCGGCGGACCTCGCGCCTCGCGTCCACGCGCTTCATGCCGGCGCCGTTTGCGGACCCAACATCCGCATCATGCGGTGCCGACGCACCAGATAGTGCAGGCCGTGGTACGTCCATGACCACGGTGCGTGGCTCGCATGGCTCATCCGGATCCTGAAGTCCTCCTCGAACGCCGGCCGCGGGTTGGCCGACGAGAAGCTGCCGCCATGCTCGCGAAACACCGCGAGGCAGGCATCGAGCTGGACCGGCTCGGACACTTTGCCGAGGCGCAGCCACATGTCGTAGTCCATCCCGTACTTCCACTTCTCCGAGAAGCCCCCCACGCGCTCGTACAACTCGCGCCGTACGAAGGTCGACTCGTGTGGGATCCAGTTGCGCTTGAGCAGCCGTCGGTAGCTGTACCGCGGCACAACCCAAGTCTCGTCCTCGACCACCCCACCTCGGTTGCGCTTGTTGCGGCCGAACACCCATCCGGCGCCGGTACTGCGGAGGGTGTCGGCAACCAGCGAAAGCACCTTGTCGTGCAGGTAGTAGTCGTCACCGTGCAAGTGAGCAATGACGTCCCCGGTGGCCAGATGGATGCCTTCGTTCATCGCGCGGCTGATGCCGCCGCGCACGCCGGTGACGAAAACTACGTCACGCGGTATCGCCTGTATGCGCTCGATGGTGCCGTCAGTCGAACCGCCGTCGACGAAGATGTATTCGATGTCCGGGTAGTCCTGCGCCAGTACAGATGCGATCGAGTCCCCCAGGTAGGGCTCGCTGTTCCAAGTGCAGGTGATGATCGAAAACTTCATTCGGGTGATTCGTGCCCGCTCAGGCGGTCGCGGCCTCGATGGGTGCCATTGCATCCGGTCTGCCGGCTTCGGCGGCGAGCCGGTCCGACAGGCGTAGAGCCAGCGCGACCAGTGTGATCGTCGGATAGTTCGCGCCACAGGTCGGGAACACGGAGCTGCCGGCTACCCAGAGGTTGTTGATCTCGTGTACCTTGCAGTGCCGATCGACCACGCCATGGCGGGGTGAATCGTGCATGCGCGTGGTGCCCATGTGGTGCCACGTGCCTTCGAGGGTCTCTGGCCATGGGCGATCGCCGAGGAGGTCATGGAGCTCGACATGGGCGACGCCCTTCCGAACGAGCTCGTCGGCGAGAATCTGCACCGTTCGGTCGAATGTGCGCCGTACCAGCGGGCCGAGTCGCCAGTCGATTCTGACGCGCTGCATGCCGAGCGCGTCGCGCTGATCGGACAGCATCACCCGGCTGTCGCGGTTGGGCTGCGGCTCGACGATCACCTCAAAGCGCACGTCGCGGATCAGCGAGGTCAGGTGCATCACCCGCGCGGCGGCGAACAGCGTCGTATTCCACGGATGCTTGAGCATCTCGAGCAGGTCGCCGCCGAATGTGTGGCTGCTGACGTCCATCCGCGACACGCGCCGCTTCATGCGGAACAGTGCGTTGACCGCCTCGGTCGTTTCGCCCGGGAAGATCGATCGGAACCAGGCGCGGGCGTTCAACAGACCCTCCTCGCGCTGTACCTTCTCGGATAAGCCGAACTGCGCGGAGATCCGCTTGCCGTGCGCAGACACCGCGTCATTCTGATAGTGAAACTTGATATCGTACAGCATGTTCTGCCTGTACGCGTCGCTAAACCGGATGCTGCCAAAGTTCAGCCGCGGGTGGTCCATGAAGTAGCGGCCGACGAGATCGTGGCCGTTGCCTAACCCTGCGGGCTGGACCGAATTGGCCGCGAGCAGTATCCGGGCGTTCTCGATACCTCCGGTGGCCAGCACGAAGCGTCTCGCGCGCACCGTCATACGCAGACCGGTCAGCGTGCGGACCTCGACCTGACGCACGTTCGCCGCAGGATTGTCGGTCTGGATGTCGACGACGTTTGCATACAGATAAACCCGCACGTGCCGGGCAGCTGCCAACTCGTGGCGGTAGTCGACGCCGAAGCGCAACGGTGGGCTGAACTGCGAGATCTGATCGACGATGCGGGCGGGGTCGAGCGTGATCCGCTTGAGGTTCCGGGTGCCGTCAGTCTGCACCCAGTAGTCGGGGTCGTAGCGGTTCGGGCCGAGCTGGAGTACCGTATGCGCACGATCGTAGTAGCTCGCCAGTTCGGCTCCGCCGAACGGCCAGCCGCTGTCGGGCACCCAGTCGCGCTGGCGGAAGTCCCACTCGTCCCACGGCCGGCACCAGCCGCCCCAGCAGTTACTGCTTCCGCCCAGATAGCGGCTGCGGTGGCCGCCGGCGAACTCATACTGAATGCCGACGTTCTCTCCACGGTACAAATCGCCGGTGGCGCGGTCGGGCTTCGTGCCCCCACTCTCGAGCAGGACCGTCGCGATGCCGTGCTTCTCCATTTCACGGGCGATGGTCACGCCAGCGGCGCCGGCGCCGATGACACACAGATCGGTATCGATGATGGAGAGGTCGGGGATTTGACGGGTGTCGATCAGCATCGATGACTCTTGGAGGATTGTCTCCGCGTCCACGGTCGCGGCAGCAAATTACATTTTCCGAGCAGCTCGCGGCGCTGACGAGCGATTATTTCACGAGCGGCGACGGAACTTGCGGCGTATGCAGGAAAAGACCCCCACCGCATTGCCGCGGCGAGGGTCCTAGGCCTGTGCGCGGCGTGCCGCGCGTCACTCTACATGGTCAGTAGCCGGCAGTCGGCAGGCCCGCTGCAGCCGCGAGAGCTCGGCATTCTGCAATCGGCTCGGTGAAGATCGCCTTGCTGAGCGACGTAGCGTTGAGGTTATTCGTCGACGTGCCGGTCACGTTCGTGCACTCGCCCTGCGGCTGCCAGAACGCCTGCACCCACCCCGACGATGACCAATCCGCAGGCGGCCACAAGATCTGATTGTTCTGATGCACGATATTCGTGCAAGCCGACGCAGAGAAGTTGCGGATATAGAAGCCTTCGCCAGCGACCACCGCAGGCATCTCCGAGAACACCTTGTTGGACTCGATCCGGATGTTCGAGCCGCCCGCCACCCCGATGCCTGCGTTCCAGGGGTTGACGATCCGGTTTCCGACCACCGAGATGTAAGCTCCGCCGCCGTCGCCCGACATGATGCCGCTGCCAGTCAAGGAGCCCCCGCCCTTGAGCCGGTTGTAGGCGATCAGGATCGGGTCGGACGGATCGCCGCGCGATTGCCAGGTGTTGATGATGTCCTCGGTCCGCCAATCGGCTGTGGACGTCGTACTGTACGGATCGGGGCCGCCGACGTTCAGATCGGTGGCGTTACACCGCACGCGGTTGCCGCTGCCGGTGACGTTGTCGAGTTGCACCAACTGACCGTCGGGGTAGCGGCCGCGTACGTTCATGCCGCCGTTGAACTCGAACTCGACCTGGCTGGAACGCACCGCGCGCATCGCGGTCGGCGCACCGTCAATGAAGTTGTTGTGCACCTTCACACCACGGGCGTCTGCCACCATGATGGCGACGGCGCCGGCGTTTGACACGTTGTTGCCGATGACCACGACCCCGTTTGAGCCGCTTTGTACCGACACTCCGTCACCGCCGCACGGGCCAAGCTGATTACCTTCGATTCGAACGTTGGTGGCTCCGTTGCGCACCGTGATGCAGTTGCCGTTCGGATTCGAAATGCGGCGGCCCTTGACCACAGCGCCGTTCCCGCCGTCGATGACGACCGGGCCGCTGTCGGCGAGCGTACCCAGGGGCAGCGCCTTCAGGCTTGCCGCCGCGGTGGTCGCGGATGCGTCGGACGGGTTGCTGCTGGTCGCGGTCGTCGTGGTGGAGGCGTTCGGGATCGACCTTCTCGACGCGGTAGTGGGGACTGGTTTCGAGACCGCGTCGATGCGATCTCCATCCAACGAGCTCTCATTCACACTCGCGGTGGAGCCGGCATCTTCGGTGACGGCGCCGTCAAAAGAACCGCAAGCTCCGATCGCTCCAGTGAACATGAGGATCGCGGCGTGTGTGGCAAAACGTGGTTTCCGCACGATCATAACCTCCATGAAACGTGACATAGGTCACGGAGACCACGCGGATGCTATTGACAGGATCCGTTGAGTTCCTGTGAAAGCTGCCAAGCGGTCGTTGAGCCTTCATGGGTGGTCGCTGCCCATTTGCCCGACCGATGAGCGGTCGCTCTCGAGCCACGGGTGGAGGTTCGCTCAGGAGAGATCCAGGTGGAGATGCGCGCGCTCGGTGAAGAAGACAAACCGGGATAGCAAACGGGCGGCACTTGGCCGCCCGTTCGGAGTGACGCCCGGGGGATCCCCCCGGGCGCCGACTTGGTGCTTACAGGCTGTTGGCGGTGCGCCAGTTATCGTATTCGTCGTCGAGTTGCTTTGGCGTCCTACCAGCTGCGCTCAGCAGCTCCATGATGGCTGCCGAGTTCGACTGGATCGTGCCTGCCACAATCTGGTCAATCACCGGCCGCAGCTTACCCGCGTACGGCGGCTCGGTCTGCAGGAACAGGATCAGTGCCGCAGGGCCGTAGCCATAGTCATGGATGTTCTTTTCGCCAGCCGCCGCAGCGTAGGGTGTCTGCATGAGCACCGATGGCGCGTCGATCGGGACCCAGTTCGCTGCCGGATCTGCCACAAGGCGCCTCTTGAGCGATGCGATGTCGACGCTGAACGACGTCGGCCCCAGCACACCAGCCTCGTAATACTGCGTGGAGCCCTTGTAAAGCCAGGCGAATTCCTTCTCATCCGGAACCGCATGCTCGAAGAAGGCCTCGGCCAGCTCATGCTGCATCTGTGCCTGGTCCTGCGACAGCGGGTTCGACGGCGCGACGTAGAACCAGCGCTCGGTCGTCGCCGGCCCGCCCCACATGCCGTCCGAGCAGCTCATGACGCTCCCCACAGTGGGTGGGGCCTGGAATGGCGCCGCCTTGCATAGCTCGCGGCCTTGGAGCAGGATGTTGGCGTCGCGCGTGAAGTAGAACTCGGCCGACGAAGGCGCTCCTGATGCGGGCAGCAAGCCGGTGCCCCCTGACAGGTACGTCCATAGCGCCGAGAAGTGTGCGAAACGCGCATCGTTCTCTGCAGACCCGATGTCGGAGTAGGTCGACACGCCAGGACCGGACGCGGACCATGGAAAGACCTTTGCGAGATCGGCAACGCTCTCCGGCTTCGTGTACACCTGGATCGGCGTATCGACACTGCGGCTGTTCGAACTCACGGTGATCACCGCGCCCCCCGCGCTGAGGGCGGTGATCACGCCGGTGCTCGGCTGGGTGCCGGGCGCGGCCGTTGCGATCCCCGCGGCGCTGGTCGACCAAGTGAGCGTCGGGTTGGCGATCAAGTTGCCGAACAGGTCGGTCGCATCCACTCGCAGTGTCTTCACATCACCGATGAATGCGCGCAATTCCGTGGCATCGACACTCATCTGGTTCACCGGATTGGCATTGTCGCCACCGCCTCCGCCACCGCCTCCGCAGGCTGAAAGCGCCAGAGCGCAAAGGGGAATCGCACCTTTCCTGAGATCCATGGCTATTCCTTATTCCTGTATCAACGGCCCGCAGGCCCGTTTGCGTTGTCCGGATCGACCTTTGGGTGCGTCGTCCGCTGCTGGGTGATTAGACTATATTCGGCGTCCGAAGTGCCGTGAAATCGCGCACGTTTGCCCATGCGCGCCACGCCGCTGCTCGGCTCGATATGCGACACGATGTCAGACTCCCTACGCACTATGGTTGGCGTGCCAATCGTTTCCCTGTACAGGCCATTTCCCCCCGATGACAGGTACCTTCGTGACTTCCTTTTCCCTGGATCGGCCGCTGCGCGTGCTGGTTCTGCACAACCACTACCTGCACCGTGGCGGCGAGGACTCGGTCGTCGAGTCCGAGGTCGATCTGCTGCGCGACGCGGGGCACGAGGTGCGCACGTACCTGCGCGACAACCATGATGTCGATGCCGCGTCGAGGCTCGCTTTGGCGTGCGACACGCTGTGGTCCGCGCGCAGCCGGCGCGAGGTTGCTGGAGAGATCGCAGCGTTCGCGCCCGACGTAATCCACGTCCATAACACGCTGCCGCTGATCTCGCCGTCGGCGTACTGGGCAGCCGCCGACGCTCGCGTTCCAGTCGTCCAGACGCTCCACAACTTTCGACTCCACTGCCCGCAGGCGATGTACCTCCGCGACGGACGGGTGTGCGAGGACTGCAAGGGGCGTGTGCCTTGGGCCAGCGTCCTCCACCGCTGCTATCGGGGTTCTGCGACCCAGAGCGCCGTGATCTCGGGAATGCTGGTGCTGCATCGCGCGCTGGGTACGTGGAGCAACAAGGTCACGCGCTACATCGCGCTCAACGAGTTCTGCCGGCGCAAGTTTGTCGAAGGGGGGCTGCCGGCCGACCGGATCGTCGTCAAGCCGAACTTCGTGCGCGCGGACGCGGTTCACGATGGCCCGCGTAGCGGCCTGTTGTTCGCCGGCCGGCTATCGCCCGAGAAGGGCGTCGCCACGCTCGCTGCGGCGCTGAGGCGAGTGCCGGAACTCTCGGTGCGGGTGGCAGGAGAAGGACCAGCGGCGAGCGTGCTGCGCGCCGTGCCGAATGCGACGCTTCTCGGCAGTCTGCCGGTTGCCGACGTGATGCGGCAGATGAGCACGGCGAGCGCGTTGCTGCTGCCGAGCGTGTGGTACGAAAATTTTCCGCGCACGATCGTCGAAGCATTTTCGCAGGGGCTGCCGGTGATCTCCAGCCGGCTCGGCGCGATGGCCGAGATCGTCGAGGACGGCCGTACCGGCCTGCTGTTCGAGCCGGGCGATGCCGAGGACCTGGCGCGCGCGATGCGCGAGGCCGTCGCGAACCCGGCGCGCATGCGCGAGATGGGGCGCGCCGCGCGCGCCGTCTACGAGCGTACCTACACGCCGCGTGAGAACCTGGAGCGCCTTACACAGATCTACCTCGACGCGATGGCCGCGGTCCGCCACGGCTGATTCAGCTGGTGGGTGTCATGGTCTCGCCCTGTTCTGCCATTGCCTGTCGACATGCCTCGTGGATCTGCCCACCCACGTAGGCCGGAGAGATGCGAAGCGCGACCGCGCGCGCGGCGTCGCCCATCCGCTGTCGCCGTTCGTGCGGCGTATCGAGGCAGCGCGCAATCGCGGAGGTGATGCTGTCGGTTGACTTCGCGTCGAACACCCAACCATGCTTGCCATCCTCGACCATTTCCTCGACTGCCTGCGCTTGGCGGCTGCCGAGCACCGGTAAGCCGCTCGCCATCGATTCGTTGACGACCAGGCCCCATGTGTCGCTGAGCGTCGGCATCACGAACACGTCGAATCCCGCGTAGAACCCGCCGAGCTTGTCATACGCCACCGAGCCAGGCAGCTTCAGCTCGAGGTTGGCAGGCCGGGGCAGTGCGTTCAGCATTTCCCGCTGGTCACCGGCTCCCGCTAGCGTCAGCTCGACGCGGGTGTCGGGCCGCTGCGCGAGTAGTGTTCCGAGCCGGCGGATGAACGGCTCGAGACCCTTCCGCTCGATCAACTGCCCGACATAGACCATCCGCAGCACGCCGTCGTCGGGTGAGTCGTGGGTTGCCTCGCCGAAGTGATCAGTATCGGTTGCGTATGGCAGATGGATCATTCGCTTGCGGGCGTAGCCGAGCGACTCAATGTAGCGGGCACCGCTCTGACCGTTCACCAGCACACGATCGATACTCTTCAAGAGCATTGTACGGAGCATCCTGCGCCCCTTGCCGCGTCCACGTTCGTATTCCTCGGACAGATCGGCGTGCACGACGAGCGGCTTATGGTACAGCTTGCAGTAGACCGCTCCCATCGCGGTGCGCGCGCCGAACTCCGCGGCTAGCAGGCAGTCAGGATCGAGCCGGCGTAGCGTACCGATCACGCCGTACGGCACATGGACCTCATAGCGTTCGACGTAGCCGTTGGCGTGCCGGCGCGTGCGCGGAATCTTGATGCTGCTCAGGTACTCGACCTCGATGTCCGCCTCCGGCAGACCGGGCGCGCAGTCGCGCGAGGAAAGCACGATGGTGAGTCGATCCACCCGCTTGCGCAGCGCAACCAGGGTCGAGACCCGATACGGCGAGACGTGGTTCGTGAGGAATGCGAGTTTCATGATCTGGATGCGCGTTCCGCTTCGATCGCGGGAATCGACGTTCGCCGCAGACGGTCACGCGTCCCCGCCAAGAATGGTCTTTCATCGGCGATGCTGGTGAATCAGCGCAGGCACGATCGTAACTCGCTTCGATGCAAAACCTGCTCGCTCATTTGCCTTGAGCCGCCATCCACTCTCCGGCTCCGCTGGATAGCGGCCTCACCATGATTGGTTGCTACGGATCAGGCTGCCCCCGCTGCGGTGCCGATGCGCCGCGTATGCGCCTGACGTGCAAGGTTCCAGCAGACCCGCGCGATCGAGTACGCGTCGCCGATGAGCGGTGCGGTGATGCGCCGCGCCTGATCGAGCAACCACGCGGTGTCGCGCTCGTCGGCGCAGAGTCGGCTCATCAGTCGCGACGACGACCAGGGACCGATGCCACCTGGGGTAACTGTGAACTGCATGTGCAGTCCGAGTTCGCATGCGAGCGACCGCGTGCGAGCCGAACTTTGGCCCCAAGGCCAGGCGAGCGCAAGCGGTCGGAGGCCCACTTCGGTCTCGATGCGCTCGCACGACGTGGAAATGTCCTCGCCCAGCACGCGCAGCTTTTCCTTGTCGTCGGCTCCGACACGCCGAGTGTGCAGGTGCGTATGCGATTGCACCGATACAAGACCGGTTCGGTGCAGCGCCCGTAGTTCGGACCAGCGCATGAAGCGTCCGTCTCCACCCTCATGGTCGGGGACCACGACGCGTGTTCCCTCGTACGCGACGTTGCGGATCGATCCGTCACCGATAGACCCGGTGATCACAAAAAAGACGGACGGCACGCCGAGGTCGCGCAGCACTGGCCATGCCCAGTACCAATTGTCAGCGTATCCGTCGTCGGTCGTGACCAGAACGGTCCTGCGCGGTAATCGACGACCCGACAGCCGCGTACGCGAGAATGTATCGAAGTCCACGAAACCGAACCCTGCGCGCCGCAACTCGTTCAGGTGATCGTGGAAGCGCTCGGGTACAGTCGCGTGCTCCCCGCCAATGGGCGTCACGTGGTGAAAGCAAAGCGCGAGGGTCATGCTTCAGCCTGGCGATAGCGAGGTATCGGACAATACTCCGTCTAAGACGACGCATTACTTCACGTCGGCGGGCGCGCGCTGCCGCTGAGCCGCGCCGCTCTCCGCGGACCCGCGACTGATACCGCAGGTTCAGTCGCTGGCGGTATTGCTTCGGATATCGGGGGCAACCCGCGCGTATGCTGGAATGCGTCGATGATGCGCACGGCAATCCTCTCCGGGGAAAAGTCCGCCGCGGTTCGCCTCGCGTTTCGGCCCAAGGCAGCCCGCTCGGCCGGTGTCGATGCGAGCATCCGGGCAATCGCGTTATCGAGCGTCAACGGCGCCTGCATATCGAACCGCCAGCCCGTGACCCCGTCGATCACGAGCTCATCGACCGCCTGCGCGCCGACGCTGCCCAGCACCGGCCGCCCTGAGGCCATAGCCTCGTTGACGCACAACCCCCATGTATCGCCCAGCGACGGCATCACGACAACATCGGCCCGCGCGTAATGATCCGGCACCTGCTCATACGGAATCGCACCGATACGCTGGACGGTCAGGTTGGCCGGGCAATCGACCGCGTCGATCGCGGCCGCCAGATCTCCGTCACCGACCAGCGTCAGCGATACGCGCTGCCGCGGACGCGCGCGAAGCGCGTTCGCGAGTCGATCGAGGAATGGCACCAACCCCTTCACTTCGACCAGCCGGCCCACGTACAAGAGGCGCAGTGGACCCTCGTTGTCGGCGTGCGCAGGCAGGTCCGGTATCCACTGAAAGTGGGCTATGTCCGATGCGTACGGCAAGCGACCGATTCGATCGGGCGGGCAACCGAGCGTTTGCAGGTAGCGAGCGCCACTCGCGCCGTTCACCAGCACCCGATCGACGTGTCGAAGCAGCAGCCGGCGCAGCAGTAGCCGGGCGTACCCACGACCTCGCTCCGTCGCCTCCGACAGGTCCGCGTGCACGATCAGGCGCCGGTTGCGCCCAAACTTGCGCCACAGCGCCGCAAAGGCCGTCCTGAGCCCCAGCTCGACCGAGAAGACGTTGCAGGATTCCTCGCGCAGAAGCGCTCCGAGCGTCCCGAGCGGAACGTGCAACTCAAACTTTTCATCGTAACCCGCAGGATGGTGTCGCACGCGTGCGATCTGCAGCGATGGCACCTTTACGATCCTGATTGGCTCCCGCTCGAGTTCAGGCGCGCTCTCGGAACCCGTCAAGAGTAGGTTCATCCCGTCCGTCAACCGAGAAAGAGCGGCGAGCGTCGATACCCGATAGGGCGAGACGTGATTGGTAAGGTAGGTCAACCGCATCTCTATATCTCACGATCCCAGGCTTGCGATTCGTGTTCCCGGCGTATCGTAACTTGTCACGTAAACCTCGCGTTTCGCCACCCTGTTTGAGCCGCCTCGGGCTTTTCGGTCAGGTTGAACGTCGGTCTTGGGCCGAAGTCCCGCCCGGTGGCGTAGTCGCCTGGCGTCTCCAAGTCTGCGGTTTTCTTGAACTTCTGCGTTGCAGGAAGGCGCTTTTCGATTATGTAATGTAGTAATGAGTGCGACAATGCGTGAATAATGCAACATGAATGCAATGTACAAGCAGCGATCGTGGCGTGACGGGACCACGGTCTGGCGCAACCGCGGGGCAGCGGTGGGCGTCATGGTTCCCATGAGTTCTTCGGCTTCCGTGTGAGGAAGCGCCATGATGCCACTCATTGCAGGCACCCTACGGTGACGGATTTCGCAGGCGCCGGCCACTGTCGCGGTGCAGGCCAGATCGTCTATAGTGGCTCGCCCCAAACGATCGATTCGTGCCATCATGCCCGTCATCACCTGCATCGAAGACCTCCGGCTGCTCGCGAAACGGCGCGTGCCGAAGATGTTCTACGAGTACGCCGACTCGGGCGCCTGGACCGAGAGCACCTATCGGGCCAACGAGAGCGACTTCGCGCCGATCAGGCTGCGCCAGCGGGTCGCGGTCGACATCGACAACCGCACGCTGGTGAGCACGATGGTCGGCCAGCCGGTGTCGATGCCGATCGCGCTCGCGCCGGTCGGCCTCACCGGCATGCAGCACGCCGACGGCGAGATCCTCGCCGCGCGTGCC
The DNA here is from genome assembly GCA_003577305.1 of Burkholderiales bacterium. Lineage (GTDB taxonomy): Bacteria > Pseudomonadota > Gammaproteobacteria > Burkholderiales > Burkholderiaceae_E > Zeimonas. Next base: position 28,285 of record QEVL01000013.1, read on the forward strand.
GCCGCGAAGGCCGGGGTGCCGTTCACGCTGTCCACGATGAGCATCTGCTCGATCGAGGACGTGGCCGAGAACACCGATGCGCCGTTCTGGTTCCAGCTCTACGTGATGCGTGACCGCGACTTCATCACCCGGCTGATCGGGCGCGCGCGCGCCGCGCAGTGCCCGGCGCTGGTGCTCACGCTCGACCTGCAGGTGATGGGCCAGCGGCACAAGGACATCCGCAACGGCCTGTCGGCGCCGCCCAAGCCCACGCTCGCCAACCTGTTGAACCTCGCGACCAAGCCGCGCTGGTGCCTCGGCATGCTGCGCACGAAGCGGCGCACCTTCCGCAACATCGCGGGGCACGCGAAGGGCGTCGACGACCTGGGTTCGCTGTCTTCGTGGACCAACCAGCAGTTCGACCCGACGCTCGACTGGGACGACGTGAAGTGGGTGCGCGACCAGTGGAAGGGCAAGCTGATCCTCAAGGGCATTCTCGACCCTGAGGACGTCGAGCCCGCGATCGCCAGCGGCGCCGATGCGATCATCGTCTCCAATCACGGCGGACGGCAGCTCGACGGCGCGCTGTCGGCGATTCGCGCGCTGCCGGCGATCGTCGAGGCGGTGCGCGGACGCACGGAGGTGCACCTGGACAGCGGCGTGCGCTCGGGGCAGGACGTGATCAAGGCGCTTGCGCTGGGTGCGCGCGCGGTGCACGTCGGGCGCGCCTTCGTCTACGGGCTTGGCGCGATGGGCGAGGCCGGCGTGACGACCGCGCTCGCCATCCTGCGCAAGGAGCTCGACGTGACGATGGGTTTTTGCGGGCTGCGCGACGTGAAGAAGGTCGACCGCAGCATCCTGGTGCCCGGCACCTACTGAGCTTCGGGGGCCGGGCCGGGGCCGGCCACGCCGGCCGCTGCGGCTACCCGCGGCGCACCGCGGCCAGGATGCCGCGCAGGATCCCGATCGGCGCGGGCGGGCAGCCCGGCACCTCGACGTCGACCGGAATCACGTTCGAGACGCGGCCCAGGCTCGCGTAGCTCTCGCCGAAGATGCCGCCGCTGCAGCCGCAGTCGCCGATCGCGACCACCAGCCGCGGCTCGGGCGTGGCCTCCCAGGTACGCCGCAGCGCGAGCGCCATGTGCCGCGACACCGGACCGGTGACCAGCAGCATGTCGGCGTGCCGCGGGCTGGCGACGAACCTGATGCCGAGCCCTTCGACGTTGTAGTAGGGGTTGCCCAGCGCGTGCATCTCGAGTTCGCAGCCGTTGCACGAACCGGCGTCGACCGCACGGATCGCGAGCGCCTTGCCGAGCACTTCGAGGATCTCGCGCTGGATGCGCTCGGCCTCGGCCCGCGGCAGCTCGGCGGCCGCGCGCGGCGCTGGCTCGGTGCGGATGCCGGTGCGAACGATCTGCCTGGCGATCTTCCACATGTCAGAGGTCGTGTCCCGAATAGGCGAGGTTGAACGACTTGTTGATCAGCGGGAAGTCGGGAACGATGTTGCCGATCACCGCGTGCTCGATCACCGGCCAGTTCTGCCAGGACGGGTCGTGGCAGTGGCAGCGGCGGATCGCGCCTGCGGCGTCGAGTTCGAGCGCGACGAACAACTCGCCGCGCCAGCCCTCGATCCATCCGGCGCCGAACGCCTCGCGCGCCGGCAGCACGAGCGCGCCGCGCGCCGGCCCTGCCGGCAATGCCGCGCACAACTCGCGCACCAGCCGCAGCGACTCGATCGCCTCGTCGAAGCGCACGCTCACGCGTGCCGCCACGTCGCCACCGGCCTGTGCGGCCATCGTCACCTTCAGGCGGTCGTAAGGCGGCCAGGGGTGATCGCAACGCAGGTCTGCCGCCTGCCCACTCGCGCGCCCGGCAAGGCCGGTGAGGCCGAGTTGCGCCGCCAGTTGCGGCGAAACGCGACCGGTGCCCATGAAGCGGTCCTGCAGGCCGGCGTGCTCGTCGTAGATCGCGCGCAGCGCGAGCACTTCGCGCTCGATCGCGTCGCACTGCGCGCGCATCCGGTCGAGTTGCGCCGGCGCCGGCTCGGCCGCGACCCCGCCGGGCACGACGCAGTCCATCATGAAGCGGTGACCGAACGCGTCGGCCGACAGTCGCTGCCAGTCTTCGCGCAGCCGCGAGAACTGCGCCAGCCCGAAGGCCAGCCCGGCGTCGTTGCCGAGCGCGCCGAGGTCGCCGAGATGGTTGGCCACCCGTTCGCGCTCGAGCATCAGCGCACGCAGCGATTGCGCGCGCTCGGGCACCGGGCAGCCGGCGGCCGACTCGAGCGCCATGCAGTACGCCCACGCGAAGGCCACGGTCGAATCGCCCGACACCCTTGCGGCGAGCCGGTGGGCCTCGAGCGCCGGCAGTTCGGTGAAGCGCCGCTCGATGCCCTTGTGCACGTAGCCGAGGCGTTCCTCGAGGCGCAACACCTTCTCGCCGACCGCGGAGAAGCGGAAGTGCCCGGGCTCGATGATCCCGGCGTGCACCGGCCCGACCGCGATCTCGTGCACGCCGTCGCCCTGCACGCGCACGAACGGATAGTCGGCCGGCAGTGCCTCGGGCTGCGCGCCCGCCGCGGGTGCCGGCGCACCAGCGAGCGGCGAGCGGTTCGCGCTCGCCGTCCGCGTTTCGTCGGCGAGCGGTCGCAGCCCGGCGGGCCACAGCCCGTGGTCGAGCCAGGGGCGGGTGTCGCGGGCGTTGCGCACCGTGATTCCCAGCAGGTCGGTGATCGCACGCTGCATTCGTATCGCGGCCGGAAAGACTTCGCCCAGGTCGGAGAAGGTCGGCGATCCGGTTTCGAGTGCCAGGTCGAGCCAGGCCAGGCCTTCGCGCACCGCGTAGGCCGCGCAGACCGCGAAGCCGCCGGCACCTGCGGCGGTGGCGTCGACACCGGCCGCGAAGCCGCCGGGATCGCCGGCGTGCGCGTGGGTGGCCGTGCGGCGGTCGCTGCCCCACAGTGCGACCAGGCGCCCTCCGGCCGCCGCGACCGCGAGCGCCGCGGGCTGCCAGTCTTCGGGCGAGATGCGGGCGCGCCAGATCGGCAGCGGCGCGGCCAGTCGATCGAAGACGAGTTCGAGGCCGCTCAGCTTCATCGACTCAACCCCCGATCATCCGCGCCGCCTCGCGATACCAGGCGTCGAGATAAGGCGGAACGTAGAGCCCGAGCAGCAGGCCGAGCGCGAGGTGCACGAAGACCGGCAGCATTGCCGGGCGGTGCGCGAGCGGCTCCAGCGTCGTGTCGCCGAACACCATCGGCTGCACGCACGCGAACACCGACGCGAACGCCACGCCCAGTGCCACCAGCAGGAACGGCGTCGCCCACGGCTGCTCGCGCATCGCGGTGGTGATGATCAGGAACTCGCTGGCGAACACGCCGAACGGCGGCATGCCGAGAATCGCCAGCGAGCCGAGCATCATTCCCCAGCCGATCGTGGGGCTCACGCGGATCAGGCCGCGGATGTCCTCCATCAGCTGCGTGCCCGCCTTCTGCGTGGCGTGGCCGACGGCGAAGAAGATCGCCGACTTGACCAGCGAGTGCACCGTCATGTGCAGCAGCCCCGCGAAGTTGGCGATCGGGCCGCCCAGGCCGAATGCGAAGGTCATCAACCCCATGTGCTCGATCGACGAATAGGCGAACATGCGCTTGACGTCGCGCTGGCGGATCAGCAGGAACGCGGCGGCGACGACCGACGCCAGGCCGAAGCCGATCATCATCCGGCCCGCGAGCGGGGTGCCGAGCGCGCCGTCGGTGAGCACCTTGCAGCGCAGGATCGCGTACAGCGCCACGTTCAGCAGCAGGCCCGAAAGCACCGCCGAGACGGGCGTCGGCCCTTCCGCGTGCGCGTCGGGCAGCCAGTTGTGCACCGGCACCAGCCCGACCTTGGTGCCGTAGCCGATGAACAGGAACGCGAAGGCCAGCGTGATGATGTTCGGGTCGAGCTGCGCCTTCACCGCATCGAGATCGGTCCAGAGCAGCGCTCCGCCATCGGCGCCGATCACCTTCTCGGCCGCCATGTAGAGCAGCACCGTGCCGAACAGCGCCTGCGCGATGCCGACACCGCACAGGATGAAGTACTTCCACGCGGCTTCGAGGCTCGCGGCGGTGCGGTACACGCTCACCAGCAGCACGGTGGTGAGCGTGGCGGCTTCCATCGCGACCCACAGGATTCCCATGTTGTTGGTCATCAGCGCCAGCAGCATCGTGAAGCTGAACAGCTGGTACATGCTGTGGTAGAGGCGCAGCCGCGGCGGCGTCATCCGGCCGCGGTCGCGCTCCACGCGCATGTACGGCCGCGAGAAGATCGCCGTGGTGAAGCCCACGAAGGCGGTGAGCGTCACCAGGAACACGTTCAGCGCGTCGATGAAGAACTCGCGCTCCCAGACGAACTGCGGACCGCCGGCGATCACCTGCGCGGTGAGCGCGCAGGCGGCGACGAAGGTGCCCAGGCTGAACGCGACGTTCAGCGCCATCGCGCCGTCGCGATGCCCGTACAGCGCCAGCACCGCGCCGCCGGCGAGCGGGATCCCGAGCACGAACAGAAGCGGTTCCAAGTCAGTCTTCCTTCAGGCGCTCGAGGTGGCGGATGTCGAGGCTGTCGAACTGCTCGCGGATCTGGAACATGAACACGCCGAGGATCAGCACCCCGATCAGCACGTCGAGCCCGATGCCGAGCTCGACCACCATCGGCATGCCGTAGGTGGCCGAGGTCGCCGCGAAGAACAGCCCGTTCTCCATCGCCAGGAAGCCGATCACCTGCGGCACCGCCTTCGCGCGGGTGATCATCATCAGGAACGACAGCAGCACGCAGGCCAGCGCGATGCCCAGCGAGCCGCGCGCCACCGACGGAGACAGCTGCGCGATCGGCGTGGCCATGTTGAACGAGAAGATCACCAGCACGATGCCGATCAGCATCGTGGTCGGGATGTTGATCAGCGTCTCCACGTCCCAGCGCACGTCGAGGCGGTCGATCACCCGGTGCAGCAGCACGGGAATCAGCACCACCTTGAGCACGAAGGTGAGCGCGGCCGACACGTACAGGTGCGGCTGTTGCGTCACGTAGCCGACCACGCTCGTGGCAAGCACCAGCGTCGCGCCCTGCAGCGTGAAGAGGTGAATCAGCGACAGGATGCGCCGCTGCGAGATCATCGCGAAGGCGAGCAGCAGCAGCACCGCGCCGAGCAGGTCGATGAACTGCGAGAACAGAGCGCTCATCTGCTGTTGCTCCGCGGGGCGTTGCCCGCTGTCCCGGCGGTTTGCGCGCGCAAAGGCATCGGTCGGCTGCGGTCGGCGTGCCGGCGCTTGCGGGCAACGACCCCGTCTGCGCCTGGTATCGCGCCGACGTTGCCTGAGAGGCAGACGGCAGCAGCGCGGGCTTTCGCTTGGCCGTTTGCCATGCGCCGTTGGGCGCCGCACAGGGGGCAGGCCGTGGTGCGTGCGGTGATGTCTGCGGCGCCGAGCAGCGCAGCGTTGGGGTCGGCGCGCGAAGCGCGCATCGTACTTCTGACTTGCGCCGCTGTGTCTGAGCGAAGCGAGCGCAGCGAGCGAAGCGAGTTGCGGCGCACGACCCCGACGCGAGCAGCGCAGGGGAGTCGGTGCGCAGCACCGACCGCCGCAGCCAGCACCGCGCGCACCACGGCCTGCCCCCTGTGCGGCGCCCAACGGCGCATGGCAAACGGCCGAGCGAAAGCCCGCGCTGCTGCCGTCTGCCGCGACGCTCCAGAACCGTGAGGGCGGACGACGAGGTGTCGCATCTCAGGCCGCCAGCAGGATGTGCACCAGCAGTCCGATCACCGCGAGCAGGAACGCGGTGGCCAGGTACTCCGGCACCCGGAAGATGCGCATCTTCGCGCTGAGCGTCTCGAGCACCGCCAGTGCGGCGCCGCCGATCGCCAGCTTCACGACCAGCGCCGGCAGCGCCAGCACCAGCGCGAGCGGCGCCTGCGCCTGCGCGATGCCCCACGGGAAGAACAGCGCCAGCCCGATGCACGAATAGGCGAACAGCTTCAGGCTCGCCGCCCACTCGATCAGCGCCAGGTGGCGCCCCGAATACTCGAGCACCAGCGCTTCGTGGATCATCGTGAGTTCGAGGTGCGTGGCCGGGTTGTCGACCGGCACGCGCGCGTTCTCGGCGAGCGAGACCATCGTGAACGCGACGCCGGCGAAGGCGAGCACCGGATCGATCGCCAGTTCGCGATGCGCGAGCATCTCGACCATCGTGGTGAGCGAAGTCGACTGCGAGATCAGCGAGGCCGAGAACAGCACCATCAGCAGCGCCGGCTCGGCGAGAAAACCCACCAGCATTTCGCGCCGCGCGCCCATCGTGCCGAATGCGGTGCCGATGTCCATGGCAGCCAGCGAGACGAAGACGCGCGCCAGCGCGAGCAACCCGACCAGTGCGATCGCGTCGGCGGCGTTCGACATCGGCAGGTCGGTCGACAGCGTCGGGACGATCGCGCAGGCGACCAGCATGCAGCCGAACACGACGTAGGGCGCAATGCGAAAGATCGGCGAGGCATGCCCGGCGACCACCGATTCCTTCACGAACAGCTTGTGCAGCACGCGGTACGGCTGCCACAGGCCCGGTGCCGAGCGGTTCTGCAGCCAGGCCCGGCACATGTTGACCCATCCGGTGAGGATCGGCGCGAGCAGCAGCGCGGCGACGATCGCCAGCACCTGCGAGACGGCTGCGTAGAGCGCGCCCATCGTTGCCGGCCTCAGCGCGTCACGACCAGCAACGTCACGACCAGCGTGACGAAGCTGTACATCAGGTACACCGCGATGCGCCCCTGCTGCAGCAGCCCCACCAGCCGCGCCAGCCGCGTGGCCAGGCCGGCCACCGGCAGGTACAGCCAGTGCCACAGGTGGTCGTCGGCGCTCACCCGATACTGCGGTCGCTCGTCGAACGGCGAGGGCAGTTCGCGCTGCATGCGGAAGAACGGCTCGAAGATCTGGCGGATCGGCTGCCCGAAACCCTCCGCGGTGTCCTGCATCCGCGCGTTGCTGCGGGGGAATCCGCAGGCCCACGGCAGCGAGCGGCGCAGCCGCCCGTGATAGAGGCGCCGCACCAGCAGCCAGGCGATCAGGAAGCTGGCCGCGATGCCCAGCAGGAAGATCGAGGGTCCGTAGCTTGCGCGCGCGAAGCCTGCCGGTGCGAGCAGCCAGCCGTTGGCGGCTACCGTGGCTGCCAGGCCGGCCTGCACCAGCTGGCGCGTCACCGGGTCGATCAGCTGAACGACCTGGTTGGGCAGCAGGCCGAGCGCGACGCATCCTGCCACCAGCCAGAGCATGCCGGCGCGCTCCCAGCGGCCGGCGTCGCGTGCATGCGCGAGCTTCTCCTCGCGCGGCTGGCCGAGGAAGATCACGCCGAAGAACTTGACCATCGTGTACCCGGCCAGCGCCGCCACGAGCGCGATCAGCGCCGCGACCACCGGGATCAGCATGTTGAGCACCGGATGGGGCAGGCCCGGCGTGAACAGGAAGCTCTGCAGCAGCATCCACTCGGAAACGAAGCCCGAGAGCGGCGGCAGCCCTGCGCTGGCCAGCGCGCCGACCAGCGTGGCCCAGGCCACCCAGGGCATGAAGCGGATCAGTCCGCCGAGCCGGCCCAGGTTGCGCTCGCGCGTGGCATGCAGCACCGAGCCGGTGCCGACGAACAGCAGGCTCTTGAACAGCGCGTGGCTCGCCACGTGATACAGGCCGGCGGTGAGCGCCAGCGCCGCGAGCATCTGCATGCGATAGGCCGAGAACACCAGCGCAAGCCCGACCGCCGCGCACAACAGGCCGATGTTCTCGATCGACGAATAGGCGAGCAGCCGCTTCATGTCGACCTGCACCGCGGCGAACACCACGCCGTAGAGCGCGGTGGCCAGCCCCACCGCGAGCAGCAGTGCGCCCCACCACCACAATTGCAGCGACAGCAGGTCGAAGCACACGCGCAGCAGGCCGTAGATCGCGGTCTTGAGCATCACGCCGCTCATCAGCGCCGACACCGGCGACGGTGCGGCCGGGTGCGCTTCGGGCAGCCAGACGTGCAGCGGCAGGATGCCGGCCTTCGCGCCGAAGCCCGATACCGCCAGCAGGAAGGCCACCGACGCCCAGAACGGCCCGAGCTGCTGCGCGCGCATGTTCGCGAAGGTGTAGTCGCCGGTGTTGGCCTGGAGCACACCGAAGCACATCAGGATGCCGATCGCGCCGACGTGGGCGACGAGCAGGTAGATGTAGCCGGCCCGGCGGATCTCGGCGATGCGATGGTTCGCGGTGACCAGGAAGAACGACGACAGCGCCATCGTCTCCCACATCACCATGAACGCGTAGGCGTCGTCGGCCAGCACCACCAGCGCCATGCTGGCCAGGAAGACGTGGTACTCGAGGCACAGCAGGCCCGGCGGGGTGCCTTCGCCGCGCCTGAAATAACCGGCGGCGAACGCCGATACGCCCGCCGACGTGACGCCGATCACCAGCAGGAACCAGGCCGCCAGCGCGTCGAGCCGCATGTGAAACGGCAGGCCCGGCAACCCGATCGGCAGCACTGCCACCTGAGGGCGGCCGAGCAGCGCCGCGAACGCAACCGCCGACAGCGCGAGCCCGAACAGGCCCCCGATCGGAAACAGCACTCGCGCGACCAGCCGGAACCTGCGCAGCGCGAAGACTCCGGCCGCGCCGACGGCCAGCCATCCGGCAATGACCAGCAGCGCCCAGTCGAGGGCGATCCAGTCGAGCGGCGAGCGCAGTTCAGCGAGCGCCGCCACCGGAGGCGCCTTTCGCGCGCGTCCCACGCGCAGCCCCGACGCGGGTCCGTCGGCCGCCAGTGCGCCGCCCAGCGTCGTCGTCACCGACCGCGTCTGCAGCCCCCGACGGCACGTATTGCACGCCGTGCGCGGCCAGGTATTCGCGGATCAGGCGACGCACCACCTGCGACGGCGTCACGTCCTGGCTCGCGCACAGCCGCTCGAACGCCGCTTTCTTGGCGGGGTCGATCAGCAGCGTCAGGCGGGCGGTCTTCAGTTCCATCGTGTGCAGCATGTTAAACGCATTAACATGCGCTGCACATTCTAGGCGCACGGCGCCGCGCGGGCAAGGACCGGAGGCGGTCAGGCTGCGGGGTTCAGGGCTCGAGTGCGACGTCGCCGTTCACCGTGACGCTGACCGTCGTCTTGCCCTCGGCGCCGGGCAGCGGCACCGGCGCCGATTCGGCCGCCGCGGCCCTCGACATCATCACCCGCGGCACCGGCTCGGGCCGGTTCGGGCCGGCGCCGTCGACCGACACGGCGCGCACCGCATAGGTCCGGAAGCCCAGCGCCTTCGTCGCGGTGTCGGCCTTCGCGCGAAACGCCGCGATCGCTTCGGTGATCAGCTCGCGTTCGACCGCCAGCTGCGCAGGACGGCTCAGCCAGTAGGCGACCGACTCGACCTCGAGCTTCGTCGCCAGTTCGCCCACCAGCCGGTTGAACGCCTCCGAGGGCTGCCCGCTCAACCGGATCGCGCCGCGCGTGCGCCAGCCGACGACGCGGCTCTGCTGCCAGACCGGATCGGTGCGGTAGCCCGAGCTCTGCACTTCCAGGTCGGCATGCGTCTTCAGTTGCGCGATCACCGGGGCGAGCAGCGCGCTCACCTGCGCCTGTCCTGCCGCCGGCTGCGCCGATTCGCGCTCGGCATACAGGGTGACGGTGACGCGATCCTGGGCAACCTCGCGATACGCGCTCGCGGCGAGGCTGAGCCGTGGCGCGCGTTCGGTCCGGGCAGCAGCTTCGGCGCTGCGCGGCTGTGCCTGCGCGGCGCAGGGCAACGCGAAGGCCAGCAGCAGCGCCGGCAGGAGGGCACGGCGGGCCGTGCGGTGGGTGCACGGGCGGGTGTAAGGTGCGCAAGGGCGAACGGACATCCTGGTACCTCCTCGGAACGGGTGCCGGTCATCGTAGCCTGTCGGCGGCCCGGGGTCGTGGGCTTGCAGCCGGCAGCCGTTGCCAGCGAAAGGAGTTCGGCATGCAGATCGCGATGGTCGGCCTGGGCCGCATGGGCGCCAACATGGTGCGGCGACTGCTCGGCGACGGGCACGCGTGCGTGGTGCACGATCTCGATCCGCAGGCGCGGCGTGCGCTCGAACAGGCGGGCGCGACCGGTGCGGCAACGCTCGAAGAACTCGTCTCGCTGCTCGCGCCGCCGCGCGTGGTCTGGCTGATGGTGCCCGCCGCGGCGGTCGACGCGGCCATCGCTTCGCTCGCGCCGCTGCTCGATTCCGGCGACACGATCGTCGACGGCGGCAACACGCACTATCGCGACGACGTGCGTCGCGCCGCCGAACTGGCCGGGCGCGGCATCCACTTCGTCGACGTGGGCACCAGCGGCGGCGTCTGGGGGCTCGACAACGGCTACTGCCTGATGGTGGGCGGCGAGGCCGCCGCAGTGCGCCGCCTCGAGCCGGTGTTCGCGTCGCTCGCGCCGCGCTTCGATTCGGTGGCGCGTTCGCCCGGCCACAGCGGCGCGCCTGCCGGCGCGGAGCGCGGCTTCCTGCACTGCGGGCCGAACGGCGCCGGTCACTTCGTGAAGATGGTTCACAACGGCATCGAATACGGCCTGATGGCCGCGTACGCCGAGGGCTTCAACCTGCTGCGCGCTGCCGGTGCGGGTGCCGCTGCCGGCGATCGCGCTGCCGACGCCGAAACCGCGCCGTCTGCCGGTGCGGGGGCGCCGCAATACGCACTCGACCTCGCGCAGATCGCCGAACTGTGGCGCCGCGGCAGCGTGGTGCGCTCGTGGCTGCTCGATCTCACCGCCGATGCGCTGAGGCGCGAGCCCGACCTCGCGTCGCTGCGCGGTCGCGTCGCCGATTCCGGCGAAGGGCGATGGATGCTGCAGGCGGCGATCGACGACGGCGTGCCGGCGCCGGTACTGGCGACTGCACTGTTCGCGCGCTTCGCTTCGCGCGACGCCGACGACTTCGCCAATCGCGTGCTCTCGGCGATGCGCCTCGGGTTCGGCGGCCACGTCGAGCGCGACGCCGCCGCGAAGGGAGGCTGATCGTGGACGCGATCGAAGCGGATGCGCTGGTGCTGTTCGGCGCGACCGGCGACCTTGCTTTCCGCAAGATCTTTCCGGCGCTGCAGGCGCTGGTCGCGCGACAGGGTTTCGCATTGCCGGTGGTCGGCGTGGCGCGCTCGGGCTGGAGCCTGGAGGCCTTGCGCGAGCGGCTCGCCGCGAGCATCGACGCGCACGGCGATCGCACCGATCGCGCCGCCGCCGATCGGCTGTCGGGCCTGCTGCGCTACGTCGACGGCGACTACCGCGAAGCCGGCACCTATCGGCGATTGCGGCAGGCGCTCGGCGCGGCCCGGCATCCGCTGCATTACCTGGCGGTGCCGCCGAGCCTGTTCCCGACGGTGATCGAAGGCATCGGCGACTCCGGTTGCGCGGCAGGCGCGCGGGTGGTGGTCGAGAAGCCGTTCGGCCGCGACCTGGCGTCGGCGCAGGCGCTGAACCGCGCCGCGCATCGCGTCTTCGCCGAGCCGTCGATCTTTCGCATCGATCACTACCTGGGCAAGGAGTCGGTGCAGAACCTGCTGTTCTTCCGCTTCGCCAACGCTTTCCTCGAGCCGTTGTGGAACCGCGACCACGTGGAGGCGATCCACGTCACGATGGCCGAGGCGTTCGGCGTCGAAGGCCGCGGCCGCTTCTACGAGGAGGTCGGCGCGATCCGCGACGTGATCCAGAACCACCTGCTGCAGGTGGTCGCGCACCTGGCGATGGAGCCGCCGGTGGGCGAGGGTGCCGAGGCGCTGCGCGACGAGAAAGTGAAAGTGTTCCGCGGCATCCGCCCGCTCGCGGTAGCCGACGTGGTGCGCGGCCAGTATGCCGGTTATCGCGCCGAGGACGGCGTGGCGCCCGACTCGCAGGTCGAGACCTTCGCCGCGCTGCGGTTGCACCTCGATTCGTGGCGCTGGGCCGGCGTGCCGATCGTGCTGCGCGCCGGCAAGCGCCTGGCGAGCACTGCCACCGAAGTGCAGGTGTTCCTGAAGCGGCCTCCGCAGCAGGTGTTCGGCGAGGCGGTGCCGCCGCAGTCGAACTATTTCCGCTTCAGGCTCGGGCCCGACCGGATGGCGATCGCGATCGGCGCGCGCACCAAGCGTTCCGGCGCGGGGATGGTCGGCGAAGACGTCGAGCTGCTCGTGTGCAACGAGCGCGGCTTGCAGATGGGCGCCTACGAACGCCTGATCGGCGACGCGGCGAGGGGCGACCCGACCCTGTTCGCGCGCGAAGACGGAGTGGAGGCCGCGTGGCGCATCGTCGATCCGGTTCTGGCGGCGCCGGCGCCGCTGCATCCGTATGCTCCCGGAAGCTGGGGGCCGGCCGAGGCCGATGCGCTCGCGCTGGCCAGCGGCGGCTGGCGCGCGCCGCACCGGGGCTGACGCAGGCGCGATGCGGATCGTCGTGGCACCCGACGCCGATGCGGCCGCGCGCCACGCCGCCGGCTTCGTCGCGCGCCGTGCGGCGCGGGCGGTGCGCGCTCGGGGACGCTTCGCGCTGGCGCTGAGCGGTGGCCGCACGCCGCTGGCGATGCTGCAATGGCTTGCGCGCGAGCCGGTCGACTGGCGTCGCGTCGAGCTGTTTCAGGTCGACGAGCGCGCGGCGCCGCGCGGCAGCGGCGAGCGCAACCTGAGCGGCCTCGAACGGCTGCTGTTGTCGCGCGTGCCGATTCCGCGCGCGCAGGTGCACGCGATGCCGGTCGACGAGCCCGACCTGGAAGCGGCTGCGGCGGCGCACGCCGGCACGCTCGCCGGCGCACTGGGCGAGCCGCCGGTGCTCGACCTGGTGCACCTTGGCCTGGGCAGTGATGGCCACACTGCGTCACTGATGCCGGGCGATGCAGCGACGCGCGTTGCCGACGCCTGGGTGGCGGCCACCGATGCCCATGGCGGGTGGCGGCGCATGACGCTGACCCTGCCCGCGATCGACGCGGCGCGATGCGTGCTGTGGCTCGTCTGCGGCGCATCGAAGGCGCCGATGCTCGGGCGGCTGATGCTCGGCGATCCGACGATTCCCGCCGGACTGGTACGGCGAGATCGCGCCCGGGTGGTGGCCGACGAGGAAGCGGCGGCCTTGCTGCCTCGTCGGAGCGCTGCGCCCGGGCGCGCGCGGTCATGAACTGGCCTGCAGAGCGCTGCGACGAGTCGGGCGACGCACCCGGCGCGCCGGGGATCGCGCCCACCTGGGCGAGCAGCGCGAAAGACCTGGTCGGCACGACGCTTGGTGCGGCGCGGCTGTGGTTCACCACCGCTTTCGGCATCGTGAACGAGGTCTACTTCCCGCGCGTCGACCTGCCGCAGATTCGCGACCTCGGTTTCATCGTCGCCGACGGCGCCGGTTTCTGGGTGGAAGTGAAGCGTGCCGGCAACTACCTCATCGAGACCGCCGCACCGGGCGTGCCGGCTGCGCGCATCGTGCACCGCCACGAGCGCTTCACGCTCGCCCTCAGGATCACGCCCGATCCGGAGCGCGACGTGCTGCTGATCGAAGCGCGGCTCGACGGTGCGAGCGAAGCTGCGGGCGAGGCCGCCAGCGGCAGCGCGCCGCGACTGCGTCTTTACGCGCTGCTCGCGCCGCACCTGGGCGGCAGCGGCGCGGGCAACTGCGCCGAAGTGGGGCGCCACGGCCGCCGGCGTGTCCTGTGGGCCGAGCAGGGGCCGTTCGGCCTTGCGCTGGCCGCCGTCGACGAGGCGCAGCGCGACGCCTGGCTGCGCGGCAGCGCCGGCTACGTCGGCGCGAGCGACGGCTGGCAGGATTTCGACCGGCACGCGCAGATGCGCTGGGAACACCGGCGCGCCGGGCCGGGCAACGTCGCATTGATGGGTGAGCTGCCGCGGCGCTGCGTGCTCGCGCTCGGGCTGGCCAGCAGCCGCGAGGCGGCCGCGGCGCTGGCGATCGCCGCGCTCGCGCAGCCGTTCGAGCAGCCGTGGCAGCGGCAGGTGGCCCAGTGGAAGCGCTGGCACGCCAGCCTGTCGGTAGCGCTGCCGGCCGGGCTGGCGCCACATCTGCGCGACCAGTTCGCGACCTCGGCGATGGTGCTGCGCGCGCACCAGGACAAGATCTATCCCGGCGCGATCGTCGCGAGCCTGAGCGTGCCCTGGGGCAACCGGCACGACGAGCGCGGCGGCTACCACCTGGTCTGGCCGCGCGACCTGGTCGAATGCGCCGGCGCGCTGATCGCGCTGGGCGAACTCGATCGCGCGCGCAACGTGCTGCGTTACCTGATCGCGTCGCAGCAGCCCGACGGTCACTGGCACCAGAACCAGTGGCTCGGCGGCGCGCCCTACTGGCGCGGCGTGCAGCTCGACGAGGCCGCGTTTCCGGTGCTGCTCGCGGCGCTGCTCGCCGAGCGCGATGCGCTCGACGGCATCGAGGTCGGCGACATGGTGTGCCGGGCGATCGCCTTCGTGGCGCGCACCGGCCCGGCGAGCGAGCAGGACCGCTGGGAAGAGGACGCGGGCGTCAACGCGTTCACGCTCGCGGTGTGCATCGCCGCGCTGGTCGCCGGCGCCCGCTTCGTCGACCCGGCGCTGCGCGAGTTCGCGCTCGCGCTCGCCGACGACTGGAACGCCCGCATCGAGAGCCTGACCGCGGTGCACGGCACCGCGCTCGCCCGGCGCCTGGGCGTGAGCGGCTATTTCGTGCGCATCGCGCCGCCGGCAGTGGTGGGCGGCGAACCGGCGCTGCACCGGCGGCTGCCGATCCGCAACCGGATCGAAGCCGCGCCGCCGGCCGACGAGCAGATCGCCACCGACGTGCTGCAACTGGTGCGCTTCGGCCTGCGCCGCGCCGACGACCCGCTGGTCGTCGACACGGTGCGGGTGATCGACGCGCTGCTGAAGGTCGATACGGCCAGCGGAGCGGCCTGGCGTCGCTACAGCGGCGACGGCTACGGCGAGCACGAAGACGGGGCGCCGTTCGACGGCACCGGCTGCGGCCGCCCCTGGCCGCTGCTGGCCGGCGAGCGCGGTCACTACGAACTGCTCGCCGGGCGTGATCCGCGTCGGGCGCTCGAAGCCATGGCGGCGATGGCCGGCGGCGTGGGCATGATTCCCGAGCAGGTCTGGGACGGGCCGCCGATTCCGTCGCGCCGGCTGTTACCGGGGCGCCCGACCGGATCGGCGATGCCGCTCGCGTGGGCGCACGCGGAATTCGTCAAGCTCGCGGTTTCGGCCGCGCTCGGTCGCGCCTGCGACTGCCCGTCGGCGCTGATCGAACGCTATCGCGGCGAGCGGCCGGTGCCGCGGCACTCGGTGTGGCTCGAACAGGCGCGCACGCCATCGTGCTTCGAGGGCAGCGACCTGCTGGTCTGCCTGCGCGAGCCCGCGCTGGTGCACTGGGGGGTCGACGGCTGGCGTGAGCCGGCCGACGCGGTTACGCAGCCGGTCGGGCCCGGCCTGCATCTGGCGCGGCTGCCCGTCGCCGGCCTGAAGAGCGGACAGACGATCGAGCTTACCTGGCGCTCGCGGGGATCGGGTCGCTGGCTCGGCGCAGACCATCGCCTTGCGATTTCGCCGGCCTCGCGCGCCGGTCCTGGAGCACGCCCACCACCAGGAACGCCGCCGGGATCAGCAGCAGACCGTAAGTGAGCCAGTGCCCGTAGACGCCTTCCGGCCCGTAGGGCTCGGTGGCGAGGTGCCACCAGGCGTTGTCGAGCCACGGTAGCGCGCCGGCCTCGCTGAATTCGTGGAACGCGTAGATCACCAGCTGGATCGAGAACAGCACCATGAACACGCCGGTCACCTGGAAGAAGCGCGACAGGTTGACGCGGCGCCCATAGCGCGTCCAGGCCCAGGCCATCAGGCCGGCACAGGCGACGCCGAGCGCACCGCCGATGAACATCTGGTCGGGGCCGCTCTGTGCCGCCATCGACGCGAGCATCGTCGCGGTCTCGATGCCTTCGCGGCCGACCATCAGCAGCGCGAACAGGAACACCGCCGCAGCCGCTCCGAAGCCCGCCTTCCCGGACAGCGCGTCCAGGCGCTTGCCGATCTCGCCCTTCATGCGCTTGCCGTGGCGCATCATGTGCACCGTGCAGCCGATCACCAGGATCGCGGCCACCAACGCGAGCCAACCCTCGGTGGCCGAGCTCAGTGCGCCGATGCGCGCCAGCACCACGCCGAGTGCCGCGCTGGACGCGACCGCGACCGCCACGCCGGCGCGCAGCGACGGCAGCAGCGCCGCGCGACCGGTCTGGCGCAGGTAGGCCGCGCTGATCGCCACGATGAGGAACGCCTCGAGTCCTTCGCGGAAGGTGATCATCAGCGTCGCGTACATGGCATCTCCCGGATCCCGAAACCGGGGGCAGCGATCGACGCAGCGGGCCGCCCCCAAAAATTCAGTATAAACGCAAATTGTTCGCGTTCGCAATCATGACTGCCCGTTGCACCGCGATCGCCACGACTTCCGCGGCGAGCACTCCGAGCAACAGCAGGTTGCCCGGCCGTTCGGCGGCGCCGGTGCCGAGCGCGAAGAGGGTGTCGCCGTCGTAGCTGGTGTGCACCGGATTGATCGTGCGCGCCAGTCCGTCGTGCGCCTGACGGGCGATGCGTTGTGCCTGTGCCTTGGTCAGCACGGCATCGGTAGCGACGCAGCCGATGGTGGTGGCGGTGCCTTCGAGCGGCGCGACGGGCAGTTCGCCAGCCAGCAGGGCTGCCCGCGTGTCGAGCAGGCTGTCGCCGTCGGCGCTGCGCGCACCGGCCAGCACCCGGCCGGTGGCCGGATCGGTCACGTCGCCCACCGCGTTCACCGCGACGATGGCCCCGACCGTCAGCCCGTCGACCGTCAGCGCGGCGCTGCCGAGGCCGCCCTTCATCGCGCGTTGTCTGCCGAACAGCTTGCCGACGGTGGCGCCGGCGCCCGCACCCACGCTGCCCTCTGCCGGAGGATTCGCGCTGGCCGCCACGCAGGCCTGGTAGCCGGCGTCCGCGTCCGGGCGGATGCGCGGATCGCCCGAATCGAGGTCGAACAGAACCGCCGCGGGCACGATCGGCACCTTCGCCACGCCGACGTCGATGCCGATTCCGCGTTCCTCGAGGTAGCGCATGGCGCCCGACGCGGCGTCGAGCCCGAATGCGCTTCCGCCGGCCAGCATGATCGCGTGTACGCGGTCGACCAGGTTGCACGGCGCGAGCAGGTCGGTCTCGCGCGTGCCCGGAGCAGCGCCACGCACGTCCACGCCGGCCGTCGCGCCCGCGTCGGCGATGATCACGGTGCAACCGGTGGCGCGCCTTCGATCGGTGTGATGGCCGACGCGGATTCCCCGCACCGAAGCGATGCTGCCGGAACCGGGCAGGGTGAGCGTGGGGCTGGTCACACGTTGAACCTGAAGTGCATCACGTCGCCATCCTTCACGACGTAGTCCTTGCCTTCGAGCCGCATCCTGCCCTTCTCTTTCGCGCCAGCCTCGCCGCCCAGGGCGACGAAGTCGTCGTAGGCGATCGTCTCGGCACGGATGAAACCGCGTTCGAAGTCGGTGTGGATCACGCCGGCGGCCTGCGGCGCGGTGGCGCCGACCCGCACCGTCCAGGCGCGCACCTCCTTTTCGCCGGCGGTGAAGTAGGTCTGCAGCCCGAGCAGCGCGAACGCGGCGCGGATCACCCGGTTCAGCCCCGGTTCGTCCATGCCCATGTCGGCGAGGAAGACGGCCTTGTCCTCGGCCGGAAGATCGGCGATCTCGGCCTCGATCGCCGCGCACACCGGCACCACGATCGAACCCTCGGCCCCGGCGTGGCGGCGCACTGCGTCCAGGTGCGGGTTGCCTTCGAAGCCGCCCTCGAGCACGTTGGCCACGTACATCGTCGGCTTGGCGGTGATCAGGCACAGCGGCCCGAGCAGCGCCTTCTCCTCGTCGTAGAGGTCGAGCGAGCGCACCGGCTTCGCCTGGTTCAGCGCCGTCATGCACTTCCCGAGCACCGCGACCAGCCGTTGCGCTTCCTTGTCGCCGCCGGCGCGCGCCACCTTTCCGTAGCGGACCAGCGCCTTCTCCACCGTGGCCATGTCGGCCAGCGCGAGTTCGGTGTCGATCACCTCGATGTCGGAGAGAGGATCGATCCGCCCGCTCACGTGCACGACGTTCTCGTCCTCGAAGCAGCGCACCACGTGCACCACCGCGTCGGTCTCGCGGATGTTGGCGAGGAACTGGTTGCCCAGCCCCTCGCCCTTCGAGGCGCCCGCGACCAGGCCCGCGATGTCGACGAACTCGACGGTGGCCGGCACCACGCGTTGCGGGCGAACGATCTTCGCAAGTGCCTCGAGCCGCGGATCGGGCACCTCGACGATGCCCACGTTCGGCTCGATCGTGCAGAACGGATAGTTCTCGGCCGAGATGCCGGCCTTGGTCAGCGCGTTGAACAGGGTCGACTTGCCCACGTTGGGCAGGCCGACGATCCCGCATCTGAGGGACATGCGTCGAGGCTCCGGACGGACCGCCAGCCAGGGCGGTCGGGTGAAGGCGGACCGTGATTGTCGCAGACCGGGACCACGGTCCGTGCGACACCGTGGGGCGAGCCCGGCGCCGCCATCGGGTAAGCTGTAGAGTCCGGCTCACCCGTTCGACCACGGTTTTTTCATGTACCGGCATTTCCTGAAGTCCAAGATCCACCGTGCGACCGTTACGCACTGCGAGCTTCATTACGAGGGGTCGTGCGCGATCGACGAGGACCTGCTCGATTCCGCCGATATCAGCGAGAACGAGCAGGTGCACGTCTGGAACATCGACAACGGCGAGCGCTTCGTGACGTACGCGATCCGCGGTGAGCGCGGCAGCGGAATCGTCTCGCTCAATGGCTCGGCTGCGCGACGCGCGGCGGTCGGCGACCTCGTCATCATCGCCACCTTTGCGATGCTCTCGGAAGCCGATCAGCAGACGCACCGGCCGCGCGTCGTCCTGGTCGATGAGCACAATCGCTGCACCGAACTGCGCGAGGGCGTGCCGAGCCAGGGCGCCGGGGCGGGCTGAAGCCCGGCGATCGTGCCCGCATCGCTCGATGGCAAGCTGGTCGTCGCGATCTCCTCGCGCGCGGTGTTCGACTTCGAGGAAGAGAACCGCGTCTTCGAGCGCGACGACGACGCGGCGTACATGGCGCTGCAGCGCGCGCGCCTCGACGTCACGGCCCGGCCGGGCGTGGCCTGGGCGCTGGTGCGCAAGCTGCTGCGCTTCGATCCGGCCGATCGCTCCGAGCGCGAGCGTCGCGTCGAGGTGGTGGTGGTCTCGCGCAATGATCCGGTCAGCGGGTTGCGCGTGTTCCGCTCCGCGCAGCACGCCGGGCTGCGGCTCGAACGCGGCGTCTTCACCCGCGGACGTGCACCGTGGCGTTACCTCGCGCCGCTGAAGGCGAACCTGTTCCTGTCGGCCAATGCCGAGGACGTCGGCGCGGCGCTCGATGCGGGCATCCCGGCGGCGCGGGTTTTCCCCGAGTCGGTCAAGGCTTCCGAGTCGCACCCCGACGAGGTCCGCATCGCGTTCGACGGCGACGCGGTGCTGTTTTCCGACGAGTCGGAGCGCGTGTTCCAGGCCGGCGGGCTCGACGCGTTCCAGCGCCACGAAGCGGATCGGGTCGCGCTCCCGCTGCCGCCGGGGCCGTTCAAGCCGCTGCTCGAGGCGCTGCACCGGTTGCAGCGCGACGATGCGAGCGCAGGTGCAGGCCGCGGCGCGGCGGACGCGGTGCCGCGCGAGGCGCCTGCGCGCGCGCCGATGCGCATCCGCACCGCGCTGGTCACCGCGCGCAGTGCCCCGGCGCACGAGCGCGCGATCCGCACGCTGATGCACTGGGGCGTGGAGGTCGACGAGGCGATGTTCCTCGGCGGGCTCGCCAAGGGACCGTTCCTGAACGAGTTCGAGCCCGACTTCTTCTTCGACGACCAGACCGGCCACTGCGAGTCGGCAGCCGGTTTCGCGCCGGCCGGGCACGTGCCGGCCGGAATCGCCAATGGCCGCTGAGGCGCGGCGCGCGTGAAGCACGCGCCGCTGGCGATCGGCGCCAGCGGCTTCGGCCCGGCGGCGTTCGACGACGGGCGCCATTCGCGTAGTGATCACTCGCGCAACGGTCGGCGGGCCGGCTATCGGCAAGCGCAAACCTTCTGGCGCGTCAACCACTATGCAGTCTGATCCGTAAAGGCATATAAAGAGAAAAAAGAACGACAGGAGGTTCGGAAACGAGAGACACAGGCCTGAACGCGTCGTTGCAGGCGATCCGCGCGGCGCCCACGGCAGGAGGTGAGCATGACGATCTTCGCCCGCTACCGGAGCCGCTACGAGGCGGCCCAGGAAGAGGAGCTGTCGGTTCGGGAATACCTGGACCTCTGCCGCAGCGACCCATCGGCCTACGCCAGCGTCGCGGAGCGGATGCTGATGGCGATCGGCGAACCCGAACTGGTCGACACCCGGCTCGACCCGCGCCGCTCGCGGATCTTCGCGAACAAGATGCTGAAGATCTATCCCGCCTTCGCCGACTTCTACGGCATGGAAGAGGTGATCGAGAACATCGTTGCCTACTTCCGCCACGCGGCGCAGGGGCTCGAGGAGAAGAAGCAGATTCTCTACCTGCTCGGGCCGGTGGGCGGCGGAAAGAGCTCGCTGGCCGAGAAGCTGAAGTCGCTGATCGAGAAAGTGCCGTTCTACGCGATCAAGGACTCCCCGGTGCACGAATCGCCGCTCGGGCTGTTCCGGCCCGACGAGGACGCGGCGATCCTCGAGGAAGACTACGGCATTCCGCGCCGCTACCTCTCGACGATCATGAGTCCGTGGGCGGTCAAGCGGCTGCACGAATTCGGCGGCGACATCACGAAGTTCCGCGTCGTGAAGCTGCGCCCTTCGGTGCTCTCGCAACTGGCGGTGTCCAAGACCGAACCCGGCGACGAGAACAACCAGGACATCTCGTCGCTGGTGGGCAAGGTCGACATCCGCAAGCTCGAGACCTTGTCGCAGAGCGACCCCGACTGCTACAGCTACTCCGGCGGCCTGTGCCTGGCCAACCGCGGCGTGCTCGAGTTCGTCGAGATGTTCAAGGCGCCGATCAAGGTGCTGCACCCGCTGCTCACCGCGACCCAGGAGGGCAACTACAAGGGCACCGAGGGCTTCGGCGCGATTCCCTTCGACGGACTGATCCTCGCGCACTCGAACGAGGCGGAGTGGCTCTCGTTCCGCAACAACCGCAACAACGAGGCCTTCCTCGACCGCATCTACATCGTCAAGGTGCCGTACTCGCTGCGCGTCACCGACGAAATGCACATCTACGAGAAGCTGCTCGACAATTCGTCGCTGTCGCAGGCGCCGTGCGCGCCAGACACGCTGCGGATGATGGCGCAGTTCTCGGTGCTCTCGCGGCTGAAGGAGCCCGAGAACTCGTCGATCTACTCCAAGATGCGCGTCTACGACGGCGAGAACCTCAAGGACACCGACCCGAAGGCCAGGAGCTACCAGGAGTATCGCGACTACGCCGGCGTCGACGAGGGCATGACCGGGCTGTCGACGCGCTTCGCGTTCAAGATCCTCTCGCGGGTGTTCAACTTCGACCACCGCGAGGTCGCGGCCAACCCGGTGCACCTGATGTACGTGCTCGAGCAGCAGATCGGGCAGGAGCAGTTCCCGCCCGAGGTCGAGGAGAAGTACCTGCGCTTCATCAAGGAGTACCTGTCGCCGCGCTACGCCGAGTTCATCGGCAAGGAGATCCAGACCGCGTACCTCGAGAGCTATTCCGAGTACGGGCAGAACATCTTCGACCGCTACGTCACCTACGCCGACTTCTGGATCCAGGACCAGGAGTACCGCGACCCGCACACCGGCGAGATCCTCGACCGGCGCGCGCTGAACGACGAACTCGAGAAGATCGAGAAGCCCGCGGGAATCTCCAACCCGAAAGACTTCCGCAACGAGGTGGTCAACTTCGTGCTGCGCGCGCGCGCGGCGCGCGACGGCAAGAGCCCGTCGTGGACCAGCTACGAGAAGCTTCGCGCGGTGATCGAGAAGAAGATGTTCTCCAACACCGAGGAGCTGCTGCCGGTGATCTCCTTCAACGCCAAGGCCAGTGCCGAGGAGCAGAAGAAGCACCAGGACTTCGTCGACCGGATGATCGCCCGCGGCTACACCGAGAAGCAGGTACGGCTGCTGTGCGAGTGGTACCTGCGGGTGAGGAAGTCGTCGTGAGGCCGTGATGCTGCGCATCGTCGACCGGCGCTACGACAGCCGCAACCGCAGCTCGGTCAACCGCAGCCGCTTCATCCGCCGCTTCAAGGCGCAGATCCGCAAGGCGGTCGCCGACGCGGTGTCGAAGCGCGGCATTCGCGACCTCGAGAACGGCGAGAAGATCGGCATTCCGGGGAGCGACATCGCCGAGCCGCAGTTCGCGCACGGCAGCGGCGGGGTGCGCGAATACGTGCACGCGGGCAACGACCGCTTCGCCTCGGGCGACGAGGTCGAGCGGCCGCAGCAGGGCGAGGGCGCCACGGGACGCGGCCAGGCGAGCAACGAAGGCGAGGGGCTCGACGACTTCGCGTTCACGCTCACCCGCGACGAGTTCCTCGACATCTTCTTCGACGAACTGGCGCTGCCCAACCTGGTGAAGCGCCAGCTCGCGCAGATCGAGCAGACGCGGCGGGTGCGCGCCGGCTACACGCAGAGCGGCGTTCCCACCAACATCAGCCTGACGCGAACCATGCGCGGGGCGGCCGGCCGGCGCGTGGCCGCGGCCGGCCCCCGGGGCCGCCGCCTGCGCGAACTGGAGGAAGAACTCGAGCGCCTGGCGGCCGCGCGCGGCCACGACGCCCCCGAGGTGCGTGCGCTGCGCGAGGAGATCGCGCGGCTGCAGGCGCGGATCGCGGCGATTCCGTTCATCGACACGCTGGACCTGCGCTACCGGCACCGCGTCCGCGTGCCCGAGCCGACGACGCAGGCGGTGATGTTCTGCATCATGGACGTCTCGGGCTCGATGGACGAGGAGCGCAAGAGCCTGGCCAAGCGTTTCTTCATGCTGCTGTACCTGTTCCTCGACCGCAACTACGAGCGCATCGACGTCGTCTTCATCCGGCACCACACCGTCGCCAGCGAGGTCGACGAGGCCGAGTTCTTCGGTTCGCGCGAAACCGGCGGTACCGTGGTTTCGAGCGCGCTCGAACTCGCGCGCGACATCATCGCCGAGCGCTATGCGTCGAGCCTGTGGAACATCTACGTCGCGCAGGCCTCCGATGGCGACAACTGGAACGACGACTCGCCGCTGTGCCGCAGGCTGATCGACGAGTCGATCGTCCCGCTGTGCCAGTACTTCGCCTACGTCGAGATCAGCCAGGGCGAACCGCAGAACCTGTGGCGCGAGTACGAGAAGCTGCAGGCGGCGCACCCGGGCCGCTTCGCGATGCAGCGAATCGGCAGCGCCGCCGAGATCTACCCGGTGTTTCGCGAGCTGTTCCGCAAGCGCAGCGTGGCGGGCGCGGCATGATGGCCAGGCGGCCGGCTCCGCTCTCCGACAGCTCCGAATGGAGCTTCGAGGCGATCGAGCGCTACGACGAGGCGATCGGCGAGGTCGCGGGCCGCTTCGGGCTCGACGTCTATCCGCACCTGATCGAGATCATCAGCGCCGAACAGATGATGGACGCCTACGCGTCGAGCGGCATGCCGGTGTACTACCACCACTGGT
This sequence comes from Burkholderiales bacterium, assembly GCA_003577305.1. GTDB lineage: Bacteria > Pseudomonadota > Gammaproteobacteria > Burkholderiales > Burkholderiaceae_E > Zeimonas. The sequence goes on from QEVL01000013.1 coordinate 51,916, forward strand.
CGTTCGGCAAGCACTTCCTGGCGACCGAGAACCGCTATCGGCGCGGCCAGATGGGGCTCGCCTACGAGATCGTCATCAACTCCAACCCCTGCATCGCCTACCTGATGGAGGAAAACACGCTGCCGATGCAGGCGCTGGTGATCGCGCACGCCGCCTACGGGCACAACTCGTTCTTCAAGGGAAACCACCTGTTCCGGCAGTGGACCAGCGCCGACGCGATCATCGATTACCTGGTGTTCGCGCGCAACTACATCGCCGAGTGCGAGGAGCGCCACGGCGAGACCGCGGTCGAACAGCTGATCGACGCCTGCCATGCGCTGGTCAACCTGGGCGTCGACCGCTACCAGCGTGCGCCGCGCCTGTCGCTCGAGAAGGAGAAGCTGCGCCAGAAGGAGCGCGAGGAATACCTGCAGGCGCAGGTCAACGACCTGTGGCGCACGCTGCCGCCGGCGCCGGGGAAGGCCGAGGAGAAGCGCGAGCGGCGCTGGCCCGAGGAGCCCGAGGAGAACCTGCTCTATTTCGTCGAGAAGCACGCGCCGCTGCTCGAGCCGTGGCAGCGCGAGGTGGTGCGGATCATCCGCAAGATCGGCCAGTACTTCTATCCGCAGCGCCAGACGCAGGTGATGAACGAGGGATGGGCAACCTTCTGGCACTACACGCTGCTCGACGCGATGTACGACGACGGGCTGCTCTCGGACGGCTTCATGCTCGAGTTCCTGCAGTCGCACACCAACGTCGTCTACCAGCCGCCGTACAACAGCCCGCACTACTCGGGCATCAACCCGTACGCGCTCGGCTTCGCGATGTGGCGCGACCTGCGTCGCATCTGCGAGGCTCCCACCGACGAGGACAGTCACTGGTTTCCCGACATCGCGGGCTCCGACTGGCGCGAGACCTTCGATTTCGCGATGCGCAACTTCAAGGACGAGAGCTTCGTCGCGCAGTACCTGTCGCCGCGGCTGATGCGCGAGTTCCGCTTCTTCGCGGTGCTCGACGACGACAGCCGCGAGAAGCTGAAGATCGATGCGATCCACGACGAGCGCGGCTATCGCGAGCTGCGCCGGCTGCTGTCGGAGCAGTACGACCTGGGCAGCCGCGAGCCCGACATCCAGGTCTGGAACGTCGACCTGCACGGCGACCGCTCGCTCACGCTGCGTCATTTCGTGCGCGACCGGCGGCCGCTCTCCGAGGCCTCCTGTGAGGCGGTGCTCGGGCACCTCGCCTGGCTGTGGGGCTTCACCGTGCGCCTCGAGCGGCAGCAGGCCGACGGCAACATCGAACTGGTGGCCGAGCGCGGCGCGCCGGCGCGGCGTCGCTCGTAGCGCAGGCGGCCTCAGCGCCGGCCGCGAGGGCGTGCCCTGCGCTGCAGCATCGTGCCGGTGCACTGCGGAGCGCCGCAGCGGCACGCCCAGATCCGCTTCATCGCCCGCGTGTGCGGCACGCCGAGCACGATCCCGTAGTTGTAGGTGAGTTCCTCGCCCTTGCGGATGTCGCGGATCGACTCGATGAACACGCGGTCGCGGCGCGGGTCGCCGCCGTCGTGCTCTTCGATCACCGCCTGGCAGTTCGGCGCGCACCCGTGGTTGATCCAGCGTGCGCTGTTTCCCTGCTGGTTCGCGTCGATCACGTAGTCGTCGTTCAGCGAGAACAGGAACGTGTGACCGGTGTCCGCGCCGTCGCCGTAGAGCTCGTCGCTCTCGGCCTGGGTGAGCAGCTTTCCCTTGTACCGGATGAGTCGGGTGCCGGCCGGGATGTCGACCGCGGCGAACACGCCGTTTCCGTGAATGGCCGAGCGGCGGGTGACGAGTCGTGCGGGCATGGCGTGGCGTCAGTTGCGGGTGTGGAGTCTCATCGTCGCGGCCGCGGCGTTTCCCGCGACCAGTTCGGGCAGGCAGTCGAGCGCGCGGTCGATCGCCTCGTCGATCGCCCGCTGCTGCTCGCGGCTGGGCCGGTTCAGCACGAAGTCGGCCACCTGCTGCGCCGGCTGCAGGTCGCGCGGGTGACCGATGCCGATGCGCAGGCGCCAGAAATCGGCGCTGCCCAGCCGGGCCTGGATGTCCCTCAGCCCGTTGTGGCCCGCGTGTCCGCCGCCCTTCTTCAGTTTCGCCTGGCCGGGAGGCAGGTCGAGCTCGTCGTGAACGACGAGGATTTCGTCGGGCATGATCCGGTAGAAGTGCGCCAGCGCCACCACCGCCTGCCCGGAGCGGTTCATCCAGGTGGCCGGTTCGAGCAGGAACACCTGGGCACCCCCGATGCGGGCGCGACCGACGTCGCCGTGGAACCTGCCCTCGCGCGCGAGCGTTGCGCCGCGCTGGTGCGCGAGCGCTTCGACGAACCAGAATCCGGCGTTGTGCCGGTCGAGCTGGTGTTCCGGGCCCGGGTTGCCCAGGCCGACGACGAGTCGGATGCCGTTCATCTCGCGGGGCGCTGCGGCGCCGCCGGAATGCGCTCCGGAGGCTCTGCCGGGCGCAAGTGTAGAGGAATCAGCGCCGCTGCAGGCGCAGCCACGCGGCCAGTCCCACGCACAGCATCGCCAGCGAGGTTGCGGCCAGCCCCACGGTCGAGTGCATCACCAGCGGCGCGATCACGCCGGCGACCAGGCCGTTGGCCACGCTGCCGACCACCGCCTGCAGCGACGAAGCCATGCCGCGCCGGTGCGGATACAGATCGAGCACCATCAGCGTGACCACCGGCACGTTCAGCGCCCAGCCGAAGGCGAACAGCGCCAGCGGCAGCAGCGCCCAGCTGGCGCTCGGAGCGAACACGAGGTTCGCGAGCAGGTTCAGCGTCGCCACCACGAACATCACGACGAAGCCGTGGCGCACCTGGCGACGCGGCGCGATGCGCCCGGCGAGTCGTCCGCTGACCCAGGCGCCGGCCATGATGCCGCTGATCGTCAGCATGAAGAACCAGAAGAATTCGGTGGGCGCGAGGCCCAGGTGCGTGCCGAGGAACGCGGGCGCCGACAGCACGTACAGGAACATGCCGTTGAACGGCACGCCGCTGGCCAGCGCCAGCAGCAGGAAGCGCGGATCGGACAGCAGCTGGGAGTAGCCGCGCATCAGGTGGGCGAACTCGAACGGCTGGCGATGCGAGTGATGCAGCGTCTCGGGCAGGAACTTCCAGTTGCCCAGCCACAGCAGCACCCCGATCACCGCCAGCAGCCAGAAGATGCCGTGCCAGTCGACGTGGACGAACAGCCATCCGCCGATCATCGGAGCGACTGCCGGCGCGATGCCGAAATAGATCGTCACCTGCGACATCATCCGCTGCGCATCCTCGGGCGGGAACAGGTCGCGGATGACCGCGCGCGAGACGACGATGCCCGCGCCGGTGGACAGGCCCTGGAGCGCGCGAAAGAACACCAGCCAGCCGATCGTCGGAGCGAGCGCGCAGCCGACCGAGGCGAGCGCGAACACGCCCACGCCCCAGAGCACCACGGGGCGCCTGCCGTAGCTGTCGGCCAGCGCGCCGTGGAACAGGTTCATGAACGCGAAGCCGAACAGGTAGGCCGACAGCGTCTGCTGCATCTGCACCGGCGTCGCGTCGAGCGCCCGGGCGATGCCGGAGAACGCCGGCAGGTAGGTGTCGATCGAGAACGGACCGAGCATCCCGAGCGCGGCCAGCAGCACCGCGAGCGCCCAGCGCGGGGCCTTCCAGATCGCGGCTGCGTCGGGATTCAAGGCTGCGCGCCCGGCAAAGAAAAGGCCCGGGGGAGACCCGGGCCCTGGTGCGCGGCGGAAAACCGCGGCGGGCTCACTTCTTCGCGGCGGGGGCAGCAGCGGGGGCGGCCGCGGCCGGCTCTTCCTCGGCCGCGCCGGGGATCGTCACCGTCACGATGACCGGGTCGTCGCCCGCGGAGACGATCGGCGCGACACCGGCCGGGAAGACGATGTCGCTGAGGTGCACCGCCTTGCCGGCTTCCAGGTTCGCGAGGTCGACCTCGATGAAGCTGGGCAGGTCGCCGGGCAGGCAGATCACCTCGACGTCGTTCACCACGTGGCCGATGATGCCTGCACTGAGCTTCACCGCGGGCGAGATCTCCTGGTTCCTGAAGTGCAGCGGCACCCTCACCGTGATCTTCTCGTCGGCGGCGACTCGCTGGAAATCGATGTGCAGCACCTGCGGCTTGTACGCGTGCCACTGCACGTCGCGCAGCAGCACGCGCTCCTTCGTGCCGTCGATCTCCATGTCGAGGATCGACGAGTGGAAGGCCTCCACGCGCAGCGCGTGGTAGAGCGGGTTGTGCTCGATCGCCACCGGTGTGGCGGCGCTCCGGCCGCCATAGACGATTCCCGGCACGAAGCCGGTGCGGCGCAGGCGGCGGCTCGCACCGGATCCCTGCTCGTTACGGGTCTTGGCAACGACTTTCATCGTTCTCCCTTTCATCAGGCCCCGGGTCCGCGACCAGAACGCCGGGGCATCCACACACGCCGGCTGGCCGCGAGGCCTGCCGGCACCACAAGCGAGAGTCAGTCGACGAACAGCGACGAGACCGAATCGGCGCGGTTGATGCGCAGGATCGTCTCGGCCAGCAGTTGTGCGCAGGACAGCACGCGGATGCGGTTGCAGGCCTGCGCCTCGGCCGACAGCGGGATCGTGTCGGTGACGACCAGTTCGTCGAGCGCCGACCCGGCGATGCGCGCCGCGGCACCGCCCGAGAGCACCGCGTGCGTGCAGTAGGCGACCACGCGCCGCGCGCCGTGCTCCTTGAGTGCGACCGCCGCCTTCACCAGCGTGTTCGCGGTGTCGACGATGTCGTCGATGATCACGCAGGTGCGTCCCGACACGTCGCCGATGATGTTCATCACCTCGGCCACGTTGGCTTTCGGGCGCCGCTTGTCGATGATCGCGAGGTCGCAGTCGAGGCGCTTGGCCAGTGCGCGCGCGCGCACCACGCCGCCGACGTCGGGCGAGACGATCAGCAGGTTCTCGAACTGCTGCTTGTGCACGTCGGCCAGCAGCAGCGGCGCGGCGTAGATGTTGTCGACCGGGATGTCGAAGAAGCCCTGGATCTGCTCGGCGTGCAGGTCCATCGTGAGCAGGCGGTCGACGCCGGCGGTCTCGAGCATGTTGGCGACCACCTTCGCGCTGATCGCCACCCGCGTGGAGCGCACCCGGCGGTCCTGGCGGGCATAGCCGTAGTAGGGCAGTGCTGCGGTGATGCGCCCTGCCGAGGCACGCTTGAGCGCGTCGACCATGATCATCACTTCCATCAGGTGGTCGTTGGTCGGCGCGCAGGTGGGTTGAAGGACGAAGACGTCCTTGCCGCGCACGTTCTCCAGGATCTCGACCATCACTTCGCCGTCGGAGTACTGGCTGACCTTGGCCTTGCCGAGGTTGATGTACAGGTGGCGCGCGACGTCGGTCGCCAGCCGCGGGTTGGCATTGCCGGTGAAGATCATCAGACCTTCCGGGTCGATGACGTCGGCATTTCGGCGGTGGTAGCCCTGCACTCGTGCGGCTCTCGGCTGGCAGCCCGGCTCACGCCCCGGGCTGGAGAAGTTGGCTGGGGAGGAAGGATTCGAACCCTCGCATGCCGGAATCAAAATCCGGTGCCTTAACCAACTTGGCTACTCCCCAGTGGTCGGTCTGCGGATCGGCTCGCGTCACCGGGTGACGGCATGCCGGTCCGGGTCATTCGCCTGCCGGCAAGCCCTCAGGCAAACGACCAGTCGCGAAGCGGGTGGCCGGGCAGCGAACGGACCGAATACGCGGTTCCGACCGCCTGCCGCACGAGCCGCTTCCGGATCGCCGCGGCTGCCGGTTCGTCAGGCACGGGACAGAACACGCAGGCCCCGGAACCGGTCATTCGCGCCAGCCGCCCGTCGGCACCGGCCGAATCGGCGGCGAGCCTGAGCGCGGCGAGCGCTTCGGCGATGCGCGGCCAGGCTGCGCACGCCACGGGTTCGAGGTCGTTCTTCCCGCGATAGACGGACCGCCCTCGCGAAAGACCCGAAATTTTGAGCGGTTTCGTATCGCGTGTCAATTTGGCGCAGCCGAACACCGAAGCAGTGGGCACCGCGACCGGCGGCGCCACGAGCACGAACCACGCGGGCTCGCCGGGCAGCGCGCGCAGGCGCTCGCCGATGCCGCGGGCGAAGGCGCGGCGGCCGAACACGAACGCGGGCACGTCGGCGCCCAGGCGCAGACCGAGCGCCATCAGGCGGCGCCGGTCCAGGCGCAGCTCCCAGAGGCGGTTGAGGCCGAGCAGCACGGTAGCGGCGTCGGAGCTGCCGCCGCCCAGCCCCGCGCCCATCGGTATCCGCTTGTCGATCGCGATCTCCACGCCGAACCGGCAGCCGGTCTCGGCGGCGAGCAGGCGCGCCGCGCGCACCGCCAGGTCGGCTTCCGGCGCAAGCCCGGCGAGCGGGTTGCGGCGCACGATCGCCCCGTCGTCCCGGCGCGCCAGGTGCACGCGGTCGCACAGGTCGACGAACTCGAAGACCGTCTCGAGCAGGTGGTAGCCGTCCGCGCGGCGCCCGGTGACGTGCAGGAACAGGTTCAGCTTCGCCGGGGCGGGCAGATTGCGCAGCGATTCGATCATGGGCGGGCGACGGCGTCGGGCGGCGGGCCGCGATGTCTCATGGGTGGCCGGGAAGGCGCACCGCGCTGTCGATCACCAGCCGCAGCGACAGGCGGCGCTCGCCCGGGCGGGCCGCGGCAGGCCAGTCGAGCGCCAGGCGGCGCGGGCGGCCCGCGTCGTTCGCCTCGATGCGCACCGACCAGCCGTGCTCGCGCCCGGCCACCACGCGCGTTCCGTCGCGCTCGGTGGGCTCGGCCAGGCGGCCCTCGAGCCAGCCGGGGAGGTTGGCCAGCGGGACGCGCCAGCCGAAGACCTGCTCGGTGAGCGCTTCGCCCGACGGCGCCTCCCAGGTCTTGCCGTCGGCGGCCACGAGCGTCGCACGCTCGCCGTCGAGCTGCAGTTGCGCGATCGCCTGGCCCAGCGGCGACGATAGCTCGAGTTCGGTGCGCGGTCCGTCGACCCGAAGCGAGAAGCGGCCGCTCGAGCGCTCCTGGCGCGCGTCGTCGCCCGCTTCGGTGACGGTCGCGGCGAAACGGCCGGCCCAGAAATTGGGCGGCGCCGCCTCGGGCGGAACCGCGGGGGGAGCGCCCGGCGTCGCGCAGCCGGCCAGCGCGAGCAGGAACGCGGCTGCCAGCGCGGCGGGCAGGCTGCGCCGCGGGGAGGATGCTCGTGTCAGCACGCCCTGGTCATCGCGCGATCCCGAAGCGCGCCAGCGTCTCGCTCAATACCTTGTTGTGCGGCTCGCGGGCGCTGGCCTCGTGCCAGATGCGCCGTGCCTCGTCGGTGCGGCCCGATTTCCAGAGCGCCTCGCCGAGGTGCGCCGCGATCTCCGCCTCGGGGCGCAGCCGGTAGGCCTTGCGCAGATGCTCGACCGCCGCGGCCAGTTCGCCGCGGCGAAACAGCACCCAGCCCATGCTGTCGATGATGTGCGCGTCGTCGGGTGCGAGCGCGAGCGCCTTCTCGATCAGCGCCTGCGCCTCGCCGAGCCGGACGTTGCGCTCGGCGAAGGTGTAGCCGAGCGCGTTGTAGGCGTGCGCGTTGTCGGGGCGCAGTGCGATCAGCTTGCGCAGGCTCTGCTCCATCGTGTCGAGCCGGTCGAGCCGCTCGGCGGCCATCGCGTGGTCGTACAGCAGCTCGGGGTTCTCGGGATGGCGCTCGAGCGCCTGCGCGAGCACCTCGAAGGCCTCGGCGTCGCGCCCGGCCTCGCGCAGCACCTGCGCCTCGGCGGCGGTGAGCTGCACGCGTTCGCGCACGCTGCCCACCGAGGTCGTACGCAGCAATTCGCGGGCCTCGTCGATGCGGCCGAGCTTGCCGAGCAGCACCGCGCGGCGCGTGAGCGCGGGAAGATACTGCTCGCCGCGGCGCACGCGGGCGTACCAGTCGACCGCCTCGGCAGTGCGGCCCGACTCCTCGGCGAGCTGGCCCATGAACAGGTATGCGGGGTCGTTGTCGCGCTGCACCTGCGCGGGCAGCGCGAGGTAGCGGCGCAGGTAGTCTTCGGCGACTTTCGGCTGCTTCGTCTGCCAGGCCAGTTGCGCGAGCGAGAACAGGATGCCGGGGCTGTCGGGCTCCTGCCGCAGCGCGGTCTCGAACTGCGCGCGCGCGTCGTCGCTGCGCCCGTCGGCCGCCAGAAGCCGCGCCAGCGAAAAGCGCGCCTCGATCGCCTTGGGCTCGCGCGCGAGAAACGACTCGAGCAGCGAGATCGCGCCGGCGCCGCCGCGCGGCGTCTGCGCGACGTAGCGGGCCGCGGCGACCGCCGCGCCCTCGTTCTTCGGCTCGAGCGCGAGCGCCGCCTCGGCCTCGGCGGCGGCGCGCGCGCTGTCGTCGGCCGAATGCGCGACCGCGGCGATCGCCAGGCGCGCCGCGGCCACGCGCTGGTCGGGCGCCGCGAGCCGTTCGATCAGGGCCAGCGCCGCCTTGCGGTCGGGCGAGCGTGCGAGCGTGCGCTGCAGTTGCGGGTACGCTTCGTTCAGCCGGCGATCGGCGCGCGCCTTCGCCAGCCGGGCGCGCAGCAGCGGCTCTGCTTCGCCGAGTCGCCCGGTGCTGATCCACAGCGACTCGATCGTCTGGGTTGCGATCGGCGAATTCGGCGACAGCTCGTGCCACAGCTCCGCAGCCGGCAGCGCGTGGTCGAGCGAGCGCTCGACCAGCGCGAGTTCGGTGGCGCGGCGCGCCAGCCTCGGGTCGCGCGTCTGCCTGGCCATCGACAGGTAAGTGGCTGCCGCGCTGCCGACTTCGCCGCGCTGCGCTGCGATCTCGGAGGCGAGCAGCTGGAACATCAGTTGCGGCGTGAGCTCGACCTGGGGCACGGTCTCGACCGGTGGTGCGGCCGCGTGCGCGCCGTCGGGCTCCGAAGCCCGCGCCTCGGCGGGCGGTGCCACGACCGCCGGCGCATCGCCTCCGGCCGCTGGCGACGTGCCCGCACAGGCGCTCGCCAGCAGCGCCATCGCGGCCAGCGCAGCCCGCATCGCGCCCACGCGCGGCCCGGCGCCGGCC